>DASWMJ010000100.1:0-14330 GCA_036399775.1 Chloroflexia bacterium | reverse complement strand
TCTCAGGGTGCCACTCGAAGACCGCCCGCTCGAAGTACTGCACCGTGTAGGTCTTACCATCCAGGTCGCTCTTCTCATGGAACTCGTCGGAAATCGGGTAGCCCTGTTGCATAAGACCGCCACGACTCTGCCAATACTCACGGAACGAGCCGCCGAGCCGCTTGCCCGTTTCGGGGAAGTATATGGTTGCCGGATCGGTGTTGGCCTTCTGATCGGGCGCGCCCTGGGGATACTTCTCTTTGTAGTAGAAGACTCCCACCAGGCTCAGTAAGACATCATAAGGAGCCTGGTTCTCAGGGTGCCACTCGAAGACGGCCCGCTCGAAGTACTGCACCGCGTAGGTCTTACCATCACTATCAGAACGCTCCTGCATCTCATCCGAGATAGGATAGCCCTGTTGAGCGAGGCCGCCGTGCTCCTCCCAGTATTTCAGAAACCTACCCCTGACGGCATGTCCAGTCTCAGCAAAGAAGCGGGAATCGGCTTGCGCGTGTACAGGCGCGGAGGCATGTGAGCCTGGGCCGATGGGGAGCAGCGCAGTAGAGAGACCCAGGAGAATCATCAATACCTTGAACCTGCGCGACGCCATCTTGCAAAACCCTCACCATCTAGCTTTCGTCACTACTTCAACGATCAAGGGTTATTCCGGTTCCGCGACGGTATGTCTCAGTTATGGCCTAAGGGCTGGACTGTTGATAGTACCAGAACCAGGTCTTTGCGGCACCCGACTCATCCAGGCCATCGCCACCCCATGGTAGACCGACCGCCGGATTCCCGCCACCGCCTCTCACGATCCAGGCATAGATAGCTTCTGCATTGTGACGCTCGAATCCCGACATTAGGCTCGTAAGATCTGTATCGTTATAGTGGTAATAGCCGTCGCCCGTATTACACCATGAGTTAGACCAGTGCACTGGTCGCCAGGAGGAATCATAGCCTGACGTATAGCCGCATCTATCTAACACCCACCCAGGCCAACCGGCCTCAGTTACCTGGGAACGAAATCTGTGTCCGCTCCCGTCATATCCGCTGGTGATCCAGTTTTTCAACCAGCTAGGAAACCATGAGTCGTACAGCCAGTTCGTTACACCCCCGAACCCGTTTGCATGTAAGTTCGGAGCATAATAAAGATGGTAGCTGAAGAAGTCGTAGGTATCAATCATGGTACTCAGAACCTGATAGGGTAATTGACCCGCGCTTGTGAAATAATCAGGTCCTGCCATAGGTGGCGTCCAGATATTCATGGTAGCCAGATTGTTGCAATTAGTTGGATTCTGGGAGCAGTAGGTTGAGTTCGTCCTGTAGTAGTTAATTGCCCACCAGCCATCGGTGTAAAACTCGTTCACCTGGAGCCAGAATTCCTGGTCGTGATCATCGTTCCACGAACGCGCAGGTCTGCCCGGCCACCAGCAAGGACCTGGGCCACTTGGTGATCTTTTGCAATTGGTGCGGCTGGGCCATTCGGCGTTTGGCTCGTTGTTAACTTGTATTTGTTGGCTCCGCAGCCAGCTGCGCCATGCGTGATCAAGCACTTGCTGAGCAAGGTGGTCTGGAGTGCGAGTGCCACTGGCGTTCGGCGCTAGTGTATCCCAGGTGCGAAAGGTAATTCGCCGCCCTTGTATAGACAGGGTGCGCATAACGTTTTTGACTTGCGGCCCCCAGGGGTCCGCGCGGCCAGTGTTGAAGTCCAGATCACCTGCTACGTTTCCGCTGATTCCACTACCTCCCATAACTATATATGAGCCGAAATAGGGTGTGGGCTGACGTGCTCCGAGGGCATCAACTGCTCCACATCCGTTTCCATTGCACGGCGGATAACCGGCGTCGCAGTTGTACCACCCTGGTTCGCACCTGCCCAAATCGGACCGCCAATGGGCACCGCCATGGGCGACATGGATGCCTTTCACTGTGGGGTTAGTGTAACCTGGCACATCCTGTGGGTGCTCCGCCGTAGCTGGAGGCGCTGCGCCCTTCGTCTTCTCTTGTTGATCTAATGCTTTTTGGCGTTCGGGTGCGGTCGCCAGGGCTTCGGAAAGTGATGTGCTGGCGATGCGCTCATCACTCGTACCACCATTATTAGCCCAGGCTAGTACATCACCAGCTATTGTAGGTGTGAGTTGGGCGCCGTCAGCCACCAGGAGTGGTAGGGGCTTGTGGGCGTCTTCTTTGAGGTTGAGACCCCATATATCAAAGCCCTCACTACCTGCGCTCCACATCACGATGCCGCGCTGTATCGCCAGGCCAACTACCTCTGGCGTCTCTATTCTCCACTTTACGCCAGTGCTCAAGTCCATCAAGTTGAGGCCCATGTATTCCCAGGCCAGCGTTGAGCCGTCTAACGCATATTCAACTCGACCGCCCATAGAGCTTGAGACTGTATATTGAGCTATGCTTGTTACTCTACCATCGCTGCGGTTGTAGGATTGTATATGGATGGAGCGAGAGTTGGTAACAAGGGGGTCATATCTCTGTTCCGCCCAGATGAGAAAGCGGTCGCTGATGCGAGGCCACAGCACGTCTATACCTTGCTCGTATCCAACTGAACGTACCTCCACCACCTTGCTGTTGCTATCCAACTCCTTGACCAGCAGCTTACTCTCCTTCTCCCCATTCTCAAGCCACGCCACGCTCTTACCCGATATGGCTGGGTAGAGTTGGTCGTTAGGTCCCGTAGCCACCTGGTACACTACCCCGTTTGCCAGGTCTTTACCCATTATGTCCCGCCCGCACCCGTCACAACTACTCTGCTCGTCCTCCCACACCACCACTGGCCCTGAGATTGCAGGGTTGAACTGGTTCTTCGGCCCATCCGACACCACAATCGGTCTGTTGTTCTTTAGGTCCCGACCTGAGATGTCATAGGTTGAATCCATAGTGAAGTCTGTATCTTCCGCGGGGCGTAGAGCCTCAGAACGCTCGCCCCATACCAGGTAGCTATCCGACCCTCGCGGACCGAATTGAACGCGTCTATGCTCAATGGAACCTGATGACCTGGGTTTATACTCCCATGTAGGTTTGGATGCCGGACTTTCCGCAGCATCGGCCCTGAGATAAGGAGAAGTGCTGTTAAATACAGACACAATCAATAAGAGAGCCAGTGAAGCAAAACGAGAAAAGAAGTTCTTTTGCGAATGTTTCATAGCATTCCTCCTCAATTCAAATTTAGGCCTTATAGGCAGTATATCACAACACTTATCTTAGTTCTAGCCCGCCTGAGTTAGAAGTCTAAGATACATTCACTGCGCGTCGGCGAGAGACACGTTTTGCGTCTGCACGCCTATCTGTACGTTCAGCACGTCGGGCCGCGCCGAGATGATCCCCACGCCTCGCGCTGTCAGGTGCGGTCGCTCCCCAACAGCCAAAGTCGAATCAGACTCCGTCTGCGCGAGACTCGCCGCCACTGCCTGAGCCGGCGCTCCCGAATCGCGGGCGACCAACAAGCCGGGAAACAACCACACCGCCAGGAACGCGCTCAAGAGCAATGCGCCTACAGCTATCGTGCTCAAAGGCACTCTCACGCCATATCGCTTACCGTCCATTTCACACCTCCTACTCAGTGACAAACAAAAGCAAGCTATGGCCTTAAGCTACGCAGCTTTAGCCAAGCAGAAGTGTTCCCTCCCCTTGCCTGTAACACATATTAGTTACAAAATAGGTTCATCTGAGGCATTGTCGGGAACGCAAAAGAGGGCAGGCACCATGCCCACCCCCTTTACTACCCGATAGTTACTGCTACTTTATCCCATACACTACGCTAACCTCAACCCGGACCTCTTGCTGGCCGGGCACGATTGCGGTAGACAGCGCGGCGTCACGCTGCGCCTGCTCCGGCATGGCGTTCATCATGGGAAAAGGCACGTTGGCGAAACCTTCATCTATCGCAATAGGCGCGCCCAGGGTTACGCCACTCAGCGTAGCAAGCTCAGAAGCCCGGGCCTTTGCATCGTTGACAGCCTGCTCGCGGGCCTGCTTCATCAGCGCCGTCGGGTCGGAGAAGCCGAAGCTCAGGCCATAGATCGAGTTCGCGCCCGACTTCACAAGATCGTCTATCAGCTTGCCCGCTTTTGCAAGGTCGCGCAGCTTGATATTGAGGATGTTGGTCACGCGGTAGCCCGTTACTGTTGGCGGCTGGTTCTCCCTGTAGTTCATCACAGGCTCGACGTTGTACTGCGCGGTAGAGATGTCCTTCTCGTCCACGCCCGCCGCCTTCAACTGGCCCATTACACCGTCAATCTTGTTCGCGGCGTCAGTCTGCGCCTTGTCAAGCGACTCGTTCTGCTCCTGAACGCCCAGTTGCAGGTTCAGCATGTCAGGCTTCGCGGATACGATGCCCGTCCCTCGCACCGATATATGCGGTTGGCCGTTCACAGCTACTCCTACCTGCCCTACGGGTTGGGCAAAACCACCCTGTTGAAGTGCCGCGTCCTTCGACCCAACACCTCCCGAAGACACGGAGCCGACGCCCGCACTACCCTGGCTGTTCGCATTGCCCACGCCTGCCTCGCGCGGCACGAGCCACACCACCAGGAACGCGCTCAACAGCATACCAATCGCTGCTACAGTACCCAATACAAGCGCTATCTTATTCCTACCCTTTTCCATTGCTTATTATCCTCCTGCAATTTGCTATCAGCCTCTGGGCGTGGCCCATGCCGTAGCTTGTAATATGTGGGATTTGGTCGTCTGGGTTTAGAGACGATTGCACAGGGAAGAAAGTTCCACGAATCAGGCGAAATCAAAAAGGCTGCCCGGAGGCAGCCCTTTTGATCTTTGAGAAACCTTACCTGTTACTGGCAGGTATTCAAGCTCACGTCGTCAACGAAGAAGGACGTGGGTAGAGTTACGTCGGTGGTCGCCCTGAACTGGATGCGTACCGTCTGGCCCTTGTACGCCAGCAGGTTCAGGCCCGTCGTCTGGACCCAGGAGTTCTTCGGGCTGGTGCCGTTGTTCACCGTCTGGAGCGTCCCCAACAGCGTGCCGCTGGTGTTGCGTACTTCCACGTACAGGTAGTCGTAAGGCGTGGTGCCCGACTCCTGCGTGGTAACGTACCGCCAGTAGCTCAACGTGGCTGAGGTCGCGTTGCTCGGTATCGTCACCTGCTGGTAGATAGTGTCGGTGCCGCTGTTATACCCACCCAGGTAGGCGCTGAACGAACCCGTGTGTGGCCGGGTGGTGTCAATCAGTTGGTAGCCGTTGGTCGAAGTCTGCCCCCAGGGAGCAGTACCGCTCTCGAAGCCGCCATTGGTCAGCCGCTCGCCGCAGCCGCCCGGAACGGGGGTAGGCGTAGGAACTACGGGCGTGTTGGTGGGCGTAGGAGGCACAGGTGTATTGGTAGGTGTTGGTCCAGGTGTATTCGTGGGAGGAGGCGCGCCGCCGCAGTTCGGGAACTTGAACGACCCGATGCGCGTCACCCAGGGCGACTGGCCTGTGGAGGCCATGTACTCGGTGGTCATCCAGAAGGTGCAGTCGTCGGTCGGGTCAACCGCCATCATCGCGTAGTCGCCCCAGCGAGAGCCGGTGCCGGTCTGCGAGCCGCTACCCGCTATAAGGGTGGCCTCGCCCTGAGGCATCGTGCTCAGTGGGTCGCTCACCAGCCTGCCCGTATACCGGATGCCCGGAAATACGCTGCTGCTCGATGCGCTGTAGACCATCGCTATGTTGCCTGCGCTGTCCATAGCCGCGCTGCCCATCCACCTGTTGGTTGCGTCAGGTGAATATGTGCTTTGCTGGTAGATAACAGGCGAGACGTTCGGGTTGCGTACCTCGTACCAGCGCACGCCCGCCTGCGTGCCACTGCTCGCCGCGTTCACCGAGTGGTTTACCACCAGCGACTCGTGGGTGCCGAAGTTGCGGTAGGCCAATCTATACATCAGCCTGTCGCCGATGCCGTCCAACCTGACAGTGGTGCTGGGCTGCGGGATGCAGTTTCGCGTGGTCGTGCAGAGATTGTTGTAAGCAGCCGTCGCCAGGGTCGTAGGCCCGGTGAAGGTAGAGCTTGAAGGCGTGGTCCAGTTGACCTTGAACTTCCACAATTGCAGGCTGTTCGTGGCCTTCGCCATGAAGAAGTTGGGGGAGCCTGCTGGCGGCAGCGTCGCGCCGTCCAGGTCGGAGGGGAGGAGCGTGCCGTAGCTGGTGCTCAGGTTGAATGCCTGGTAAGTAGCCGGCTGGCCGAGGAGCATCTTGGCGCGGTCGAATACTATCGCGCTCGGCCCCTGGTAAGTCGCGCCGAACCTGTTGAAACCGGCATAGTAACCGTCAGGCCACACGCCCAGGTGCGGGTAGTCGTAGAAGATAGATGTGCTGAACTGGAAGAAGTAGCGGTAGTACGAGCCGGTGGGGTCGCCCGTCGTGGAGATCGCTATGCACTCGCCGTATGGGTTGGACGACGTGAACTGGCTCATCAGCCACCTGTCGGCCATGGGGTCGTATAGCACGATCGGGTCGCCCGCGTTCTGCGTCTGGCAAGCCCCGCCGAAGCCGCTCCAAAGAGTATTGCCGTTCACAGGGCCGTATACGGTGTTGCCGTTCTTATCGAACATCTGGATGGAGAGGTTGACCCACTGCACGTAGTGGTTGGGTCCAACATCGCCGTTGGTGTCAGGAGGATATACGCCATTGCGGTTGTTGAGGCCCGCGAAGTTCCTGATGGGGGCGGGCATCGCCAGCAGCGCGTCGGGGCCGAAGCTCGCCTGCACTATCGGGTCTGTAACGGGCGGGAGCGCCTTGCCCTTGTTCGAGTCCTCGCCCTTAGGCTCCGGCATCTCGCGCACTTCCGTCCAGGGCTCGACTTTGTTGGGCTTTATGTCGCGCAACGGAGGCGATACGTCAAACTTGGTCGCGCTACCCGTTTCAAAAGGCGCTGCCGGGGCGTCCGCTATGCCCCCGCCCACGGGCTGCCCGCCGTTCACGCCCATCATCCGGGGCATATTAGGATTGTCGCCGGTCGCCGCCGGGCCGCCGCGTGTCTGCATGCCCGCCAGTGCCACCAGCGCCAGGAGCAAGAAAATACCACCTATCTGCAAATAACGACGTGTTCCTGCCTTCTTGAACATTTATTCACTCCTATTATATTGTTAGTGTTCCTCGCCGTTTACCTCTCCCGTGATACCCGCCGCCCCGACAACCCGCTTGCGACATCTATACAGGCCAATAACATACTCTCCCACCTGCTGTACGAAATGGGCTTGTGTAAATATGTTCTATGAGTCGTCTAGATAAAGTCTGTGGCTGAAGGCGCTGAGGTAGATGAAAAGAACATTCTTTCACCTACTTGGGTGGAGAAAGTATATTGTTTTGGCACCGCAAATAGCAAGCGAATCAAGGCCGGATTCGCTAGTACTTTGGTACTATCTTTCCATTGGAACTTGAACCTTCTAAGAAATACGCGTGTGTCTCATGCTTTAACACAAATATTTAGACATACCTGAATTATTTTATCCGGCATATAGCATATTCCTTAGCGCGAGTCAACAAGAAGCCCACAAGTCATAATCGGCTGTGGGCTTCTTGTTGACTGACATATCCTACCGCAATAATTCTACCGCAACCCCCTATCATCCTCCTCGATCTTAAGCCTGTTCTTCTCCTGGTACCGCCGCACCTTCTCCACCAACTCAGGCTCGACCAGGGCAAGTATCTTGGCCGCAGCCAGCGCCGCCCCCTCCGGCTCCAACACCACCACAGCCCCCAGCCCGGAAGGCATCCGCAACGACGACAAAATATCCATCCCGCCAAACCTGTCCGAATATGGCGGGCAAGCGATGACAGGCGCGCCCACATTAGCATCCACCACCCCCGACAGCGCATTAGACCGCCCCGCCACCGTTATATACACCAACGCCTTCCCACTACCCTCATACGCCGCCAGCATATCCAACAAATATCGCGTAGCCTTATGAGCCGAAGCCACCCTCACCTCATAAGCCACTCCCAACTCTTCCAAAACCTTCCCAATAGCCCCCGCATGCTCCAAATCCGCTTTAGACCCCAGCACGATAGGCACCAATATCTCAGTCAAAGCATTCTCCTCTACCTAAGCGTATTGCGTAGTACGTATTACGTAAAACGCCAAAATAGTTTCAGCGTCTCTACGGTTCCATTCACATTATCTTAATGTTCTTTGTGCCTTTGTGGTTCAATAATACGCAATACGTACTACGCAATACGCATCACGTCTCCCCCACCACGCCCTGTAGCTCACCCGATGCGCGTTCGAGACGGTCGCGCCGCAAGATAAGGGGTGCCGCTATACCCGCAGCCACCAGGCACAACGCCCCCGCCACCAGCGGCGACGCGAGCAGCCCATATGCATCCGCTACCAGGCTAAACAACACAGGTCCAACCGCGAAACCGATAGACCCCGCGAGGTTGAAGCCCCCCATCGCCACGCCACGCTGTACTGGTCCCGCGTAATCCCCCACGAGCGCGATAGACGGTGGGTACAGCACCGCCCCGCTCAGCCCGCCCACAGCCATCACAACAAACAGCATATCCGGGCTGACCCTGCCCACCAGCGCGATCATCAACCCATATAGCACCGTCCCCAGCAGCATAGGCCGCGCCCGCCCCACCCGGTCCGACAGCATACCCCCCAATGGAGAGAAGAGCGCGAAGCACGCCAGGAACACGGCAAGGTAGATGCCGCGCTGTGAAGGCGTAAGTCCGTACACATCCCGCACCAGGATAGTGAACGGCCCAATGAAAAAGCCCACCGTCAACCTGTCAAGCAGAGAAAAGGCATAAGGTATATACAGCCGGGGGTTGTCCTTCAACACGCGCATCGCCTTGCTGAACGAGTACGCAGGGGTAACGCCCGTAGACTCCCGAACGAAGAGTAGCACCACGCCGGCCATTATCACCAGCAGCATCGCGCCCAGCCAGAAGGGATACGCATAATTCATTTCCGCGAGCAGCCCACCGAGAGGCGCGCCCGCGGCATTTCCCAGCAGCATAAAGAGCGAAAACACACCCAGCGCCATACCCCGCCGCTTAGCAGGCGAGCTATCCAGCACCATAGTCATCAGCATAGAGACCGTGCCGATGCTGAACATCCCCTCGATAAAGCGTGCAACGTATAGCAGCCACAAGTCGCCCACGAGCGGTATGAGCGCGAACATCACGCCCTGCCCCACCAGCCCGATCAGCAGAATATGCTTGCGCTTGCCGCTCCTATCGGAGAGTGCACCCCATATAAACGCGAAGGGTATATAAGCCAGGAAGTGCGCCGTCTGGAACAGCCCCTTGGCCGTGTTCTCCAACGCCCCGTCCTGCCCGCCCGCAGGCAGCAACCTGTCAACGAACTCCTCAAGCTGGGCCACCGGCAAGGTCAGCGTGAACATAGCCACGAACATACACCCGGCCAGCAGCATCAACTGCCCGATATTCACCCTCTGCGGCTGCACAGCCACGTTGCCCGGTGCGCCCATCCTTCATCCCTTCTGGTCTGTGACAATCTTCACGAACAATATATCAACTTAAAGAGAATCGTTCAATCCCGCGAACCTCTCGCCTCACTATATCGTAAAGGGCTATAGTACATTATCTTTGCAACACCCAATAGCTATCGCTTGACCCTTGATCCCTGACCCCTGGAACGGATAGACGTGCAGACGCCGACCGATGAAGAATTGATGTACAGAATCATGTCAGGCGAAGCAACCGCGCTCACGTTGCTGGTGCAACGCTATCACGGTCCGATACTCGGCTACCTCTACAGGATGTGTCACGCGAACCGGGCATTAGCCGAAGACCTTACCCAGGAAGTCTTCACGCGCATCATGCGGCAGACCAATTATCAATCGAACCGCCCGTTCAAGCCCTGGCTCTACGCCATCGCCACCAATCTGGCCCGCGACCATGCCAAATTGGCAGAAACGAGGTACGCCGCCTGCCTTGATAAATCAAACGGTCTACCGGATGCCGCACCCGGCCCCGAAGAGCTTGCCCTGGCCGCCGAGCAAGGTCGAGAAGTCGCCCAGGCCATAGGTAGTCTGCCCATAGAATACCGGGCCGCAATTACCCTGCGCTTCTACGGCGGGATGAGCCTACAGGAGATTGCAACCGCTCTCGACATACCCCTCGGCACGGTCAAGTCCCGGCTCTATACAGGCTGCCGGAGGTTACGCGAACGGTTATCCAATACCTATGAAGAGGATTAACCACGCGATGGACCGTACGTATTCAGTAGGGACGTACCCTCCAGGGCGAGGCATGCCTCGCCCTGGAGGGTTGGCGAAGTAACCTGGCGGGTGAACCCAAGCAAGGTGAGGCATGCCTCGCCCCTACATAAACATAAGAGAGCGGATAAATGAGCGAAGCAACATCACCGGTCCAGCCCCTTGAGGGCGACGAACACATAGCTGCAATCCTTCGAGAGCAAGGCGAAAGTGAAGAGGATGTTGCTGCGCTACTCCCCACCCTGGCGCGGCTCCAAGACTGGCATGCCCCCATACCAGCCGAGCATGACACGCAACGCCTGCTGGCGGTCCTAACGCCAATACTGCCCCCAGCCATTTCACCCATCGCTTACCTCCGACCTGCCACGTTAGATAGAAGTCCCGCTTCCATATTGGGCCAGCTTCTCAATATAGCCCGCCTACAGATTAGCCTTTTGCGCCCCTCGTTCTGGCTGGCGAGCGCGCTCATAACTCTCGTGGGGCTGCTCGTCGTGCTCCCCGCAGAGGTGGGGCAGCACCAGGCTGAACTCCACGCGTTCGTGCTGCGAGCCTCCGGCCCTCTGCTTGCGGGCGTGGGTGTGGCAAGCATCTTTCGTAGCGCCCGCCTGGGCGTGCTCGAAATCGAGATGTCTTGCCCTATCTCGCCCCTGCGCCTTACCCTAGCCCGGCTCGTAGTCGTCCTTGCCTATGATCTCCTGCTTGGCCTCCTGATGGGTCTCGCCTTCTGGCTACAGGCCGCATGGACCCAACAGGGAGACGCTACAGCCGGTAGCTTGATGGCCCTCACGTTACACTGGCTTGCCCCCCTTCTACTCGTCACTGGCCTCTGCCTGGCCTTGAGTGCCTGGCTGCGCCCCGAAATCGCCGTGATAATAGCCTACGCAGGCTGGATGTCCCTCCTATTGCTGACCCTCTCAGAGCAGGAGATGGCCGGCAACCTGTTAGCGAGCAGCGAGCTTGCAATCGCGGGTATAGGGTTTGCGCTGCTGGCGTTGGGCCTCTTGCGCATGCGCCCTATTCCCGCGCCATTCCTCTCAAGGATGTAGACCTGAAAGGAGAAAACATGGCGACCCACACCGATGCGATACAGGAACGCAGGTTGGCGCAGATCGGCAGGCCCAACCCACTCCGCACCGTCGCTGCCTGGGAATTGCGCCGCATGGCCGCGAGCCGGGCAACCTGGGTAGGGGTTGCTCTCATCACCGGCTTCTTTCTCTTCGTCGCCTGGCTGCTACGCAGCATAGCGCTTGTGAACTATTTCTATCTGGAGGAGCCGTTCACCCTCAGCGTCACCGGCTCAAGCGCCTGGGGCCTCGTCAGGGTGCTGCCCAGGACGATGCTGCTCATCCTGGGCGTGATACTCCCCTTCCTGGCCGCCGAGCTTGTGAGCCGCGACTTGAGACGCCGCACGCACGAAATCATCATGTCCACCCCCATTCCCACCTGGGCTTACGTCTGGGGACGCTTCCTGGCCGGGCTGGTCGCCACCACGTTACTATCTTTACTTCCCATACTGGCGGTGGCGCTTGTGGGATATGCCGCCTCACTTCTTGCAGCCTATTCTTTACCCAACCTCGGCACTGCCGTCTCGATGTGGGCCGTCCTTATCCTCCCGGCCGTCCTGTTGTTGAGCGGCCTGAGCTTCGCTATTGGCACGCTCCTGCCCCGTTTCGCGAACCTCGCGAAAGTGCTCGTTGTAGCCGCGTGGTTCTTCGGGGCTTATTTCTCCATCTTCTCACTTCACGACGCAGCCTGGATGGAGGCGCTCGACCCAACGAGCAGGGGCTTATCCTACACCCTGGAACTGCAATACCAGCAGCAAATGGGCGCGGGCGCAAGCGCAGGGCAGAGGGAGGGATTACCCAACGGCTACTACAGCCCCAAAGACTTGGCAGACGCCCGCGCGCTCCAGGAGAAGGTGCGCCAGGTAGAGCAGCGACCTACCGACCTGTGGCCCTGGGTCTCGCCCCACGCGCTTATAGCAGCCCTGGGACCCGCCTGCGTCGCGCTCGCCGCCGCCAAATTCAACCGTTTCAGTAGTCTGCAATAGGACGTTACCGCATGCAACGCGAAGGAGGAACAATATGGAACTGGAGATAGACCGGCTGAGCAAACAATACGGCAGCCATTGGGCATTGCGCGACGTGTCACTCACATGCGGTCCGGGTATGCTTGGCCTGGTAGGCCCGAACGGTGCGGGCAAGACCACCCTCATGCGCATAGTCGCCACGCTTATGGAACAAAGTAGCGGCTCCGTCACCTGGAACGGCTTCGATACCCGGAGCCAGGGTGAAGCCGTCCGCCGGACCCTGGGCTATCTCCCCCAGGAGTTTGGCCTCTACCCCGAATTGACCGCTCGCCAGTTCCTCCGCTATATAGCCGCCATGAAGGGCATCCCCCCTCTCCCTGCCGCGAAGCGAGTGGACGAACTCATAGAAGTGGTACATCTTGAGCGTGATGCCAACCGGAAGCTGCGCACATATAGTGGCGGCATGAAGCAGAGAGTCGGCATCGCGCAAGCCCTCCTCAACGACCCCGAACTACTGATCGTAGACGAGCCTACCGCCGGACTCGACCCCGAAGAGCGCGTGCGCTTCCGCATCCTCCTGAGCAGCCTGACCGCCAACCGCCTCATCATCCTCTCCACCCACATCATAGCGGACGTGGAAGCCGTAGCAAGCAGGCTGGTGCTCCTCAAAGCCGGGCAGGTGGTCGCTGACACCACACCATCGGCCATACTATCCGAGGCACAAGGCCAGGTATGGTCAATCACCACCGACCCGGCAACCGCCCAGGCTCTACAGGCCAACCACCAGGTAAGCGCGCTGCTTAATGCCCAGCACGGCATCACTCTCCGCCTGATTAGCGAGTCGCGACCCCACCCGGACGCCCTACCCGCCGAGCCAACCCTGGAAGACGCTTACCTATACAAGATGGCCGCATGAAATTGCCCATGCGCGCCCTCTTTGCTATACTCCCCTATGCACCCCGACCCGCAACCTGGCGACGGACTCGCCCTCTACTACCACCCCGTTTACCTTGAGCACGACACCGGGTACCACCCGGAGCAGCCGGGCCGCCTGCGCGCCATCCTAAGCGCGTTAGAAGCCTACGGCCTACCCGAAAGCAAGCTACTCACCCCCCAACCCGTTGATCCCGGCATACTCGCAAAGGTACACGACCTGCGCTATATAGCGGCTGTGGAGAAAGCCGCGCGCTCAGGCGGCGGGTACTGGGACCTCGATACTTACATCTCCCCGGCCTCCTACGACGCGGCGATTTTGGCGGCGGGCGCGGCAACTTCTGTCGTAGACAGCGCCATGTCGGGAGCCACCGTACCCTTCGCGCTCATCAGGCCCCCCGGCCACCACGCGCTCCACGCCTCCGCGATGGGCTTCTGCCTCTTCAACAACATAGCCGTAGCCGCCCAGCACGCCATAGAGAAACACGATCTTGAGCGCGTGCTGATAGTGGACTGGGATGTTCATCACGGCAACGGCACGCAGGACTACTTCTACAACCGCGCCGACGTTCTCTTCCTCAGCACGCACCAGTACCCCTTCTACCCAGGCACCGGCGCTCTCCACGAAACCGGCTCCGGCCAGGGCAAAGGCTACACCGTAAATATCCCCCTGCCCGCAGGCGTGGGCGATGAGGTATACATGCGCGTCTTCAACGAAATCGTGGTCCCGGTGGCGCAACGCTACCGCCCGCAGCTAATCCTCATCTCCGCAGGCTACGACGCCCACGTTGCCGACCCCCTCGGCGGCATGGCCGTCACCACCGCAGGCTTCGCTGAGATGGCCCTCACCCTCCGCACGCTCGCCAACCAGCTAGACGAGTGCAAGGGCCGCCTGGCAGCCATCCTCGAAGGCGGCTACAACGTCCAGGCCCTGGCCACCTCCGTAATCGCCACTATCGCCGCCCTACAATCCACATCCCTACCCCTAACCCCTGCAACCGAGCACGCCACTACGCGCCGCACCCCAGACATCACTCAAATCATCTCCCAGGTCCGCCGCCTGCACAACCTCTAACCGCGACCCCGATCGGAACTATTACCTCATACATCCGTAGGGCCGTAGGGGCGTGATTTATCGCGCCCTTGTTTGGGACCACGCATCAGGTTGGTCCGCCATCCGTATCAGGGCGCGA
>DASWMJ010000099.1:0-73676 GCA_036399775.1 Chloroflexia bacterium | reverse complement strand
CAAACAATAGAAAGTCTCGGTTTGGCGCGTCGCGCCAAACCGAGACTTTCTATTGTTTTATTCTCTCCGAGAGGGTGCCTAAGGCTGCACGCAGAAGTAGATCACCGCGATGTGCTCCGTGCTCGCGCCCTTGAAGGTCAGCCCCCAGCGCCCGGTGCCTATTCGCACAATATCCGCGTCTATCGTGAAGGGCAGAGGGCCTATTGACCCGTCGGGGTTCACAAAGCCTGCCGGTACCGGCTGCTGCGTCCCCAATACATCTCCGTTGGGCAGAGTAAACCAGAAGGAAATCTCTTCGCTGGGCGAGAAGCCGGTTGCACGGAAGAAGATCGTGGTGCCGGGCCGCCCAGCGGGCGGCGTCGCGGTGCCGTTCACGCTGCCCGACGTGTCGCAGGCGAGAGGCGTGCCCGCGGGCGGTGGCGTGGGCGTCGGCCCAGGCGACAGTATCTTGAAGTAGCCTATGGCCTTGTTGTGCGTCCTCACGCCCTCCATGGTGACGGCCCAGATGCCCGGCGTGAAGACTTCAGGATTGTTTATGGTCCTGAGGCTTATGCCCGTCACCCTGCCGTCAGGCTCTGCGGTGGCCTGGAACTCCGCATCGAATACCGACTGGTCAGGCAGTGACACGTAAACGCCCACGTTCTCTCCCGGCTCGAATCCTCGACCCTCGAACCTGAAGATAGTGCCGCCAGGCCCGCAGTCGGGGGTAACGATCATGTTGCGCGGTGCGGGTATGCCTGAGCAGTTGCTGTTCGGGTCCTGGGGTTGGGGCGCTGTGGTAGGCGTGGCCGGCGCGGCGACGGTGGTTGCCGTGGGCTGTGGCCCGGTGGTCGTCGGCTGGCTCACGGGCGTGGGCTGTGTGGTGGGCCTGCCCGCGTCCTTGTAGCGCCAATCGTAATAATGCTGGCCGATATTGCCCATCTGCACCTTGAAGCCCGGCACGCCGTTGGGCGCGTAGGTGACGATGCGCCGCTCGAACGCCTGGATAAGCACGTCCTGCTGCTGGCCCGCTATCTTCACCCGCGCCCAGTACGGCTCGGAGATGGGGAGGCCCGTCGCGTAGAACCAGGGTTCGGACAGCCTGGCGTCCGAAGTCTTGCCTGTACTAGAGTTGTACACTGGGCCGGACTCGTTCAGGAAGTCCCATATAGCCTGCGGTACGTTGTGCCTGGTAGCCTGCTCGTAGTAGACGTAATTCGCCCTGGGATAGCTCCCCTTGGTGGCATCCTCACCCACCGCGCCGTTGCGTGCGATGGTGGAAATAGCTGCCTTGCCCACCTTCGACTCGGCGGGGTGGTCCCCCAGGGGCGTGTTGGTGACGCCCTGGAAGCTGAGATAGGTCGGCGCGGTGGCGTCATCCGCGTCGGAGGCCAGGGGGATGTCGGCTGGGTAGCGGTCGGTATAAGCCGCGTTGCCCACCTGCATCTTGCCGGAGATTAGCTCTACCGCCAGCAAGCCGTTAGTGACGTAGAACGGGCTGTTGGGGTCGGCGCCCACGTTGTTGATCTCCATGCGGCTCTTGTCGAAATATTGCACCAGCCGCTTGCCGCCCGCGCCCTCCGCGTAATCTTCCTGCAAGCCCGCGCTGTTGGCGGTCGGCCCCCAGTACCACGATCGTTGCACCTGGCCCGAAGCCACCGGCTTGTCGGTGCGCTCCCAGATGCGCTGGAAGGCGGGATTAGCGAAAGCCGCTTGCGCCAGCGAGTTCGCGGTGTACGTACCGCCCGAACTCTGGCCCTGGACGC
Organism: Chloroflexia bacterium; assembly: GCA_036399775.1. Taxonomy (GTDB): domain Bacteria; phylum Chloroflexota; class Chloroflexia; order QHBQ01; family JADMIH01; genus JADMIH01. The sequence goes on along the minus strand of DASWMJ010000099.1, from coordinate 71,931 downwards.
TCATGGTAAGGTAGGGCGAGAGGTCGCGCCTTGTTTGCTGAGTACCGGCTGCCGCCCCGCCCCAGCCGCCGATGAGGGATAGAGTGAGCGCTCCCAGCATAAAGTATGGAAGGCGGCGCATGCTTTTGTGACGTGTCAACCTATCTTTCCTTTCGCTACTGGCATTCTAGCCTGCTGATGCGGTAGCTCCGCTCCAGACGAAACGCTTCCCCGGCCAGGGCGATAATGCGCGCCGAGATAAAGCACCTTTCGCGCAACGTATACCATGCCATATCTCATAGGGTCGCGTGCTCGTTAGGATATTCTCTGACATATGGTTCATTAGACTATACCAGGAATCTCCCGGTTAAATCAAGCAAGAGAGGCAAACAATGCGCCTCTCTTGCCTGAAAGATAACGCCGGATTCTGCCGCTTCGCCTACTTTGTCACGCAGAAGGGTATGACGGCTGAGCGGCCCGCCCCGCTGATGGCACCCTGCACCGTGAGCGCCCACCGCCCAGGGAAGTCCGCGAACGATGTTGGTATTTGCAAGGGTTCGAAGCGCACTTTGCCGTCCGGTTCCGCGCAGCACAGGGGCCGAGCCGTACCTGCTACCGAGCCATCGGGCGCGGTGAACCAGAACGATACGTTCTCGCCCGGTATGAAGCCTGTCGCCTCGAACACTATGGTACCACCTGGCTTCACCTGGTTAGGGGTGGCCGTGCCGTTCCTGCCGCCGCCCAGGTCGCAGCTTGCCGCAGGCGGTGTGGTGGGCCGTGCGGTCGGCTGGGCTGTAGGTTGGTTAGGAGGCGTGGTGGGCTGAGGCCCGCCCTTGCCATACTTGGCGTCGTAGCGGAACTTGCCCAATTGCGACAGCAGCACGTCGTATGGTGGCTGGTTCTCAAGGTGCAACTCGAACACCGCTCGCTCGAAATACTGCACCTTGTAGGACTTCCCGTCCAGAGACGATACCTCTAAGAACTCTTCGGAGATAGGGAAGCCCTGCTGCGCCAGCCCGCCGTGCGACTTCCAGTAGTCGAGGAACTTGCCACCTACGCGCTTGCCCGTCTCGTTGAAGATCTGGAAGTTGAGGTCGGCGGACGGCTGCTGGTTGGGCGCGCCGCTTGGGTATTTCTGCTTGTAGAGGAAGTTGCCGAGCAGCGACAGGAGCACGTTGTTGGGAGCGGGAAGCTCTGGGTGCAACTCGAACACCGCTCGCTCGAAATACTGCACCGTGTAACTTTTGCCGTCGGTCTCCGATACCTCTGACATCTCCTCGGAGATGGGGAAGCCCTGCTGCGGCAGCCCGCCGTGGCCGTCCCAGTAAGCCAGGAACGCGCCTTTGACGGTCTTGCCGGTCTCAGGGAAGAGGCGCGTCCCGCCCTGGGCGTAACTTGGTCCGGTGCCTACCGCGAGCGCGGGCACGGTGAGCGCCAGCGCCACTATTGCCGGTAGCCAGCGCATCCTGGGCATTTTCTTCTGCCCCATCGACTCGACTAACATCCATGCCTCCTTGCGTGTTACGAAAAATAGCTACAACTCAACGATGTACAGAAAATGTCCCCACGCCATAGGGGGTGCATCTGCTTTCGCTTGCACCCCCTATAGTAACCGAACCGTGTTCTGAGGTCAAGAGGTTACTACCGGGAAAATGCTCAGAACGGGAGTATCCGGCCTGACCACCTGCTCATTTTATTATGCAGAAGAAGACGAGCGCCTCGTTCCCGCTTGACGCGCCCCGTACCTGTAACGCCCAGCGTCCCGGTCCCCAATCTAAAGGCACCGTGTAAGGGAAAGTAAACGTCCCGTCCGGGCCGATGAAGGAAGACGAAGCTGAGGCGGGCGCGTAAGGCTCGCCGTTCGGCTTGAGCCACCGGAACGTGAAGCCCTCACCCGGCGTGAAGCCCGTAATCTGGAATTGGAGCGAGCCTCCCTGCGGTATGCTGCTTGGCGTGGCCTTGCCGTTCTTATTGCCCGACACGCCGCAACTATCCACAGGCACGGGCGTGGGCGGCTCAGGCGTCGGCGGTGGTTGTGTAGGGGGCGGCTGTGTCGGCGGTGGCTGCGTGGGTGGCGCTTGTGTGGGTGGCTTGGGTGTCGGCGGCTCCGGCTTAGGCGTGGGTGGCTTGGGTGTAGGTGGCGCTGCTGTCGGCTGCTGTGCCCTGGCGGTCGCCGCCACCTGCGCCTGGGCCGTCGCCAGGGCGCGCGCCTCGATAGTGGCCTGCGCGTTGATGGCTGCTTGCGTCTGCGCGGCTACCTGCCCCTGCGCCTGCGTTGTAGCTTGCGCGTTTGCCTGCTGGGTGGCCTGGGCCTGCGCCTGCTGGGTGGCTTGTTGCTGCACCTGCTGTGTACCTTGCACTATTGCTATCGCGGCGGCGGTTGCAGTGGCGTTCGCCTGCTCGGTTGCGACCACCATCCCCAGCGCCTGGGCTGTGCCTGCTGCCCCGGACGTGGCCGCAACCTTCGCGGTCTCGGTGGCCTGCATGCCCAGCACTTTCAACCCCGCAGAGGTGGCGCGCGCCTGGGCCGTAGTGGTGCCGCGTGCCACCCTTTGCGCCGTCTCGGTGGCCTGCGCGACTGAGGAACCGGCTTCCTCGGTGGCGACCGCCTCTGCGGTGGACTCCGCGTCCTCCGTAGCTGCGGCTATAGCTATCAACCCCGCTTCGGCGGTGGCGGTAGCTGCCCTCTGCGCGGCTTCGGCCTGCCCGTTATTCGACGCAGCGAGCACCGCGAACGCTATCCCACCGAATACCAACAGCGCCGCCACCAGTATAGCGGGTATCAGGATCATGCTGCGGTTCGACTTGCGGGTGCTCACCACCGTAGTCTGCGTCGCCTGTGTGGGCACCGCCTGCGCCTGCCCCTGCACCGGCATCACCTGTGTGGGCGCTTGCGACCTCTGCGCCAGCGCCGGGGCAGGCATCGCGCCCATAGGTACCGCAGGCTGGCCCATCTGGACGGCCTCTACCGGCTGCGCTACCGGCGGCTCGGTGGGAGGCTGCACAGTCGTGGACACAGCCGCCTCTACCGGCATAACCGGCGCTATCGGGACTATAGGCGCTACCGGCATCACGACGGCCTGCGTCGCGCCGGGGTCGGTTGCCATGCGCTGCTGATTTCGGGCCTCTAACAGCAGTTGGTCGGCCCGCCTGCCATCCTTCTCGAAATTAGGCTGCCTGCGTATTACCTCGGTGAGTAGCTCGCTCGCGGCCGCCCATTCACCCGCGTTGAACGCCTCCAACGCATCGGCATAGAGCGCGGACGTGTCTTCCAACAACAGGTCGGCGGCTTCAGCGCCCGGCGCAGCCCCCACAGTGGCGGCAGCACCCATTCCCGCCGTGATTACGGGTAATACCTGGGTGGCCTCCCTCTCGCGTTCGTCCAGGCCGCTCACCATCTGTTCAAGGTATCTGTACGTTTTGCTCCCTTGCGGCGCGAGCGATTGCGCGATGAGGTACGTGTTGCGGGCTTTGTTCCAGTTGCCTTCGACCTCCAGTGCTTGCGCAAGCTCTAGCATGCCCCTAATTTCGGGGTCAATCTCGTTGGGCGACATCGTAATCGGGGCGTCCGGGGCGGCTTCTACGCGCTCAATTTTGACCGGCACCTGCTCCGGTATCGCCACCAGCCACGACCCCAGGGTTGGACAATCGGTCAACGTCTCGCTCTTCCATACCTCTTCGAGGAGAGTCGCCACACCAGCGCCCCATCTCTCCGCGAGGACGGTCTTGAGCAGGTGATAACGCTCGCTGTCGGTCTGCATCTCCTGGGGGTCGAAGTAGGTCTCGCCCCATGCGGCCTCCCGCGTGCGCTCATCGCACCACGCCAGCATCTCGACCAGCATGATAGCCCCGGCGAAACGGTCCGCCCTGGGGTCCCATGACCCGTACTGGCCGAACCGGCTGGCGTAGCCCTGCGAGCCGCCTATCACGAACTCCGATTTCTCAAGCCCCGGCCCGTACAGTTGCTCTACGTCTACTAGCTCTACCGTATCGAACGTGCCGCCCAGCAGATCGGCCTCGGATGCGAGCACTGGCAGGATCATGTTCGCCCCAGAGAGGTCGCAGTGAGCTACTCCGCGCTCTTCCATGCCCGCCAGGATATTGGCGAAAGACCTCGTTATGCCCAGGCTCTGCTCCGGGGTGAGAGGCGTCTTTTCGAGCATCACCTCCATCCAGGTGGGACCCACGATCCAGGGCATCAGCACCGCGTAGGTGAGGTCCGGGTACTGGCGCAAAAGCTCGGTATGCCGCCGGGGGGTCAGCACGCTACGGCGGCATACCCGCAGGCCCGTCATGTCGGCGAAGTTCGCCAGCCTCTCCGAGAGGTTGACCAGCGACGGCACGCTGAACCGGCGCTTGAAGACCTTGAGGGCACGCCGCTCGTTGCCCGCCGCCACGACCTGGTACACGATACCCGCCCGGCCCTCCTGGCCGTAAGGCATGCCGCGAGCCATCGGGTGCTCGGTGATGCTATACACAACACCTTCGATAAGTAATTCTTGGTTGACATCAGGACGGAACGCCACTACTTATCTCCTGTTCTCCTGTGACGACTGCAATAAATGAAGCGTGCCCCGGTGTAGGGAGCAAAGCAAACACTCCCCCAGCAAAGCTTGGTGCTAGAGTATATCATCCGCCGCGCCGGGGTGCAAGGCCAGGTCATGAGCTGGTCTTAGCTTGCTTCGGCGCCTGGGATTACCCAACTATTGCACTATAAGTGTCGCTCGTCTGGGCTATGGCTGGTGCATCAAACCTATGTGTCGCAGTAGGCACAGTAATACGCATGCGAATGGAAGTACCTAATGCCCAAACTATCTCCTGCAAGCGGGCGTAGCTGGCTTGCTCATATTCTTGAGCCTCATACCGGTGTATCTGCTGCTTGTTGGATAGAGGCCAACGCTGCGCTGTACTCGTAATCATTTGTGATCACGATACTCCTCCCCTGACCCCTAACCCCTGATCCCTGACCCCTAATAATGCGTATACACCACCGTGCCGATACTCGCCCACCTGTAGAACCACCCCGCTATCGGCGTGCTGAGGTTTATGCACCCGTGACTCATAGGCCGCCCGAAGTTGTCGTGCCAGTAGGTGCCGTGCAGTCCCTCCCCCGACGAGTGGAAATACTGCGGGTAGGGCACGTCCTTGAGATAGTAGTAATCTCCCGTCGCCCTGCTGCCGCCCTTCATGTCCTGCTTGGGCAGCCTGTAGAATATCTTCCACACCCCTAGCTCGGTGGGGTTCTTGCCCGTGCCTGTGGAGGCCAGCGACACCATCACCGGCGTGCCGTCTTCGTAGGCGGTCACCACCTGTTGCGAGATGTTGATATTTACCCACCGCCCCCTGTATCGCGCCGCCTCGAACTTCACAGGCGCGATCTTCTTCACCATACTTGCCTGCACGTACATGGGCGCTTCCGGCTCTTCGGATACGCGGTACCAAAGCGCTCCTTTTACATCGGTGATGCCCTCGTAGAGCAGTACGCGCCGCCCCGCCCACCAACTCTTGATAATCTTGCCCTGCCCAGGCCCGTTCCACACGTTGCCCTTGTGCGCCATCTCGCCCAGCCACAAGCCCTCATACTTGCCCGGCCCCATCTCGAATACCGTGCCCGGCGTGGGCGTAGCCGTAGGCGGTGGCGGGCTGGTAGGTACAGGCGTGGCCGAGGGCACCGGCCTATAGTTCGCGTCCACCAACACCAGCGACTTCCTATGCGCGTACCCCTGGACTCCGCTATAATCAAGCCAGTACCACCCATCGTTGAACGGCCCGCCTATGACGATAGCCCGGCTATTCACCGGCATATTCGCCACCACCGGCCCATCCTCGGCAGGTTGCCCAAGCAGGTTGGTATCCGCGATGGTCGCAACTTCGCTCTTTATCTCAATACGGGCACCTTCCTGCGCATGAGCTTGCCCCGCCCCCTGCCCGGCCAGGCTTGCCACAACGATTAGTGCAACAGCAAACATTAGGGCAGCCATCCCTACCCTGTATCTTCCCTTGACCTCGGTCTCACCCCCAAACATCCCCGTGCGCCCCGTATATTTCTTGCTGAGTATCGTATACGTAACTTTCACGGCTTCCAGGCTCCTTCACATCTATATAAGTACAGCGACATTAAGCATGAAAAGGGCTTCACGCTCAAAAACCCATAATCCCCGATCCCTAACCGCTACTTATGTCTATAATAGCAAGAGATTCCCCGCCGCGCTAGTCCCTAAATGATATAATCATTGCCTGAAGAGCCTGCCTCTTACTCCCGCATGACAAAGGTAACCTCAGCCTGAACTTACGCTCCTTTCAACCACTCCCTCGCCTCCGCGCAGCCTTGTCCGCCGTGCGCCCGGCCTGGCACATCGCCACCCTGCTCGTCCTCGGCGCTATCACTCTACTCCTGGCGCTCATCGCGCTCAACGTGTCAGGGCACGAGACCGTGCGTATCGGCACCGAGGCCGACCGCATCTACCTCACGAGTGGCTTCCATGACCCTGAGCAGAACCCCCAGCATGGCATTTATCGCTGGACCGAGCCTACCGCCCAGATAACCCTCCCCAACTGGGGACCTGGGCGCATCAACGTCCGCATAAGCGGCGTGGGCGCGGCCCCCAGCCAGGCCACCCTCTACATATCCGGCGTGGCATCAGACAGCGCGGCCACCGAGCCGGGCCAGCCCTGGTCCGCGCAGGCGTGGGGCATCTCTCCCAGCCGCAACCCCACCGTCACCCTACAATCGCCCCGCCTCGACGCGCCCGGCGACAGGCGCGAGTTGGGCAGCCTCGTCACCACCCTGGAGATATTCGCTCCCGACGCTCGCCTGCGTGCGTGGCTCACCCTGGCCGGGTTGGGCATAGCCGCGCTCCTCCTCTACGTCTGCCTCCTCGTCTGGACGGCCCGCCCCGCCTTAGCCCTCGTGGCATCTGCATCCTTGCCCGCCGTCTATGGCCCCCTCGCCGTCTACCGCGACAGGTGGATGGAGACCGTAGCCTGGACAGCCCCCCTCGTCCTGGCCGCGCTCCTGCTCTTCAGCCTTGCCACCCTGCCGCGTCCACCCCGCGCACCCGACACGCGCAAGGCTGCCCTCTTCAGCGTAATATGTCTCACCTGCGCGCTCTTTTTGCTCGCGCTCGGCTATCTCAACGCCTTCGACTCCGACCGCATGTACCAGGTGGCTGCCGGGCTGGCCGAGTATGGCATACCCACGCGCTACCCCGGCCTGGACGTGGGCACCAAGTACGGCTTCGGCCAGCCCCTACTCGCCGTGCCCTTCTACTTCCTGGGCAAGCTGGGCACGCTGGCGGGAGGCGAGTACCAGGCCATCACCCGCTTCGCCGTCTCCATGACCAACCTCGCGGTCACATCTCTCACCTGCTGGCTCATCTACCGAGCCGCACTCCGCTTCGCACCCGTATGCGTGTCGCTGGCCGTCGCCGCCACTTACCTGCTGACCACCCCCGCGCTCAATTATGGGCGCACCTTCTTCTCCGAGCCTGCGGGCGGCGCGCTCTTGCTGGCCTCCCTGCTCCTGCTGGTGCCCCACTATGGTGAGGTCGCCCCCTCCCGCCTGCGCGTGCTGCTGGCGGGCGCGTGCCTGGGCGCGATGATCCTGCTCAAGCCCGCCTTCATCGTCCACTGGCTAGCCCCCGGCCTGGCCGTCCTCTTGCTCGCGATACGCGCTGCTCGCGCCGATGGGCAGCCCGGTAAAGCCGCCACATTCATGCGCGTGCTGAGGGCAGGCGCGCTCTTCTCCGTCGGCCCCATACTCGCGGGCATCATCCAGATCGCGTACAACTACTGGCGCTACCAACCCCTGGCCGACGCCTGGAAGCGCACAGGCTACGAGCGAGAGGCAGGCTTCAGCACACCCCTGCTGGAAGGGCTGTTGGGCCTCCTCTTCAGCCCCGGCAAGAGCGTCTTCCTCTACGCGCCCGTGCTGCTGCTCGCACCCATCGGCCTGTGGCTGCTGTACAGGCGCGACGGCTTCCCAGGCAGGCTAACTGTGGCCCTAATCCTATCTCAGAGCGTGGCCAGCTTCATCTTCAACGCCCTCTGGTGGGCATGGACCGGCAACTTCGCCTGGGGTCCGCGCCTCGTCATGCCCGTGCTCCCCCTGCTAATCATCCCATTAGCCTCCATCGGCAGTTTCATCTTCGATAACGCCAACCAGAAGCTCGCGGCCCGGCTTTCGCCACGCACCCTCCTGCTCGCCTCCTGGATAGCGTTGTCCGTGCTAGGCGCGCTCGTATCCATCCCAGGCGCGATGGTTGACTTCCAGGTCTACTACCGCCTGCACGGCCTCCTCCTGGCGGGCGATCCCGGCGAAGCGGCCACCATATACAACCCCGCCCAATCCCCCCTCCTCGAAGAGCCGGGCTACCTCCTAAACGGCCTCACCGCCGCCATCCACCGCCCCAGCCTCGCCTCCACCGGCATGCCCCCCATCTGGGATTGGCTCGTCCCCGGCGCGCTCGTGCTCCTGGCCGCCCTCTCCCTCTACGCCGCTACTCGCCATATGCCCACCAAAGCCAGGGCTGATACAGGGTAGAGTTAATAATCAATGTAGGCGAACCCCCAACCACTGACCACTGACCACTATGCCCATCAGGCGTCAGGCGACCAAAACTCCAACAGATTGCCGTCCGGGTCGTAAAAGTAGTATGACCGTGCATTCATCCACTTGAAGTCGGTAGGCCCGTACACCGCTACTCCGTGACTCCGCACGTGGTCCACGGCCTCCTCCAGCCTCTCCCTCGGCACATCTAGAGCAAAGTGTACGTGGCCCCACCGCTTACCCTCCGGCAGAGGGGAATGCTCCTCAAACAGAAGCGCCCCCTTGTGTAATGCCACGTGCTGAGCCTTCCCAGGCTCGCCCGCCCAGAACCATGCCCACTCTTCGTCGGCCACCGTGCGCGGCTCCAACCCCACAACCTCTTGATAAAAGTGCGCCGACGCCTTGACGTCTCTCACAATCAACACAATCTCGGATATTCCCCTGCTAAACATGCTGTCAGCCCTCCGAGCGCGCTCATATACCTGAATATGCACCCGATATGTGAAAGGAATTAACCACTCATCTTTTAGAGCGTGTTATGAACTTTGGAGAGGGGGCAACCGTGATAAGCTCCCCACAACAAACTGGCGCTGTTGCTCGATGCATCGTTGCATTAGGAGAACATTAGTGCTAAAATAGTGTCAGGTTAGACCTCGCATAGTCAAACCGAAACATCTGTTGTAAGAACGTGGACGCTCATATTCTAGTGTGATAGGAGGAGCCGTGGCTAACGACACAAACGACATTCGAGTGATGTTGGAAATCGGACCGAAGGGCAAGAAGGTAGTGGCAGTGGCACCGGACTGGCCTGGTCTAGCGCGCGGGGCAACGACCGGGGAGGCTGCGGTCGAACGCTTACTCTCCTACGTTCCACGTTATGCACCCGTGGCGAAGCTGGCCAGGATGGAGGCCGAGTTTGCGACCAGCACGACCGGCAGCGCCGTCGCCGTTGTCGAACGCTATCCGGGCACCGGCTCAACCGACTTCTGGGGTATTTCGTTTGGGTTTTCGACTATCGACCAGCAAGCCGTGTCATCCGAAGAGTTGGAGCGTGAACTGACGCTGATGCGGGCATGCTGGACCTTTTTCGATGATGTGCGTTCGCGTGTGTCGGCTGAGCTACAGCGCGGTCCGCGCGGCGGAGGGAGAGATCGGGACCGCATCGTCCGTCATGTGCTTTTCAATGAGCGGGACTGGGCCCCGCGGGACAGACCTCAGGAGGATCAGGAGGCAATACTGACCGAGGAGGGATTGAAGGCGCATCGCGAGGCCTATTGCAATGCAATTCGGGAGCTACATTCCCAGAACAAGATGGCCCGCAAGTGGCCGCTTCGCTACCTGATCCGGCATACCGCCTTTCACACTCTCGATCACGCCTGGGAAATGGAAGACAAGGATCTGACTGCTAAATGAGCACGAGAGTGCTGGCACACGCCGGTTGTCCATCAGCAGTCGAATACCAACCAGCAGATGCTGCTTCGGCCGAACCCGTCACCGCATAATCCCGGCTCACAGCGAGTTCAATCCGGAGTTTGGTCTATAAAGGAGAAGAACATGAATCATCACGCACCCAAAGCAGAAGTCATGGTCGATTACCCATACCAGCAGACCCAGCCCCCCATCAGAGACGCCAGCGCGCTCGACTGGAGTGAAGTTGTGAAACTGCTCACCAATCCTGACGGTACATGCTGGCTCTCGACCGTTAGCGGCGAGGGCCAGGTCCACACCACCCCTATCGGCGCCTTCTTCGTCAACGAGACGTTTTATTTCACCAGCGGCCAGGGCACTCGCAAGCGCGCCAACCTGGATCAAAACCCGAGTTGCACCATCTCCATCCACGCCGGTGACTACGACATAGTCGCCGAAGGCACCGCCGCGATAACCCGCGACGAAGCGAAAGTTCAGCAATTAGCAGCTTTCTGCCGGTCGGCAGGCTGGCCCGCCGAAGCCAGGGGCGGCAACCTCGACGCACCCTATCATGCCCCAACCACCGGACCCGCGCCTTATGACGTCTACGAAATGACCCTGCGAAAAGTCTTCGCTCTTGGCATCACCGATGAGGGCGTCAGCCACTGCACCCGCTACATCTTCTAGTCTGACTACCCGCAATTAGCAAGATGCTGCCTGAGTGTTCAGGCGGCATCTTATTATTAGCCATAAAGCAAGAGTGCAGGGGGCGCAGGATCGGTCCAAAGCAGCGGTAATACCTTATACATTCAGGCTCGTGACTACGAGCGGCTGCCTAAGACGGTTGGCAGGGCTGCATTTCGCCGTCTTCGCTATTCTGATGGCTGCTCGCTTCGTTCAACTTATTCAGTTCCTCAACCCTCCTGGCTGCGGATGTTCATAACAAGCTCTAGCAAGCAAAACGAATCCCCCGGCAGCTAAATCCCCTCCGGTATCTCCTGCAACGCCCAGGTATTCCCGTCGGGGTCGCTGAAATGAACGTACTTGATCCCCCTGGGATACTCGACAACCTCACCCACGTCAACGCCCCTGCCCGCGAGCACTTCGCGCACCTTGCTTACGTCCTCAACTACCAGGTGCAACCCCCTCTGCGACCCAGGCTGCATCTCAATATCGGGCAGACCCGCCGTCAGCACGATTGAACACGCCGACCCAGGCGGCGTCAGTTGCACAACCCTGATTGTCTCATTAGGCCGCGAATCATGGTCCGCATTAAATCCAAGCTTCTCTACGTAGAAAGCCTTTGCGCGGTCAATATCGGAAACCGGCATCGGCACCAATTCAAGTTTCATATCCATTTCGGTCGTGCTCCTTTACGTTCGTTAGATGGTACATCATAACCGAAATGTGCTGCCCTTGCCCTTCCACCCCCTGGAACTTATAATCATACCCAGACGTACAACAAATGAGCATGCCAAACCAACCCACGCCAACCCAAATCCCGGACCCGCGCCTCCACCAACTCCATGCCATCCTGCGCCGCGTCCAGTCGCGCCTCCGCATCCAGGAGGCTACTTCGCTGCTACCCATTGCCGCCGCGCTGGGCCTGGGCGCATCCGTCTTGCTCGCGATTATCTGGCGCGTAACGCCCATGATGCCTTTGCCCGCCCTGTTTGCCACCGGCGCGGGCTTCGTAGCGGCAGCCTTACTCACCGCACTCTTATACACCCTCGTTCGCCCGCGCGACCTCATGTCCACCGCCCGCAAGGCCGATCTCCTGCTCTCCCTGGACGAGCGCCTATCCACCGCCCTCGAAGACGCCACAAAACCGCCCTCCAACCCAAACCCCGCGCTTACCGTCTTACGCGAGGCCCAGCTTGACGACGCTCTCGCTTCCGCATCCCGCCTCTCCCCGCAAAAAGACCTCCCCTTGAAGCTGGACCGCAGGCAGTTCGCCCCGGCAGGCGTGATGCTGGCCCTCCTCCTGGCTGCCATCTTCGTGCCCAACCCCATCCAGCCCTCCCCCGAAAGCGCGGCGCGGGCGCAGGTGGGCATCGAGCAGAAGAAGATAGAAGCCCTCAAGCAGCAGGTCCAGGCCAACCCGCGCACCCCTAACGACCCTACCCTGCAAGAACTCCTCAAGGAGCTGGAGCAGCTTTCCCGCGACCTCTCCACCCAGGACCTCTCGCGGGAGGAAGCCCTCGCTCGCCTCTCCGAGACCGAGAATGAGCTACAGAAGGCCCTCGACCCCCAGGCACCCGCCGAGCGCGCCGCCCTCGATGAGCTGGCCAAACAGCTTGCCGCCTCCAACAACCCTTCGGCCAAAGAAGCAGGCGAAGCCCTCAAAGCTGGCGACCCAGAAAAGGCCAAAGAAGCCCTCGACAAAGCCGCCGACAACCTCGACAAGATGACCCCGGAGGAGCGAAAGGCCCTGGCCGACTCGCTGCGCCAGGCCCGCGACAACGTAGTAGCCCTCGACCCTGGGCTTGCCGGCAGCCTCGACAGGGCAGCCAACGCCCTTGAGCAGAACGACCCCGAAGCCGCGAAGCAGGCCCTCAAGGACGCAGGCCAGCAGATGAGCGATAGCGCCCAGGACCTTGCCTCCCAGGAGCAGGTACGCCAGGCCCTCTCCCAGTTACAGCAGAGCAAGTCGGACATAGCCCAGGCGGGGCGCTCCACCCCGGTCCCCGGCAGTCCCCTATCCGGCACGGCAATCGCCCAGGGCACCCGCACCAACAACGGCACCCCCTCGTCAGGCACCCCTTTCTCCGGCACGCCCTTCTCAGGCACGGCCATAGCCTCCCTCGGCTCGCCCGTCGCATCACCGGGCACTCCCATCTCCGGCACCCCGGTTGTCCTCGGCTCCCCCGCCACAGGCCAGCCCGCACGCACCGGCACCCCCGTTCTCGCCCAGGGTACCGGCACGCCTGTCGCGGTGCAGGGTCAGGGGCAAGGCCAGGGTCAAGGGCAGGGTCAAGGTCAGGGGCAGGGGCAGGGGCAGGGCAACAATGGCAATGGTAACGGCAACCCCAATGGAGGCCAGCCCAACGGCGGCTGGGGCACCGGCCACCAGGAGCCTGTCTACGCACCACCCAGCAGCGTCGACGCCAACCTCACGCCCATCTCCGTGCAGGGCCAGGGCGATAAGGGCGAGCAGACCAGCGCGGGCACCAACACCGACGCCAACAGCCCCGGCAACGCCCAGGTGCCCTACGAGCAGGTCTACGGCGAGTACAAAGAGCGCGCGGGCAACGCCCTCGGCAGCGACTACATCCCCCAGGGCTATAAAGACTTGGTCCGCGATTACTTCACCGAAATAGAGCCGCCGAGCCAACCCTAGCGCCCCTATGCCAGCCACCCGCCCCCATCGCGCATGGCTCCTGCTAGCGGGCATATCCCTCCTTGCCCTGGTCATTCGCCTCTGGTCCCTCGACTACTACGGCCTCTGGTACGACGAAGTAGCCTCCATAGAGATAGCGTCACGCGGCCCCCTCGCTATCTTCACCGACCGCTTCGGCGGCATGCTGGTCCAGACCCCCCTCCACTACTTCCTCGTCTGGCTCACCTCCATGCCTATAAACCCCGCCTCCTCCCCTATCCTGGTGCGCCTACCTTCCGCCCTCGCAGGTGCCCTCACCCCCCTGGCCGTCTATCTCCTGGGCAGGGAGCTATTTGGCCGCGCCCAGGGCCTCATCGCCGCCCTCCTGCTCGCCCTCTCCGCCATCCACGTCAGCCACTCGCAAGACGTTCGCCCCTACACCTTCCTGGTCCTCTCCACCGCCCTATCCGTCTATTGCTTGCTCGTAGCGCGTCGCACGGCCTCTGCCCGGTGGTGGGCTGCCTTCGCCCTATCTACCATCGCAGCCCTCCACTTCTCCTACTTCACCCTCACCCTCTTTATGCCCGCCCTCGCCCCTATCCTCTTATGGGTGCTGTACCGCTTGTGGTCCCAACGCCGCAAAGAACGCAAATCGCTCCGATACGCCCTCATCTCCCTCGCCATATTAGGCATCGCCGCCATCCCCCTCGCCTTCGACATATTCCACGTCCACCGCACCGCCCCGGCCTGGGAACGCCTACCTAACATCCTCCCGGCCCAGCTATCCCTCTTCTTCACCCGCCTGGCCCAGCTAGGCATCGGCAGCCCCACCGAGCCATACATCCAGTTGGGCTTCTTCCTGCTCGCCGCCCTCGGTGCCATCGTCGCCCTCTACCAACGCCGCACTCATGCCGTCCTCCTCTGCATCCTGCTCACGCTCATCCCCGGCATCGAACTTGCCGCCTTCCGCACCACCAACATAGTCTTCCAGCGTTACGCCCTCTTCGCCATGCCTTTCTACTTCCTGCTCATCGCCAATGGCCTCGTCTCCCTCTGGCCCTCCCCCCGCGCCCGCCAACAACTCGCACATATATGGCGCGCAGCCGCCGGTGCCGTAAGCGCTGCCGTCCTCACTCTCTTCATCTTCTCCCTCTACATCTACTTCAACCCCCAGGAGCACCGCCGACTATCCTCCCTCCCCGACTACCGGGGAGCCGCCCTCTACCTCTCCCAACAGGCAGGCCCCGGCGACCTCATAATCCTGGCCGATGAGCCTGCGCTCGGCATGGCCGTCGTCAACTTCTACTGGCACGGCACACCCCCCGCCCCCACATACGATTCCCGCGACCCCCGCGTATTTGCCCAGCGTCCCACAGGCTCTATCTATTGGGTAGTCAGCTTCTTCCAGCAAGACCCTGGCTTCGTGGCGAGCCTCCCAAGCGCCGACCCGGCCTGGTCCGACCCCGCCAACTTCGAGCGCATCGTCATCATGCGAGAGCGCAACCCCGAAAGCGTCCTCACCGGCATGGAGCGCCTGGTCACGTGGCTCGAAACCAGGAGCCTCGGCTTCCAGCCCGTCGCCACCCTGCGCGGCGGCATCTTCCAAGCACAAGGCGACCCCACTCAGGCTGCCGAGTCGTACCGCCGAGCCGGTGCATACTACCCCCAGCTAGCCGAAGAGTTCCTGGCAACCGCCACCGGCTTCGACGCCCGCCACAACCCCAACATGGCCTGGCGCGAAGCCCTGACCTCCAAGTTCATGCGCCCCGGCAACCCCCAGGTCCACCTCTTGCTTGCCCAGCATCTACGTGACAACGGCTATCCAGACCAGGCCCAAATCGAAACCGAGATAGCCCAGGCTCTACAAAAATAGGGGTCAGGGATCAATACCCAATTCCTAACCCCTAACCCCTAACCCCTAACCCCTAACCCCTAACCCCTATTCACAGAGGAACTCCGCTTGAAGCTGCACAGACTGCTTGACGATAAGCGCCGCCGGACCCTCATAGCGGTCACGCTTCTTGCGTTATCGCTCATTACGTGGGGGCAGCTTATCGTGCAAGTCTTCTGGCCTGCCGCCTTCCAGGATGGCTGGCGGCGGACCGCGATCTGGGTAGGAGCGCGCCTTGCTATCGAAGGGCAGGGCGCTATGCTGTACGACGCGGGGGCATTTAGCAGCGCAAGTATAAGGTTGGGCGCGGTGCCCGACATATTCGACCCAAACTCCCCTGCTACTATCCTGCCTTACCTTCCCATAGCAGGGCTAGATGTGGATACCGCGCGCACCATCTGGATTTGCGCCGGCCTGATATTTTTCATTCTCGCCTGGACCCTGCTGTTGCGTGCCTTGCGATTGCCCCCCCTTGTAGCTCTCGCACTCTCCGGGGCTGTGCCGTTGTTCCAGCCCTGGCGCGCCAATATCCGTACAGGCCAGGATTACGCCGCTGCCCTCCTCTTTATCGTCGTGGGCGCGCTTCTATCTCTAAGGATGGGACCGCAAACCGGTGAAGCGGTACCCTCCGGGCGAGGCAGGGGAAGTTTCGCCGCCGGGTGCTCCCTTGCATTCGCCATGCTGATGCGACAATTCTATGGCACAGTACACCTCCTGCCCGCGCTCGTCCAAAGGCAATGGAAGACCGTCTGCGCGGCGGCAGGTATATACGGCGCTGCGGTCCTGGTCACCCTGGTTTGGCTCGGCCCTGGCGTATGGGGCACCTCCCTCAACCTAATTACGACCTGGCGGGAGCGCCCGGAGACTGCCGTGAACGCCTACCAGTCGCTCAACAATTTCCTCACGCACCTCTTCCGCTACCACCCCCAGTGGAACCCCGGCCCAATCCTCGACGCGCCCTGGCTGGTAGCCCCCCTATGGTGGCTGCTGGCCGCGCTTTTAGTGGCCGTCAGCATCTATACCATCTGGCACACACGCACCTCCGGAAGTGGTGCCTCTGCCGCGCAAAGACTCCTCCCCTATGCCCTGGCAACTCCCCTGGCCCTGCTCATTTCGCCAATCAGCGAAGACTACCACCATACGCTTGCCATATTCCCCCTGGCGGTCGTGGTTGGCGTGCTTGTGCATCTATGGAGCGTTGACCATGCGGAAACGGCTCAGAAGCAGCCCGGATACGGTCGTACTCTACTCCCCTGGCTAGTCCTGGTACTCGCGGCGGTGCTGCTTGGCATACCCTGGCGCTATTACAGCACGGGCGGCAACCTGCCGGAAGCCGAGGGGTGGCGCGCCTTCTTCTACTACCCCCGTTTTTACGGCAACCTCTTGCTTTGGGCCCTCATCGTGACCCTCCCACGCCTTTACAACCTTACCCCAATTCCGCTAGCCCTCACCCCTAACCCGGCTTTGCCCAAAAACTAGGTAAGTCAGTAGCGCAAGGTTATGTCTACTCTTATAGCTAGCTAATAGGTTTTCCACCAAAATCAGCTAGTTTTCCACACTAGCCATCACTACATAGTGGTGGCTAGTTTACATAACATCACCTAGCCTCAAGGTTTACGATGTAGTAGTGATTTCCCCTAGTCCTAGGTCTTGACAAGGCTAGGACTATCGGATATACTGGCTAGTAGGGGGTATGGGCTATGAATAACGAGAAACGCGCTTTCTTAGACATGTACGTCAGGGAGTTGGAAGCGCTACAAGCTAGACGTGAGGATGCACAACGTAGGCTTGAGCATGCGGAGCGAGAAATAAAAGAGTTGGACGCTGCGCTTACCTCTGGACGTAGTTTCTATAGCGCGATTTCAGGAAATGGTGTAGAGGATAGTTTGCCCGATGCTGTTGCGGTTATAACTACTTCTACTCCTAACGGTAGATGGGCAAACACTCCCGTAACGAAGGCAATTGAGGATATATTAGAGGGAGTGCCCGATTGGGAGCATATGGAGCGTAGACAACTATACGATATGCTCCTAGCCCGTTTGATTGAAGAGCAGTACCCGTTCCCAAAGCAAGAGTATGCTTATCTTTCGGTAAATAGGGCGCTCACACATTTTTTAGAAAAGCGAAATGAGGCCGTACATAAGCAAGAACTATAATCAGATTAAAAGCAGAAGGAACCGCTCCGTCTCGCAAACATCACGGTCCCTTCTCCAGGCGCGGGTAGTTTAACGGCCAAACGCATTCCCACCCAGTTATGAGTTAAGGGTTCGACTCCCTTCCCGCGCTCCATGCCAGCGCAGCGCATTAGATGTGCGTCACCGCCTCGTAAGCGGTTTGGGCCAAAAGTGGGCTTGTGTAGGGTCACACTCAAGGCTTGCAGGTGCAAATCCTGTCGCTGGCGCTAACTTGGTAAGGTGAGTAGGGCATCGTTTTGTGCTTCAAGTACGCACGATTCCTTGCTCATCTTGCCCTTATTGTACCACATTTTTATAGCATGGTCAATAGGTATATAGGTAATTAGGAATTAGGAGTATATGTGTGTGCAAAATTAGTCATTCCATAGCCCGTAGCCCCGTTCGGAGCTTCTTGGGCGTGTCCCCCTAACCCCACAAATAGCCCATTTGTCGGGTACGAATGGGCTACTGTGGCTATTCCAAACGTGTTAGTACCCTGCTAAACTTAGCTTATGCAGGCGCGCCGCGCGACATGTCTATGTCCACGAAAATGCAGTACTAACCGGAGATAGAGCAGCCAGTGATAACAGACACACCATCCAGGCCAGCCCAGGCAGACTCCCTCCTGGCGACCAACGGCCACATCACTTACACCGCTCCCTCCAGGAGAGAGGCCCCCAAACCACACACTTCCCCTACTCCCACCTATACCCCAGGCCGCAAATGGCTCCTCGCCATCATCTACGCCTACGTCGGCCTCTGCACCCTCTACACCCTGCTCACTCCCATAGGCGAAGGCCCCGACGAGTACCACCACATCCGTTACGTAGAGTACCTCGTGCGCTACGGCCAACTGCCCCCCATCCGCACCGGCGACTCCACGCCTCCATACACCCTCGAAGCCAAGCAGCCCCCTACCTATTACCTGCTGAACGCGGGCATCATGCTCGCCCTGGGCCGCTCCGGCAAGCTCCTGGTACCCGATCTCACCCACAGGCCCTACGGCGGCCAGTACCTCGACCCGCCTGCCACTATGTACCCTCACGCGCCCGTGCCAGCCGATCTCCTCCCCTGGACCTATATAATGCGCGCCACAGGCATGCTCTTCGGCATCTGCACTATCCTGCTCACCTTCGCCACCGTGCGCCAGGTCTTCCCACGCCAGGAGGAATCGCCCCTGGCCGTTGGCGCTGCCGCCCTCGTCGGCCTCCTCCCCCAGTTCACCTTTATTTCGTCCGTCGTGAACAACGACAACCTTGCCATCCTGATAGGCGTGGCAACCAGCTACGTCATGGTCCGCATTCTTATGCACGGCGCGAACTGGCGGCGCGCGGCCTCGCTGGGCGTGATGCTCGGTCTCGTGCTGCTCGGCAAGTCCAACTTGCTTATATTCATACCCGCCGGTCTGCTTGTGCTATGCCTGCCCGGCCTCCCTCTCCGCTCACTTCGCGGCAACCCTCGAAACTGGGGCCGCCCCAACCTGGCCTATATAAAACATCGCCTGCCCCTGCTTGCCCTCAGCCTCGTAATATGCGCTCTCGTAGGCGGCTGGTGGACCTTCCGTAATATATCAACCTACGGCGACCCGCTGGGCCACAACGCCGTCAACCAGATGGCTTCGGAGATCGCCCTCAACCCTGTGGTAGCCGTCCCCGTGACCGATAGCGCCGACATAGGCATGCACGTAAGGCAACTCGTCTTTACTTCCCGCACCCACTTCGGCTGGTTCGGCTGGGAGGCCGTCGAAGCCCCCGCCCTCCTCTACGGATTGTACTTTGCCCTCATCTCCCTGAGCATCATCGGCCTGCTCCTCGACTTCAAGCGCCGCACGATAAATGGCCGCCAGGCCGCCTGCCTGCTCCTGGGCGCTCTCATCTTCGAGCTTGGCTACGTCGCCATGACCTACAACGCCGCCTGGCGGGGCCGCCTTATCTTCCCCGCGCTCGCCCTCACAAGCCTCCTGGTAGTCAGGGGCACCTACTCCTGGCTCAACCTGCTATCTAAGGGCCGCCTCGGCTATGCCCCCACTGCGGCCATGCTCGCCGCCTTCCTCGGCCTATCGAACGTCTACTGTCTGTTCGCCCTGCTCGTGCCCGCCTACTACGGCGGCTCCTGACCTCATAGCATGGCCTTGATGTCTAAATATCGCCTCTCGCAGCCTTACCTCACCTGGCCGGCCCTGGCCGCGCTTTTCCTGGTAGCATTGTCCCTGCGCCTCTACTGCCTCGATTGCCGCACCCTCTGGTCCGACGAGATAGCCTCCATAGAGGTTGCCCAGCGCGGCCTGCAAGCATTACTCACCGACCGCTTCGGCTGGATGCGCGTCCAGACACCCATGCACTATCTGGTCGTCTGGCTGACCATCCAACCAGTAGACCCCATCGCCACCGCCACCCTCGTGCGCCTGCCCTCGGCCATCGCGGGCGCGCTCACCCCTCTCGCCGTCTACGGCCTGGGCCGCGAGCTATTTGGCCGCCCGCAAGGTCTGCTCGCCGCCTCTATGCTGGCCCTCGCGCCCGTCCACATAAACTACTCCCAGGACGTAAGGCCCTACGCGCTCCTTACCCTGCTCACCGCCGCTTCGGTCTACTCCCTCCTGGTAGCCCATCGCACGGGCCTCGCCAAATGGTGGCTTCTATTCACCTTTCTCTCCGTAGCCAACGTGCTCAACGCCTACGTATCTCTCACCCTGGTCCTGCCCGCGCTCGCCCCCTACCTGCTCTGGCTGCTGTGGAACCTCCGGCCAGGCCGCCCCAACGGGAGAAGACCCTTCTCCTATGCCCTCTTCTCCCTCGGCGCGCTGGCTATGGTCGCCTTACTGATGCTGGTTGACATGCTGCAAGTGCCCCGCGTCCCGCCCGATCTGCGCCAGCTCCCACCGGCCGCCCTGATTCTCTCCCCCCTCGAACTGCTGAGCTGGTTCTCCCAGCTTGGCATCGGCGGGCAGTGGGAGCGCGTCGCCCAGTTATTTTTGCTCCTCCTCATGCTGTCGGGCGTACTCTTCGCCGTCCGCACCCGGAAACTACAGGGTGCAGCCCTCTGCCTGCTCTTCGTCCTGGTCCCATCCATCGTCCTGGCTATTCTCAGCACAACCAACGCAGTCTTCCAGCGTTACGCCCTCTTCGCCATGCCTTTCTATTTCCTGCTCGTCGGCAACGGCCTTGCCCTCCTCCCCAGCATCCTCCCCGCGAAGCAGGCAAACCCCGCTCGCTCTCCGCGCACGCTCTCGATGCTGCCCGCGACACTTTCAACAGCGTTAGTCATGCTGGCCTTCGCGGTAGGGGTCCGCAACTATATGAGCAATGACCGGCACCAGGAGCTTACTTACCGCCCCGACTTCCGCAGCGCGCACGCCTATCTCCTTACGAACGCGCGTCCCGAAGACACTATCGTGCTCATGGGCTGGGACGCCCTGGTAAGCACCTTCTACTGGCGAGGCAACCCCCCGGCGACCGCATACAGCGCGCTCGACCCCGACCTCTTCCGGCACGACCCCCAGGGCGCGGTCTACTGGCTCGCCAGCTACGACTTCGACCTGCCCCAGACTATCCTGGCCGACAAACGCTGGACCGAGGTCAAGCAATTCGACCGGGTGGTGTTGCTCAAGCAAGCCGGTTCGGCAGGCACAAAGTCCGACCTCGACTGGTTCGTGCGCCAACTGGAAGGCGTCTCGCCTCGCACCCGCTCCGTCGAGCAGACCGCGATGAACCTGCGTGCCTCCATTTACCAGTCCAACGGCCAGATTTCGGAGGCCGCGAGCGCGTACCGGGTCGCGGGCAGCTATTTCCCGATGGGCGACGAGTATCTTCGCACCGCGCAAGGCTTCGCCCTCCGCTCGGAGACCGCCAGCGCCTGGCGCGACACCCTCCTCTCCAAGAGCATGGAGCCGCAAAACGCCGACCTCCACGCCTGGATGTCTCAAATGCTGTCAGACATGGGCAGGCAAGACGAGAGCCGCATCGAGGCCCAGATAGCCTATGCCCTGGGAGGCCGCCCGTGACGAGCAAGGACTATCTATGAGCGCGACTACCATACACACCGAATCTCCGCTCGCCAACCCTCTCCACAGGGCCGGTATCCGGCATCTCATGTTGCATTACTCTACCCCGCTCTTGCTTGCCGCCGCTTTCCTCCTCGCCCTGGGTCTGCGTTCTTACTGCCTCGACTGCCATAATCTCTGGTACGACGAGATCGTTTACCTGGAAGCAGCCCAGCGCGGCCCTCTTGCCGTATTCACAGACCGCTTCGGCTGGATGTACAACGAGACGCCCTGGCGCTATATGCTGACCTGGCTCACCGCCCAAATCGCCGACCCCGCCGCCACTTCTGTTTTCGTGCGCCTGCCCTCAGTGCTGGCAGGCTCTCTCTTGCCTGTAGTAGTCTATGCACTGGGTCTGGAGCTTTTTGGACGAGCGCAAGGGCTGCTGGCCGCTCTCCTCACCCTGCTTTCAGTGCCTCTGCTCAGCCATTCCCAGGAGGCGCGTCCCTACGCGATAATCGCCTTCCTCACCGCCCTGTCCGTCTACAGTCTTGTCATCGCCGAGCGCACCGGACAGGGGAGGTGGTGGCTGGCGTTCGCTCTGGCCGCGTCCGCCAATATCCTGCACGCTTACGCTGCGCTCACGATGGTTATGCCTGCGCTTACGCCGTATCTACTCTGGTTGCTCTGGAAATTACTTCCCCGTAAGCGCGCAAGCCTCAGACCATTCCTTTATGCGCTAATATCTATGGCCTCCGTCACGCTCATCTCTGTCCCTATGCTCATTGACATCTTCAGTGTGCCCACTGCCAGCCCCGATCCTTCTCGCCTGTCCTTCTCCGGCGCGGCAAACCTGGCCCTCAAATTATTACACTGGTTCACCTCTTTTGGCATAGGCGGCAGGCAGGAAAGTTTCATCCAGCTACTCTTTTTGCTCCTCGCTATCGTGGGCGCTTACCTGGCGATAACTCAAGCCCGCGCGAAAAGTGTAGCCCTGTGTGGCATCTTGATTGCCATACCTGCCCTCCTCCTCGCCCTACTCAGCACGACGAACATCGTCTTTGAGCGATATGCCCTCTTCGCGTTGCCCTTTCACTTGCTGCTCATCGCCAACGGCGTGGTATCGCTCTTTTCGATAGCCGCCAGAATGACCACGCGCACCTTCAGCGGCAAGCTGTTGTGGGTCACAGCCTCGTTCGCCGCGCTATTCGCCGTCTCCACCTTCGTGCTGGGTGCAGCCAATTACCTCCAACCCAATGCCGACGAGAAGGCCATGTACCGCCCTGATTTTCGCGGGGCCGCCGCTTATTTGGAGCCACATGCTCGCCCACAAGACACCATCATCTTCGCGGACGAGCCTTCCCTGGGATACGCCGTCAGCCAGTTCTACTGGCACAGCAACCCTCCCGCCGCGACCTTTGACGCCCGCGACCCGCGCCTCTTCGCTCATACCCCGCGGGGTAACATCTACTGGGTAGTCAGCACCCTCGACCTCGATCTCCTGGCTCGACTTTCCGCACCCGAACAGGACTGGGCCGAAGTCGCCCGTTTCGATAGAGTGGTCGTCCTGCGTGAAGATGCTCAGCCGGACAGCTTGTTAGCCCGCATGGACCGCTTCACTACAAAGATAGCCACCCTCGATCCTCATTACAAACCCGTGCTTATCCTGCGCGGCGGAATCAACCAGGCGCGGGGTAATGTAGCCCAGGCGACGCGAGATTATATAAACGCCGGCACTTACTACAAGATCGCCGACGAGTATCTCCTGGCGGCCACAGGCTACCTGGCGCTGGGACAGCGCGACAAGGCGTACAGGGAAGCCCTTATGTCCAAGTTTCTAAAGCCCGACGACCCCAAAGTCCACGCCTGGCTCGCCCAGCAATTGAGGGCGGACGGCTACATCGCCGAAAGCATGATGGAAGAGCAGTTAGCCAGCGCTTTGCGAACAGGCCGCTAGCCCATACCAGCATATGAAAGCCACCATTACCCTGAAACCCTTATCGCTCCTCAACGCCACCCACGCCGCGTCCACCATACGGCGTGCCGACTTATGCAACCTCGGCTTGCTGCTTCTTGCCTTTGCCTCTGTGCTGGCATTGGTTGTGCCCGCTCGCACTTATCCCATGATTGACGACTGGGCTTACGCCCGGTCCGTCGAAGGTCTGCTCAACGGCGTTTTCACCCCGCACGACTATACCGAAGCCAATGCTTTCGGCCACAATGTCCTGGCCTTGCTTTTCGTCGTGCCCTTCGGCTTCAGCTTCACCACTCTCTCCGCCGCGACCCTCTTCATGAGCGGCACCTGCCTCGCCGCATTCTACATCTTGCTAAGGCACCTGGATGTCCGCCCTACCCCCGCGCTCTGGGGTACCGCTCTACTCGGTTTCAACCCCTTCTACCTCCACCTGAGTTACAGCTTCATGACCGATGTCACGTTCCTGGCCTATTTGCTCCTGGGGTGCCTGGGCTACGTGAGGGGCATGAAGGGCCATGGAGAAGGCTGGTTGTGGCTGGGTGCTATCGCCACCATTTTATCGTTGCTCACCAGGCAATTCGGCATACTGCTGGTGCCTGCTGCCCTGGCCTATTTGTGGTGGTCCCATAATTGGACCTGGCGGCGGGCGCTCGCCATTGCGCTCCTTCCCGCCCTGGTCATGGTCGCCTACGTGCTGTGGGGCCGTACTCTCCCGGTCCGCCTCGTCACCATGCGCGTCGAAGAGCAGCAAGCGTACGCCATCCAGCATTTAGCTCAATACGTAACATGGCGCGCTCAAACCTTCGTCTGGTCGCTATCCCTGGTTGGCCTCTGTCTGCTACCCATCGTGAGACTCCCGCGTCGTCCCCTGCTAGCTTTACCTATATTTGGCTTTTTCCTGCTCTTCCAGGTAATCACCATCCAATCCACCGGCAGCATCCTGCCCCAGAACGGCAATATCATCAACAACTCCGGGCTACAGCTCTTTTACTACTACGCGGCCCCTATCTGGCCCGAGTGGGTCTGGCTGCTCCTCGGCATCGCAAGCAGCCTGGTAGCTGCCCTTCTCATCACCACCTGCCTGGAAAGCCTCTGGGCATGGTTGCGCTCTCGCCCCTGGCGCGTTCGGGAGAGGGACCCTGCTCTGATACTCTACTTGCTCGGACTGATGATGTTCGGTACCACCCTCGTCTTCGCTACTTATCTCTTTGACCGCTACTGGCTGCCTCTTTTCCCTATCATTATCGCGGCAACCATCCGGCGATTGGGCCCGTCCACCGGCGTAGAGCAACCCACCCGCAGGCAGTGGCAATGGGCGTTACTGGTGCCCCTGGCTCTCTTCTCGCTCTTTGCTCAGCGCGACTTCCAGGAGCACGCCACCGCGCGCTGGCATGGTGCCGAGCAGTTGGCCGCTCAAGGCATACCGCGCCAACAGATTGACGCCGGCTACGAGTGGGCGGGCTGGTATCTCTATGACGAAGGGGCTGCCTACCTCCGCGCCGAACGCAAATTCGTCGACATACCCTTCCCGGGCTACGCCCTGCTCGATCCCGTCTACCTGGTCAGCGACATTCAAGTTCCAGGGTACGCCCAGGTCGGCTCCCTACGCTACACCTCCTGGTTGAACGCCGGGCAGGAGCGCCGCGTACTGCTCCTCAAGCGCGAATGACCACCGCAATTGCCGCCACTCTCGCCAATCCGCGCAACGCCCGCCTGCTCAAGACCGGCTGGCAGCTTCTGCTCGTGCTGGTCGCCAGCCTTTATCTCGTACGCCAGGCGTCAGACGGCCCCTACGGCAAAGACTTCACCATATTCGTCACCGGCGCGCACATCCTTACCTCCGGCCAGGGCGCGGACCTCTACGACCTCACAACCCAGGCTGAGGTCCAGCGCGACCTCGGCGGTGGCGTTCGCTACCCCGGCGGCGTCCTCCCTTTCAATTACCCTCCCTACGTCGCCATGCTCTTCACCCCCCTCTCATGGGTGCCGCCCGACGTTGCCTACTACCTGTGGATAGCCATCCTCTGGGGCGTGCTGCTGGTCCTCGCCCTCTCCATCCGCGCCCGCTACCTTCGGTGGCAGGGCGGCCCCATGCCCCCCATCTATCTGCTCGCCCTCTTCAGCTTCGTGCCCATCTACGAGGCCCTGCTCATGGGGCAGATGTCCCTGGTCCTGCTCGCCCTCTGGTGGTGGGTCTTCTCCGCGTGGCGGCAGCAGAATTGGGCGCAATTAGGCTTGGCCGTAGGTCTCGCCGCGTTCAAGCCCCAGATGGTGATACTCCTGTGCGTGGCCCTGCTCGTCCAAAAGCACTGGCGCGCGCTCCTCTACGCCGCCCTCACCCAATTAGCCCTCTGGGGCGCGGCGGTACTACTTGCCGGCCCCAAAATTCTCACCTCCTATATCGGCATGCTCCAGGTATCCTCCACCACAACCGGCTCCCTCGGCTTCTCTCCCGAAGCCATGCCCAACCTGCGCGGCCTGCTGACCATGACCGGCCTCCCCCCTGGTCTCGTCTTGCAGCTAGCCATGCTCTCCTGGCTCTTGAGCATAGCCGCCGTCGCCCTGGTATGGCGCGCCCCCTGGCCGCTACCCACTCGCTTCGGCATCACCGCCCTACTGGCAGTAATACTCAGCCCCCACCTCTACATCCACGACGCATCCCTTCTCATTCTGGCGGTCATATGCGCCTTCTTAGCGCACGCCGAACGCGGCGCCACCCCCAACACGCACTGGCTCCTGGTCTCCTTCGCTCTCCTCTTCGCGGGCATCTACTCCGTCATCTTCTCACGAGCAAGCTACGCCTTCGTCATCCTGTCAATGGTCCTGTTCGCCATCCTGCTTCTCGTCTCACTCCTCCACACCATCGCCCCCAAAACAGCAAGCCGCCCTCTCCCCAAACCCAGCCCCGGAGAGGTATAAGATTATAGATTTTCGGCTGTGCGGCCCGCTTGCCATGCTTCTGTATCGGCTAGACACGCGGGGTTACCTCTGTCGCGGGTCCCACGTCCCCGGTATAAAGTATTCCTTCGCCAGCAACGCGTCTAGAAAGTCTGTGTTGACCACACCCTCGTTGGCTGCCAGGTGCTCCCGAAGAGCGGTCATGCTCTCAGGCGACATCATCAAGGTGATGCTTTGCACTTCAATCTTTTCAACGGGAATCACCTCACTGGTTTGCCAGACGTTGTCCATGCTTCCCGACCCCGGATCCCGTCGCCATTTGTCGTGGTCACGCATTTCCTGAGCATCCGCCAGCACCCGCAGGGTCACGCCGATCCACTTGGCGTTCAGCTTACCTGTCGCTTTCATCATTGCGATCTCCGCATCGTGTTTGCGTCGGTCTTTTTCAAACCCCCTGGCATAGGCCTCGGTGGCCTCTACATTCGTTGCGAGGGTGGTCCATCCCAAATTGGAATACCGATCCGGCGCGTTACCCTCCCAGACGCCGCTCCCGCCCCCCATACCGCCCTTTGCCGGGTCCAACCCGGCGGTGGCAATCCCGCCCTCCTGCCTCATGGATCCCATGCTGGTGCCTTTGTAAAACGCCTGCTGCCCCAGTTGGGCTGGCGGTAATTCAAAGGTTAGCGTTGCCATCTCCTTGCGCAAATTCGTGGGCCTGCTCTGGCTGGTATCCACAAAGGCTTCCTGCGGGCCAAGTTGATAGTTATCTGCCACTTCCCGCGTCTCACCCGTCCGGGTATTCTCTACATACCGGACCCGCTGCACCACCGGCGCACCGCCCGCGGCTGAGTGGCGTTGCACGGCACTCGAAAGCAACTCGACCGGGACGGCAGTGGCGGTCAAAGGGGCGTGCGACAGCAGGGGCCGGAAGGCGGACACGGCCCCAGGGTTGGTCTCCTGAAGTGGGGGCTGCTGGGTTGGCTGCACGAGACGCCGAGTCGCCCGATTGCCGAGCGTCTGCTGCATTCGCTGGACCGCCGCCTGCCGTACCGGACCATTACCTCGACCTCGGATATTCGGGTGGCCCAATAGCTTCTTTGCTGAACTCAACGTGCCAAGAGTATAGGGTAAGCTTGGCTCGTGGGCCTGCGCCCCGAACATTGCAGACTGCAAATCTGCATGATTGTGAACCGCCTCATGAGAAGAGTGGCGCTCCTGCCTTGCATCATGAGTGTCTTCCATGGGTCGCTAAAGCCTCCAGTGTTAGGAGTTCAACTGGCCGGAACGAGCTAGAGAGGGAGCAACACCTGGAATAAAGTACTCGATAAATGAAGTGCAAAGAGTTACGCCAGCCAGGTGCTTTCTTAGCACATCTACTATATACTACGTATAGTCTTACAGGTCAAGAGTAATTTTGCGCTATCTAACAATACACGTCATCTACTTCTACACAAAACAACATCCGATGCATCCTGCACACCCATAATCCGTTCGCGATCACGTTATCACGAACAACGAACCCCCACTCTTAGTGCGCTTTGTGCCTTTGTGGGTTCAAACAAGAAAAACCTTCACGAACTTTGCGTTCCTTTGCGTCTTTGCGGTGAAAAACCTCTAAACGTGTAGACACTGTGGAACCGCCGTGTATTTCTATACCCCAGGACCCTTGTGGTATAATGCAAGGCAAGGACTCACGCCTTGACTTCAATGAGAGAGAGCAATCACCCAGGATGAAAATAATTTTGACACAGACGGTGCCGGGTCTGGGAGACGCGGGCGCCATCAAGGAAGTAGCCGACGGGTACGCCCGCAACTTCCTGCTCCCCAAGAAGCTCGCAGTCGCCGCCACGCGCGGTTCCGTAAAGCAGGCCGAGGCCCAGGCGGAGGTGTACGCCCGCAAAGCCAACAAGGTCCGCGAAGAGCTTCAGAAGAGCGCCTCCGCTATCGAAGGCAAGTCGGTCCTTATCCGTGCACGTGTCGGCTCAGAAAATCGCCTCTACGGCTCCATCACGGCCCTTGATATAGCCGACGCCCTCGCCGCTCAGCACGGCATAACCATAGACCGCCGCAAGATCGAGCTGGACGAGGCCATCCACCGCACAGGCACCTACGGCGCGACAGCCGACCTGGGCGGCGGCTTCTCGGCCAAGATCAACATAGAGGTAGTCCCGGAGGCAGCAGGCGCGACCGGCAAGGAATCCGCGGCAGGCGAAACGGCCACCGCCGCAGCCGAAGCCGCCCCCGCCACCGAGGCCGAAGCCGAGGCCCAGTCCGAAGCCAACCCAACATAACAATTTTAGATTTAGGATTTTAGATTTTAGATTGAAACCTCAGCCCAAAAATCTAAAATCCTAAATCTAAAATCTAAAATCCAAGAATTCTCTGGTGCTACAATCTCGAGGCTGTAGCAATAGTGAGAGCGAATTAGTACTTAGAGTCTGTTTTTGAGTCTGCTATAAACGCTTGAGGTAGCACCCATATGGCCCTGGCTATACCTGAGAGGGTAGAGCGCCCCGTGCCCTACGACCTCGCCGCCGAAGAGGCGGTCCTGGGGTCTCTCCTTCTCGAACGCGATGCGATCATCAAGATCGCCCCTTTCCTGCGAGCCGACGATTTCTACCGCGAGGCTCACGGCTGGATTTACGCCGCCGTGCTCGACCTCTACGCTCGCCGCGAACCCCCCGACACCGTCACCCTGGCCTCCGAACTTGAACGCGCTGGACGCCTGGACTCGTTGGGCGGCTATAGCTACCTCATCAGCCTAGTCAACCGCACCCCCACCGCCGTCCACATCGAATACTACGCTCACATAGTCGAGCGCGCTTCCGTCCTGCGCCGCCTCATTTCGGCAGGCGGTGAGATAGCAGCCCTGGGATACTCCGATGAGCACGACGTAGCCAACGTCCTGGACAAAGCAGAGCAGCTCCTTTTCAACGTCTCCCAGCGCACCTCCACGAAAGAGTTCGCCTCCATAGAGCAGGTCCTGAACGAATACTACGACCGCATCGAGTCGATCCAGCATAACCCCGGCACCGTAGTCGGCGTGCCCACCGGCTTCCACGACCTGGACGAAGTAACCGGCGGCCTCCAACGCAGCGACCTGATAATTGTGGCAGCCCGTCCGGGCATCGGAAAGACCAGCCTCGTCCTCGGCATAGCCCACAACGCCGCCATGCCTCCCCGCAACAAGCGCGTGGGCGTATTCTCCCTGGAAATGAGCCGCGAGCAGCTAGTACAGCGCCTCCTGGCCGTAGAGACAGGCGTGGACAGCCAATCCCTGCGCCTCGGCTACCTCAACGACGACGAGTGGCACCTCGTCTCCGATGCCATTGGCCGCCTCGCCCAGATGCCCATCTACATAGACGACAGCGCCGGCCTCAACATCCACGAAGTACGCTCCAAAGCCCGCCGCCTCGAAGCCGAAGTAGGCGTGGACCTGATAATAATAGACTACCTCCAACTCATGCAGGGCAGCGCCCGCAAAGACGGCAACCGCGTGCAGGAAGTCTCCGAGATCAGCCGCAACCTCAAAATGCTTGCCCGCGAAATAAACGTGCCCATAATCGCCTGCGCTCAGCTATCCCGTGCCGTAGAGAGCCGCACCAGCCACGTCCCCATCCTCTCCGACCTTCGTGAGTCGGGCTGCCTGGCGGGTGAAACGCCCATCTACCTCCCCGATGAAGGCGTCTACCGCCCCATAGAGCAACTCGTCGGAGGTTTCGGCTTCCGCGTTCTCGCACTCAACACCGACACATGGCAGCTTGAGCCTCGCCCCGTCCTCAAAGCCTTCGCCACAGGCACCAAGCCCGTCTACAAACTCTCAACCCGCCTGGGCCGCACCATACGAGCTACCGCCAACCACAAGTTTCTCACCCTACAGGGCTGGCAACGCCTCGATGAGCTAGCGCCCGCCACGCGCATCGCCCTCCCCAGGCAGCTCCCCGGCCCCGCCGAACCCTCCATGCCCGACGCCGAGCTTGCCCTCCTGGGCCACCTCATAGGCGATGGCTGCACCCTGGCCCGCTCGCCAATTCACTACACAACCAACGACTTGACCCTGGCAGAAACGGTAGCCGCCCTCGCTACTGAAGTATTCAGAGATGCCGTCAAGCCCCGTATACAGCGCGAGCGCGATTGGTATCAGGTCTATATAGCTGCCTCATATCACCTGACGCACGGAGTTCGCAATCCCGTAGCAGCATGGCTCGACGGCATGGGCATATTCAACCTCCGCTCCCACCAGAAGCGCGTGCCTGAAAGAGTCTTCACCCAGCCCGCACCCGCCATCGCCACTTTCCTGCGCCACCTCTGGTCCACAGATGGCTGCATCCATATGGGCAGCGCCGCGCATTCCCAACCCACTATCTACTATGCCTCAAGCAGTCAGGAGCTAGCCCGCAACGTCCAGTCCCTCCTGCTTCGCCTGAGCATCAACGCCACTCTCCACAGAATCGGCCAGTCAGGCAAGGGCCGCGACCAGTATCATGTAGTAGTAGACGGTAAGCGCGACATAGAACGCTTCCTCTATGACATCGGCGCGCTTGGCACCAGCAAGGCCGAGCACCGCCTGGCAATCCTCGACTACCTGATAACCCGCGTCGCCAACACCAACCGCGACGTGCTACCCCGCGAAGTGTGGCGGCTCATGGCCGTACCCGCCATGCAAACGGCAGGTATAACCTCCCGCCAGATGCAAGCCGCTCTCGGTAACTCCTACTGCGGCACAGCCCTGTACAAGCAAAACGTCAGCCGTGAGCGTGCCACCCGCCTGGCCCGCGCCGTCCAATCCGACAGCCTGGCGCGCCTGGCCCAAAGCGACGTCTACTGGGACGAAATAACCTCCATCGAACCCGACGGCGAAGCCGAAGTCTACGACCTGACAGTAGACGAGCTACACAACTTCGTCGCAGCCGACATACTGGCCCATAACAGCATCGAGCAAGACGCAGACATAGTAATGTTCATCCACCGCGAGGAAATGTACAACCAGGAGTCCGAAAAGAAGGGCATAGCCGAAATCCACATATCCAAGCACCGCAACGGCCCCCTGGCAACCGTCCCGTTACGCTTCTTCAGCCAAACCACCAAATTCACCGACCTGGAAGTCTACCGCCAAGAACCATGACGAGTGGTCAGTGACCAGTGATCAGTGACCAGAGTATCTCTGAACTGACCACTGACCACTGACCACTGACCACTGACTATGAAACCTTTCATCGGATTCTCAACAGACCGCCAAAAGACCGTCCGCGTGCCGGAGGGCTTCTTCGAGGACATCCTCCCCTCCATCACCTCCATGCTCGAAATGAAAGTCACCCTCTACCTCTTCTGGCGGCTCGCCCGCAGCGGCCCAAACGGCACCTCCCCCCGCATGGCAGGCCTGGAAGAATTGGAGGCCAGCGACCCCCTGCGCGCCGCCCTCGCCCGCTGCAAAGGCCCCCGCCCCCACGGAGAGGCCTTGCGCGAAGGCCTGGAGCTAGCCGTAGCCAGGGGTACACTCCTGCAAATCTGGGTCCGAGAAGAACCCACAGATTTCACCGAAGGCCGCGTAGAGCAATGGTACATGCTCAACACCCGCGACAACCGCACCTGGATAGATGCCCTCAGCAAAGGCCAGATAGACGTAGAAGGCACACCACTGGTAAGCCAGCCGCAACCCAACGGTTTTCTAAATTCGCAATCCGAAATTCCAAATCACAAAATCCGCGTCGTTGCCGAACGCCCCAGCATCTACGCTCTCTACGAGCAGAACATCGGCCTCCTCACCCCCATCCTGGCCGAACGCCTGCAAGACGCCGAGGGGCGCTACCCGATGGAATGGATAGAGGCCGCCTTCGAGGAGGCCGTCACCAACAACAAACGCAATTGGCGCTACATAGAACGCATCCTGGAAAGATGGTCATCGGAGGGTAAAGACAATGGAAAAGCTAGGGGACCTGCTGAACGGTCTCTCGATCCCGACAAATACACAAAGGGCAAATACGCCTTCCTCTTCCGCCCAGACTAACCAATCGCGGAATGTGGAACTCGGAATGCGGAATGGCGCGGAGGCCCAATCCGAGGCTATCGCACAACCAACCATTCCGCATTCCGCACTCCGCACTCCGCAATCGTACTCCGCTCTCCGCTCCCGCCACTCTGAGGACGTTTGCCGCCAGTGTCATGGCGTGGGTTGGCTCCGCATGGACGTGCCCGTGCATGACCCGCGCTTCGGCAAGCTATTCCCTTGCATCTGCCGCACCCACGCCACCGAGCAGCGCAACCTCGAAGAGCTATATCACCTGAGCAACCTCGACGCCTTCCAGACCAAGATACTCGCCGACTTCAACCCCGAAGTGCCAGGTGTCGAGACCGCATACAAAATCGCTAAAGCCTACGCCGACAATCCCGAAGGCTGGCTTCTCCTTCTTGGGAGCTATGGCACCGGCAAGACCCACCTGGCAGCTGCCATCGCCAACCACGTCGTCCAGGACCACCATATGCAGGTCTATTTCGCCGTAGCGCCCGATCTCCTCCACCACTTGCGCGCCACCTTTGCGCCCAACAGCGAAGTTACGTACGATGAGCGCTTTGAGCAGATACGCTCCGTCTACCTCCTCGTTATAGACGACCTCGGAGCCGAGCAATCCACCCCCTGGGCGGCAGAAAAACTCTACCAGATCTTCAACTACCGCTACAACAACCGCCTCCCCACCGTCGTTACATCCAACTGCGACCTTGACACCCTAGACCCCCGCATCCGCTCCCGTCTCTGCGACCCCGACCTCTGCCGCTTTGTATTCATAGAAGCAGTAGACTACCGCATGCGCCGCATGGACGCACGCTTCGGAAACAGGGGCCAGGGATCAGGGGCCAGGGGCCAGTCTCAAGCCCGCAGGCCGCAACAAAACCCTCGCGGCACAAACGGCTCGCAAGGTCGCTAGGCACACGAATGCAACTTTTCAGACGGCGAAACGTCTTAATAATAAGCGCTGCTAGGTAACTTCCCTGGGTACGGATATTGCTACTGCTGAACTATATGTTGACATATGTTCGCCCTACCTATTGACATAAGGTCCTGTAAGGTGTATGATGTACTCTAAGCTTTTCGCTACGTCCCCAAAGCAACCCTGCGGCCCCGGTAACTTCATACAGGGTTTTGACATGAGCTTGAGTAGTCTTGTGCCTGAGGGTCTTGCCCTATGCCCTTGCAACCGTATGATGAAGAGAACCTAAACACATATGGAATATTGACCCACTATAGGAAATACCGTTCTGAACTAATAACAATGGCTCGAACTGTCTACGCCATAGAAATAGATAAACTAAGACCAAATCTGCCGACTGCTACGGATTGCGAAAAGGATTACCAAACGGTTCTACTGGAGGTCCCCGTTTATCGCGTTATGTTTGGTAATTGGTTCTATGACGCACCAATCACCCAGGAAAAATGGCGCAACTATCTGGCGGGCTGTCTGGCGCGTTACATATTTGAAAAGGAGTGGCAAAACATTACCGGCCACCCAATTAAGAAACCTGGGCTACTTGACCGTATTAGGGCAGCCTGGAAGGCAATGAGGGATTAAGGGATGAATGAGCCGAGGAGGTTTTTAGATGGCCGATAGTGCTGAAGACCTGGCTAGCGGCCCGATTACAGATCAGCATATTAGGATTACCGGGACTGTTAGAGTTAGGAAATCTACAGTGGTAAGGCTCGGTGTGTGGCTAGGCGAAATCGTGCGCGACGTCGTCCGTGACAACCTGCCTACAGTTCGACATAATATCTGGAATAACAATGCTATGGTAGCTTCTAAGGACAGGCTTACAGTAGCAGAAATTGATAAACGGGCGGAAGAAGCAGCCGACGCTCTCATTGCTGCTATCTCCAAGTTCCGTGAGAAGTACCCTCACGATGAGGATGAGGGTAGGCACATGTTCTACGATGGTGGGCACATTTTCCAACCACTGGATGATTCTGCTCGCGCCCACCTTATTGCTAGAAACGTGGAAGCAATAGCCTCGCACTTTAGAATTGTCCCTTCCTGAGCTTGGGCTTGACGCATCATGTGCTGGTCGTGCCTTCCGAGGCTATAACTTCTAGACGCTTCATCGTATCCGCTCTGCTCCTCTTTTATCCACATTATCCTTCGCGGTCTCTTCACCCCATTCAGCCCCTTACTTGCCGCCTCAGACTATTTGCCCAACTTTGGGCAGGGTACACAGGTATGCTGGCTTACCTCGTCTCTAATCTCCTTCAATCCCCTCCACAGGTTGATTTTCCCTCTATTGCGTTCCAAGCTTCCTTAGCAACAGGGTCCTTGCTATTTGCTGCATTTGGCCTGCTTTATACCGTTTATGCCACCTATGCGCCTCTCGAAGAGCCGCCCACATCCATTTCTGAGGCTAGCAAGCGCCGACCCATAATAAGACCTCTAATACGCTTGTGCCGAGCAATAGCAGCTCTCCTCGTGCTCAATATGCTGCTCACAGGTCTTTCCGCCTGGCTCATGAAGCCCACGCAATGGTCAGACTGGGTTCTAGCCGGTGGCCTTTTCATTATCATGGTA
This sequence comes from Chloroflexia bacterium, assembly GCA_036399775.1. Taxonomy (GTDB): domain Bacteria; phylum Chloroflexota; class Chloroflexia; order QHBQ01; family JADMIH01; genus JADMIH01. The sequence continues at coordinate 37,215 of DASWMJ010000099.1, read as the reverse complement.
GTCACAACTGTGATGAGTGTATGGTTGGCCCGCCATATGCGATAACCGCCCACTCATAGCTCATCCCACCTTCTGGAACACCAAAATATACTGGTGCAACTGGTTAGCCACAAACCTGTAAGGGTACCCAAACGGGTACAACCTGGGCGTCTGGTCGAACCAAATCTTACACCCTCTATACGCCACCCCCTCCAACCCCGACAGCCTAATCACCACGTCTGCGTGCAGCATATTATGGTGCCCCTGCGTAGGCTGCAAGTCCTTAGCGAACACCACCATATACCCCGACGGCTTGAGCACCCCCAGCGCCGTCCCCATTATCCCCGTCAGCTCGTCCAAAAACTGCTCATACGGCAGGTTCCCTAGGTCAGCCGGGCTGCCCGTAAAAGGCGTCGCGTCCGCCCGCCCCGTCCTCTTCTTCTTCTCCCCGTTCTGCGGCCTCCCCATCATATCCCCATAAGGCGGGTCCGTCAGCACCATATCAAACGTCCGCCCCGCCACCTCTCCATGCTCCATCATCCGCCGCGCATCCGCCAGCACAGCCACCTGCGCCCGCAAACCCTCCTCCCGCGCCACCCTCCCATACGTCTCGATATACCCCGCCTCCAACTCCAACCCCACCGCGTTCCGGTCTGCAAGCGAGCACCCCAGCAGCGTCCCACCCACCCCCATAAACGGGTCCAACACCCACTCCCCACGCCGCGTAAAAAACTCCACAATCCGCCTCATAAGCTGCGGCGGTTTAGGCGAAGGGTGGGTTCGCCTCAAGGCATGCCCGTAAGACTGCGGCCCCTTAGTAGGGTAAGCCGTAGCCTCCACCGAACCCAAAAAATGCACCCACTCCCGCCCCGTCAAATCATTCAAACTGTTCCGAGGGTGACGTACCGAGTTTTGAGTTTTGAGTTTTGAGTTTTGAGTTCTATCCATATTAAACGAAGCAATCCTATCCACCACGTTTCACATGCGATCTCGGCGTCTCTTCGTCTCAATCCAAAAAAATGTTAGTGTTCTTTGTCTCTTTGTGGCTCAACCAACAAAACCTTTGCGAACTCCGCGTTCCTTAGCGTCTTTGCGGTTTACGTTTCACGCTTCCCGCCCACCTCCACCCAATAAAGCATCTCCCTCACCGTCGCCCGCCCACCATATCGCCGGTTCTCCCCGTCCGCGTCCGACCTGAATCTCCTGTACTCACACTCATACACCTCCACCTCCCCACGCCCCGACAATATCTCCATGATCCTCTCGTGCGGGATAATCCCCTCGCTGTTGTAGCTCATCAATATCCGCCGCGTATTCGCCTTCCCCACCAGCCCCGCCAGCGCTTCTTCCGCCTGCCCCGCCCTGCAATAAGGCGACTTCTTCCCATTCTCCGCCCGCAGCCCTGCCACCCCCCTGACCTCCGGCTCGTCCCCCAGCGCAAGCGTCTCTAACAAATGATAGTTCGTGCAATACTGCCTGCTGTTGTACGGCGGGTCAATATACAGCAAATCGCACTCACACCCTTCTACCACCTCACCCGCATCCGCCTGGTGAACGTCATGCTCGTGCGCGCTATGCACGATCTGGGGCACCCTCAACATCATCGGCTTATGGGCGCGCGGGTCCCATCGCTTCAGATAAGCGGCATACGTCCCCGCCACGTTCGCCACCTTCGACACCGCCTCAATAAGCGCCGCCACCAGCAAGAACCGCTCGGCCTCCGTCAGCCAACCCCTCTCCCACCACTGGTTGATCGTCTGCCGTATAGCGTCTATCCGCAGCGCATTGGCCGAAGTAAAATATCGCCTCCCCTCCTCCCCATCAGGAGAATAAGTCCTGTAGAAAAACCCCTCCACCCCGCGCAGATTATTCAGGTGAGCAATCGCCCTATGCAAAGGCACCGCCAGCGTCAAATCAGGATCGAGCGCCCCCATCTGGAGCAGCCCCGCGAACGGCGGCGTTTCGCTCAACCCGATATAAGCGTGTTGGAGCGCATACGAGTAGGTCATCAAATCCCCCGACACCACCCGCCACTCCATCCTCTTCAAATGCCTCGCTACCGCAGTCGTCCCCGTAAAAGGGTCGCACACGCACAAAGGCTCGGTACGCGTGCTGGCAACGCCATGCCTCGCGAGCACCTCGTCAATAAACGACAGCAGGCTATCTTTGTTCCCCAGGTAGCGCATAAGCTGAGTCTCTGCGTTCGGTCTGGTCTCAAGGTCAAGCCGCGCACGGCATTCGCCTATTATGCCTTACTTTCATCCGTCAATGCAAGTCTCCTACCCAAGCTAGGGTTACACGAACAAGCAAAGGCTAACCGCCAAGACGCCAAGACGCCAGGTACCCGCCAAGGCGATATGAGAATAGCTGGTCAGGCACTACACCATAGTAGAAACCGAACAATAAACCTCTTGATGGGTACTTCGCGTCTTTGCGTCTTGGCGGTTAGACGGAATACAGTTTACCCCTCCGGCAAGGCTTGACAGTAGTGGTATGCTTTTATTGTATAAGCCTGCTCATGCAGGTCTCTTGTTATGTTGTTTTTGCTTGCACGCCTCACGATAAGCATCCCCAACACCTGCACCGTGCCCTCCATATCGCTCATTCGCCTTACCCCTTCATCACCGCAGGTAAGTTAGCTCACTCGGACTTGTACAATCTCATAGTTGAGGCGTGATCTACACGTAGAGGATATCCTATGAAGGGTATGAACACACTCTCCACCCGACGTTGGCTTTGGCTGAGGGTTATATTTGCATGCAGCCTAATGCTGGCGCTAAATACATCGGCCCCAGCCGGGGTAAGCCACGCCACCACCGCCAACTCCACGCTGCACGCCCAACAAGGCCCCGACCTGTGCGCTCTCCTCCCATCAGGCGAAGGCTTCGAGGTCGTTCCTTCCACCGCCGAGGGTGGCAAGTACGACGGCTGCCACGTTTCGGACCACCGCCGAGGCGATGAGCACAAGTTCTTCTACTTCACCATCACAAGATACAAGACCATAGACCAGGCCCACGCAGACTTCAAATACTACGATTATGGGAACAGGCCCCCCGGCCCACTAGGCGATAAATGGGTAGCCACCACAGCTTACGGCGACCCAGGTTACGGCTTCGAAATGGCCGCCGTCCCTCCGAGCGACCCTAGCAACCCCGCCAACACCCAGGTATCGGCCAAGGTGCTCTTCGCGCGAGGCCCTTACGTGGTCACCGGCGATGCCGGTTGGAAAGACGACGCCAACTACACCCTCAACGACCCCGCCGAAATGCGCGCGATAGCCGGCAGCGTAGACAAGGCGCTCTCTGCCTACTCCGTCCCGGAAGGGCTAGACCTCACCATCGAGCACATAGAGGTAGTGCAGGTGATCCAGACCAAAGACAACAGCATACCTTTAGTAGCGGGCAAGAAGACCGTCGTCCGCGTCTTCCCGCGATTGGCAGGCGCAACCGACCCCTCCCCTCAGACCGTCTCAGCGTCCCTTTTCGTCTGGCCCGAAGGCAAAAGTGAAGTAGAAGTCAAGCCATCCAGCGCGTCAGCTTTAGTGTACCCGGACCGCGAGCCTGACCGGGGCAATATAGATAACTCCCTCAACTTCCTCATTCCAAACGAGCTAACCACTGCGGGGGCATTCAGCCTGAAAGCAGTCGTCAACCCCACCCGCACCATCGAGGAGTCCAACTACGACAACAACGAAGCTACACAGCCGTTCGAGTTCGTAGAGCGAAACGGCCTGCGCGTAGGCTACGTCCGCATCGGCTACAGGCCGCCGGGCAAGACAGAATGGGCGTGGCCGGGCGACGGCATCGCCAAATACGACGGCATGATGAAGAAGCTCTACCCCGCCGCCGACAACGGCATCCAATACTACGAGCTACCCTTCCGCGTGCGTACCACACGGCCGCTCTCAACCGACGACCTCGGAGAGGACCTCAACTGGTCCCTCAGAGAGTACTACGACCGCATCGAAGGCGACAAGCCCGACATCCTTGTAGGGTGGCTCCCCAACGAATATGTGAACACGATCAACTTCGGTGGCCTCGCTGAGACCGTGTTCTCCGGGCAGACGGCCCACGTTGCCCTGGCGGTTGACTTCCACACCGATTACTCCTCCCACCACGTCCTCCCCCACGAAGTAGGCCACGACCTCGGCCTGGAACACACCGGCACCAAGAGCGACCCAAGCTCAGATTGCCGCATCTCACCGAATACCCACACCAACTACTGGCCCTCTGAATACAACGACAGCGCCCGTATCCAGGAATACGGCTTCGACACCGATGCGATGGTGGTCATACCCACCACCAACTACGACCTCATGTCCTACTGCGGGCACACCAAGGCCTGGGTATCTACCTTCCACTACAAGAAACTCTATGACAATAACCTGCGTCCCCAGGGCGCTTTCCTGACCGACACCGCCCACAAGCTATGGGTGCGCGGCTGGGCCTCCCTCAAAGGCTACACCGCCCAGATTGACATGGTGCGCCCCCCCGACCCCGCTTCCGGTGGCCTTCCCGCACCCCGTCAAGCCCCATCCTACCCAGCAAAGCGTCACCAACCCGATCTTGCCACCAGCCTCTTCCTCCCCCTGACCTTCGGCGGAACAGAAGCGGCAAATCGAACGGCGCAGAGCGAAGGCGAGGGAAACCACTGCCTGCGCTTCTTGGACGCCGGCGACACGCTGCTCTACGAACGCTGCTTCGACCTCACCTTCCAATCCCAGGAGACCAACGAGCCGCTAGAGAGATCAGGCTTCGTCCTCGAAGTGCCTGACCCCGGCAACGCCACCCGCGTCGTCCTGGTACGCAACGAAAACGGCCAGGAGCAAGAGCTTACCTCCCTGGTAGCAACCACCCAACCCCCCACCCTCGCCATCACCTCCCCCCAATCCGGCGACCGCTGGGAAGGCGAGCACACCATCACATGGTCAGCCGAAGACCCCGACAGCGACCCCGCCGCCCTGCGCTACGACATCCTCTACAGCCCCGACAGCAAACATACATGGTATCCTCTGCAAGTAAGCTCCCACGAGACCGAGTACACATTCTCCACCGAAGAGATACTCCCCAGCGACCAGACCTACATCCGCATCCTGGCAAGCGACGGCTTCAACACCACCCACTCCGACGTAGGCCCCCTTGTCGTCCCCGCCCAGCCTAACTCCCCCACCAACTCCTCCGCACCTACTTCCCAGGGCACCAATCCCCCATCAAGTAGCGCCCCCACATCCGGAAGCGGCCTACCCGGTTGGGGCCTAATAGCGATTGTCGGTGGCGTCCTGTTTGCCGGAGTGCTGGTCGTAGGGATGGGCATTATCATCGCCCGTTCCTCTCGGCGGCGAGTGCAAGCATACCCTGCCGGAACCAGCGCGGCACCAATCGCTCATCCTCGACCCACACCCACCCCACCTATCTTTACCCCTACGGCCACCCAATCTCCACCCACCCAGCACCCACCAACCTCCCACCCCTCGGCTGCGCCCAATCCAGGCCCGCCCTCCTACCCGCCCGCTACGCCCCGTCCCCAACCCACGCCCTACCCATCCGCTCCACAATATGCTCCTCCCCTACCCATGCCACCCCCCGCCAGCCTGACCCCATTCCAGAGGGCGCAGATGGACTATGCTCGCCTGAGAGGAGACCTTGCAGCAGGACGCATCAACCCTCAGCAATACGAGGCATCGGTCAACACAATGAGGGTGCAGGACCACTATGGCCGCTACTGGATGATGGGCGCGGCTGACGGTCTGTGGTACGTATACAATGGCCGCTCCTGGGTGCGTGCCAACCCTACATGATGTGATAGCATTCATCGCTCATATACTTCTATGCTATAATTATTGTAATTACTGCCTTTTTCGTCTAAGTATCAATTAGGCAACGTTACAACACATCAAGTGACCATCAATTAGCAACAAAGCTAAGCCAAACACTTGGACGAGGGACTACCAATCCCTTCTAAAGCCGCAATTTGCGCAGGAACTTGGCCATCTTCACCGACGAGCGCTTATCGTGTTCAGATGGATGTTGCGGCGAAGTATTCCCTGCTCTAGGATCCCAATATATACCGTACATAGGCCGTTGTTCTCAGTATTTCTCGGCGACTAGAGAAGAGCCAGTTCCCCTTTCTTGCTCCACTAAGAGGTAGGTTATGAAGCTACGTTGGGAGCCAGTCTTCAACGACTTGATCATACTTTTCGCAGGGCTTTACTCAGATCCAGCTAATGCTCGCTTCGCCGTGAGAAGGGCCGGTTTAAATCCGGACGAGATTGACTTTACTGGCGCACCAAAGATCTTCTGGTTCCGGATCATTGAAGAAGCGAACAAACACGACAAGATTGAAGCCTTCATACACATAGCTAAGGAAAACTTCCCGAACATCGACTTCGAGGCCTTTGAGCGCCAGATGAGGCAGCCCATCTTAGGTGGAATCCCCAGCCCCAGTAATTACGCGTGGAAGGGGCAAGCCAGGGACATGGCTGGTCTCGAGAAGATCATGGGTGCGCAGCCTACGTTCCTGCCCATCAGTTTCTTAGAGGTGGGTTTGCTTCGAGCAAAGTCGGTGGTCCGCATAAGCACGGGACTAACCTCTGGCACCGGATTCTTGACAAGTAGCAATCTCCTTGTGACGAATAATCACGTTATTCCGAGTCCAGAAGATGCTCAGAAATCTGAAGTTTGGTTCAATTACGAGACGAACGTAGGGGGCGGTGATGCGAGCGCAACCAGATATATGCTCAATCCAGATAAAGCATTCGCCACTGACAAAGGAGATGATTGGACCGCAGTATATGTTGAGGGTAATCCAAATGCCGAATGGGGTCAGATATATCTGCATGAAGTAGATATCAGCGTTGATGACTATGTGAACATCATCCAACACCCGGCTGGCCTCCCGAAGCAGATCGCTCTATACCATAATGTGGTCGTATTCAGCAATGATTCACGCGTTCAGTATCTAACTGATACGATGCCCGGCTCATCAGGGGCACCGGTGTTCGATAGTGACTGGCGTTTCGTCGCTCTTCACCATAGTGGGGGATGGATACCTGAGCCTGGTGGTGTGAGGGTTTTCTTACGCAACGAGGGCATCCACGTTCGAGCATTGCTCAGTGGGCTTAAGAAACACAACTTACTTAGCACATAGAACGAGCGACAATCTATTCGTAATGGGATATCTATACCTTGCTGGAGTAGGTTTTCTACTGGCAATGGCTTGTTAATCGGAGAGTTCCCATATGAGCAGTCTGGCGGTTATTCTTGCTAATCTCTATCCGGATCGCGAGGGCGTAGAGATTCTCTTACACAGCATAGACGTGGATCCGCATGCTATTACCCTCGAAGGTAGCTCCATTGCCCGCTGGGAGCAAGTCCTGGAAGAGTTGTGGAAGCACCACAAGCTAGAAGATGTGGTTAATGTGGCGAGTTCCACCTACAAGGCGCGCGGTGTCGAGATGTCTGCGGCTCTGAAGAGCTACCTGGAAATGCGGAAGACATTCCTATCCTCCCTATCCTCCGGTAACATGCGCCGGTTTTTGACCCGTCGGGTTCCTCTTCTGCATCGGTTGGATTGGTTTCTAACCAATCTGGGCCTGTTACCAAAACCCATAGAGTCAAACGAAATAAGGAAGTACCTCAGTCGTCTGTATGCAAAAATCGAACAGAATATGCGGCAGAACCAAAGGGAATACATCCCACTTAACGCCGAGATAATCCCGAAAATACGAGAAGGTCTTGACCCGAACCCGGAAGAGAACGCGTTTGTTAACCCAATCCCTGGCACGGTGCTCCACATCACGGGTCGAGCGCAAGGCGGCGACTCGGTGAGTGCTCGGATATCCGTAGTTAATCGAAAGACTCGCCGCGTGCATAACATCTTTAGGCATATAGATACGACAAAGGTTCCTCTAATCCTTCTGGGCGAGCCGGGTGGTGGAAAGACCATGACACTTCAGCAAGCTGCCATGATGCTTGCTGGCAAAGAACTCCATTACGTATTCCCACTTGTTCCAATCTATGTACGATTGGGAGAATTCCATGTCGATGCCGGCAGAGAGGTAGGGATGAAGGATGTGGAAGACTATGTCAAGAGGTGGCTTGCATCCGAACCAGCTATAAGAGACCGATTTGACGCTTTGTTGGAGGAGGGACGACTTGTCATCTTCTTTGATGGCATGGATGAGATGAGCCGCGAACGATACAGTGATCACACCAAAGCCCTGAGTGAGTTCGCGGGCCACCTCAAGGGGATGGGTTCGAAGACGCTCTTTTCTTGTCGCATCACCGACTTCAGCCCTCAGTTCACTCATGAGCGCCTTGTGCTCCTACCCTTTGACCGCCATCAAGTGCGTGACTACCTATCCAGGTACATCGGACCCTTTCCCATTGTCATAGCCGACGACGCCCGTCAGAAAGAATGGACACTGAAAGAACTCACCAAATACATGCTGCGGGGAGATCTCCCGATCGAGGCTGACAATCCTTTTGTGCTTTGGCTCTTGAGTTGGTACCTGCAAGGGAAGAAGCACTGGCCCACTTCTCGAATTGACTTGCTTGATTACCATTGCGAATACAATTATAAGCGTAAGTCTGCGGAAAACTCTGATAGCACTCGCACTTTGCCGGAGATGGAGGACGCGTTCCGTGAGTGGGGACGTTTTGCCTACTTGATTACGGAACGCAATCAAGGTTCTGTCATTGCAACGACTGAACTTGAAGCAGGCCATGACAAAGAGGTGGTTCAGGCTATGATACGGGCTGGCAAGACATGTGGAATACTTGCCGAATCACACGATACACAAGTTAGCAAGGTCCGATTCGAACACCACCGCTTCCAGGAGTATTTTACAGCACACCATATCAACGGAACCCATAAGAGGCTGCGCTGGCTCGACAAACTTGATGCTCCACGATGGCAAGAAACCATGATAAACCTGATCCTTATGGGTGGCGCAGGTAGTGCCATGAGCAGTAAAGTCACACAGGCCCTGGCCAATTCTATTTCGGTGCTACTTGAAGCCTGTAAAGCTGAGTTCGCTGCTATTGAACGTCGGAAGGAAGAATATAAGCGACGGGTCCTAGAACGTCTTCAGGCAAGAATGAGTTCGGAGAGCGAAAACCATGAACCTGAAAGTACAGACAATGAGGCCAAAAAGCTGGAGATAGCTCTATCTGACAAGAACGAGACTGTACTTGCAGATCGCGTAGAGTTAACTTCGCGCATTCTGCATCAATGTGCTTCTGTTGGGTTGGTGCGAGATGCTCTCATGCCTCCTTTCCAGGAAGCCGTTAGCTTCTTAGCAACCTATGGCAACCCGATTACTCAGGTGAAGATGATGGAAGCTTGCCAGAATGTTAAGGAGATAGACTTCATTGAGGCGCTGAAGAAACCACTGAATTCGCCAATAAACTGGGTTCGTGATCAGGCGCTGATATTGATCAGTGCCAATCGCGGAGGGGCACGAGCAACTCGCACAAATCTTGCGACTGAGATCGGATATGATCTTGCGAATGGCTCCTTCCCTCATCGCTTCTCTGCCTATTGGAAGGCCATCTCATCTAGTGAAAGTAACAGCCATCGATTGCCTTTGGCGATTAGCTCGATCTGTTATCTGGTTCAGTTTATTATCCTCATATTCTTAGCTGGGTCGATCTACTATGGGGCGTGGTCACTCAGATCTGTGCAGATCGAGAATCTGCCAGTAGTAAATGAGACCTCAGCGAATCAAGTATTGAACTGGGTAGGCCAACCATTGAAATGGGTAGTGAGGGACTATCTAAAGTTCTTTAGTGATTTATTCGGCGTTGATATAAATCGCTGGTTTTCTCCCCATCCTGCGTCTAGCCCTGCGTCTAATACTGCTACGATACCCTCCTTCCAAAATTTCGACCTTGCGATCTTGGGTGAACCGTGGTCTGTTGCCATCTTTATAGTCGTGCTCATGTTAATCATCGGGGTCACTCTCAAGTCAGCTCCTTCTAGTGTATCGCTGACCCTAACAGGCGGTGGATTGCTAGTGCCCCTCTGCATTCTGCTCGTAAATGCACTTTGGAAAGGAAATGGTGCGGCGTTGGGGGGCCTTTTTCTTCTTACCTTGTTCGGTTCGATACCTGTCGTTGTGTTACTGGGCTTGATAGCAATTATCGTGCAGGTGAGTGTACTGGTGATTTATCTAGTTGCTACAACTACCGTACGAGGTCGCAGCCATAATTTGATGAGTTTCATCAGGGTTACGTGGAAGTCGCCAGCTGGCGATGCGGTGCGCGAGTATTGGTCGTGGATCCCTGGGGGGCTTCTGAGTTTGCTAGCTATTTATTTAGGCTTCCTTTTGGCTTTTTTTTCCTCGGCCCTCCAGCCCTTCTGCTGGCTATGGTCAGCCAATGGGTTACTGATTTGCTGCATTTACCCTACCACCCGGTTGTCAGTTGCGTTGCTTTACTTGCTTTAGTTGCGGCTGCGGTACTAATCGGCGTATACATAAGATACAGAAACTTCTCTACGCTGTTGTCCTGGTTTAGAAGAAACAGTTGGATTTGGTTACCTGTTGCGTGGCTGCTCCTAATGGTCTTTATAGTCTTTACGGATATCTTAACCTGGACTGACGATATGCTCGCAATTCTGCCGTGGCCTATCATCTCCAGTACTGCAGCCATAGTTACGGTTGCCCTTCTAATAGCTGCGTTCGTGCTCTTGGTAAAGCCTTTACTACATATGGTTTTCAAACTAGGTCCAAAGTATCGTCCGGGTCAGTTCAGCGTGCAGGAGTGGAAGGATCTTGTGTACAGCGCCGACGCCGACCAGCAAAGTGACATGCTGACAAAAACTGACCACCAAACGTTATCCGTTGAAATTCCTGCCTTTCTGGAGATTCTCAAGGCAATTGAACCGAACATCAAAGGGGAACCTGCTCAAAGCACCTACTGGGATATCCGATATAAACTTGAGCAGGCACTCAAGCAAGAACGTCAAGGGTGAGTAATTGCTCCCCAATGTGAATATAAAGGCGCTTTTCGAAAGATCTGGAGCACCGGAACTGAAAACCAGACGGTGTGAGGCTAGCAGCGTTCGCTCCTCATATGCACCCCACCAAAGTGGGATCTTCCCCAAACAACCCCCAATCATGTCCCGTTTTCACCCCCAAAAGGGATTAAGTATATAGAGCATGCATACTCCACCTCTGTAGCGCAACAGAGGTCCAACCTCCGAGAGCCTCCGAGCCATGAGTCTCAAAACTCAGCACTCAAAGCTCAAAACTCTCGGAACAGGGTCCCGCTGGTGCCCCTGCCACAAGGTTTGATCGTCAACCTCTAGCTCTCAAAAGGAGCCATTCAGTACCGGGCCTACCCGCCCAGTACAAAACCATACAGTGGTCCTCCGGCCCCAAGGCACCTAGCAAGTGCCCAAAGCCACCCGGACCACACAACAATCACAAGATAAGAACTCACAAGCCCAAAGCTAGAAATCTAACTTCTAGTTTCTAACTTCTAACTTCCGGTTTCTTATCACCCAACCAGTTGCGCTGGCAGGGGCAAGCATCCTCCAAACCAGGCTGTTTAGGCTATCAACCTGCCCGCGCAACCCACCACAACCCAACAAAACCAAAGGGGGCGGACAACCCATCCGCCCCCACCATCAACCCACAAAGGAGACCACAATGCCCAACTCAAAATTCAAAACTAAGAATTCAAAATTACGAACTCACCACTCCCAATCCCACGCCTACATGGCAAGTGAGCTCAGGCACCTCGTCAACTTCCTACGCCAGACACGCCGCAAAATCGCCGACGGCACCATAGACTACATAGCAGGCGCGACCATCCTCGCCCGCCTCACCAACTCCCTATCCACCCTCCTCCTGACCCAACACCGCATCCCCGCCGCCCCCCACCCCGGCATGCAGTACCTCCACGACGAATTCGCCCGCGTCATCACAGCCCTCGGCTGCGACCCCAACGACCTTGACCTATAAACCCACCACAAAGCCACCCCCATGCCCAACTCAAAACTCAAAACTCAAAACTACCGAACAAGCCCCCTCAGCACCCCCAAATTCACCTTATCCTCCGCCATATCATCCCCCTTGGGCGTCTCAATAATCTTAGGCAGGTGCGCCAGCCTGCTATCGTTCATAATAAACCGGAACGGCTCCAACCCCAGCGCCCCCTCCCCGATATGCTCGTGCCGGTCCACCCGCGACCCCAGTCCCTTCTTAGAGTCGTTCAAATGTATCGCATGCAGCCTGTTCAACCCCACAATCCGGTCAAACGACTCCACCATCCGCTCGTACCTCACCTCGTCCGAAAAATCAATCCCCGCCGCGAACAAATGGCACGTATCCCAGCACACCCCCACGCGCGGCCTCTGCTCCTCCCCCACCAGCTCAATCACCCGTGCCAGGTGCTCAAACGCATATCCCAAACAGGTCCCCTGCCCCGCCGTCGTCTCAAGCAGCACCTTCACATCCTGCCCCGGCCTCTCGCTCAGCACCCGGTCCAGCGCCTGCGCGATCCGCTCAAGCCCCGCCTCCTCCCCCGACCCCATATGCGCCCCCGCGTGCGTCACCAGCCCTGGTATGCACAGCATCGCGCATCTGTCCAATTCATGCCCAAACGCCGCAATAGACTTTTCCCACAAAGCATCATCGGGCGTTGCCAAATTGATAAGGTAAGAGTCATGCGCCACCAAATCCGAGTGCGTATACCCTACCTTCTCACACGTACTCTTAAACACATCACAGTCCTGCTCCGTAATCGCCTTCCCCGCCCATTGGCTGGCATTCTTCGTAAACAACTGCACCACCGTGCAATCAACCTGCTTCCCCTTCTCCAGTGCCTTATAATACCCCCCCGCGATAGACATATGCGCCCCAAGCTTCAACTCTCCGTCCACACTCACTCCTCTCATGTACCCCTAACCCCTCAATACTCAGCACTCCGCACTCAGCACTCAGCACTCGGTACTTGTCACTTCGTAATTTCCATCCTCAACGCATCATTCACCCTATTGAAATAATTGAACAACCCAATCACCGACACCAACTCCACAATCTCCCCCTCGTCAAAGAACCCCCGCAGCCTCTCCCAGAGTTCATCGCTAACCGCGTGCCCCGAAGCCGCCATCCTATCCGCCAATTCTAGCGCCACAAGCTCCTTCTCGCTAAACATCGCCGGGTCCAATATCGCCACCAGCAGCGCAGCTATCTTCTCCTCCGGCACCCTCGCTCGCCGCAACGCGGCGCTATGCGAAGCCAGTCAATACGCGCACTTATTGTTCGCGCTCGTCCTGACCGCGCACATCTCCTTCAGCGCAACCCCCACCGTCCCCGTATTGAAGATAGCCTGCATATGTGCGTCCATGGTCAGCGTAATCTCCTGCCTGACCGCCATCGTCCGAAACATATTAGGCACGTTCCCCCGCGTCCTCATAAAACGCGCAAACACCTCGCCCACCTCAGGCGAAGCATCCTCCGGGTCCATAAGCGGCAACCGTCCCATATCACCCTCCCAACAACCACAACCAGCGCCATTCTACCACAAACGTATTGCGTGTTGCGTAGTACGTATTGCTCAAAACCCTTAATAACCTCAGCGTCTCAGTGTCTCTGCGGTTCCATTCGTAAATCTTAGTGTTCTTTGTGTCTTTGTGGTTCAAACAACAAAACCTTTGCGAACTCCGCGTTCCTTAGCGTCTTTGCGGTGAATACGCAATACGCACTACGCAATACGTTCGGTTGACACCCCCCCACCCCTATGATAGACTCAATGCACAATGACAAACTGCGCCCACAAACAGGGCGCTACCGACACGATGCAGTGGAGGCTAACAAACCCTACATGGACTTCCTACTAAACGACGACCAGCGAGCCGTACAGAAGCTGGTATTTAGCTTCGCCCAGAACGAAATCGCCCCCTACGCCCGCGAGCACGACGAGCAGGGCAAAATAAACTGGGACGCCCTCAAAAAGATGGGCCAGCTCGGCCTCCTCGGCGGCCCCATCCCAGAAGAATACGGCGGCTCCGGCTTCGATTACGTCTCCTTTGGCCTCATCTGCGAAGAGATAGAGCGCGCCGAGACCGCCTTCCGCGTCATCCAGAGCGTCCACGTCGGTCTCAACTCCCTCTCCCTCCTGCAATGGGGCACCGAGCATCAAAAAGAAAAATACCTCAAGCCCCAGGCGCGCGGCGAAAAGCTAGCCACCTTCGGCCTCACCGAGCCGGGCGCAGGCTCCGACGCGGGCAACGTCGCCACCACCGCCCGCAAAGACGGCGACAGCTACATCCTCAACGGCTCCAAAATCTGGATCAGCCTCGCCGACGTAGCCGACCACTTCCTCGTCTTCGCCTCCCTGGACCGCTCCAAGAAGCATCACGGCATGGCCGCCTTCATCCTTGAGCGCGGCATGGACGGCCTCACCACAGGCACCATCCACGGCAAGCTAGGCGTGCGCGCAGGCAACACCGGCGAGATCATCATGCAAGACGTGCGCGTCCCCAAAGAAAACCTCGTCGGCCAGGAGGGTGAGGGCTTCGCCATCGCCATGTCCGCCCTCGACTGGGGCCGCTTCACCGTCGCCACAGGCGCTGTGGGCCTAGCCCAGGCCTGCCTCGACATCTCCGTAAAGTACGCCAACGAGCGCAACGCCTTCAACCGCCCCATCGGCAAGTTCCAGCTAGTCCAGCAGATGATAGCGAAGATGGTCGCGGGCATCGAGACCTCCCGCCTCCTCTGCTACCGCGTAGGCTGGATGAAAAACTACGGCATGAAGACCACCCGCGAGACCTCCCTGGCAAAGTGGCACGCCTGCAACGTCGCCTTCGAGAGCGCCAACGACGCCATAGAAGTACACGGCGCATACGGCTACTCCTCCGAGTACCCCGCCGAACGCTACCTCCGCAACAGTCGCGGCTCAGTCATCTACGAAGGCACCCGCGAAGTCCACACCGTCATGCAGGGCGAATATGCACTAGGCTACCGCCAGGACAAACCCTATCGCTGCCCTCCCCCGCCCGCCGTAGGCTACGAGCGTAAAGACCTCCACGATCCCATCAGCGCCCTCCACTACCCCTTCTCCTTCCCCATAACCACCGAGCGCGAAGCCACCCCCACGCCCGGCAACTAGAGGATACTTGCAGATCAACCTAGCTCATATAGAGAAGGAAACTCCAATGCTCACTTTACGAGACCAAATCACCGAGAAACTTAAGGAAGTCCCGGAGTACCGCCTGCGCGAGGTGCTAGACTTCCTGGAGTTTCTTACCTGGAAACAGAACAATTATGAACAGGGCAATCCAGCATCAAAGGAAGACCCACTTCTAGCTGTGCTAGGCACGCTAGAAGGCGAGCCTCTAACTAACGAGCAGATAGACGTGGCGTTGTACGGCCCTTCTTTCGCTAAAGAAGAGGCTAGTTAGAGCATATCTTGGGAGCAAGCCCCGTAGGGGCGGTACAGATGTAGCCCAGGGCGTAAGCCCTGTGGTTTATAGGGATAATATTCACAAGCCCCGTAGAGGCGACACATTACAAGCATACTATGGTATTGAGAAATAGTGAGGTGAAGAGCAATGGTGCAGGTTAGCGCCGAGGAAGCCAAAACGCGTCTACCAGACCTGATTGCGGAAGCCATCAGAGGGGAGACTGTCTTCATCACTCAAGATGGACAGCAAGTAATACAATTGGTGCCTGTGGGTGATGCCTTGGGCGATGTCAAGCTACCCAGGCAGCCTGGGAGTGCTGAGGGCTTGATATGGATGGCGGATGATTTCGATGCGCCTTTAGAGGACTTCAAAGAGTATATGGAATGAGGCTACTGCTTGACACGCACGCCTTTCTCTGGTTCGTTGGGAAGAAGACCAATCTTGACAGCAAATCGCTGGAGCATATCAACGATCCAAACAACGACATCTTTCTCAGCATTGCCAGCGTTTGGGAAATAGCAATTAAGGTGCGGCTGGGTAAGTTGCAGGTACCTCAGCCTTTTGAACCCTTCATCACAAACCAGTTGAGACGGAATAGGATCAATTCTCTTGATATAACTATCGCTCACACTGCTTTGATTGCGTCTATGCCCCTTCATCATCGTGATCCGTTTGACCGCCTACTCATCGCTCAAGCAATAATAGAGCAAATGCCCATCATTAGTGCGGACGAGGCATTCGACGCATATGGCATTACAAGGCTACGGTAGCCCAAACGACAAAGGAGACAACAAAAATGACAACAAACAATAACCCCGTAATCCTTGCAGGCGCACGCACCCCCTTCGGCAAGTTCGGCGGCTCCCTCGCCTCCATCTCGGCGGTAGAACTTGGTTCCATAGCCATGCGCGAAGCCATGCAGCGCAGCGACATAGACAAAGCCGACGTAAACCACACCATGATGGGCTGCGTCGTGCAGGCGGGCATGGGCATGGTCCCCTCCCGTCAAGCCTCGTTCAAAGCCGGTCTCAGCCGTGAAGTCACCTCCGACACCATCAACCGCGTGTGCGGCAGCGGCATGCGCGCTGTCACCCTCGCCAGCGACCTCATCCGCCTCGGCCACCACCAGCTAATCGTCGCGGGCGGCATGGAGAGCATGTCCAACGCCCCCTTCTACTCCTTCGGTGCGCGCTGGGGCCTCCGCATGGGCAACGGCGAGCTTGTAGACGGCGTCATCCACGACGGCCTCACCGACCCCCTTATGAAAGTCCACATGGGCACGCATGGCTCCACCGTAGCCGCCGAAGAAAAGTGCAGCCGCGAAGAGCAGGACGCCTGGGCCTACCGCTCCCACCAGCGAGCACTGGCCGCCATAGACAATGCCACCCTGGCTGAGGAGATCGTACCCGTAATCATACCCGACAAAAAGAAGGGCGACATCACGGTAGACACCGACGAGTCCCCCCGCCGCGAGACCTCCCTTGAAGCCCTCGCCAAACTCAAACCCGTCTTCGACCCCAACGGCACCGTCACCGCAGGCAACGCCCCCGGCCTCAACGACGGCGCGGCTGCCATGACGCTCGCCTCCGCCGACTACGCAAAGGCGCACGGCCTCAAGCCCCTCGCCCGCATCCTGGGCTACGGTGTCGCCGCCTGGGACACCCCCTACCTCGCCTACGTACCCGCGATGGCCGGACAGGACGCCCTCAAGAAGCTGGGCATGACCCCGGACGATCTTGACCTCGTAGAGATAAACGAAGCCTTCGCCAGCGTCACCCTAATCAGCATGGCGCGCCTCGGCCTCCACGAAGATAAGGTAAACGTCAACGGCGGTGCGGTAGCCCTCGGCCACCCCATAGGCGCATCCGGCGCTCGTATCATCCTCACCCTCATCCACGAGCTACGCAGGCGCGGCGGCGGCATAGGCATGGCTGCCATCTGCTCCGGCACCGCTCAAGGCGACGCCATCATCCTTCAGGTTGGCGACTAGCAGAAAAATCTTCTCTATTTCTTTTGGAAAGCGGTCCCTCAGGGACCGCTTTCCAAAAGAAATAACTTTCCATCCAGGAGATAAAATGGACTTTCTAGCCACCGCCCGCCGCCAGATGCTCGCGGGCCAACTGCAAGACGCCCGCGAGCGCCTGCTCAACTCCTACGCGGGCCTATCCGATGAAGACATGCTACAACCCGGCGTGTGCGGCGACTGGTCCATCCGCGACCTACTCGCCCATCTCGCCGCCTGGGACCGCAGCCAGACCGCCATGTACCGCGCCATGCTCTCCGGCGAGCGCCACCCCATGCTCGACCTCGATGAAGAAGCCAACGAAACCTTCAATCACGAGCACCACCAGGCCACGATAGACGCCACCCTGCACGAAGTCATCACCGAGCTAATAGCCTCAAGAGAAGAAATGATAGAAGTCCTCCGTGAGACAGACAATACCGCCCTCTTCGCCCCCGCCCCCGGCGACGACCACGCCGACATGTCCATAGCTGCCTGCATCAGCGTCAGCGTCAGCCACGACGAAGAACATGCCGAAATGATAGAAGACTGGCGCGAGCAATCAGGCAAGTAGTCGACGCGCCTATTTAAGCTCACCGGCTTCACTCAATATAATAAGCTCGACCGTCACTTGGGTGGTACGGCTCCTGGCATCGTAATCAGGCTGCGCTTCGACAGCGGTAACGTTCACCTCATAGAAGGTAATCGGGTGGTCAAGCTCATCGCCAAGGATCAACCCTGATAAGTCCGCGATCATTTCGAAGGGCGCAACCCACCTTAGGTATCTATAACCTGGCGGCTTGCTTCCTACCGCCCAATATCCACGTCTTGGCACCTGGTCATTGTAGAATTCCATCACAGTTCCAGGCTCGTCATCTGTAGCGAACGTCAAACTTGCTTTAGTAACATTCAGGCTTCTATGTCTGTCCGACCATATAATCCCGCCGTTCTTTGTGTTCCATTTTCTGACCTCAGCCTCTTGAAATCGCGTGTTGTCGCTAAAGCTGGGCGAGCTAACGCCGGGATAAAGGGGCAGCGCTCGCAACTCGGCCAGCGCATCAGTTTGCGGCGGTCTCAAAATAAGCATAGCAGTGACGCCGCAGACAGCAACTATCACCAGCGTCATAAAGGTCGCTGATAATAAGCGGTCCCTCCATATATACCGAAGTAGCGACATATGCCTACCATTTTCTTCACTTAGCTCATATCTGCTGAGTATCAGTGTCACAAGCTGAGTATACCACCTTCCCTGGATAGTCCCGACTTCTGATTTCTGATTTCTGATTTCTGATTTCTGATTTCTAACTTCCAGCTTCTCACACATGGCACACTTCTTGCCCTATCGGCGGTGGCTCAACCCTGCGATGGTTGTGCCTCTCCCCCTGTCCTTGCTCATATTAGTCTTACGTTACAGGTAGGCTCATCATGGATATTTCCCTCGACCTTAACTACGAACAGTCAATGCGCGTGTCGCCCACGCTTATCGCCGTCAATCACGTACTGGCCCTCTCCTCGCAAGAACTCCAAAACCTCATCAAACAGGAGGCCGAAGAGAACCCCGCCCTTGAGATAACCGAGCACCAGACCTGCTCTCTATGCGGCGAGGTATTGCGTAATGGCGTCTGCCTCCAATGCCTGCGCGGCGGCAATTCTACAAACAACAACTCGTCCACCGGCGACGAATTCGGCTTCTCGCAGCTAGGCTACCAGGAAGACAGGTCGGACGGCGGCTACTCCTCTCTATCCGCCGACGATGACGACTTCGACCCCGTATCATTGGTCGCCGCCGAAGCCACCCTGCGCGAGCGCATGATGCTCGACCTCCGCTCCACCCTCAACAGCTCCGACTTCGAGATCGCCGACTACATCCTCGGCAGCCTGGATGACCGGGGCTTCCTGACGTGCGAGCCTGCCGCCATCGCCTCGGAGATGGGTGTCACTTTGGAGCAGGTAGAGCGTGTACTACAGGTCATGCAGCGCATCGGCCCCCCCGGTATAGGTGCGCGCGACCCTCGCGAGTGCCTCATTCTACAACTGGACCACATGAAGCAGGAGACGGGCGAAGAGCCGCCCCACGTTCGCCGCATCCTGGAAGAATACTTCGTCGAGCTTGGCGAGCACAAATACAGCCAGATAGCCCAGAAGCTAGACACAACCGTCGAAGAGGTAGAGGACGCCCGCGAGTACATAAAGCACAACCTCACCCCCTACCCGGTGGAGTGGATGGAGGACGACGTAGCCACCTGGGGCAGGCCCTCCAGGGCGCAGTACGTCGCCCCCGACGTTATCATCAAGGAAGTGGACGGCGAGTTGGAGGTAGAGGTGGTAGAGTCCCGCCGCTTCTTCATGCGCCTGAACCCCCTCTACGGCCAGATGGCGACCGATCTGCGGAACAGGTCCGACGGCATGTCCGACAACGACAAAAAGCACATCCAGCAGTACGTATCGCGCACCAAGCTATTCCTGTCGAACATCAGGCAGCGCAGAGAGACCCTCACCAAGATAGCCAGGGCGCTCGTAGAGCACCAGGAGGGCTTCCTCCTGCACGGCATCCGCCACCTCAAGCCCCTCACCAGGGCGCAGATAGCCGAGGCCACCAGCTTGCACGAGTCGACCGTGAGCCGCGCCACCGCAGGCAAGTACGTAATGCTCCCCGACAGGCGCGTCGTACCCTTCGCCGACTTCTTCACCGCCTCCCTCAGCATCAAAGACGTAATCAAAGAGATAGTGGAGAAAGAAGGCAAGCCGATGGCCGACCGCGAGATAGTAGCCCGCCTGCGAGAGCGCGGCATCCGCATCGCCCGCCGCACCGTAGCCAAGTACCGCAGCCAGCTAGGCATCCTCCCCTCCACCCTACGCTCATAACTCTCTTCTCATCCATCCTGATTGCCAGTTCCTCCCATAATTACGAAACGAAACCGCCAAGACACCAAGAGCGCCAAGATTACGCCAAGAATTCTATGGGGCCTTACCACAAACTCACTGTTCACCTACCCCATATATAACACGATAACTTGGCGTAATCTTGGCGCTCTTGGCGTCTTGGCGGTTTCGTTCGCCTCTCCCATTCAGATACTTCAGCCCTGGGCCACTTCTGTAAGCTGCTTGCCATAGCTCGTAGGCAAGTTTATAATCGTTCTGTGGCCGGTGTGCAACCGGCCATTACACCCCACCCCAGGAGCATGATCCTACCATGTCCATGCCTTTCAACACGCTGGCCGAAACCCTTGAGGCCCTTGAGCCTGTCACGGGCCGCACCCAGATGATAGCGATGCTGTCCGAACTGCTCGGCCAGGCAGGCCCCGAAGAGATAAAAGAACTGGTCTACCTGACGCAAGGCCGCCTCCTGCCCGACTTCATCCAGGAAGAGTTTGGCATGAACGAGCGCCTAATCTTCCGCTCGATAGCGCAAGCTTACAACGTCTCGGCAGACGACGTGCTCCGCCGCTCGAAACAATTGGGAGACGCAGGGCTGACCGCGCAGGAATACGCCAAAAGCGCCGACAGCCAGGCGGGTGAGAACGGACTGCCTCTGACGGAGGTCTACGCGCACCTGATAAGCATTACGAAGGCGGTAGGCCCCGGCAGCCAGGAGGCAAAAGTCACCCTGCTGGCGAAGCTCTTCGCGCAACTCTCCCCCCTTGAGGCAAAGCACATCGCCCGCATAGTCGTGGGCCGCCTGCGCGTAGGTGTGGGCGACCCCACCCTCATGGACGCACTTTCAGTGGCGAAGGCCGGGGATAAAACGATGCGCCCCGCCATAGAGCGCGCCTACAACCTCTCCAGCGACCTGGGCCTTGTCGCCCGCACTCTCTACGCGTCGGGCGTGGAGGGATTGGAAAACATCCAGGTGCGGGTGGGCAACCCCGTGCGTATGGCCCTGGCCGAGCGGGCCGACACGGCAGAGCAGATACTGGCCCGCCTGGGCAAATGCGCGGTCGAGCCGAAGTACGACGGCTTCAGGATGCAGATACACAAGGATGGCGACAAAGTAGCCATCTTTTCCAGGGGGCTTGAGGACCTGAGCGGCATGTTCCCCGACATAGTAGATGCCGTCCACAAGCAGCTAGGCGCGAACCAGGCCATCATAGAAGGCGAGGCGCTTGCCTTCGACCCGGAGTCGGGCGTTTTCAAGCCGTTCCAGGAGACTTCGCAGAGGCGGCGTATACACAACATAGAAGCGATGAGCGCGGCGCTCCCCCTGCGCCTGCTAGCCTTCGATATGCTGCTGGCCGAGGGGCGCGACCTCACCCGCGCACCCTACGTGGAGAGACGCGCCGCGCTTATGGAGGCCATTACCTCGCGTACCGGGTTGGGCGGGCTGGAAGTCTCCGAGTGCATTACAACCGAAGACCCCGACGAGATCATATCGTTCTACGAGGTCAGCCTTGAGGAAGGACTGGAGGGCATAGTAGCCAAGCGTCTGGACGGCACATACGAGGCGGGCAAGCGCGGCTTCAACTGGATAAAGATGAAACGCTCCTACCAGTCGCTGATGAGCGATACGGTAGACTGCGCCATCGTGGGCTACTACTACGGCAAGGGCCGCCGCGCATCCTGGGGTCTAGGCTCGCTTCTCGTGTCTGTGTACGACAAGGCCACAGACACGCTGCCGACAGTCACCAGGGTAGCCAGTGGACTATCCGACCAGGGCTGGCAGGAACTCTGCAAGCGCCTCGAACCCCACAAGATAGAGCACGCCGACCCCCGCGTGATAAGCGTCATCACGCCCGACGTGTGGGTGGTTCCCCGCTACGTGGTGGAGATACAGGCCGACGAGGTGAGCCGCTCGCAGATGCACCCCGCAGGCAAGACGGAGACCACGCCGGGCTACGCGTTGCGCTTCCCCCGCATCATCAAGGAGCGCGACGACCGCACGCCCGAAGACGCCACCAGCGTTGAAGAGATAATCAAGCTGTACAACATGCAGGGCAGAGGTGACACGAGAGGCAAACGCAAGGCTGCCGCCCAGGAGCAAACTGAGAAGCAAGAGGAGCAGGAGATTGGCTGACATCAGCAAGCAGGTGATAATCGAAGTGCCCAATGAGACCGTCTTCAAGTACGTCTCAGACCCGCACAACGCGCCCCACTATATCACTTCTATCACCAAGATAGTGTCAGGGCCGCAGGGCGCTCCCGCCGAGGGGCAGGTCTGGCGGGCCGAAGCCAACTTCATGGGGAGGAGCAGCACTATCAACCTGCGTCTCACGGCGCTACGCGCCAACCAGTTAGTGCAATTCACCATAGAGGGCGACCCCCAGGCAACCCTCACCTTACGCCTCGCCACCGACGAAGCCAACACCCGCACCCGCATATCTATCCTGCTCGACGTGCCGAGCGTGCCCGCCATACTGCTGAACATGCTAATGGGCGGCATGCTGGAAGCCGATATGGGCAGGTTGAAGAAGATATTGGAAGGGTAAGTAACTGCGTGTCCATCCGGGCGCTGAACGAGAGCCGGTAAAGATGTCACAAACATTATGGGGCGCAAACGAGCGGGAGTGGGAAGATATTTTTCGGCGGTACCAGGCAGCGAATGCCTGGCTGCAATCGTTGATTACCGACCCACTCGGCAAGCGTTATGAACTGGCGCAATCCCCGGAAGACATGAGGCGCGGCCAGGAGGCGCAAATCGCACGCATGGAGCGCTTCCTCGCAGCGCTCGGCAACCCCCAAAACGGAAGGCATGTCATACACGTCGCGGGTACCGGGGGCAAAGGCTCGGTCGCCACGATGGTTGAAGCCCTATTGAGGTCGACGGGCGTGAAGAGTGGCCTCCACATCAGCCCTTACGTGCAAGTCCCCAATGAAAAACTGGTAGCCAATGGCAAGATGGTCTCGCCGTCAGGCTTTACCGACCTGGTAGAAAGTTTCGGGCTTCGCTACGAGAGCTACATTGCGGCAGGCGGGGAGCGGCCAAAGTTCGGAGAAGCGTGGGTAGCCCTCACCCACCTCTTCTTCGAGCGAAATGGCGTGCAATGGGCATCGCTGGAAACGGGGATGGGTGGCCGCTTCGACCCGACAAATGTGGTCAACTCCGACGTAGCCATCATCACCAACGTAGATTACGACCACGTCCCGCAACTGGGCACCACCCTCCCTGAGATAGCCTGGCACAAGGCAGGCATCATCAAGCCCGGCAAGCCCGTAGTCACGGCAGAGACCAAGCCTGAAGCGATAGGGGTTATCTCCCGCGAGGCGGCTGCCAAAGATGCCCCTCTCTACGCGCTGGGCCAGGCCTTCCATGTTGAAAGTGTACGCCAGCATGCGGGAGGCGTGTCGGCCACCATCCGCACGCCCTGGCGCACGATAGAGGATTTAGATATCAGCCTGGCAGGGGCGTACCAGGCCACCAACGCGGCGCTCGCTTTGACGGCGGTAGAGCTACTGAGCGAGAAGCACCAGGGAGCATTGTCGCTTACCGAGGAGATGATACGGCAGGCCATGCGGGGTCTCAGGATAGCAGGCCGCATGGAGGTAATGCAAGAGAATCCCCTTGTGATAATAGACGGTGCCCACAACCCCCAAAAGATGCAAGCGGCAGCCTCGGCGCTGAAGGAAGACTACCCGGAGGGCCGGAAGGTCCTCATCGTGGGGATGTTGAAAACAAAAGACGCTCACGCTTCCTTACAACACATACTGCCGTGCGTGGATGTGGTTATTACAACAGAGCCACATGTAATAGGCAAGCCATCCTTCTCAGCCGCCGATCTTGCCCAACTTGTTCGCACACTAAATCCAAAGCTTGACGTTCAGGCGCAGCCTGTCGTGCAGGAAGCCATATCGCTGGGGCTTAGGGAGAGCGCCAGGCAAGACCTCTTATTCATCACAGGGTCGATCTACATGCTTGAGGATGCCAGGGAGGTATGGTATCCGAAGGAGAGGCTCCTGAGGGAGCTGGAATACTCGTGATGCTGCACGGATAGGGTGGCCTGCTGGAAGCCCATATGGGCAGGTTGAAGAAGATACCGGAGGGGTGAGACTTTTTCCAAAATATACTCATTATGACACAAGGAATGAGAGGCAAACTCAGTCTTGTTGTGAAATCTCCTACTAACATATAATTACGTAGAGCAATAGGAGATATTGAGATGGTCAGTAGAAGCACATTGCTTAGCCGAACTGGCACATGGCAAGTGAATGCGAGCCGGTACCAGGGCATGCTTTTGACTGCACTTATCTCCGCTTGCGTTATTCTAGGCATCTATGCCGGATATACCACGGGTTCTGCTACACATGCTAAAAATATAGACGAGTCTTCTTTAAAGCTTCCGGCTACAGCTACCCCAGCGTGTGCGCCTTTATGGGATACAGTACCCAGCCCAAGACCAGGAGATGGATATCTCAATGGATTGCGAGCCGTCTCTGTTGTTTCTGCCCAGGATATATGGGCTGTGGGCTACTATAGGCTATCAGACCCACATGGCCCGTCTATGACCCTGACCATACATTGGGATGGAAGTAGCTGGACCCAAGTGGCAAGCCCTAACATTACTGCAAATAGCAATTCTCTCTTTGGAGTGTCGGCAGTATCTTTCGATGATGTATGGGCTGTAGGTTATTACCTGGAGGCATCGTCCCCCCGTACTCTTATCTTACATTGGGATGGAAGTACCTGGAAACAGGTGCCAAGTCCCAATCCGGGCGTATATAGCATTCTGAATGCCATAAGCGCAGTTTCCCCTACTGATATATGGGCGGTGGGCCAGTTTGCTATAAGTAGCGGCTCATACCGAACGCTCGTATTACATTGGAATGGCAGTGCGTGGACGCAGGTGCCAAGCCCTGATCCCGGCTCATATAGCATTCTGAACGCCATAAGCGCAGTTTCCCCTACTGATATATGGGCGGTGGGCCAATATGCCGGCAACGGTAATTACCAGACGCTCATAATCCATTGGGAGGGGAGCGCCTGGACACAGGTGCCAGGTCCCAACCCCGGCACGCAGGAGAATGGACTATTAGGAGTTGGCGCCGTTTCGCCTGACGATGTATGGGCAGTGGGCAATAGCCGTAGCAGCTTGTATTATGACACACTTGCTATGCATTGGGATGGTACGGTTTGGACTGCTGTCTCTAGCCCTAACCCGGAAGAGGATAGTTTCCTCACCGGGCTTTATTCTCTCTCTATCGCCGCGTCCAATGACATATGGGCAGTGGGGAGTGTAATCGAGCACTGGGATGGGTCACAATGGAGCATCGCTCACACACTGCCTTACTCATACACGCTTCTCTATGGGTCAGCATTAGTGTCACCGGTTGATGTGTGGGCTGTTGGAGAACAGAATATAGCGACAGGCGGTGGGCGAACGCTCGCGATGCGCTATACGGGCCAATGCGTAACCGCGACGCCCTCCGCGACGCCCTCCGCGACCCCATCAGTCACACCGACTGTGCTGAATACAGCTACATCTACGGCAACATCCGAAAAGACGCCAACCCGCACGCCAACTAACACGCCTGTGCCCGCTATCTCTGCTACTCCGCCACCAAGCCCTACACACTGCGTAACAACCTTCAGCGACGTTCCCGAAGGTTCCGTCTTTTATCCCTCTGTCCGATGCCTGACCTGTATGGGAATAACAAGTGGCTATTCAGATAATACCTTTAGGCCCGGCAATGACGTCACACGCGGCCAACTGTCGAAGATAGTTGCTAACGCGGCAGGATATAGTGAAGCTATCGGTACGCAATCCTTCCAGGATGTACCTGTAGGCTCTACTTTCCACTTATTCATTGAAAGGATGGCAATTAGAGGCATCATAGGTGGTTATCCCTGCGGTGGGGCTAACGAACCCTGCATCCCATCCCAAAACCTCCCATATTTTAGGCCCGGCAACAATGCTACGCGGGGCCAGATAGCGAAGATAGTTTCTAATGCTGTGGGATTTACCTCAACCCCCAACGAGCAGATATTTGAAGACGTACCGCCCAGCAGCCTTTTCTATGATTGGATTCAGCGCCTGGCGGCCATAGGGGTTATGGGAGGCTACCGGTGCGGTGGCCCCGGCGAGCCATGCTTACCTCCCCAGAATCGGCCATACTTCAGGTCGTATAACAACGCTACTCGTGGGCAAACCGCCAAGATCGTTACTAACTCCTTCTTTCCGAATTGCAATCCTGCGGTTAGCACGCGCACAGAGGAAGGGCGACGTTGACCCTCCCTCTGTGCGCGTGCTAAGTTCCCAGGAAATAACCTGCTTAACGCCGGGCTGCGATAGCTGGGCCGTACTCCTTGAAAGTGGCTGCACAGTCGGCTGACTGGTCTTGACTAGGGGGAATGGTCGGATCATACGCGATACCCATCGGCAAGTGATTGCCTTGTGCATCACAACACCACGTTACAAGGGGATTAGAGAAATTCTGAGTGCCCACACAGCCGTTGCAACCCTGCGACATTATATCGGTAAAGTACCCATCCCTATAGTATCCCCATGCCCAGGGGCGAATGCCCGCTGCAATAGGATCGTTACGGGCATGTCCGCAACCTTCATTGTGTCCCCATTCATGGGTTGGAAGATAACCGTCAGCGAGCGAGCCGGCATCTACAATGCTGAATTCCCCACCTATCTGAGCCTTGCCGGCCCAATAACCGAAACCTGCTAATTGGGTCAGATCGGCGTGATACAACTGTTGCATCTGAAAGACCTCTTCCATGTAGGTATCATGGTAGGCTATTCGATTAAGGTCCTGGTTAATATTTGTTTCTACATAACCAGGAGTCTTATAGATATGCGCTAGCTGAAGCCGCACATTGATTTCGCTATTGTAATGTGCGATGTTGGACCAATCTATAGCCATAGACCAGGCGTTGCGTATCGCGTCCTCGTTCCTGCCGAACTGCCCGTATACTCTTGGCGTGTACACACCAAGAACGTCGATTATGCTTGTGCAGGGTTCGTCCAGGCAATCTAAAGCCTCACCTCCCGGCTTTGCATAATTCTTCGGTGTCTCTGGTAGCTCTTGATTCGATCCGCCCTGCCCGTGCGATTGCTGAACTAAGCCTCTATCTACATCGTACAGAACATGGACTTCATTCTCACCATTACCTGCATACATCAGCTCATATACATGATTACTGTGTGGCACTTGAATCATAGCCGTTACAGCGCGAGGGTTGACTATAACGGTTACGCTGCTCCCCGGCACTCTGTCTATATGCCCCTTCCAGATAAAGCCCGGTCCTGCTCCTGGACCTATCGCTTCTACAAGGCTCCGGCGGGAATCCTTAACTATCTGCGGTGTGTAGTCGTCGAATAATGCCGCCGAAAAACGATCAG
Source organism: Chloroflexia bacterium (assembly GCA_036399775.1). Classification (GTDB taxonomy): domain Bacteria; phylum Chloroflexota; class Chloroflexia; order QHBQ01; family JADMIH01; genus JADMIH01. The sequence continues at coordinate 9,540 of DASWMJ010000099.1, read as the reverse complement.
CCTCTAAGGCGCTTCGATTGATAGTAACGAAGCGATGTCGCACAACTGCGCGCCACGTCGGTTCGATTCCTTGCGTTTGGGACTGTATCAGGAGCGTGGGCGCAGCCTCGATACTCTCTTTCTCGTTTGTAGTCGAGACTGCCCCTACGCCTTGTGAGCCTATCAAAAGACTGAGACAGCCTAATGCTAAGAGAACTAATAACTGCACTTTGAGTCTGATAGTTTTGTACACGGTAATATCTCCCTTCAAAAAGGATTAAACATGGCCAACGGCCCTCTACTATAGGGGGCTGATAGACTATGATACCATGAAATATAGTATCGATCAACTAGTCAGCGGATAACTTTTGCTTATGATATTTCCATATTATTATAATTGAGTTGCAGACTTCTTTTGTTATCTGCCAATGCCTCTTTTACTCCACGGGCATGGCTTCATTAGAATGATAATCATCTTGGCTACGCAATACCTTATTGCTCACCAGGTATCTAACATGCCTGAGCAAAGGATTCTTGCTATAACTCTCTCCCATACCGTACAATGGAGGGTAATATAGCGAGAGGTACCTCATGCCCAAGAAGAAACAGCCCAGCATCACCGACACAACCCTTGACGATATAGTAAGCTCCATCCCCACCGGCAACGGCCACGACCACGACCACGACGGCTCCATTGACCTGGAGGAGCCTGTGGAAGCACCCAGGCCGCGCCGAAGGACGAAGGTCCAGGCCGTCCAGCAACAGCCCGAAGAGGCCACCGAGGACACCACCCCCGCGAAACAGGGCCGTACACGCTCAAGCCGCCAGAAGGACGACCCGGAGGGCGGCAGCGACGACATCGTCCGGCTGCCCGTCCTCCCCCTGCGCGACATGGTGGTCTTTCCGCACATGGTCACCTCCCTCTTCGTGGGGCGCGACAGGTCCATCAAGGCGATTGAGGCCGCCCTCAACAGCGACCGCATCGTGTTCGCCGTCTCGCAGCGCAACCCTGAAGAGGAAGAAGTCACCCCCGACAACCTCTACACTATGGGCGTTGAGCTGGTGATTGGCCGCTCCCTCAAGATGCCCGACGGCACGATTTCGCTGCTGGTACAGGGCCAGAGGCGCGTCAGGCTATTGCGCTACCTGCGTATGGAGCCGTACATGCGCGTCATGGGCGAGGGCATAGAAGACCGGGCCGAGAAAACCTCCACCACCGAGGCGCTTATGCGGGCCGTGCTGGCCCTCTTCGAGAAGGTCGTCAAGTTGTCGCGCAACCTCTCCGACGAGTCCTACGTTGCCGCTATGAACGTGGACGAGCCGGGATGGCTGGCCGACCTCATCGCCTCCACCATCACCCTTGAGCAGGAAGACCGCCAGAAGCTGCTTGAGACGATTGACCCCATAGAGCGCCTCTCCGAACTGAGCGTGATGCTCGCCAAAGAGCTTGACGTGCTCGAAATGGAAACGCGCATCCAGGACCGCGTGCAGAACGAGGTCGACAAGAGCCAGCGCGAGTTCTACCTGCGCGAGCAGATGAAGGCCATAGCCCAGGAGTTGCAGGACTACGACCCGCAGACCCGCGAGGCCAACGACCTGCGGGACCGCATCGAAGCCGCCGGGATGCCCGAAGAGGTACATAAGAAGGCCATCGAAGAACTGGAGCGCATGCAGGCTATGCCTATGGGTATGCCGGAGGTCGGCATCATCCGCACCTATATTGACTGGCTCCTCGCCCTCCCCTGGCACAACCAGACCCCCGACCACCTCGATTTGAAGGCAGCGGCGAAGGTGCTGGACGCCAACCACTACGGCCTGGGCAAAGTGAAGGAGCGCATTATTGAGTATATGGCAGTCCGCAAGCTGGCCCAAGGCAAGATGCGCTCGCCCATCCTCTGCTTCGTCGGACCTCCCGGCGTGGGCAAGACCTCGCTGGGCCGCTCCATCGCGGAGGCGTTGGGCCGCAGGTTCGTGCGCGTGTCGCTGGGCGGCATCCGCGATGAGGCGGAGATACGAGGCCACCGCCGCACCTACATAGGCGCGCTCCCAGGTCGCATCATCCAGACTATGAAGACCGCAGGCACCGTCAACCCCGTATTCATGCTGGACGAGATAGACAAAGTAGGCGCGGACTTCAGGGGCGACCCCTCAGCCGCGCTCCTTGAGGTGCTCGACCCTGAGCAGAACAACGCCTTCTCCGACCACTACCTCGACGTGCCCTACAACCTGTCGAAGGTCATGTTCATCATGACCGCCAACCTGCTCGACCCGGTGCCGCCCGCCCTCCTGGACCGCATGGAAGTGATAGAGCTTCCAGGCTACATCGAAGACGAGAAGTACCACATCGCCCGTCAGTTCCTCGCGCCCCGCCAGGTAGAGGAGCACGGCCTGACCCCCGCGCATATCAAGGTGACGGACGGGGCAATAAGGCGCATCATCCGCGAGTATACGCACGAAGCTGGGGTCCGCAACCTTGAGCGCGAGATAGGCGCTATCTGCCGCAAGATCGCCAAGCGCGTAGCCGAGGCGATGCCCCCGGACGAAGGGCCAGGAGTTAGCGAGCAGTTATCCGGCGATATTCCGCACTCCGCACTCAGCAATCCGCACTTGACCGAGCATCCGACCGAGCCTCTGCCGGAGGACGCGCTTCTGACCCAATACCAGGCTGAGATTGACGCCATAGAGAAGATAGAGGCCGCACAGGAGCAGGACGCCGTTTCCGATATGGCACCCGCGCCCGTTGAGGTCTTGCCCGCCGGTAGCGATGGCAAGCGCCACCGCCCTCGCACCATACGTGAGAACGACCTTGAGCGATACCTGGGCGCACCCCGCTTCTCCTACGGCATGGCCGAAGAGGAAGACGAGGCTGGCCTGGCGACGGGCGTGTACTGGACCCCGATGGGCGGCGACATCATCAGTGTGGAAGTCACACTCATGGAAGGCAAGGGTAGCCTGCTCCTCACCGGGCAGTTGGGCGACGTGATGAAGGAGTCGGCCCAGGCCGCGCTCTCCTACGCCCGCACCCGCGCCCGCCAGCTTGGCATTGACCCCGCCCGCTTCGAGAAGACCGACATCCACGTCCACGTCCCGGCGGGCGCTATCCCCAAGGACGGCCCTTCGGCGGGCGTCACCCTGGGCACGGCCCTGGTGTCGGCCCTCACCGCCCGCAAGGTGCGCCGCGACGTGGCGATGACCGGCGAGATCACCTTGCGCGGCAAGGTGCTACCGATTGGCGGCCTGAAAGAGAAAGTGCTGGCAGCCCACCGCGCAGGCATATCTACCTTCATCCTGCCGCGCAAGAACGAGAAAGACCTGGACGAGATACCCCAGAAGGTGCGCCGCGAGTTGGAGATGGTAGCGGTGGACGACCTCGACGCCGTGCTAAAGGTGGCCCTGCGCCCGCCCCCCAACCTGAGCGATAGCAAGCCTGAGCCGGTCAGCGAACCCCCTCCACGCCCCGTAGCCCCCACCCCAACCCGCCAGGCCACGCGAACGACGGGTGTCCACCCCAGCTAAGGGGTCAGGGGCCAGGGGTTAGGGGTTAGGGATTAGGGTTCTGTGGTAATTCACCACTTATGCACCCAATTACACCCACACCTTCACCCGGCCATGCTAAAATGAAGGCTGATTGGTCCTGATCCCTGACCCCTGATCCCTGACCCCTCGGAAAGGACATATATGACCTGGGTCTGGATAGTTTACATCGCAGCCACGCTTCTTATCAGCGTGCTGGTCGGGCTGCACCTGGGGCGCTTCCGTGAGGCGTACACGGAGATGACCGGCATGATGGCCGGTATGACTATGGGCATGCTCAATGGCTTCCTGCTAGGCTATGCCGCCGCCGCTATCACGGGCGCTATGTTCTGGGGCAACCTCTTCGGCATACTCATGGGCCTCTCGATGGGCGCGTACTTTGGGCGCGCTGGCAGCCTCATGGGCGTCATGGATGGCGCTATGGGCGGCGTCATGGGCGGTTCGATGGGCGCTATGCTCATGGTCATGCTGGTGTGGCCCCCGTACATCATGTGGACCGCCGCGCTCCTGGCCGCCATCTACCTGGCAGGCATGGTCGGCCTCGTCCTCCTCATCGAGCGAAGCGCGCCTGAGCACGCCGCTCTCCACCGCCTCATGCCCATCTTCACCCGCGCCGTAGCAATCGAAGCCCTTGAAGCGCAGGACCAGGCTTCACTTACCCCACACTCCTTGCCCGTACCCGACTATTACGTTCTACTCGGCCTTCACCCCCAGGCTGACAGCGAGCAGATCACCCAGGCATACCTCAGGCAGCTTGCCACCACAGACGAAGCAGGCGTACAGCAACTAGAGATAGCCCTGGGTACCCTCACGCACCCCGCAAGGCGCGACGCATACGATCGCCTGCTGGCAGCCAGCAAGGCCGAAGCCTCTTTATCGGAAATCTCTACATACCAGGCCATACAGGAGCATAGCGCCGGAAAAGCACGCCGCGAAGCCCCTATTTCGTGGGTTGGGGTGGTCACTGCTATTGCTATCGTGGTCATTCTAGCTGGATGGTGGCTGTCTGGTCAGGGTGCGAGGCCAGGCGCGACCAGCTTCGCTAACCCGCTCAACCTACCTGCCGACTTCGTGCAGAATCTGGAAGCTAAAGCGGCTGTCGTGCCTGTGCAACCGGACGGCAAGCAGAGCCTGGAACTCGTGGTAAATGGCGACACCATGAGCTACAGCCCCAACGTCATCAAGGTGCAGAAGGGCGTGCCGGTCCATATCAACCTCCGCACGGAAGGGCGGGACCCCGGCTGAGGCCGCTACGTCGCACTTCGCGGGCTCGAAGTGGAAGGCGCGGGGGTACACGGCGTAGCCAACCCAGGTGAAGTCACCTCGATGGACTTCACCCCCACCCAGCCGGGCGTGTACCAGATCAACTGCGGCATGCAGATGATGGACCCCGGCTACCTCATCGTGCAATAGCCGCACAAGGATGACGACATGCAAAGCAGCAACACCCCTCCCACACCCGGCCCACCCGGCATGCCTCCCTATACGAGCACCAATGACCCACGTTCTCGGAAATTCGTTGGTTCCGCGGCTTTCTATATCCTGCTCGGCGTCCTGGCGTTAGCCATGCTGTGCGTGATTGTATCGGCTGCGCTGATAGTGTACGTCGGCGTTACGGGCGCACCCGATATACCCGTGCAGGACCCGGAGATGATGCCTGCCACCAGCACGCCGTCCCGCTCAGGCGACCTCTCCACAGGCGCGAGAGTGGGTGCGCTCGCGCCCGATTTCACCCTGGTAGACGCGCTCACGGGAGAGAGCGTCAGCCTCGCCTCCTTGAAAGGCAAGCCGGTGTGGATCAACTTCTGGGCGACCTGGTGCCCGCCCTGCCGACAAGAGATGCCGCAGATGCAGCAGTTCTACGAGAAGTACCATGCCCAGGGTCTTGCCATCGTCGGCGTGAACGTGCAGGAAAGCGATAGCCAGGTGCAGCAATACGTCAAAGAGGGCGCTTACACCTGGACCTTCGTGCTCGACCCAGAGGGCACCACAACCGACCGCTACCTCATAGGTGGCCTACCCAGCCACTTCTTCATAGACGCAGAGGGCGTGGTGCAGGCCGTGCATATGGGCGGCCTTGAGAACATGGCAGGCCACAAAGCTCCAGTCGAAGAGTACCTGGCGAAGATAATGAGGTCGCGCTAGCGCTTAAGGGCTTTCCAGCACTTCCTCAAACGCCTCTGATCGCTTCGCGTGCGAATGGCATAGACATATCTGACCTAGCACATAAAAATGGGGCTTGACTTCAGATGAGGCATACGCTATAATTATTCCATACCCCGTCTATGCTGCGGCATAGGCTGTGAGGCCACCCTTAAACAGGTGGCCTCCGCTGTTTCCTGTGGGAGAAGCACCGTAGCATGAATGTATGGGTCTATATCGATGGCTTCAACCTCTACAATGGAGCAATCCGTAACACCTCCTACAAGTGGCTTGATTTGCTAAAGTTCTCTCAAGCCTTGCTCCCCAATGACTAGATAGTACATATTAAGTACTTCACTGCGCAAGTTGATGCTCGTGTTGACGATCCTGCGCAGCCTTACCGACAACTTACCTATTGGCGTGCATTGCGGACACTTGGATGTGTAACGATTATTGAAGGTCACTTCCTCACCAAGAAAACTCGATTGCCCGAAGCCGCTTCTGTTGATAACCTCAAAGCACAAGCAGCTCAAGGGATTAATGTTATCGGGATAAAACCCACGATGGTTAAGGTGTATAGGTCCGAGGAAAAAGGCACTGATGTAAATCTAGCAGCCCATCTAATACACGATGCACATCTAGGTCGCTATGAGGCTGCTCTCGTCATCTCTAACGACTCTGATTTACGGGAATCAGTGCGTATTGTTAAAGATGAAATAGGCAAGGTGGTCGGTGTTTTTACTCCGCACCGTGACCGACCCAGCGTTAGCCTCCAAAAAACAGCTAGCTTCTTTCGAGAGATCAAGACCAAGCACCTTAAAGGCAGTTTGTTCCCAGATACTCTCACCGACGCAGGCGGCACATTTACGAAGCCTACAAATTGGTAGACTTTAGCGTTTCATGGTACGAGCAGGAGTGGCGGGGAACGTACGACTTTAGACTGAAAGCACGCGACCCGCCTGTCTTGCCCACATCTCTTAGCTTATCCAGCAGCACCCAAGCTAAGCAGCAATCCGAGACTACCTATGCACCACCACAGTAGTGCCCATCCCCGCCCAATTATATAGCCACTTGGCCGCGCCCAATGGCACGTTGATGCAGCCGTGACTCATCGGCCTCCCGAAGTTGTTGTGCCAGTACGCGCCGTGTATGGCGTAGCCCGCGTGGAAGTACATTACGTTGGGCACGTTGGGCAGGTCGTAGCGTTCGGCCCCGGTGCCCCCGCGCATCCTCTGCGATTTCAGCTTGGCGTAGACCCGGAACGTGCCTACCACCGTCGGGTGCTTTACGGTGCCTGAGCTTATTCTCACCGAATAGACCTGCTTGCTCCCCTGGTAGGCGCGAAGCCTCTGCTCGCTGAGGTCTATGTCTATCCACTTGCCGGTGCGGGGGGCCAGAGCGGTATCGCTGCTGGCCTGGTTCGCGGCCCGCTCATCGCTTGCATACGCGCTGGCCGAGCCGGATGCGGCCAGCACAACCACAATCAGCAGCGTGCCCAAAACGCGCCTCACCCATACGCTGAGTAGGAAAGTAGATATTCTATTCATGGCGACCACTCCTAAGCTGAGAATTTAGAGGGACCTGGCCGGGCGAGTATTTGGGAGGATTTGGGGTGCCTGCTCCCGCAGGGGATGATAGTGGAAGTACCCCGTTTGCTACTTGACCACTTGCACATTGTATGCCACAGTTACCACCTTATTCTCGTGCCCGAACTGCACCCATACCCGGTAAAGGCCGGGCTGCATGAAGGTATGGGTAAATTGCAAAGCAGGGCCGAAGCGGGCAGGGGGAGTGGGCATCGCCATCGTACCCATATTCATGCCGCTCATGTCGCCTGACATGGCACCTCCAGGCACGTCGCCATGCGTATGCGCGAACTGCTTCGTATCCGCGCTGACTATCACAACGTGGCAGGCCGCGCCCAGGAAGGGTTGCAGATCGGCGACGGGCCGGCCGTCCTTACTCACATTGAGGTTGAATGTGGCCGGAGCGCGGCGGCGCACTTTGGATGCCGCACTCGTTAGTGTGACCGTAAGCCCATCCACTTGTTGAGGTTGGCCTACATTGGGCACCAGGGCCGCCGGGGTGTCTGCGTCCTCAGCGCCCCTGGTAGCTACCACGTTGCGCTCTATCTGGGTCGTGCCGTCCGCCATGACGAATTCGTTGAACAGCAAGTACTTCCCCGCAGCTTCCAGGCTCGCGCCGACCGTATAACGCCCATCCCCCATATCCTGGGGATGGATGTGGGCGAAGTGCTGCAAGTCCTGGCTCACTACGATCAGGTGCATCAGCCGTTCGTGTGTCAATCGCAGCCCATCTCCCGCCAGCCCACTCCCATCCTTATCTTTGAGGCTATAGGTGATGGTGAATGGGACGTTGGGTTGAGGCTTCTCCGGCTGCGTGCTCAATTCCACCGCCACAGGCCCGCCATACCGTGTGATTAGGCGCGCGTTAGGCCCACTCTCCCCGTGCTGGTGGTTGGAAACCATGCTTGCGGCGGAGGGGTTAGGTGTAGGCGTGGGCGGGATGTCGAGCGATGGCCCTGAGCACGCCGCGAGCGCCGGCAAGAGCGCGCAGCATGCAGCCACCTGCCCCATAAGGTTTCTGCGCGTGATACTAAATCTCATAGTCACTATATTCTACCATTGGCTAACATGGAACCCCTATTCCAAAAACAAGAAAATGGGCGGCTCAGCCGCCCATTTTCTTGTTTTTGGAATACCCTTTGTGCTAGGGCGGTCCGGCATGAGCAGTGATGCCACGCCGGGCCGCCGGGTTGTTAGTCGCTGTTACCTGCCGTTCTTCGCATCCTGAGACGACGTGAGCCTCAGAGGATCGCTCTGCTTCCCATTAGGATTTCTCGCATATGGGGAGTTGCTCGTGCTGTCAGCCGCGCTGGATTGGATGCAGCCGGGGAAGAAGGTCTGAGAGACAATCTTCGACGCCTGCGCCCTTGTCGCGGTGTTGTTAGGTCTGAAGTACGGCCTGTTAGCGCTGTCGCATGTCTCTACCTGGCCGGTCTGCGGGTTGACGCCACCGCACGGGTACCCACTCATCACGCCCAGGTTGGATAGCTGCTGTATTGGGGTGAAGAACGTGTTGGTCGAAGGTACGTCGGTGTATCTCTGCGCTCCCGGCGGGTCTTTGAGACCTGCGCCGCCTGCAACGATCTTGGATAGCTGACCCCTGGTGGCGTTTGCATTCCACCTGAAGTACGGCCTGTTGCTGGTGCCGCAAGGCTCATAGATGTTGGAGCCGCATGGATACCCAGTCATGATGCCCCGCATCGTCAGCCTGTTGATCCACTCGTAGAACTCGTTGGACGGCGGAACGTCCTCGTAGATCTGCGCTCCTGCCGGCTCGGAGAAGCCTGCGGAGTTGGAGACCATCTTGGCTATCTGGCCTCTCACTATGTTGTTGTTAGGCCGGAAGGTGTGGTCGCTGTAGCCTGAGATGATGAAGCGGCACACCAGGCACTTGATGAACGGGTAGAACTCGTTGGTCGTAGGCACGTCCGTGAACTCCAACGGGCAAACCGTAGGCGGCACGGTGGTGCGTGTAGGTGGGACGGTAGATACAACACCTGTCGTCGCGGTTGCTACCGCCGTAGATGTTCTGGTGCTCGTGGGTGGCACTGTGTTGCTAGGTACGGCGGTGTTGGAGGCTACTGCCGTGGCCGTGGCCGTGGCCGTGGCCGTGGCTACGACCGTCGCACAGCCCCCTCCTGTCGTCAGCGATACGTCGTCTACCGAGAAGTTGATCACTCCCGTCCCTTCCTCGTTGTGCTCCTCGATCCTCAGTATCACGCTCCCCGTCGCCGCTACCGGTACCGTCACCAGCGTGTACCCGGCGTCGTACTGCGTGTCGTCGTCGTCGGCTCGGAAT
>DASWMJ010000098.1:0-20539 GCA_036399775.1 Chloroflexia bacterium | reverse complement strand
CGGAGGCCAGGGTTTCCGCAACGTCTAACCCCTCACCCCCCGCCCCTCGCTCCTCGCCCCTCTTCTGTCTCACGCTTTCTACGAAGCCTACTATCTCAGGCCAAGTGCGGGTGGAAATAACGCCATCCACTCCGGGGACCCAGACAGGTATGTCGGAGGAATACCGCTGGCTCATGCATCCGGCGGCGATAAGCACCTGGTCGTCCCGCTTCTTCTCAGCAAGCGCCCGCAGCTCTCCCAACGACTCGTCTACGGCTGCCTGCAAGAAGGCGCAGGTGTTGACGAGCAGCACGTCCGAGTCCTCAGGGCGCGCGCTCTGCTCGTACCCCGCCTCGGTGAGCAGCGCGCTCATCCCTTCGCTATCTACGTTGTTCTTTTCGCATCCCAGTGTTACGACGTTGAATTTAGGCATGATGTCCTTCAGCAAATTAGAAGCTAGGAGTCAGAAATCAAGAAAGGCTGTTGGCTCTTGATCAGAGCAGCTTGCCGCTTGCAGTTAGAAAATCACCGGGAAAGCTAACTTCTGATTTCTGATTTCTGATTTCTGATTTCTAACTTCTACCGATAATTCGTGAATTGGAGAGCCACAGATAAATCGTTCTCTTTGCCGCGTAGATGCTGGATGACCTTTTGCAGCTCGTCCTTGCTCTTGGCTGTTATGCGTAGGGCGTCACCTTGTATTTGTGATTGCACCTTCGGGAAGTTCGACTTTATATCCTTTACCAAACTCTTGGCGAGGTCTTCGGCTATGCCCTTTTTGAGGTCAATCACCTGCCGCACGCGCCCGCCCGACGCCTGCTCGGCCTTGCCGAAGCTGAACACCTTGAGCGACAGCCCACGCTTGACGGCCTTGCTCTGGAGGATGTCCTTGATGGCCGTAAGGTGGTACTCGCTGTCGGTGTTGACGGTGATCTTGTTGCCCTCAAGGGTGATCTCCGTCTTGCTGTCCTTCAGGTCGTAGCGAGTATGCACCTCGCGCACCGTCTGGTCCACGACGTTGACCATCTCTTGCTTGTCGAAATCGCTAACTACATCAAAAGAAAACGTGTCGGCCATAAATCCTCCAGGGGTCAGGGACCAGGGGTTAGGGTCAGCAGTGTTATTATTCTGATCCCTGACCCCTGGCCCCTGGTCCCTATCTCGTGATTACTCGCTCCTGGCTTGAGCGATCCCATTCCTTTTCTACGATGAGATTGTCCGGGTCCCCCATCAAGCCGATCTCCTCGCCGTTTACCGTCACCTGGACGGAGTCGGCGCGGCCCGTGCGAATGCGGATGATGTCGTCGCCGGTCCACTGCCGCGTAGAGCCTTTGGGCAATGTGCCGTTGTATTGCTGCACGCCGTCCACCAGCACCCGCATCCATGCGTCCCGCGTAGTCACGACCTTGACCGTGACTTTATCTCCCGCGGGGCGCGTCGTGGGCGACGTGTCCGCAATCGCCAGCGTAGAAGTAGCAGTGAGCGTGGCTGTGATTACCTCGCCCGGCGTCTGTGGCACATATGTCGTGGGCGTCTGGTACTCGCCCCCGCCCGGCCCGCCCGCTACCAGTGATGGTATAGGCATAGCCGTGAGTGTAGGTGGGCGGGATAGCGCGGTGGTATCGATCGGCAGCGTTTCGCGGCTGCGGCCCGCGTATGCGCTGTAGATGAAGTAGAAGGCGATAATTAGGGGCAGGGCGAGCAAGGAGATAGCTATGTAAGATGAGCCGAAGCGCACCCGCGTGTCAATAGGCTCCGGGCTTAGCGGCTGGATATTGATCTTGTCCGAGCCTCGCGTCTTGCTCCTGGGGACCGGTTCTCCCCTGGCGGCGCGTATCTTGTTGCGGGTGGGCTGGCTCTGGCTGTCGAACATATCGATAGCGTCGTCGGGGTCCAGCCCCAAGTAAGCGGCGTAGTTCCGCAGGAAGCCCCGCGCATAGACAGGCCCCGGCAGCCCCGCTAGGTTGTCGTCCTCAAGGGCGCTTATATACTTGGCGCGTATCTTAGTCTCGCGCTCGGCTGTCTCAAGCGAGATACCCCTCGCCTGCCGAGCGTCGCGCAACGTATCGCCGAGCATTGCCACTCCATAACCCCTTTCCTGTTCCGCCGAAGATGCACGGCGCAACGTAGCCGCACCCCGGCAAGTACCTTCAACCCTCAATTATACTGGAGGGAGCCATGTGGGGCAAGGTAGCACCCTTCTAACCTGGCGCTGTGTCAAAGTCGCTAAAACACCTTACTACTAGAAAAAAGAAATTGTGTTTGTACGAAAATTGGTGGCTCCGCCGCCAATTTTCGTACAAACACAAAATAAAACTTCCCTTCGTTTGGGATGTAAAAGCAGAAGGCGCGACTTTGACACAGCCCTACTTGTAACCAATTTGCCTTGTTGGACTGTCTCGGTTCATGTTACATTTCAAATGCTCTGGGTGTGGGATTACTCGTTGCTGCCCGGCCTATCGGCAGACAGCAACCTGGCCCGAACGCTCATTCTCTACCAGCGACCCCAATAGAAAGTCTCCTTTATGTATGTACTTGGCACCGCCGGGCACGTCGATCACGGCAAATCTACACTCGTCAAGGCCCTGACGGGCATAGACCCCGATCGTCTCCAGGAAGAGAAAGCGCGCGAGATGACGATCGACCTCGGCTTCGCCTGGCTGACGCTGCCTTCCGGGCGCGAGGTGTCGGTGGTGGACGTGCCTGGGCACGAGCGGTTCATCAAGAATATGCTGGCGGGTGCGGGCGGCCTCGATGCCGCTCTGCTCATCATAGCCGCCGACGAAGGCACCATGCCGCAGACGCACGAGCACCTGGACATACTCCAGTTGCTGGGTGTGGAGAGGGGCATAGTGGTGCTAACCAAGCGCGACACTGTAGACGACGAGTGGCTCGCGCTGATGGTGGAGGAAGTCAAGGAACGCCTGCGCGGTACCACCCTGGAAGCCGCAGCCATAGTGCCCGTATCAGCGCGCACAGGTGTTGGGCTGGATATTCTACTTATAGAGATAGACCGCCTGCTTGAAGGCACGGAACAGCGTGCTGATAAAGGCCGTCCCCGACTCCCCATAGACCGTGTCTTCACGATAGCGGGCTTCGGTACGGTGGTCACCGGCACGCTCATCGACGGCACGTTACGCGTCGGGCAGGAGTTGGTAGTGTTGCCTCCCGGCCTGAAGGCGCGGGTAAGGGGTCTGCAAAGCCACAAGCACAAAGTTGACACCATAGGGCCGGGGAACCGTGTGGCGGTGAACCTGGCCGGGCTGGACGTGGAGCAGCTTGCGCGTGGTATGGTGCTCACAATCCCGGGTTGGCTTGAGCCGACCAATCGCGTTGACATCTATCTCGATTTGCTGCCCGACGCGCCAGCGCCCATTGAACAAAACGATTTGCTGGACTTCTTTACAGGCGCGGCAGAGACACCCGCGCAGATAACCCTTCTCGACACCGAGCGGCTGGAGCCGGGCGGCAACGCATGGGCGCAGTTACGTCTGCGCGACCCGATAGCCGTAGCGAAAGGCGACCGCTATATCGTGCGCCGCCCCTCCCCCAGCCTCACTATAGGCGGCGGGCAGGTGGTAGACCCGCGCCCCAGGCGGCACAAACGCTTCCACGAGCAGACCCTGCAAACCCTCAACACCTTGCAGCGCGGCACCCCCGACGAGCTAATGCTGGAAGCCCTGGGGAGCATGCCCCTTGAAGTAAAAGAAGCAATAGAGAAGTCCGGCCTCGATAAAGAACAAGCCCTGCAAGCACTAGCCACGCTGCTTGAGGCCGGGCGCGTTCTACAACTAAGTGGCTCTCAAGACTCCGCATTCCGCATTCCGCATTCCGCATTTGTAATTTCCACCGAGGCGTGGACTGCCCTTATGCAACGAGTGGAAACACTCCTTAGGCACTACCACCGGCAGCAGCCTCTCCGGCGCGGTATGAGCAAGGAGGAATTACGCAGCCGCCTCAGCCAGATCGTGCCTGCCAGGGCGTTCCCGCACGTCATGTCTTTGGGTGTCGTCCGGGGGTTGCTAGGAGAAGATGCCACCACATACCGGCTGCCTGCACACGAGCCTACATATACCCCCGCACAGCAAGAACAAGTAAAGCGTCTGCGACAAGCCCACGCCGAAAGCCCATATTCGCCTCCCTCACCCTTGGAGTTAGGCGTGGAGCCTGACGTGCTGGCCTCCCTGGTAGAGGCAGGAGAGCTTGTGAAGATTGACGAGGGTTTATACTACACACGCTCCGCCTACGACGAGATACGCGAAGTCATACTCAAAGCGATTGGTGAGCGCGGCGAGATAAACGTAGCCGCCATGCGCGACCTCTTCGGCACCACCCGCAAGTACGCGATCCCCTTGCTAGAGCACCTTGACGAGCAGAAAGTCACGCGGCGGGTGGGAGATGTTCGGGTGAGATGGTAAAACACTACTATAGTGGTATGTAACACACCCTATTTTCCCACTCGCCCTCGAAACTGCACTCAAGCAATAAAACGATCTCGTTGATGGCAAGGCCAGCTAAAAGTTCAGAGTTTACCGCAAACACCCCTGGCATTGCGTAGCCTAGATTGACACGGGCATATGCGTATCGAGTAATTGTCGCAACGTCGTGCGTAAGCAGTATGCGTCCCTCTATTGCTGCCCACTCCAAAATCCTAGGATCTCCTGCGCCCGCAAGCCCCACATCTTGAACACGCACAAGATCAAGTTCCGGTTTGAGCCGTCGCAGTCCACGCACGATGTCATTGTTGAAGTTCTCGTCAGCAGCTAGCCGAATAGGTATCATCCTATCTGACACCTAAACTACGCGCTCTCTTGTAAGCTCCATGCAGAAGCCACTCGCGTAAAGGAAGTTAAGTCCCAATCCACCCTAAACTCCTTATCACGTTCGAGGTCTGCGCGGCGTATACGTGTACGAGGGAAACTCCTTACGAAACCTTCAGGGACAAGAAATATAGCATCGGGCATAAAGTCTTTAAAACAGACAAAAGCATAATGCGTAGCACCGATATCAGGGTTGTTTTTCTTGTCTGTTTCATCAATTTTATAGCCGTTCCTATTACCCGCTTTCTTGTTGATACTCTTTACCTCAATCCTCATATTGCCAGCAACCACGTCATAATCAGGACTTGACTTGCTGGCTACCAATTTTCCCCGGAAGATAGCCTTAACAAGCCATTCCGCCAGGTCTGTTTCAGCAGATTTGTAAGATCGGAAGAAATTTGCTTGCTGCAGGTCCAGTCTTGCCCTTACATACTCGGACCATAGTTGGGCCATTCTTTGGAACTCTTCTTCCCGTGCGGATGGCCGCCGCGCCAATAATCGCTCACGCAGCCCTTGTACATCAACAGGCTGCGAGTATTTCGCCCTAACTTCCTCTGCTTGCAGTTCTCGCTCCCGCAAATACGTTTCGACCTCGGATTGCCTGTGCAGATAATACCCTATCGCAGAATAGATGTCGGCTAGCTGTAGAGATGGATACTGCTGTAATATCTCCTCGGCAGTTGCGCCTTGCTTAAACGCGTACACAACGGTATCGAGTGTTACACGTGTCCCGCCGACGCGCACGACTCCATCCGCATCTACCTTCAGGGGTACTGGTTCCTCTGCGATTGAAAAGGCCATGTCAGGCTCCAAAGTGTAATATTCTATAGTATAACATGCCCACATTCTAAAGCCGCGACGAATAGCTCAGCATAAGCCTAAGTCGCACAACTCTGCGTGAGAACAAGTTCTGACCCCTAACCCCTGATCCCTGACCCCTTAGACTGTACCTATATGCTATAATAAAGCCGCTTATCCCTTTTGCAGGAGAATATATTACATGGATAGTAATTCGAGCGGCGACAATACTGTAGGCACCCAAGAGCAGGAAGGCGGCGACCTGGGCTGGGCGCTGATACTGGGGTCATCTTCGGGGTTTGGGGCAGCTACCGCCGCAGCC
Organism: Chloroflexia bacterium; assembly: GCA_036399775.1. Lineage (GTDB taxonomy): Bacteria > Chloroflexota > Chloroflexia > QHBQ01 > JADMIH01 > JADMIH01. Next base: position 14,620 of record DASWMJ010000098.1, on the reverse strand, counting down.
CTGGCGGAAGAAGCGGGCCTCAACATCTGTGGCGTGCACCTGAGACGCCCCACCGACCAGGACGCCTTTGCCGAAACGAAAGAGCGCATAGAGGCGGCGGGACGCAAGTACCTGCCTTTTAACATCAACGCGGCCAATCCCGACCGCAGGCGCGAGGCGCTTGACAAGATGGCGGAGGCTATGGGAGGCTCCGGCTTCCGAGTCTTCATGCACTCGCTGGCGTTCGGCAGCTTGAAGCCGTTCGTGACCGACAACCCGGAAGACGCCATCACGCAGGCGCAGATGGACATGACCCTGGACGTGATGGCCCACTCCCTGGTCTACTGGACGCAGGACCTCGTGGCCCGCAACCTCTTACGGCGAGGGGGCCGCATCTTCGCCATGACTTCGGCAGGCTCGCACAGAGTCGTGCCCAATTATGGCGCTGTGTCGGCGGCCAAGGCCTCCCTCGAATCGCACATCCGCCAGCTTGCATCCGAGCTGGCCCCGCGCGGCATAACCGCCAACTCGATACTCGCGGGCGTCACCGACACCCCCGCTCTGCGCCGCATACCCGGCAGCGAGCGGTTGGTCGAGGGAGCGCTGGCCCGTAATCCATCCGGGCGGCTAACGATGCCACAAGACGTCGCCCGCTTGATAGCCCTCCTCGCGAAGCCCGGCCCCGCCGCCGATTGGGTAACAGGCAACGTGCTCCACGTAGACGGCGGCGAGGATATAGTCGGGTAGGCGTAACGTGAAACGTACCTGCCTATGTCGTATTGCATAGAGCACTCGGTACTCGGTACTCGGAACGATTGACACAGGCATTACAATCAGATACACTTATAGTAACGGCAACGCGGCGCGCTGCCGGTGGGTAGTTGGGCCTCTCTTTATAGCAAGAGGTATAACATATGAGCAATACAATATATACACGGAAAGCCCGTCCCGTAGGCAGTGGCGTAGACGAAGCAGAAGAGGGTTTGCATGACGCGCAGTATGCCCAGGCGCAGCCTGTAGGGTTGTTCAGCAACCCTGGTCGCGCTATGGCCCTGATTGGATCGCTGCTATTACTGGTGGCGGTCTTTTCGGTGGTAATATTCCTGCTTGGCTCGCGAAAAACGCCCACTGTTTCCGGCGTAAAGAATTGCGCCAACGCGGGTGGCGCGCCCAGGGTTGGTGAGTGCGCCCCCGACTTCCAATTGGTGAATGTCCGCGATAACAAGAGCCTGCAACTCTCGTCGCTGCGGGGCAGGCCGGTCTTCGTCAACTTCTGGGGAACGTGGTGCCCTCCATGTCGCGCCGAGATGCCGGAGATGCAGAAGTTCTACCAGCAGCACAAGGACGAGATAGAGGTTATCGGCGTCTCGATGGCCCCTCGTGACGACCCCGGAACTGTGTTGAGCTTCATCCAACAGAATCCCTACAGTTGGACCTTCGTCCACGACTCCGACACCGCGATCGCCCAAGAGTACATCGTGCAGGCCGTACCCAGTTCTTACTTCATAGACGAGGCAGGCATAATCCGCGCCGCCAAGATAGGCCCAATGGATATGCCGATGATGGAAGCCTATTTGCAGCAGGTCCGGCAGGCCCGCTAAACGTACCGGCCAGGACTCCGGGTGGCGCGGCTACCGCCCGGCAGTCTCACATAGACCACAGGGTATACCCCTAGGAGGAGAAACACAACTCCATGAGCCAAGAACGGCCTAGAGACAAAGTGCCTACTCGGAGCACGAGCACGTCCCCCAGGACTCGCCCTACTCCCACCGCAAGGCGCTACGCACCCCCGCCTCCACCACCCCGCCGCGACCCGTTTCCATTCCTCATGGGTGGAATCATCGGCGCGCTGGTCGTTGGTTTGATGGTGGTGATATTCCTTCTCACCACAGGCAACAGCGGCAACAATAACAACAGTAATAACAACTCCGGGGCGGGCGTGGTGAATACGCCCATTCCCGCGTCAGACGCTTCCGGCGCAATAATCACCCCGGCTCCGACGGAGCAGCCTGCCCCTCGTATGCCGATGGAGCAATTCAAGGCGTTGTACGACGACCCCGCCAAACGCCCCTTTATCGTTGACGTGCGCCCGAAGGCTGCCTACGACGAAGGGCATATCGTGGGTGCGATCTCGATCCCGGAAGCCGAGGTGGACGCACGCATCGCCGAGTTCCCGAAAGACAGGCTTATCGTCGCCTACTGTCAATGACCTGCCGAGAATGAAAGCGCCCGTGTGGCGCAGAAGCTCCACAGAGATTACCAGTTCGATTACAACAACCTCCAGGTGCTCCTCGGCGGCTGGACGGATTGGAAGAACCGGGCCGCCCAGGACCCGAACGGCTACCCAACCGAGGGCACAGGCGCTCAACAGCCCGCCCCAGGTGGAAATATTAACCCGTCAGATACGGTCACCATGACTGTCGTGCTGGGGCCTGAACTGGTCCCGCCCCCGGTTGCGAGCACCCCGGCACCGTAAGACCTTCACCTCTATTCCAGAAGAACGTTCAAAAACAAGAACACAGACGGTTGCGCCGTCTGTGTTCTTGTTTTTGAACTAGTGATTCTACTTGCTGCCATATTATTCACTTTTGTTTACCAAAATTTCTCGCTTTTGGCCTTGCCATGTGCCGGGGCGTTCGGTATACTTCTCTTACCTGGGTCCTGCTCAGCTACATGACGTGCTCACCACACTCCCTCCCAAAACTACCATTACCGCGTGACACGTAACTGCAGTTAAGCTGACATTTCGCTCTTATCTCTCCCGAAGAGCGAGTACCACGGGAACAGGGCACACGGGCGCTGTGCCTACCCCATGCAGATACTATTCCAGGACTACCCCAGGCATCTCCTCCCAGGGCCGAACTGAACCATAAGCCCATGGTCCAGGAACCGGCATCATTTTGCCCACGTTCTACCAGCTACGTTTTACCAGGCACTCACACTTACCCTCAACATGGCGGCAAAACAACATTATATGGGCATTCACGCAAGCGTAACGCGATGGTCGCGCCGCGCATGCGTAACTACTGGTTTGCCAGGAGGGAACAAACAATATGGACGCAAGAGACCAAAATAGGCACTGGATGTACATTTTCCCGGCGTTTGCGCTGGCGATGCTGCTGGGTATAGGGGTATTTGCGAGCACGACGTTCGCAGGAATGCCCGCCCCAGCAATACAGGGCCAGGCTCCCGCAGGTGGGACCGCCACAGGCACGATCACAAGCACAGGCACCGTCACGGTGACGGGCACTCCTGTATTGACGATCACGCTCACACCTGTTCTTACAGCTACGGTAGCCACCGGCACGCCTATGGCTACAGGCACAGCAATGACAGCCTCGCCTATAGCTACGCTCGCCACCGGGACGGCCATAAGGACCGGAACGCCTCTAGCGACCGGAACCATCATGACAGCCTCACCTATGGCTACCGGCACCAGGGCTACCGGCACGCCTGCTGCTACGGGTACGGTGATGACCGGAACCCCAGCAGCCACCGGCACCAGGGCCACAGGCACCCCTGTAGCGACGGGCACAAGAGCTACAGGCACCCCCGCGGCTACCGGCACTAGAGCCACCGGCACTCCAATAGCCACCGGCACTAGAGCTACCGGCACACCTGTTGCGACAGGCACCAGGGCGACAGGCACCCCTATAGCGACGGGCACAAGAGCTACAGGTACGCCTATTGCCACCGGCACGAGAGCCACCGGCACGCCCGGAACCTCCACACCTGTAGGTACAAGCACTTCCGTTTCGACTATGACGCGCACAGCCCTTGCCACCAGTACGGCCATGACCAGCACGCCTATGGCTACGGGCACGCAGGCGACCCGCACCGGTACGGTAGCGGTTACATCTACACGCACTGTTGTGAGTGGTACCGCCACCGGCACTCCCTCAAATAACAGGGTGGAGCTTTGCCACCGCACCGGGTCTTCGCACAACCCTTACGTGAGGATCGAGATCAGCGAGAGCGCGCTTCCCGCCCACCTGCGCCATGGCGACATATACCCCGTCCCGGCGACAGGCTGCCCCGGCCCTGGCGATCCCACGCCTCCTTCGACCCTTACACCTGAGCCTACCGCGACAATGGAGCCGTGCTCGGTCCAGTTCAGCGACGTGGCGCAGGGTAGCACCTTCTACCAGTTCGTGCGCTGCCTGGCATGCCAGGCCATCCTGGGCGGCTACTCGGACGGCACCTTCCGCCCGAACAACGACATCACACGCGGCCAGATCGCCAAGATTGTGTCAGAGGCCACAGGCTTCGGCGCAGACGCAGGCTCACAGATATACGAGGATGTGCCCCCGGCCAGTCCTTTCTACGCCTACATCAACCGGCTGACTAAGATGAACCTTGTGGGCGGCTATGCTTGCGGCCTGCTGCCTTCTGAGCCGTGCGTTGGCCCCGGCAACCTGCCTTACTTCCGCCCGAACACCTCGGCGACACGCGGGCAGCTATCCAAGATAGTCTCCAGCGCCGCCGATTACAGGGACGCGCCTGCGGGCGAGTTCTTCGCAGACGTACCGGCGGACAACCCCTTCTATCCCTGGATACAGAGGTTGTCTACCCGCCTGATTATGGGCGGCTACCAGTGCGGCACCACGCGCGGCGAGCCGTGCGACCCGCAGAACCGCCCGTACTTCAGATGGACCAACAACATCACGAGAGGGCAAGCGGCGAAGATAGTGTCCAACACTTACTTCCCCGGCTGCGAAGTACCTTCTCAGAGGTAACGCTTACCAGGCGTACAATCCTCAGTTCAAAAGAAGAAAATGGGCGGTTGCGCCGCCCATTTTCTTCTTTTTTAGCGTCTACTGCTTGCCACCATCACTTTACATGTTATAATAGATGGGCCTTTCGGGCTGACATTCGGAGGAGACTTTATACTTGAGAGACATCTTGCGCCGCCCGCGCTACTTTTCCATAGGGCAGGACAAACGCCAGGACGATCGGGGGCAGGAAAAGCCGCCCCGCGACGCCCCGGAGGATATCTGGACAAAGTGCCTCAAGTGCAACGAAGTGCTCTACGTGCGGGAGCTTGAGAATAACCTCAAGGTATGCCAGAAGTGCGGCTACCACTTCCGCCTGTCGTCAAACGAGCGCATAACCTACCTGGCCGACCCCGATACTTTCAGCCGGGAGGGAGAAGGTATCCTGCCCGTTGACCCCATCGGATTCGTGTCGCTGGAACAGAAGTACGCCACCAAGCTTGAAGAGACGCAGGCCAAGACCGGGCTGACCGAGGCCGCTATCTACGGCATGGGGCGCATAGAGAACTCGCCTGCGGTCTTCTTCGTTACCGACTTTCGCTTCCTCGGCGGGAGCATGGGGTCGGTATACGGCGAGCTACTGGTGCGCGCTGCCCAACTGGCGATGAAGAAGAAGGCCGGGCTGATAACCGTATCCGCCTCCGGTGGCGCGCGCATGCAGGAAGGCATATTCTCCCTGATGCAAATGGCGAAGACGAGCGCGGTTCTGGCCGACTTGGCGGAGGCGCGCCTGCCCCACATCTCCTTGCTCACCGACCCCTGCATGGGTGGCGTCACCGCCTCTTATGCGTCTTCCGCCGACGTGGTGATCGCCGAGCCGGGCGCTCTCATAGGCTTCGCCGGGCCTCGCGTCATCGAGCAGACTATCAAGCAGAAGCTGCCCCCCGACTTCCAGACCGCCGAGTTCCTGTTGAAGCATGGCATGATTGACATGGTCATGCCGCGCCGCGAGCTACGGCTCGTCATCAGCAAGCTATTACGCCTGTATAACAACTAGCCATTTTAGATTTTGGATTTCCGATTAGACGTGAACAATCGAAAATCCAAAATCTAAAATCTAAAATCCAAAATCCATTATGGCAACTGAACCGAAGCACGAGCTTAATACGAACCACCGGGGGCCTGCCGGGGCTTATCGCGATCTGGTGCCGCCTGGCATCACGCGCAATCTCGACGCACCTCCCTCCGCGCCTTCTAAGCCTGAGGTGTCCGCATGGCAGCGCGTACAGATAGCGCGCCACCCTGACCGCCCGCATGCTCTCGACTACATACAGAAGCTCTGCACCGACTTCGTGGAGATGCACGGCGACCGACTGTTTGGCGACGACGCTGCCATAGTCGGCGGATTGGCGAGCCTGGATGGGCAGACCGTGATGGTCATCGGCCAGCAGAAGGGCCGTACCACCAAAGAGAACCTTGCGCGCAATTTCGGAATGCCCCAGCCTGAAGGTTATCGCAAAGCGCAGAGGCTCATGGTGCACGCCGCCCGCTTCGGCTTCCCCATCCTCACCTTCATAGACACGCCTGGAGCCAGTCCGGGCGTGCAGTCGGAGGAGCGCGGCATCGGGCAGGCTATCGCGGCCAACCTCGTGACGATGCTCACGGTGGACGTGCCGCTAATCGCGACGGTGATAGGCGAGGGCGGCAGTGGAGGCGCGCTGGCGATCGGCGTGGGCGACCGCGTGCTGATGCTTGAAAACTCTATCTATTCGGTAGCCAGCCCGGAAGCGAGCGCGACCATACTATGGCGTGACGCAGCCAGGGCATCCGCAGCCGCCGAAACGATGCGTATTACCGCCCCCGACCTCTACGAGTTGGGCGTGATAGACGGCATCATCCCTGAGCCGGAAGGCGGCGCGCACACCGACCCCACCTCCACCATCGAGTCGGTACGCCAGGCGATCTCCGGCTGCCTCGCTGAACTAAAGGCCACTTACGCATTGAACACCAGGAAGGGCACAAGGCAACTGCTCGAAGCCCGCCGCCAGAAGTACGAGCGCCTGGGCCAATACGCGGAAGAGGCGGGCGAGAGCCGGTAATTTGCAAGTAGAAACGGAAGCCAAGTTTACGGTGCCGGACGAGGTAACTTTCGCCCGCCTGCAAGCCGTCAAACAGCTGGGCCCTTACGTGCGCCGGCCTGGCTCAATAAAGCAAGTCCGCGACCGCTACGTTGATACCGGCAGCCACAGTTTTTACAACAGGCAGTTTGCCGCGCGCCTCAGAGAGAACACAAAGAGCGGGGAAATGTTACTCACCCTGAAGCGCATAGGTCCGCAAGCCGGTGGGCCTATCCACACGCGCGATGAATACGAGATCGGCGTGCCCGGCCCTGACATAGCCGGCTGGCCCGATGGAGAAGTGCGCAGCCTTGCGGAAGAGATAGCTGGCAGCCAACCTCTGCGCGACCTCGTAACGGTAGACCAGACGCGCACCGTCTCTTATCTCTACCAGGGAGCGCGGCGCGTGGCCGAGATGAGCCTGGACGAAGTAGCCATACAAACGCCCAATGAGCCGGTGCGCTCCTACGAGCTAGAAGTAGAGATGCTACCCGAAGGTGACATTTCCGACCTGCGGATAATATCTCGCGTGCTGATGGAGGAGTACGGCCTCGCTCCGCAGCCTCTCTCCAAGTTCGAGCAGGCTTTGGCGCTATCTTCCCCTGAATTACTATAGGCGGGACACCTTGCTAACCGCCAGGACGCAAAGCCGCCAGGTATCCGTCATTACCATTACAGCATCTTAAAGAAAACAATAGAACTCTTGGCGCGTCCTTGGCGTCTTTGCGTCTTGGGGTTAGCCCCCGCTCGCGAGCCGGGCAACCAGTGCGCGTTCCTCCGGCCCGAACCAGGGAGGCTCGCCCGCTTCCGCGTTGTGGCGCATGCGCTTCTGGCTCGAAGTGGCGGGTATGGCGACGTGGCAGCGCGGGTCGCTCAATATCCACTTGAGCAGCGCCTGGGGCCACGTTCTCACGTTGAAGGGCTGGAGAGGCTTCAGATCGTCATCTGAGGGCCAGGGTCGCCTGAGCAGGCTGCCTTCCGCGAAAGGCCGCATTACGACCACGCCCAGCCCCAGATCGGCTGCGAGCGGCAGGATGTCACGCTCAACCTCTCGCTGTATGGGGTTATAGGGAATCTGTATGGCTGATATGCGCCCCGTGCGCATCACCTGGCGCAATTCAGCGAAGGCCGAGGCGCTGTAGTGCGTAGCTCCTATAGCACGCACACGCCCCTCTTCTCGCATCTCTTCCAGCAGTGAAAGCTGCTCTCGCCAGGCCAGCAAATTGTGGACCTGGTAGAGATCAACGTAGCTCCCGAAGAAGCCGAGGGCGCGCTTCACCTGGGCGCGCCCCTCGGACACGCTTGACGACCACACTTTGGTAGCTACTATTGCGTCCTCGCGCCGCCCTTCGAGGCACGCGCCCAGCACTCGCTCCGCCTGCCCGTACATCGGGGAGGAATCGAAGAAGCAGGCTTCCGCATCCAACGCCGCATCCACTACGGCGCGTCTCTCCTGCTCCAGCCCGGCCCCACGCACGTCGAAGGTCTGCCAGGTGCCCATGCCCACCACTGGCACCCGCAGGCCGCTCTGCCCCAGGTCTCGATACTCCATATTCTCTCCTCTCAAGGCCAGTATACGATACTCATACGTAGAGCGCGCCACGAGAATGCCTCTTTCGGGTAAAATATACAGGGCGGTCACGGCATGGAGTTCCTCAGCGCGACATGCTCCGGCTGTACTTGGTAAAGGGATCAGAGGAAGGCGGGCAGATGGAAACGGTTTTCCTGGCATTATTCAACATTATCATCATAGACCTGGTGCTCAGCGGCGACAATGCGGTAGTTATCGGCATGGCGGTACGCAAGCTCCCGCCCAGGCAAAAGCGAGTGGCGGTCCTGTTGGGTGGTGGCCTGGCAATCGTCTTGCGTATAGTGCTGACCGCGCTCGCCACCTTCTTACTTCAGGTGCCTTTGCTGCAATTGATAGGCGGCCTGGTGCTGGTTTGGATCACTTATCACTTGCTGGCGCAAGACGATGTGGATGGCGCCGCGCATCGCGTATCGGCGGACATGGGCATGGCCAATGCCCTGCGGACTATCATCATCGCGGATATCACGATGAGCACAGACAATGTGCTGGCCGTCGGCGCGGCGGCGCAGGGCGATCTCGTTTTGCTGCTCTTCGGCCTGACGCTGAGCATGGTTATATTGGTCCTGGGTGGCACCCTTGTATCTGTGCTTATGAACAAGCTCACCTGGCTTACCTATGTTGGAGCGGCGGTGCTGGTGCTGCTGGCGGGCGACATGATAGCGAGCGATAAGTGGCTGCTGGACAACCACATCATCAGCCACGACTGGTGGGTGCGCTGGGTATTCACAGCTATTGTCGGAGTGGTCGTAGCGGGCGCTCTTTATTGGCGGCATCTACGCAAAAGCCGGGAAGCTCCGCAGATGGAGGCACAATAGAATATTCGCGTAAGACTCTTCCAGGGTCTTGAACCTCACGCTTCCGATTGCTGTATTCATTAAGAGACATTTATCTAATGTCGAAGGATGATTCGCAAGAAGGAGTTACGCAATGATGCTTACTCAACAGGACACCCTCGTATTCAACAGGGCCGTGCAAGCCTCGCCACGGGAGGTGTTCCGCGCCTTCACCAACCGTCAGGCGTTATGCGGCTGGTTCTGCGATGCCGCCGTAGTAGACGCACGCGAGGGCGGCCCCCTCTTTGTTTCGTGGAAAAACGGTTACTACGTGGCAGGCACATTCTCCGAGATCACGCCTGGTGAGGGCCTTGCCTTCTCCTGGGCAAGCAACTCCAGGCCGGAAACTGCCCAGGTGCGCGTGCTGCTTGGGCCGGACGAAGACAGCAGCGGCACCGCAATCACCGTCACCCTCAGTGGATTTGAAGAGGGTGGGGCATCAGACGATGCGGCCCGCGCCTGGGAAGATGGGCTAGAGAACCTCCAATCGGTCCTGGAGAGCGGGGTAGACTTGCGCTTTGCCCGCCGCCCGATGCTGGGCGTTTCCGGCCACGACAATCTCAACCCCGGCCTGGTAGAGCGCCTGGGCCTGCCCGTCACCGAGGGAGTATGGTTAGGCGGCGTGGTCGAGGGGAGCGCCGCCCAGCGCGCCGGACTGCAACGCGACGACGTGCTGGTGGGCATAGGAGAGCATGCGATCACGGGCTTCCAGTCTATGGCTGACGCGATTGGCGCGCACAAAGCCGGGGACCAGGCGCAGGTGACGTTCTACCGCGAAGGCGAGAAACATACCGCGACGGTACAGTTTACCTCTCGCCCACCAATACCCACTCCCCCGCCGCCCGCCGAATTGCTGGCGAGCATGCGCGAACAGCACGCCACCCTCAACGCTGAGCTTGCCGCCTGCATCGAGGGCGCTACCGAGGAAGAAGCGGAGTACCGCCCCAGCGCCGACGCCTGGAACGCTAAGGAGATACTGGCCCACCTCATCTGCGTGGAGCGCGACACCCACACATGGATGGCGCTCACCATCGAGGACGCGCCCCAGCCCGAAGACAACAACCCCTGGCATACCAACGGCATAGAGCGCCTCCGGGCCGTCACAGCCGTCTATTCTACCCTGCATACCTTAGCCGAAGAGTTCCGCCGCAACCAGGCCGAGACCGCAGAACTGACGGCAGCCTTCCCCCAGCAGATAGCCTCTACCCGCAAGCAAGTCTACACCTACCTGGGAGGCTGGCTCTCCGGCTTCTACGACCACACCTACGAGCACATTGAGGAGATAAAGTCCCTGTTGGAACAGGCGCGGCGGTAAACGTACCCTTCAACCGCAATTAGAATGTCTAACCGCAAAGGCGCAAGGTATCACAAAGTTCGCAAAGTATCACAAAGTTCGCTAAGAACCCTATTGTTGGTCAGGTAGTGTTGCAAAACGGGCTGCTGCAAGCCTCAATGCCATGCACCATACAATCTTAGCGAACTTTGTGATACTTTGCGTCTTTGCGGTTAGAACTTTCAATCGGGTTAGAAATTCTATTTATGTTAGAATTTCTATCTTTGCTTAAAACATCTAATTAGAGGTAGACTCTGGCCGCAGGTGCTTCTTGAAGAACTCGGTTATGGTGTTGTAACAGCGCACTTTGTTCTCGTACTTGATTACGTCGTGCCCCTCGTTCTCGAAGACCACGTAATCTACTTCCTTGCCTCTTTCGCGCAACTGCTCCACTACGTCACGCGACTCCCTCTCGACCACGCGGGGGTCGTTCGCGCCCTGCATGACCAGCAACGGGCACGAGATGTTGTCAATATAGCTGGAGGGAGAGCGCTCCAGGAGGAAATCGCGCTCCTTTTCAGGGTGGCCGATCGTCTGGTAGGCGAAGGGCTTCCAGGTCACGGGGAAACGCTCTATGCTGGTGATGATGTTATAGATGCCGAACATATCCACCGCCGCCGACCACAGTTCAGGGTGGCGGGTCGCCATAGTGAGCGTCATGTAGCCGCCGTATGAGCGCCCTATCACGCCCGCCCGCCTGACGTCCACCCTGGGTTCGTCCGCCAGCAGCTTCATAGCGTGTACGTGGTCTAGCCGGTCCTGCCCGCCCCAGTCGTGGTCTACGTGCTTCATGTAGCTCAACCCGTAGCCGGTACTGCCGCGCACGTTGGGCACGAAGACCGAGAAGCCGTTGAGGGTGAGGAACTGGATTAGCGGCATGGAGAACCAGGCGAAGTTGGGGCGCTCCTGTCCCTGCGGCCCGCCATGTATGTAGTAGACCAGCGGGCGCGGCCCCTCGTACCCAAGCTCTTCTGAAGGGAGGTAGAGCCGGGCCGACACCCTCAGCCCGTCAAAGCTGGTGAACGACACATCTTCTCCCTTCGACAGGTGCGCTTCGGGCGTGCCCAGGATGCGCTCGCATGTGTGCCGCACCACTTTGTCCCGCTCTTTACCCTCTACGGTGTAAAGCTGCGTGGGAGATGAGGCGGTGGAGAAGGCCAGCACGTACCTGTCGCTCGCCTTGTTGTAGTGGATGGACTTCATAACGCCGCCCGACAATTCGCCCTGCCCGCAGATTACCCTGTCCAGGTCCAGGGTAAGCGCGTCCTCATCAAATTTTCCCTCGTATGCCCATGAGACGCCGTCTATGTTGTACTCTACCAGGTACCGCTCGTCGCGGACGTGCCGCAGCCCGGTCATCTCACCCACGCCTGTATGCACGGTACCTGTGATAGTGACCGGTTTGACCTCGGCGGGGTCCGACAGGTCGAGATAGCCGACGCCGTATGTATCCTCGAAGAGGGCTGTGAGGAAGATCAGCCCCCGGTCGCTGGGGGTGAAGCGGCTGCTGTGGATGGCGCTGACTGGCACATTCTGTCCCTCGGCGCGCTCCTCAATGGGCACGCCATACAGCAGTTTACGCCCTTCCTGACCCTCTTTCCACAGGTAGACCGCCAGATCGCCCGGAGAGTAGTCATCGAGCATCACAGCCTGCGTGTGGCTATCGTTGGCAGTATCTATGAACCCACCGTAGGGGGTTTCGCCTATTTTGAGCAACGTGCCTTTTTCCAGGTCGGCCTGGTATGCCCTGAACACAGACTCGGTTTGCGAGGCGGCCAGCAAATATGCCATGTTGGCAGTTGCGTCGCAAGGGTGGATGAAGACTTGCTCCCCCGCGAAGTCGGGGTAAGGGGATTCGGGGAAGCCGCCCTCCATCGGGATGAACATCGGCTGGTACTTCTCGTCGCCGTCCCGGTCAATCGCCACCAGTATCTTGCCTAATTTGGGGAAGACGTAGAAGGAGTAAGCCTCTATAAGCTCAGGGTTTTGCAGGGCTATATGGGGAGGCAGGAGCGGCTCAGGCACGCTCCCGCCATAGTTCATGCGGTAAAGGCTGAAGCGCCCGCTCAAATTGCTGATGAAGTAGATGCGGTCGTCCCACAACTGCGGGGCGAGGAAGAGGCGCGCGGACAGCAGCGACTCTATGCGTGGCTCGGCCATAAGGGTAGCTCCTTTTATGCTATTTCTAGCTTAGATATTGGTCTACCATTATACGCATCCCATCGCCAGGCAGACAAGAGTCTAGAGACGTAAATGGTTCCAGCAATAATAAGGAGCTAAACGCCAGGATGCAAAGACGCCAGGCACCCGCTAAGACTTCATAGAAGTATCCCATCAGGTATCTAATGCTACCTGCGGGAAACCAAACAATAAAACTCTTGGCGGGTGCCTGGCGTCTTTGCGTCTTGGCGTTTAGAAGATATGCCCCCTGCTCCCATTGTAGGTAGAACCGCAGTAAGCGTCCACCAAGCTGAGGAGAGGTTAAACAGAAAACCCAAACAATCCGTGAGGACCGTCTGGGCTTCTGTTTCTCCGAAACTTCCGGCGAACCGTCCGTCTCGAAGTGATTGCAGTATACAGCCTTCCCACTACCCTGTCAATACATCCTTTGCCGGAGTTTTCCACATCCTCGCCATCATTGGAAGGATGCCCGTTAGTTGCCCGCGCCCGATTGTAGCAGGGGGTCGGGCAGCATCCCCTCGACGAAACCTAGCGGGCCAAGACGCTTCTTGATGTCGGAGAAGCGTCGCTCCCCGCGCATAATGGCGCACACCGCCCCCCAGAAAAAAGGCAGCCGCCTGGGCAGCGAGTAGCAGGCGCGCGGCATCCAGACGTACACCCGCAGCCATCGCCGCGCCGAAAGGAGATCGGGCATGAGCGCGGCGTCAAGCTGGCGCTGGTAGTCCGGCACGTCCCCCCCTTCAGCGATGGCCCTGGCGGCGATCTGCCCGCTCCTGATCGCCCAGTAGATGCCCTCTCCCGTGAAGGCTTCCACCAGCCCCGCCGCGTCGCCCACAAGTAGGGCACGGCCTCTCTGCACGGGCGAGCCTGGCCGCCTGCATGGCAGCAGGTAGCCGTGATGGCGGATCACCCTCTTTATCCTGGGAGCGCGGGCGGCGGTGTGTTTCGCGTCGTACCGCTTGAGGTGGCTGCCGTAGTCCTCTATCATAGGCACGCCGCCCACGCCCACGCTCAGGTGGTCCCCCTTCGGGAAGACCCAGCCGTAGGTGGCGGGCACTTCGCCCAGGTCGAGGCCCAGCTTGTCGTGCCAGTAGTCCATAGACTCCCGGTCTACCTCTACCTCGCCTTCCAGGGCGGCCAGCGCCCACCTCTCCGACATGAGGCCCAGGCTGCGCGCCACCCGGCCCGTCGCCCCGTCGGCACCCACGAGGTAATCTGCGGTGAATGCCCCGCGTGACGTGCTGGCCGTCACTCCCCCCTCACTCACCTCCACCGACTTGACGGCGGTCTCGTCCAAAAGCTGAGCGCCCGCGCCAACTGCCTGCTCGGTCAGGTAGTTGTCGAAGCGGCTGCGCTGCACCATGTAAACGAGCGGCGTCTTGCTGTCGAGCACGTAAGACTTGCCCATCTTCCAACTGAAGTCTGCCCGGTACAGGGTGCGCTCGCTGACCGGCTCGATGCTGAAGGGCAGCGCCCTGGCCGACTTATACGTTATGCCGCCGCCACACGTCTTGTAGCGGGGCAGCCTGGCCTTCTCTATGATGAGAGTACGCAGCCCCGACCGCGCCAACTCGTAGGCCGCAGTAGCGCCACTCGGCCCCGCCCCCACCACAATGGCATCATAATGGTCGCCGCTCATAGCCGCTCCGGGTTAGAAGATAGAAGTCAGAAATCAGAAATTAGAAAGTCAGTATAAACTTCGCCTTCCGATGGGTCAATGTGTCGTTTCAACGTAAGTGTCTTGACAATGTTAGATTAGAAATCTGGCTGTGACCCCGGTGCCTGGGCCAAGACTCGGCTGGTCAGCCATGGCACTTGCCTGCGATTCTCTCTGAGCGTAGGCGGTGGCCTTACTGGGTTAATGTAACATTGTC
>DASWMJ010000097.1:0-148736 GCA_036399775.1 Chloroflexia bacterium | reverse complement strand
TAGTAGCTGTGCTATGGCTATTGCTCGATGAGATGGGGGGTAAACCACCCTCTATGTCTCGTATATCATGGTTGGGTGCTGTGGCTGATGGTCTCAAACTTGTCATCTACTTGTCTGGCTGATTTTAATGCGACACCATTGCGATAAATCACGCCCCTACAGTCTGAGTGTGAACTCTTCCCTTATTCGCGCGTTCTTGTAATGTGCTCCGGCTGCTTACCGCTCTGAATTGCGCCCTAGCGGACGAGGGGGTACGCCGACATCGGTTGAGGAACTGCGACGGGAGGTAGGAATTGACCTTGCGACTTAGGGTGACTGGCAGTTCGGGAAGAAAGTGTTCGACACTATCTTGGCCGTCTGCCCCCGTGTGGCGTTATTGCCCCACCGGAAGTATGGCCGCTCCCCCGCCCCGCACGGCTCACCCTCTCCACCGCACGGGTAGCCCGACATGATGCCTCTCCTCGCCAGCCTCTGTATGAATTCATAGAACGGGTTAGTCTGGGGGACATCCTCAAATATCTGCCCAATCGCCGGCTCGCCGAACCCTACGGCGTTAGAGACGATCTTCGATATCTGCCCCCTGGTGGCATTGTTGTTCGGGCGGAAGTATGGCTTGTTGTCGCTCCCGCATGGCTCACCTTCGCCGCCACATGGATAGCCGGATATGATACCCAGGCGCGACATGCGCTCTATGAATGAATAGAAGGTGTTGTTGGGCGGAACGTCCTCGAAGGTCTGGCCCGCCACCTGCTCGTTGAACCCGGCAGCGTTCGACACCATCTTTGCTATCTGCCCACGGGTGATGGAGTTGTTAGGGCGGAACGTGCCATCGCTATACCCAGAAATTATGCCCAGGCACGCCAGGCACCTTACAAACGGGTAGAAGGTATTGGTGGAGGGCACATCCGTGAACTGGGGCGGACACGGCGAAGGGACTGTTGTTGTCGTCGCGTTGGACGCAGGCAGCCCTGCCGTTCCGGTCGGGGTCGCTATCGCGGTGTAAGTGGCCGTTGCGGTAGGCACGTGAGAAGGGACCTGAGTAGGCGTATAGGTCGGGGTCGCTATCGCAGTGTAAGTTGCCGTTGGAGTGGGCGTGTGAGAAGATTTCAGAGTAGGCGTATGGGTTGGAGGTAGCGTGGAGGTAGAGGTTGGAGTATGGGTGCTCATAGCTGTTGGGGTAGGAGTGGGGCAAGGGTCGTTATACCTCTCTACCAACGTTTTTGTGGCGTTATAGTGGCTGCCCACCGCCCATATGTACCCCGGTGAGAGGCTCGACACCGCCTTTAGCTCGTTCGAGGCGTCATCTTCGGCGTTAGGGCTGGGCACGATGGCCCACTGAGTGCCGTTCCAGCGTTGGATGAGCGTGCGCTTCGGAGATGGTGAGCTTTGACGGTGCGTGCCCACCGCCCACACCTCGCCAGGCGCGATCACCTCTACACCCGTGAAGTCGTTATCGAACGCACCGGGACTGAGGCTAGAGGTGTTCGACCAGATGCTGCCGTTCCAACGGTATGCGATTGTGATACGTCTGCCGGTAGCGTTCTCGCTGCCTACCAACCATACATTGTTGCTTGCCGATGCATCCACCGCAGAGAACCTGCTGTTGGGGCCACCAGAGCTTAAGGCCACCGTCCACTGGCTACCATCCCAATGTAAAGCCAGGAGTGTAGTCTGGCCCTCACTAACAACGTAGGAACCGGCCGCCCACACATCGTCCGGCGCTATAGCTTTTACTGCATCGAGATAATTAATGTAGTTGCCCACGTTGGGGGTCGGCACCACGCTCCAGATGCTGCCGTTCCACCGAATGGCAAGGCTACGGTTGTTCACCCAGCCCGTCGCCCAAACGTCGTTCGACGAGAAGGCGCTGACACTCTTTAGCAAGTCAAGGTCTGGCAAGTCTGGTGTGGGAGAAACAGTCCACGCCTGCCCATCCCAGTGCAGGACTAACATGCGGGGGTCGTCGTCGGAGGTTGACCTCGAGAAGCCCACAGCCCATATATCAGAGGCCGATACCACCGACACACTGTAGAGGACGTTTTGAGTTGTTCCCACGTTGGGGCTGGGCACGACGCTCCACTGGCTGCCGTCCCACCGCTCGATCAGCGTGTAGTAAGTACCGCCGGACTGGTAGGCGGTATATCCCACCGCCCAGGTATCTGTAGGCGACAACGCGGCGACACCCAACAACTCGTTTCTGCTCAGCCCAGGGTCCTGGCTCGGCACAATGCGCCAACCAGGCCCGCATGGAGGAATAGCTGTGCCGGTCGGCGTGGCGGAGGCGGTAGCATTACCTGTCGGTACCCCGGTTGCCTGCGGTGTGTCACTTGGATTGACAGTCACAGTGGAGGGAGGAGTAGATGCGGGGGTGCTGGACGCTGATGGCGTGTTCGTGCTAACGCGGGTGGCTGTCGATTGTGGCGTGATGCTGCGTGTCGGCGTGCTCGACGGTGGCAGCGTGCTTGTGCTGATAGGGCTAGCGGTAGCCATTGGGGTCACAACATCGGATATCTTGCTTACGAAAGCATCGTATGCTCCCCGGTTGAAGGTCTGAAAGGCGTGCACCACGGGGAAGTCCACCGACTCGGTATCTCCTGCTATATAGATAGAACCTGCGGCGTCTATGGTCATGGCGTGCCCGAACTCGGTGACGCGGGTGCCACCGAAGCGGCTGGAGAATAGCAGGTCCGACCCCGCCGCGTTGAGCGTAGTCATGAAGGCTCTCCCGTGGTCGGAGATCGGATTGCGCGTCGGAAAGTTCGCGGAGTTGGTGCTGCCTCCAACGTACACCTGTCCGGCGCTATCTACTGCGATGCCCTCACCCTCATCCGTGCCTGTTCCTCCCAGGAAGGTGGAATAGACGAGGTCATTCCCCGCAGGCGTAAATTTGGTCACGAAGGCGTCCTGGAAGCCGCCCCCGTAGCTCGATTGGAAGGGGTTGCGCGTGGGGAAGCTGGATGACATCGTTTCGCCCGTTACGTATGCGCTCCCCGCCGCATCCACCGTGACGACCCACGCCAGGTCGTTGGCCTGGATGTCCTGCCCGCTGCCGCCCAGGTAGGTAGAGTAGCTGAGCGATTGCCCATCGGCATTGAATCGAGTTACGAAGGCATCGCTACCTCCGAAGTTGTTGAACTGGAAGGCGTTCAGCACAGGGAAGTCTTGCGAGAAGGTATAACCCACTACGTACACTCTGCCGAGGGTGTCAACGGCTATACCGTTGCCATAGTCCACCTCGCTCCCTCCAAGATAGGTGGAGAAAGTGAGCGCCTGGCCGTTTGGCGCGAAGCGTGTAACGAAGGCGTCGTTAGACCCCAACAGGTTCGGTTGGTAGGGGTTGAGCTTCGGGAAGTTGGCCGAATAAGTGGTACCGGTTACGAGCGCGCTGCCGTCCGTATCTACGGCTACTCTGTACCCGTTGTCGGTGGCGCTCCCTCCAAGATAGGTAGAGTAGACGAGGGCCGAGCCGGTTGGGTTGAGCTTGGTCACGAAGGCGTCGTTACCGAACCCGCCCAGCGTCGGCTGGAAGGCGTTGAGCACGGGGAAGTCGAGTGACGAGGTCTGGCCCGTTACGTAGGCGTTCCCTTGCGCGTCTACGGCTATGCTCTGCGCCTGGTCCCAATCGCTGCCACCCAGGTAAGTAGAATAGACAAGGGATGAGCCGGAGGCGCTCAATTGCGTTACGAAGACATCATATGCGCCGCCGTGATAGGTCGGTTGGACGGCGTTCAGGCGAGGGAAATCCGTAGAGTTGGTCCAACCCGTCAGGTAGGCATTGCCGTTGCGGACGGCTATCCCCACGCATATATCCGAGCCGGAGCCGCCCAGGTAGGTGGAGTAGCTGATAGTGGGATCAATCGTGAGCGGGTAGGAGGGATTATAGGTCCCCAGTAAGAAACTGATAGCGCCATCGCCCGCCAACTGGTATCGAGCATCCACCGGCATCAACCTGCCGTCTATCTCCTGCCAGGCTACAGGGGCCTCTTCGGTCAGGGTTATGGGCTGGCCGTCCGCGACCCCTACCGCTATCCGTAAGCTACCTTCATCGTCCAGGGTCGTGCTTTGCGCACCAGCGTATCTCCACTTTATATTAGAGGGATCGGCATTTGGGCTGACGACATACGTCCCCTTGAGGTTGCCGCCCTTGCCTGAGTAGCGCAGTCCGATACCGGGGTAGAGGTTTTCATAGGCTATTGACGGGTAAGTTGCAATATTGGTATGCCACTTCGCCCTGTCCTGCCCGCGTATGTAGTTGACCCTGCCGGGTAGGGCGCTTCCCTCGCTGGCGATCTGGCCGGTGTCAGCGCCGATGAATTGCAGGCGCAACACGGAAGGCTCGCTCGGAGCTGGGGGCCTCTGTTCGCGTGCGCTCATCAATGATGCAGGCTCGCGCTCCCCGGTTGCCATGCCCGTTTGCAGGGCGATCACCACCTCTGAGTCGGTAAAGAACATAGTGCCCCCCGGCGCGTGGGCCAGGAAACTCACGGAGGGGTCCGTCTGACCGGCGTTCGGCTCGAATGGGAGAGGCAGCGCACTCATATCAGGTATCGCGTCCGGCATAGGCAAAGGCGAGCCAGTCGGCTCCACCACGTATATCCATGCGGGCCAGAGCGCTGCTGTGGCGAGCAAGAGCGCCGCTACCGCAACGCACCAGGTATACTTTGAGCGCGGCCCGAATATCTTGCCTAGTATCACCTCTCGCCTCCCTCCAATAACGCAGTCGCGACCGGGCGCTTGACAGCCGGTATGCCGTTCGCAGTGAAGGTCTATAATTTACTATATACTACCTGGTCCAACGTATGCGATATTATATGCGACAGCGGCATCGCGCTACACATAAGCAATAAACGCGGCACTCCCCGTAAAAGTAGCGGGCCATCAGGCTATTCTTGTTCTATTCCAGGCCCGGCTAAGGGATGATACCGGAGTAGTGCTCACGACATCAGTCAACGCGGTAGTAGCCAAGAAAGGCAGCCTGGCTTATGATACCAGCAAGGCAGCCGCTAACCATCTCGTGCGTGAGTTAGCAATCGAGCTTCCCCCACTGGTCCGGGTGAACGGCGTAGTGCCCGCGACGGTAGTGCATGGGAGCGCCATGTTCCCGCGAGAACGTGTCATCTCATCGCTTGCCAGGTACAATATCGAATATTCGGATGACGAGCCGAGGGAAGCGCAAACCGAGAAGCCGGCTGGCTTCTACGCCAGCCACACGCTGCTGAAGCGCCCTATCACACCCGCAAACCAGGCAGAAGCCATCTTCTTGCTACTCACCGGCTGACTGGCCCGGAAGGTGCGTAGTGGAAACGGAGCACAAGGAGCGTGTAGATATGCTTGAGACCTTCAGTCTCTATGCGAAAGCCGCCGGAGCAGAGGTGTTCATCTGCGTGGGCGACGCTGATGCGGCAACAACTATCGCGCGCATCGCGAGCGGCCCCCTTCGCTGCACGTCCGGTGTGTGGGAGAGCTATCCGGGCATCTGTCGAGCGTTAGAAGGTATGGGGCTGGACGTTGCCGTTGCCGAAGAAATAGCCGAAAAGGAACGGGAGCGCTCGGCCCTCGCGGCAGCGCTGGCGGGCGGGGTGGGCATAGTGCAGGCAAAGGGCGCAGTGGCAGAGACCGGCTCGCTCGTGCTGGCGGACGACGCCTTAGCGCCACGCCTCCTCAGTATGCTCGCCGACGTGTGCATTGCGCTGCTGCCCGCCTCCAACATCGTGCCGAGCCTTGACGAAGCAGGCGCGCTGCTGGCCGAACTGGAGCGGGCAGGGCATCGCTACGTCTCGCTCGTCACCGGCCCAAGCCGCACCGCCGACATCGAGCGGGTGCTTACTATCGGCGTGCAGGGGCCGAAAGCGCTGCACATTATCATATTGGCTGAAGAGGGTGCCTGACATGCCGCACAATCCGCCGAAAAAGGTACGGACAAAGTCGCCCGGCGCGGGTGGGCTTGAACATGACCCATTGCCGTTTGAGCAACGCTACCGGCGGGCGCTGGATAACGCGCAACTGCGGCGTAACCTCCTCAACTTCCAGCGCTCGTGGCAGGTCTCGCGCGAAGGTGCGTTCTCTACCTACGCCGAGAATCCGGAGCGCGTAGCAACCGCGCCTGTTGAGCAAGCGCATTCTCACCCCTCCGCTTCGCATATGCCACTGGCGAAAGGCACCGCCGAGTTCGAGGCCATGCGCGATAGGCTGGCGGCTATCAAGGACGAGGTTATCGAGCGCCTGCCCGAATACGTCGAGCGATTCCAGGAGGCCGCCCAGGCGCGAGGCATCATCATCTACCGGGCAGCCGACGCCGAGGCTCGAGGCTGCCAACCGTTACGTGCTCGACCTGTGCCGGGAGCGCAGCATCACGCACGTGGTCAAGAGCAAGACGATGGTCTCGGAGGAGATTGAGCTAAACGGCGTGCTCGAGGCCCAGGGTATCGAGGCAATAGAGACCGACCTGGGCGAGTGGATACAGCAGCTATCGCACGAGCGCCCCTCTCACATGGTCATGCCCGCGATCCACAAGAGCCGCGAGCAGGTGGGCGACCTTTTCACCCAGGCCACCGGACGCGAAGTGAGCCGCACCGACATCGGTGAGCAGGTGGCCGTGGCGCGAAAGGAATTGCGCCGCGATTTCCTGGAGGCGGGCCTGGGGATCAGTGGCGCTAACGCCCTAATAGCGGAGAGCGGCGCGGTCATGTTCATCGAAAACGAGGGCAACGCCAGGCTGGTAACGACGCTGCCTCACGTACATGTCGTGCTGGCAGGCATAGAAAAGCTCGTGCCCGATTACGCTGCTGCCATGCTGCAACTGCGCCTCCTCGCCCGCTCCGCCACCGGCCAGAGTATTACATCGTACACCACCTTCCTATCCGGGCCGCCGGAGCATGGCAAAGAGATGCACATCGTCCTGTTAGACAACGGGCGCATGAAAATGCGCGAAACGCCCCTGATCCGGGATGCCCTGCGCTGCATCCGCTGTGCGGCCTGCGCAGACGTATGCCCTCCATATGCCGTCGTGGGCGGGCACGTCTTTGGGCACATCTATTCAGGCGCTATCGGATTGGTCAATACACCCTTCCACCACGGTATCGAAGCGGGCGCGGGGCCGCAATCGCTGTGCGTATCGTGCAATGCTTGCGCAACGGTTTGCCCCGTGGGTATTCCCCTGCCCCAGCAGATCTTGAAGGTGCGTAGCATGGTGGTAGAGGAAGAGGGCGCTCCCATGCCCATGCGTGCCGCTATTGAGTTCTGGTCGCACCCCAGGCTGGTTGATATAGCCATGCGCGCAGGAGCTGTGGCATCCGCGCCTCTACGCGACGGGCAGTTCACGCGGGTGGAGCGCACGGGCGCGCATCTGATCCCACAACTCCACAGCCTCACCGGGTGGCGCACTCCTCCCGCACTTGCCATGCGCCCGGCCCGTGACCACCTGAAGCAGAGGAGGGCCTATGCAGGCAAGCCCCTGGAGAGCCAGGCCCGCGGTATGCGAGTAGCCTACTTTATCCAGTGCATCACCGACAGGTTCTTCCCGCGTATGGCTCTCTCCGCCGTGCGGGTGCTGGAAGCATGTGGGGTTGAAGTCGTCGTGCCCCCTGCCCAGCATTGCTGCGGCCTCCCGGCCCTCGACGCGGGAATGCTGCGGCCCGCACAGACAATGGCCCGGCAGACTATCGAAACGCTGGAGAAGATGACAGCCGACTACATCCTGACGGGTGGGGCGAGTTGCGCGGTCGCCATGCTGCACGACTACGAGAGGCTGTTCGAGGATGAGCCGCTGTGGCAGGCCCGCGCCCAGGCAGTTACCAGGCGAGTGATTGATTTCACCACCTTCATGGACAGCGTGGCCCAACTCCAACCTGGCGCGCTCCAAGTCGCTAACTCTCCCTTTGCGCCGGTTACCTACCACAACTTCTGCCAGTCTGCTAATGTCCTGGGCATCGAAGATGCACCGCGCCGCCTTATCAGAGGCGTGCTTGGCCTCGACTTGCGCGAAATGGACGAGAGCTTGGTGTGCTGCGGTTTCGGCGGCTCAACCTCGGTGACACGTCCACAGGTGGCCGAACATATCCTGGCACGCAAGCTGGACAACGTACGAAAAACGGGCGCTCGCACCCTGGTAACAGATAATCCGGGTTGTATCCTGCATCTACGTGGTGGAATAGATGCCCAAAAACTGCCGGTGCGCGTGCTGCACACCGCAGAGATGCTCGCCTCTCACCTCGGTATCCGCGAACGTTCCTATGGTCAGGATATTGTTGCAACACCTGAACAGGTCTGATAGCGTGTGTCTTGCTGGTGAGCGCTGCTAGCTCTTTACTGTTGTCTAGATTGACGCCATAGTCGTGCACGTTCCACCACAATGCGGAGATCTGCTTCATTAGCGTCTTCCAGTAATCTGGATCATCTACCCGCGCATGCTCAGCTTCTAAATACTACATCCATTCCGGCTGCTCTGCCTCAGCCAGGCTTGACAAGTTGGACCAATCCGTTTAGACTGTCATTTGTCGGGCGCTGCAATGGCCACTGGCTATTTGTTGTCTGTGGTCTCGCCGTCTTCTGCAATCAGGTTGCGTGCGTATCTACCGAGACTATGCTTAGCAGGGGATTCAGTGCTCTGTACTGCTGCCTATTTTGTGCTGTACAGAGTAACGAAGGAGCTAGCCATGCACCTTACCCTCCCCTGCTTGCGCTTTCCGGTTGTGTTCGCATTCGTATTGCTTGTGGTCCTCTCGTCCTCCACAGGCGCTGCCCCGGCCGGTCGCCCCTCCCAATCGTCTGCTGCTCACTTTGCCGTGCCCACCGGAGCCTCGCCAGGGTCACCCGGCTTGTTGGGGCAGCACGCTACACCTCTTGGCAATGTGCTAAGCGCGGACGGCTCCATCAGGCGCGATACCGGCTTCCGAGGCTCCCTCGATGCGCGGGGCTACAGGTTGGTGTCCGGTGCAGGCGAGCAGCCCCGCTTCGCTCTCGCTTCTGATGCGTCCTCATACTCTCCATCTTCCCCATCTTCGCCGTCGCCCCTTGAATCACTTTCGCCATCGGCTCCTCAGTCGCCTGCTGCCCTGGGCGACGAGAACTGGGATGACAGGTTCGGCATACCAGGCGTAAGCGGCCTGGTCTACGCTATTGCCGTCGCTGGCGAGAGCATCTATGTCGGCGGGGACTTCACCACTGCGGGCGACATCCCCGCTAGCGATATAGCCAGGTGGGACGGAACAAATTGGCATCCCTTAGGGGCTGGGCTGTACGATGACGTTGAAGGTGGTTTCGTATTGGCGATAAGCATCGTCGGCACCGACATTTACGTAGGTGGGGACTTCATGAGGGCAGGAGACGTGCCTGCGAACGGCATAGCCATGTGGGACGGAACAAGTTGGCATCCCTTAGGGGCTGGGCTGTTGCGGTCTCCTGGGGACAATGGCTTTGTTTACGATATAAAAACTATAGGCAGCGATATATACGTGGGCGGAATATTCACCACAGCAGGGGAAGTGACCGCGAATGGTGTAGCTCGGTGGGACGGCAGCCAGTGGTCCCCATTGGGAAGCGGCCTGGCATACGACACCTATCTTGGGTCCGCAACCGATATGGCAGTTGCCGGTGGTAACTTATACGTTGCTGGAAGTTTCAATCACGCCGGTGGAGTAGAGGCAAACCGGGTGGCCCGGTGGGACGGTAGCCAGTGGCATTCTTTAGGGGAAGGTCCCAACAACGGCATACCCGATGATAGTGCCTACGCCCTGGCTGCTGACGGCAACAATATATATGTTGGAGGCAGCTTTCTCATGGCCGGCAGCGTACCTGCGAGGAACATCGCCAGGTGGGATGGCACCCAATGGTTTCCTTTAGGCACCGGAACAAATGACGGCCCGGTGAGAGCCATTGCCGTCAATGGTAGTGACGTATACGCAGGCGGCAATTTCTCAACCGCAGGCAGCGCAGCAGCGGAAAACATAGCGAGATGGGATGGCACCGAATGGCACGCGCTAGGGGATGGAGTCAGCAGCGCGGGAATTGCGGACGTATTCGCGATAACGCCTGATGGCGCGGATATATATGTAGGTGGGGACTTTACCATCGCAGGCCAGGTAAGCGCGAGTCGCATAGCCAAATGGAGTGGCACCGAGTGGATCCCGATAGGGAACGGCCCTGGAGACGGCGTACATTCGCGCGTAAATGCCATAGCACTCAGAAATGATGAAGTCTTTGTAGGAGGTATTTTCACTAGGACGGGCGAGATAGAGGTGGGTAGGATCGCAAAGTGGGACGGCGCTCAATGGTCCCCATTGGGAAGCGGCATACGCGCCGCTGCGCAGAGCAGGCCGGAAGTCAAGGCAATTGCAGTAAGCGGGACTGATATATATGTGGGCGGCAATTTCATAGCGGCGGGTGACGTGGCCGCAAGCAACGTAGCCAAATGGGATGGCAATCAGTGGTCCTCGCTAGGAAGTGGTGTGAACCATGAGGTCCTTGCACTGGCGGTTAGCGATGGCTACTTATATGCGGGCGGGAGATTTACTTCGGCGGGGGATGTTCCCGCGAGAGGCATAGCAAAATGGGACGGGGCTAAATGGTCAGCCCTCGGAGCGGGAGATGATAACGGGGTTGGCGGCACCGCTAACGCTATAGCGTTTAGTGGCAGCAATTTATACGTGGGTGGCAGCTTTACCACAGCGGGAGTAATCAGCGCGACCAATATTGCAGCGTGGGATGGGAGTAGCTGGCGCGCCCTGGGCAGTGGCGTTGATGATGTCGTTCTCGCGCTAGCCGCGGAAGGCGAGACTGTCTACGCGGGAGGCAGTTTTGCGACGGCGGGGGGTGTTCCTGCGGACCGGGTAGCTAAGTGGACCGGAATCCAATGGGAAGCCCTCGGCACCGGCGTCTCCGATTGCTTGATACACTATCCAGCTTGCAGGGAGAGTGTCAATGCGTTAGCCATAGGCGCGGGAGGGCTATATGCCGGGGGCAAGTTCCTCAAAGCTGGAGGTGTAGAAGTAAATTACATCTCCAGGTGGGATGGGAGTCGATGGTCGCCTCTGGGCAGTGGGGTAGCTAATGGTTCCAGGGAGGCCGTTGTCTACACGATAGCAATCAACAGCACCAGCACCGAAGTATACGTGGGAGGCGCGTTTACGGCGGCGGGTGGGAAATCATCGAACTCACTCGGCCTATGGCACACCACCTGCCGGAGCAGTTTCTCCGATGTGACTCTCGACAGCCCTTTCTACGCATATATACGGTGCCTTGCGTGCAGTGGGATAATCTCCGGCTATGCAGACGGCACGTTCCGCCCCAACAACGACATCACCAGGGGGCAGATAGCTAAGGTGGTTGCTAATGCAGCGGGGTACAATGATGACGTGACAGGTAGGCAGACCTACACAGATGTGCCCGCTACCGAGACCTTCTGGCTGTGGATAGAGAGGTTATCGTTGCACGGTGCGATGGGTGGGTACCCATGCGGGGGCGTGGGAGAGCCATGCGATGGGCAGAATCGCCCCTACTTCCGCCCCTCTAACAATGCCACCAGAGGGCAGCTCTCGAAGATAGTGTCTAACGCAGCGGGGTACAATGACCCACCCATGGAGCAGCAATTCGAGGATGCGCCCTCCAACAGTACCTTCTACACGGAGATACAGAGGCTGGCATCAAGGGGCATAATGGGAGGGTATCCATGCGGAGGGGTAGGAGAGCCGTGCATCGCGCCCGACAACCGCCCATACTTCCGACCCACCGCCAATGTTACCAGGGGGCAAGCGTCCAAGATAGTCGCCAATACTTTTCATCCAAACTGTGTGCCGCAGGCTGTGCACAAGGGCCTGTAGAGGTAGCATGCTAGCTGTCCATGCGTACTCCGGTATCGCTTAGCAGGTTTGTGTTGCCTCTGTCCCTATTGGCTTCTAAACACGCCATAAGTCTAGGAACGAGATCGCCCTCACTATCCGCGATGAATATTTAATAATGGCTGAGTCTTTTCTCCAATATAAATTTATCGAAGTTTGACAATGAGTAAGAAATCGGTTATAGTACGTCTACTGATTGTTATCTTGTTTCAGATTTTTAGTCAAATAATATTGCATTATGCTCGCTTGACAGCAGCAAGATCATTATTACCATAATCTCTGCTCAAGGTTACTAGAGTTCACAGTCTGCCATGCATCACTGGGAGGATTGCGCCGGCATGCTTGCGGAAACCGAACTTAACTAAGCTCGGTTCAAGTGCCGCACGCTCAAAATAAGCAATCAGCGCACTCAGCCATAACAGAATTGGGGCAGCCATACGTCTGCCTGACATAGAGAGAGAAACGCGTATGCGTTCTCTCGTATCAACATGTTCAGAACCAGTAAATTTTTACTGAGGAGCAACCAAATGCAACGATTTCGTAATTCATATTTCAGGACTCTAATGCTCGTGCTCACGCTGCTCGGCAGCATGCTCGTCGGGTCATGGCCCGCCGTCGCTGGCCCCGCGCCGATCAAGCCTGTTAACCCTGGCACCGACCAGGCTACAAGCGGCACGATCGTCGTTAGCCCGTCCAACCAGGCCGGTTGGCGCTGGATGGAAGAAGATACGGCCGCAGGCGGCGGCATGCTCGTGACGGGTCCGGCCACCCCACCGCTGGGCACGGGTAGCGCGAAGCTGTCCGTGGACGGCACGGGCCGCTTTATCCTGTCGAACCTGGCGTATGCCGGTACACGGCTCGCCGACATCACCAATCTCGCCTACAGTTCCTATAGTGAAGGCGCGAGCAATATCCTTGCGCCGTCTCTACAGTTCGATATTGATTACAACCTGACCGATAGCAACACGGCGTGGCAGGGCAGGTTGATCTACGAGCCTTACCAGGACGGGAGCGTCATCACACCCGGTAGCTGGCAGACGTGGTCGCCCATGACGGGTAAGTGGTGGGCCAGCGGCGCGCCAGGCAACGGCTCGTGCTCCCAGAGTACCCCCTGCACCTGGAACCAGGTGCTTACCGCCTTTCCGCAGGCTGGTCTGCGCGCCGGGAACGGCTGGCTGCACTTCAAGGTCGGCGTCTGGGCCGGCGGCTTCACCGGCTACGTTGACGGCTTCACCTTCGGCGTGCCCGGCAACGTAACCACATATGACTTCGAGCGCCCGGCTAACGTGCGTGTCGTCGGCAGCGGCGCGGGGTGCCCCGGCGCCGGCTACTCCACCATCCAGGCAGCTATCACAGCCGCCAGCGCGGGTGACACGATCCAGGTCTGCCCCGGTTCATACAATGAGAACGTCAACATCAATAAGAACGGGATCACTCTGGTCGGCGCGGGAGCAAGCGCGAACCCCAGCTACGGCACCGTCATCCAGGGCTCAACCCCTACCAACCTCGGCGGCTCCCCCGGCATCAGCCTGCCCAACGGCGTGATCGGCGTCAGCATCCGCAACCTGCGCGTGCAGAACTTCAACGCGAACTCGGGTATCTACGGGGCGCTGAACAACAACAACTTCACCGTCGATACGGTCACGGTCTACAATAACAACTCGACCGCTGGCGGGAACAACGGTGGTATCTATATGAATGGACCTGTGTCCAACGTGACGATCAACAATGTGACCGCCGACAGCAATCGGCAGCGTGGTATCGTCATCTGGAACGGCTTCAAGCAGAACATCACGATCACCAACAACACCGTGGTGAACAACAACTGCTGCGGCATAGAGTTGCAGGATGGCTCCGCGTCCGGGGTTAACATATCCGGCAACGTCATCATGAACAACCTTGACAGCGGTTTGGCCGCCATCGGACTCAGGTCTGGGGCCGGGCCGAACGTCATCGCCAATAACGTGCTGGTCAACAATGGCCGCTTCGGCATGGAGATCAAACTGCCGAACGGTAGCGGATTGGAGACAGGCGATGGCAGCATCGTCATCAGCGGCAACACCGTAGCGCGCACAGTTGCGATCGGTGCCGAGGCGCGTGACATCGCGGGTATCGCCGTCTATCGTCGCGGCTGGGTGGCAGGCAACAACAACGTCGATGTCCCCACGGGAGTCATCGTGAAGGGCAACACGGTCAGTGGCTACCAACAGCCGTCAACCAGTGATGGCTTCGGCATCGTCGTTGAGAGCCTGCAAACCTCGGTTTACAGCAACACCGTCAGCAACAACGACGTCGGCATCCAACGGCAGGCAGGGCATCTCCCCTACACGCCGAACACGGCGGTAGATGGCGACCAGAGCAACCAGAACGACCAGTACTTCGGGCGCGGCAACTCGCCTGCCGTCTGCGCGCAAGTCTACGGTAACACCTTCTCCGGCAACACCGCCGCCACGCGTGACGTCGGACCTGTGAACGCACTTCCCTGCGGCAATAACGCCTTCGCGCACTTGCAGCCGGCCAGCCCGATCACAGTGACCGCAGGCAGCACCTTCACCCTGGACCTGCTCGTCAACGGGGGCACGCATTCCGTGCGCTCCCAGCAGAGTTACCTGACCTTCCCACGGACGCTGTTGCAGAATATCGTCGTAGGCAGCAACGGCACGGCCAGCAATGCCGTCAGCCCGGACCTGACGAGCTTTGAGACCGTGTTGCAGAA
Organism: Chloroflexia bacterium; assembly: GCA_036399775.1. Taxonomy (GTDB): domain Bacteria; phylum Chloroflexota; class Chloroflexia; order QHBQ01; family JADMIH01; genus JADMIH01. Next base: position 134,186 of record DASWMJ010000097.1, on the reverse strand, counting down.
CCAGGTCTGCAACGGTCCCACTCCTTGCACCTTCGGCAGCCTCACAGCGCCGTCCGGTTCCATCGCCTACGCTTCATCAACCTTCAACGCGAGCGCGCCCAGTGGCGACTTCCGCGTGGCGCAGATGGCCTTCTCAACAAATCAGATTGGCGATGCCACCGTGCATTGGCAGTTCAGCCCGCCGGACCCGGCCAACCGTAACAGCCAGGTCAACGACACGAACAACAACGTGGTAAGCAGCCCCGCGCTCTACCAGGACTACGTGATCCACATCGTTCACGCCATGTTCACAGGCCACGTATTCTGGGAAGGCCGCCAGGCGCTGTACGGGCAGCCCGACCCGCACAACATGTTACCCATCACGCTCACGCTGACCATGGGCAACACCGCCTATAACTTCACGGGCCTCACCACCGATGCAAGCGGCAACTTCTCCGTGGCCGTGGACAACCTGCCCAACGGCACTTACACCTGGCGCGTCAAGGGGCCTCAGTACCTCTCGACCAGCGGCACCGTGGTCCTCAACCATGACCTCGCTACCACAGTCGAAATGGGCTTGCAGCCGGTGGGCGACGCCAACAACGATAACCTGGTTGATATAACCGACTACGGGATCCTCTACGCCAGCTTTGGGCGCACGCCCCCAGACCCGCTATACGACGCTCGCGCGGACTTCAACGGGGATACGCTGGTGGACATCACCGACTTCACACTCATGCGCGGCAACTTCGGACGGATCGGCGATCAGCCTGGCAAGCCCATTACGGCCCAGAAGGCCGGTAGCGCGGTGCTGGAGCTACGCCCTCAAGGCAAAGCCCCGGCCAACGGCGGAACGGCGCGTGTGGGCGACAGCTTTGTGCTAGAAGTCTGGGTGAGCGCCCAGCCGGGCACGAACGTGGTCGCGCAACAGGGCTACCTGAGCTTCCCGGCGAACCAACTGCGACTGGGCACCAGCAGCAAGGCCGGTCCCATCGACGGGAGCACGGGCCTCATGCCGGATGGCAGCGTTCTCGACATCACGTTGCAGAACGCCATCTGCAACGGGTCTGCGGGCTGCGCCTCCAACGGGATGAAGGCCCAGGCGGGAACACTCTCCTTTGCCTCGGCTACATTCAATGCCACGCAGAGCAACACTGCCTTCCGCATCGGGCAAGTGACGGTGCATGCAACGTCCGCAGGGACCGCGCGGCTGCACTGGCAGTTCAGCCCTTCGGCCCCGAACACCCGCAACACGAAGATCATGGCGGACAACGGGCTAGCGGTTAGCCAATCCGGGCAGTTCGTGGACTACGTGCTGAATATCCTCCCGGCGGGGAAGTAGAACCTGCCGGACACTAGAGTAACAACCGGCCCGTGCTTACGGGCCACCACAAGGGGGACCTGGGCCGCGTGCCTCCGGTCCCCCTTGACCGCCTCAGGGCAGCGCTGGGTTTCGCGACGCTGCACAGAATGTTGAACACCAGGTTACACAAAGGAACTAAGCAGATGTCGAACCGGAACCGCAGTCACAATTACCGTCTTGGGGCCTTGTTGGGTCTCATTCTCCTCATCGCCGGGCTTGCAGGCGTAGCAACTCCACTCCCCACAGCCTCCGGCTCGCCCGGCCTGGTTGCCTGGGCCAACGGTGGGGGCGCGACCCTCCCGCTGAAGCTACCCATCCCCGGCCAGAGGCCCGCGACCCTCCCGGCCGATAGGGTCCCCGCCGCCGTAAACGCTTACGCCCATTTCATGCCCGGCCCGGTTTTTACAGCGACCGTCGGCACGAAATTCACGCTCGATCTCTACGTCAATAGCGGCAGCAACACCGTCGTGGGCCAGCAGAGCTATATGACCTTCACCAACAGCCTCTTGCAGGTGGTCGACACGAGCCAATCCGGCTGTATGCCCTCCACCAGTATCAGCCCCGATGCCACAACCTTCGATGTGCTCCTGCAAAATGTGGCCGACAACGGTACAGGGGAAATCGCGTATGCCTCGGGGGACTTCGACGCGGGCGCGCCCCCGTCCACAGACTTCCGGGTAGCGCAGATCAGCTTCTGTGGGAGTACCACAGGCGACGCGGTCATCCACTGGCAGTTCTCACCGCCTGCCCCCGCCAATCGTAACAGTAAGATCACAGACCCTGGTAGCAACACAGTGAGCAACCCGGCCATTTACGTGGACCAGGTCATCCATATTGTCGCCCTCACGCCGACCCCAATCAATACCTCAACCGGCACACCGACTAGTCCACCTACGACCACTCCAACCAGCATTGTAACGAACACGCCCCCGCCTATACCGTCCAACACGGCGACGCGCACGCCATCCAACACGATTACAGTCACGCCGTCCATTACGCCATCCAACACAGCTACTAACACGCCAGCCAATACTGCAACGATTACAGCCACGCTGACCAGTATAGCTACCAACACAGCTACTATCACGCCAATCAATACCCCAACCAACACTGTGACAGCTACAGGCACGATCACGCCGGTTGGTACGGCTACCAACACCGCGACCAATGTACCAAGCACCACGCCGACCACTGCGCCAAGCAACACCATGACCAGTACAGCTACCAGCACACCGGCCAACACCGCGACGGGTACGCCAACGAACACAGCTGTGCCCACTCAGACGTCCGGCGGCAATACTGCTACCCCTCTGCCCACCAATACTCCCACCGCTATAGTCACCGCCACGCCTACTGCGTGTATCATCGAATTCTCAGACGTGCCACCGAGCAGCACCTTTTACGCATTCATACAGTGCCTGGCCTGCCGTGGCATCCTTGGGGGCTACTCGGATGGTACCTTCCGCCCAAATAACGACGTTACACGCGGCCAGTTGTCGAAGATAGTCGCAAATTCCGCGGGGTTCAATGAGGCTGTCGCCGGGCAAACCTTCCAGGATGTGCCCTCCAACAGCACCTTCTATCTCTACATAGAGCGCATGGCGCGAAGGGGCATCATCGGTGGGTACCCATGCGGCACGGTACCAACGGAGCTATGCGGTAGCGGCGACAGGCCGTACTTCAGGCCCAACGCCAACGCCACGCGCGGCCAGATCTCCAAGATAGTGTCCCAGGCGGCGGGCTACAGCGAGTCACATACGGGGCAGACTTTCGAGGATGTGCCTCCCACCAATACTTTCTACATATGGATTGAGCGGTTGGCTTCGCGGGGCTTTATGGGGGGGTACGAGTGCGGCGACCCAGGAGAGCCGTGCGGTACCGGCAACAAGGCATACTTCCGCCCCTACAACAACGCCACTAGGGGCCAGACCTCCAAGATAGTAGCCAATACCTTCTTCCCTACCTGCCATACTCAATCACGCCACCCGTAATAACAGGTCAGGGCGAAGCGAGCAAGAGAGATAAGGGGTCCACCCTGGAGATGGGTGGACCCCTTATCTCATCGGGACAATTCTTTGGTGAGAAAATTTGCAGATATTTATATACAAGTGTAGATAAATTGTGACAATTGTGCTATACTGAGAGTGCCGTAGCATTACCTTTGCCGCAAAGCGTGAGTGAGCTACTAACGGCCCCTACCGGGGTACCATTGCGCCACACAAGCCGTCACTGATACATACAAGAGCGGTATGAGGGTTCATTAACCCAATACCTAACACCCGAATATAAAGCTCGGCGGCAGGCTCAATTTCTGAACTAATGCTTTGGTAGTTTGGGCACGTCGAATAGAGCAGCAACGCATGAAGTCCCCGTATCTAACATGCGACCCCAGCCCAGGTGGGCAGGCTAGAGCGGATAGGTCCGAAACATAATGGATGATGCACAACGGATAAAGCTAAATAAAGAAGAGCAGAATTCGGCGTTGCAGGTCCGCGTAGTGGAGTTGGAAGCAGCGTTGCAGGCCGCCCACACAGATACGCAGTACGCAATCCTCACCCGTACCGGAATCGATCACCGTTGGCACCAGCGGCCAGCTAATGCCGACACGGTTATATTCTTTGACATAGACGGTCTCCACCGCCACAACGAGGAATGGGGTTATGCAGGGACGGACACGCACATTCGCGCGGTCATGTCCCAGCTAAATCATTTCTGGCTATTTCGCTGGTTCAGTGGCGACGAGTTCGGACTGCTATGCTCGGCAGCCGACGCGCTGGGATACGCGGAGCGGGTCAAGCGATTGCTGGAAGCAGAGGGGATGACCGCCACGTTTGGGATCGCAGCGATTATTGACAACGATCTCAAGACGAGCATGGCCGGAGCGTCCGCGTTGGTGCAAGCGGCAAAAGCGAACGGAATGCGGGGCGCAGTCTATTAGGACGGTGTTCCATCCACATTTAGGAGGAGTAAGTACATCTAGGAGTCGAGGATTTACCAGACTTACTTTCTGAATAATGCCCTGATAATGGGGGCAAGAGTGATGGCTCGCCAGTTGAACCCCGAGCGGTTCTATACTCACGAGATGATCGAGGCCATGGCTACGAGCACAACAAGTATGAACCGGCAGAAGGAGAATCCTAATGTCCGATGAACTATCTCGACCAATATGAGCTTGTAAGCTGGTGCAACTATATCTGTCACAACCAAAGCAGTGTTAGGCAGCGCAATTATTTTTGACCGATATAGAAGCGTAGGGCAGTGCAGATATTTCTGGCCGATATAGGCTCTACGCGTCAGTGCAGTTATATCTGACGCAATTGCAGTTATTTCTGGCGCACGGCAATTACAGCTTGCTAATCACCATCTTGCTTATGCTTCGTAGCGTGTCGAACACACCCACGCCCTTATGGGCTACCGACTCGTAGGCGGGCACTTTCATGGAGTTGCAATATCTCTCCAGGATGTCGAGGGGGAGGGCTTCGGGCAGATCGCGCTTGTTGTACTGCATGACCATAGGGAACTCCAGGAAGCGCTTGCCCTGCTGCGTCAGGTTGCGCGCAAGCTCCTGTAGAGAGCGCACGTTCTCGCCCAGCTTCGGCTTCTGCGAATCGGCCACGAACACCACGCCGTCGGCTCCACTCAGCACCGCCACCCTCGTGCGCTCGTAGAGCACCTGGCCCGGCACCGTGTAGATGTGGAAGCGCACCTGGTAGCCATGCACCTTGCCCAGGTCGAGGGGCAGGAAGTCGAAGAAGAGGGTGCGCTCGGTCTCGGTGTCAACCGTGAGGAGGTCACCCTTCGTCTGGCCCGGCACCGCTGAGTAGATGTACTTGAGGTTGGTAGTCTTGCCGGAGAGGCCTGGCCCATAGTAGACCAGTTTGCAGTGTATCTCTCGTGCGGCAACATTTATGAGAGCCATAAGCTGAAACTTCCCTCGCATGTAGAAACTAGAAAATAGAAGTTAGAAATTAGAAAACCAAGTAGCCATCTTGTAATAATATCAGATGCATGCAACTAACTTTCTAATTTCTAGTTTCTGATTTCTAACTTCTAATCCTTGAACAACAGGTCTATCGTATCCTCAATTGATGTGCGGAACGATGGGTTGAGGCCGCTCATCGCCCGGCTGCGGCGCTGCACCTGCAATAGCACCGCTTCAAGCTCCGGTATTATCCTCCTGCACAGGTCCTTCACCAGCCCGATGTGCGTGCTCTTGTCGAACATCACGGCGATTATCCACGCCTCCCCTATCAACTCGGTCAGCGTGTTCTCTCTCATGCCCTGCTGGATGAGGGTATGAAAGCTGGTGTCGTCCATTATGCGGGCCAGCTCTCGCGACGTGGCGAACGTGCCCGCCAACAGCGCGCCCAATATGTTCAAGTCGCGCGGCAGGCCGTCCCCGCGCGCCGCTATCACTTCGCCGCTCTTGTCGAGCAGCAGGGTAGAATTCGCGCCTGCTTCTATGAGCACCCGGTCGAGCTGCTGCTTGATGCGCTTGCTGTCGGCCTCGCTGACAATCAGGCTGCCGTTCGGCTTCGGCTCGATCCGGTCGCTGCTGACATCATTTGTGTTTACTTCCATAGATCGTACTGCGTAGTGCGTGTTCCGTATAGGTTATGGGTCTGGTTATGATTATATAGTACGCGGTGCGCCGGTCATTTCGCTTTTGATATTCACTTTTCGCCCATTTACCGCCAGGCGGCCTTCGGCGTATAGCTTGATTGCCTCAACCAGCAGGCGGTGCTCCTCCAGGTGTATGCGCTCGGCTAGCGTCTCTAACGTATCGTCAGGTAGCACGGGCACCGCAGCCTGCGAGATGATTGGCCCTTCGTCTACCTTCTCCGTGACGAAGTGGACTGTGCAGCCCGCCACCTTCACGCCGTACCTGAGCGCATCTTCTACGGCGTGCAGGCCGCCCCCAAAGGCCGGTAGCAGCGAGGGGTGTACGTTGATGATGCGTCCCTCGAACTGCTTGACGAACTCCGGCTTGAGCACCCTATCCCAGCCCGCGCATACTATTAGCTCCGCGCCCGCCCTGGCGAGATCGTGCGCGATTGCTCGCTGCTTGGCTAGCCTGGACGGATAGTCGTCCAAATCGTAGGTTCGCACCGGCACGTTCGCGCTCTTTGCCCTTGCCACCGCCTGGGCGTCCGCGTGGTTGCACACTACCAGCGCCACTTCAGCATCCAAATCTCCCGCCTCAATCGCGTCCAGTATAGCCTGTAGGTTGGTGCCCCGCCCGGAAACCATCACGCCTAGCTTGAGCGGCCCGTGTCTCTCCGGCAGTTGGACATTACTCTCCGCCATTGCCTGCGAAGGTGACGCGGCTATCACCATCCTGCCTGACAACCCGGCCTACCACCATGCTTTCCGGCACCACTTCACTGACTAGCTTGACATGCTCCGGCGCGATGATGAGCACCATGCCCAGGCCCATGTTGAATACTCGCGCCATTTCCGCCTGGGCTATACCCCCCTCACGTTGTATAAGCCTGAATATGGGTGGCACGCGCCACGCTTCGGTGTCTAGCTCGACGGCGCAACCTTCGGGCAGCACGCGCGGGATGTTCTCTATCAGGCCGCCTCCCGTGATGTGCGCCATGCCCTTGATGGGGCGCTCCGGCATGTCTAGCAACGTCGCTATCTGCGGCAGGTATGAGCGATGAGGGCGGGTGAGCGCCTCGCCGAGCGTGCATCCTAGCGACTCCTCATATCTGTCCAGCCTCTCCCGCGCTTCTATGGGATGGCCGTCCAACCCTAAGACTTTACGCACGAGCGAGTAGCCGTTGGTGTGCAGGCCGTTGGAGGGTAGGGCGACGGCTATATCACCTGGAATTATACCTTCGCCCAGCACTAGCCTGTCGCGCGGCACGCTGCCCACTATGAACCCGGCGACGTCGTACTCGCCCGCGTGGTACATGCCCGGCATCTCGGCGGTCTCCCCGCCCAGCAGAGCGCACCCCGCGGCCCGGCACGCCTCGGCTATGCCCGCCACCACTTCGGCTGTTTGTTCAGGTACGAGCCTCCCCGACGCTATGTAGTCGAGGAAAAATAGCGGCCTTGCCCCGCATGCCAGGATGTCGTTGATGCAATGGTTGACTATATCGTGCCCGGCGCTACGGTGCGTGCCTAGCGCGAAGGCCAGCTTGAGTTTGGTGCCTACCCCATCGGCGCTGGCGACCAAAACGGTGCCGTTGGGCGCATCCCCATCCAGGGCGAAGAGGCCGCCAAAATAGCCGACGTCGGCCAGCACGCCCGGCCCAAACGTGCTACGCACGCTTGCGCGCATAAGCTCCATCGCCCTACCGCCCGCGTCTATGTCTACCCCCGCCTGCCGGTAGGCATCAGCAGCCATATCCCAAGCTATCCTCCTCCCAGGGCTATTATACAGGAGGCTCATCTCTTTGCATAGAAGATGCACTCGTACTTTGGTACTTATGGTGCTAGTACGCTTTGACGGAATGTTTTTCTCATGACACCAAAGTTGTGCTAAACTGGCAAGGCATTAGAACGCCGTTTTAGCGAAGTTTCATCAATATAGCAAAGGAGGAAGAGTGACCAGGCTAAACTCTGCAATCGAAGTCGCGGCCATAGCACACGTCGGGCAGGTACGCAAAGGCACTAATACCCCCTACATATCGCATCCATACGCTGTCGGGATGATGCTGGCACGGGCGGGTTGCGCGGAGGATATGGTCATCGCGGGCATACTCCACGACACGGTAGAGGACACCGACCTCACCCTGGACTACATAGAGGAGCATTTCGGACCGGGTGTAGCGCGCATAGTCGAGGGCTGCTCCGAGCCGCACAAGGGGAATCCATGGGAGGAGCGCAAGAGCCACACGCTCCAATACCTGCGGACCGCGCCGTGGGATATTAGGGTCGTCTCATGCGCAGATAAGCTGCACAACATCCAGACTGTGAGCGAGACTTATCAAAGTATAGGTGATAGGGTGTGGGAGCGGTTCAAGCGGGGCCGCAAGGAGCAAGAGTGGTATTACAGGGGGTTGGTCGAAAGCCTGTGCAGTCCGCACGAAGGCGAAGATGAAGTCCCCTTCTGCAAGGAGTTTAGGGAGGAAGTGGAGAGGGTATTCGGAGAAGCGTGAATCGGCAGACGTATCGTGGTCCCATCCTGCCCAGGCTGGAACGGCGATTGCTACTGGATCGTATGCAAGCAGTAACACTGCAAGATAGATTACCAGAGCAGGAGGACCGACAAATGTCCAGGCAAGAAGGAAACGCACACGGCAGGCACTACACAGAGGACGAGAAGGTTGAGGACGAGAACCGCAACTATAACCAGGCCAAAGGTCGCAGACACTTCTCAGCCGAGGAGGACTCAAAGGCAGGAGGCCACAGCGACAGGTGGGCCGACTCCTCTTCTGACGACAGCCGCGGGGAGCAGCATGAGTTCGGACGCGGCGGGGACAACGACGACGTAAACGCCCACGACCAGGCCCAGGACGAAGGCCGCATGCAAGGAGAGGCCCGCAACGAAGGCGGGCATGAGGGCGGCAGAAACCAGCACAACAGCAGGTAGCCATGCAGGCGTAGCGGGTGCATCTCAGCTCGTAACGAGAAGTGAGCATAGCGGCAAGCTATCGAATTACCGCAGGTCTAATGTAATGACGAGTTTATGCCAGGCGTGAGCAAACCCTCTACCCCCTGTCATTCTGAGCGGAGCGAAGAATGACAGGGGGTAGAGGGTAGCATTCTCTAACATCCTGACCAGGCAACAGCCTCTTATAATCTCGTTAGCCATATTTACATCCTTTGGGCCATGTGGTAATTTGTCAATATGTCCGACATTGCCGCTGCTCTGCCGCGCAGTAGTACAAAGACACCTGTCAAATCAGGCACCGTGCCTCTGTGGACCTTGCTTCTGACTGGCGTGTTTGCGCTCATGCTATTGCTGGTTGTAAGCCAGCAGCCGGATGGTCGCTTGCACGTTTGGGTGCTGGATGTCGGCCAGGGAGACGCCATCCTCCTGCGCACACCACGCGGCCACACGGCCCTCATAGATGGCGGCCCCGGCGCGACGCCCCTCCTCAACGGCATAGGCGAGAGGATTCCCTTCTGGCAGCACGATCTCGACCTGATAGTGCTCACCCACCCTCACCAGGACCACATCATGGGCCTCGTAGACGTGCTTGCGCGGTACGAGGTAGACCAGGTAGTGCAGACCAAGTTCACGGCTACGGCAGGCGTGCAGGCCGAGTGGATGCGGCTTGTGAAAGAGCGTTCAATACCCGTGCATAATGCGATGCGAGGGGAGCGAATCAGCTTCGAGGGTGAGCCGGACCTGTCGTTGCAAGTGCTCCACCCTAAGGCCACAGGAAGGGGTGACAGACAGCAGGGCAACCCTAACGAAGACTCTATAGTGCTGAAGCTAACTTACGGCAGGCATGGGGTCTTATTGGAAGGCGACGCCGAAGAAGATGCTGAGAGGCTGATGGTCCGCGAAGCAGTCAGCGCATTACCTAGTCAAATTTTAAAGGTTGCCCATCATGGAAGCGACACTTCTTCCTCAGCGCAGTTCATCGACCTGGTTGACCCGCAAGTGGCGATCATCTCGGTGGGGCAGGGCAACAGGTTCGGCCACCCCGCGCCTGTGACTATCGAGACGCTAGCAGCGTCGGGCGCGAGAATATACAGGACGGACGTGAACGGCACAGTCGAGATAATCGCCGACACCGAGCGAATGTGGGTGCGAAGCGACAGATAGCATAGCAGGAGAAATACAAATGACAGACCTTGCCCAGAAGTTTTGCATGGCGTGTGAGAAGGGCACACCTCCACTGCCCATCGAGCAGGCGCGAGAGATGTTGGCGCAGGTGCCCGGCTGGGAACTTGTCGAAGAAGAAAAGAAGCTGACCAGGCGCTTCCGCTTCAAGGACTTCAAGGAGGCTATGACCTTCGTCAACAACGTAGCGGACCTGGCAGAGTCCGAAGGCCACCACCCCGACATCTACATCTCCTGGAACCGCGTGCGCTTCGACCTCACCACTCACGCCATAAAGGGCCTCTCCGAAAACGACTTCATAATGGCGGCGAAGATCAGTGCGGAAGGGGTTAGGGGTTAGGGGTCAGGGGCTGAGACCTAAACTTTCGCTTTTTCCAATTGCGACCTCTAACACCCATCACCTGATCCCTGATCCCTAACCCCTGACCCCTCGCACCCGTTTGCACCCTCACAACGCCGAGTGATATACTGCATTGCCTTTGTGCGTGCCATGCTACGATGCCGTAGCCTAACTCAATGAGGAGGACTATTTTCCAATGGCGGAAACTATGCGCGCTCTGTGTAAGACGCGACCTGAAGCGGGAGCCGAGCTGGTCGAGACACCCATCCCCGAAATCGGCCCCGACGATATATTGATGAAAGTGCGCGCCGCCACCATCTGCGGCACCGACCTCCACGTCTACAACTGGGACGCCTGGGCGCAGTCCCGCATCAAGACTCCGCTCGTCTTTGGGCATGAATGCGCAGGCGAGATAGTCGAGGTAGGCAAGAACGTGCGCGAGGTGAGCGCGGGCGACTACGTATCGCTTGAGACGCATATCACCAGCGAAGCCTCTTACCAGACCCGCATCTGCCAGGCCAACGTTGACCCCGCAGTGAAAATCCTGGGCATAGACCGCCCCGGCTCTTACGCCGAGTACGTGGCCGTGCCCGCGAAGGTGGCCTGGAAGAACCCACACGACATGGCCCCCGAAGTAGCCTCTATCCAGGAACCGTTCGGCAACGCGGTCTATACCGTCTTAAGCGGGCCAATCGCCGCGCGCACGGTGCTCGTGACGGGCTGCGGGCCAATCGGACTGTGGGCGATAGGCATAGCGAAGGCTACCGGCGCGAAAGCGGTCTACGCCACCGACATCAACCCCAAGCGACTCGCCATAGCAGAGCAGATGGGCGCTAACGTGGCAATCAACAGCGCCGAGAGCGACCCTGTCGAGATCATCATGCGCGAGACGGGCGGCATTGGCGTGGACGTGCTGTGCGAGATGTCGGGCAACTGGCGGGCCATCAAACAGGGCTTCGCCGCGCTCCGCAACGGTGGGCGCGTATCCATCCTCGGCATCCCCCCGCGCCCCATCGAGCTTGACCTTGCAAATGATATAGTGTTCAAGGGCGCGACCATCTACGGTATATCGGGCCGCCTCATTTGGGAGACGTGGTACCAGACCCAGGCCCTCATCACCACCGGCATGGTAGACCCCACACCCGTGATCACGCACCGTTTCAAGCTGGACGAGTTCGAGCAAGGCTTCAGCCTCATGAACAGCGGAGACGCCGCCAAGGTCGCACTCTTCCCGTAGAAATTAGAAATCAGAAGTCAGAAATCAGCCTTTGCTCCTTCTAATTTCTAATTTCTAGTTTCTAGTTTCTAACTTCTGGCCAGGAGTCATATGTCATTCGGTAGGGGAAATGCTGCTGAGTTGTTGAGCCGGGGGTTGGCTGCCGCGCAGTCGGGCGACCCGTGCGACCGCCCTGAAGCCGAGCATTACCTCGAATGGGTGCTGCTTACCGACGCCGACCAGGACCAGCAGATGGAGGCGTGGTACTGGCTATCGCGCATCACAGACGACCCAAAGAGGAAGCGCGAGTGCCTGGAAAACGTGCTCGCTATGCGCCCCACCCACCCCGACGCCAGGCGCGAGATGGCTATCCTCGATGGCCGCATTAAGCCTCAAGAGCTACGCGCCAGCCCCCTGCAACCCGGCATGCCTGTCGCGGGCCGCCCTGATGCCGATCCCCAGGGAGCCAGGCGCTTCAAATGCCCTAAGTGCGGCGCATCCGTCCTCTACGACCCCGCCGTCGGGATGCTGCGCTGCCAGTTCTGCGGCATTCAGCTTGATGCGCAGGGCCAGGCAGTTGAAAGTACCACCCCGCAGGGTTTGGGCGGCGAAGCAGGCGTGAGCGAGCAGGACTGGGTGGCGGCCATACACACGGAGAAGGGCCACAGGTGGGCTTTGCCTCAGGATCGGGTATTGGAGTGCCAGGGCTGCGGAGCTACCATGACCTTCGCGCCCTCTCGCCAGTCAGCCATCTGCGCCTACTGTGGCTCGCCCTACTCGATGCGTATCTCCGGGCCGGACGCGGCGGACCTACGCGAACCGGATGGCGTGGTGCCGTTCATCCTTGATGCACAGGCAGCTATAGCGCGTGCCCGCGATTGGCTGAACGAGCAGGCGCGAAGGATAGGCGTGCCCGACGATCTGGCTGGCCTGGCGGCCATGCAGCCTCCAACGCCTATCTATCTCCCCTACTGGACCTTCGACATAGAGGGAGAAGTCGAGTGGAGCGGCTATATCAGCCCGGACATAGGCGGGGTGCGCTTTGACGATTTCGACAATGCGGCCAACGTGGGTGGTATAGCCCTGGGCGTGTTCACCGGAAATTACGACATAGCCGCCAGGAGTGCGGCGAATATGGTCGGGAAACAGTTCGACAAGAATGGGAAGGTATATTCCACCGACTCTGTGCCTGCCGTCTTGGACGACGTGCTCGTGCCCGCCACAAGCTCCCTGCCCACCGAGACCCTCTCTAAACTGAGTTATGATACAAAGGAAGCTGTGCCTTACGCAGAAGACGTGCTAGCTGCATGGCCCGCCGAGGTCTATTCAGTCTCTATGTCCGACGCCTCTCTCCAAGCCAGGGAACGCATAGTGAAGCACTCCAACGAGCAGATAGAGATGGATACGGGCGAAGCGGCATCCGCCCTGCGAATAAACCGCACAGGGCTAGCCGTGCTGTCGTACAAGCTTCTCCTCCTACCCGTCTGGACGGCAAGCTACACCTATCGCGGCGAGATGTATCGCCTGCTCGTCAACGGCCAATCCGGCCAGGTGGAAGGAGACACCCCAAGGGGAGGCAACCCTGTGGCAAACTTGTTCCGCAAGTAGGCACAAGAGAAGTATATAATGGGCTAACGTAAGGTTACGTATGATGCCGAGGTAGACAAACCAACTACCCTTTGTCATTCTGAGCGAAGCGAAGAATCTCGTCCCTCGCGTATCGGTTCGCGGTAGAGCAAGGGCAAGAGGGTATGCGAGGGACGAGATTCTTCGCTGCGCTCAGAATGACAAGGATGCAGGGGTGGTTTTCGGTAGCCATCTCGATTTTGAAAGAGCCGTGAATTATCGAGGAAAGTAGATGTCTGACAACAACCGGGCGCAGAAGATCGAGTCGTATGGCAACGCCCACACGGTGCTGACAGAGGCATTGGAGCAATTCCCGAAGGAGATGTGGCATTTCAAGCTATCGCCTGACGATTGGAGCATACAGGAGTTGGTAGTCCACATCACCGACAGCGAGGCCAACAGCTTCGCCCGGTGCAGGCGCTTCATCGCGGAGCCGGGGTCAGACGTTATGGCTTATGATGAGATGCAGTGGGCGCGCGCCCTCCACTACCACAGCCAGAGCGCCGAGATCGCGCTTGAGCTGTTCAAGTGGCTGAGGCTGGCGAGCTACAACCTCATCAAGGATTTGCCGGATAGCGTATGGGCCAACACGGTCTACCACCCTGAGAACGGCACAATGACTATGGACGACTGGCTCGACGTTTACGAGAGACATATACCTGAGCACGTAGCCCAGATGCGATTGAATTATGAGGCATGGAAAGCCCAGCAATAAGAGGAGGCAGGCCAGATGCAACAAGCCCTACGCACCCGTCTCGACAGCGAATTAGACACACTCAAACAGAAGCACATGTTCCGCCAGCTACGCGTCGTGGGCGGCGAGCAGAAGGCGGTATGCGTTATAGACGGCAAGGAGGTTATCAACCTGTCGTCCAACAACTACCTGGGGCTGACCACCCACCCGCGCCTGAAAGAAGCCGCTATCCGGGCCATCGAAGATCACGGTGTGGGCACCGCAGCCGTGCGTACCATCATCGGCACGATGGACCTGCACCAGGAGCTTGAGCAGCGGCTGGCGACGTTCAAACATACCGAGGCTACCCTCACCTTCCAGTCGGGCTTCATGTCGAACCAGGCCATCATACAGGCCCTCATGCTTGACGGCGACGCTATCATCTCCGACGAACTGAACCACGCCTCTATCATAGACGGCATCAGGTTGTCGAAGGCCGACAGGCACATCTACAGGCACACGGACATGAACGACCTGGAAGAGAAGCTGAAAGCGGCCCAGGAAGCCCGCACCAAGCTGATAATCACCGACGGCGTGTTCAGCATGGACGGTGATATAGCGCCCCTCCGCGATATAGTGGAGCTTGGCGAGCGATACGGCGCGGCTGTCTACGTGGACGACGCCCACGCTTCGGGTGTGCTGGGCCGCAACGGGCGGGGCAGCGTGGACCATTGGGACCTGAATGGGCGCGTAGACGTGCAGGTGGGCACCTTCTCGAAAGCCATAGGCGCGCAGGGAGGCTACGTGGCGGGCATACAGCCGTTGCGCGACTTCCTCATCCACAAAGCGCGCCCTTTCCTCTTCTCCAATGCTCTCCCCCCAAGCGTGATGGCGTCGTGCCTGGCGGCCATAGACGTGCTTGAGACGGAACCTGAGCTTATAGAGAGGCTGTGGGAGAACACCCGCTACTTCAAGGGCGCGCTGGCTAATCTAGGCTTCGACATAGGGCAGAGCGAGACCCCCATCACGCCGGTCATCGCGGGCACAGGCGAGAGGGCCATGAAGTTGAGCGACAGGCTCTTCGAGGAAGGCGTATTCGCCCAGGGCATAGGCTACCCCACCGTGCCCGAAGCCAAGAGCCGCGTGCGCACCATAGTGACCGCCTCCCACAGCCGCGAGAACCTCGACACTGCAATAGCCACTTTCGAGAAGGTGGGGCGCGAATTGGGGATTATCTAGTTGGGCGTAATTCTTGCTAAGGTGGAATACAAAGCATATTCCATGAGGAGGACCGCCCAATGCAACTTAACCTTGATGAGAACGAAGTTTCCGCCCTGCTTGAAGCCCTAAGCCAGTACATCCCGCAATTGCGCGAAGAGATAGGCAGCACGGAGAACTACGACATGCGCCAGAGCCTGCACGCCCAGGAAGCCGCCCTCACGGGCCTGGTATCCAAGCTGGGCGGCTCCATCTCCACGACCAACATGCCTGAGCTGGGTGCCGACAATCCACCCTGGGGCGGGGGTGGCCGTTAGCTTCCTTTCATGGGAGTTATATAAAGAGAACGGCAGCTGTGACGGCTGCCATATCTCTTTATATGACTTCGTATCGCCCTGTCCCTTATACGAACGCTTGCTGGCCTGCACCTGGAAGTCTAGAGCTTATGGCACCCTCTTACCAGTAGGAGATACAAGTTCATGAATAGTCCTCACGGCCCTGATGCTTCTCTTACACCTGAGCAGCCACTGGCCGAGCCGTCCCAAGAACCCCAGGTGCTCCAACGTGTGCCGAGCGGCATAGCGGGCCTGGATACCATATTGAACGGTGGCTTCATGCAGGGCGGCATTTACTTTATCTCAGGGCAGCCTGGCTCCGGCAAGACCATATTGAGCAACCAGATGGCATTTAGCCACGTTGCGTCCGGTGGGCGAGCGGTCTTTGCGAGCATTCTTTCCGAGACGCACGCCCGCATGTTCGCACACCTCGACACCCTCTCCTTTTTCAACCGTGAGTCTATAGGCGACACCCTCTACTTCATCAGCGGCTACAGTGTGCTACAGAAAGAGGGTCTCAGTGGGCTGCTCCACCTTTTGCAGGGCGCTATACGAGACCATAAGGCTACATTGTTGGTAGTAGACGGGTCGCTGAACGCAGAGTCATTCGCGCAATCCGAGTTGGCATTCAAAGAATTTATTCACCTGTTACAGACATATGCGGACGCCTATGGCTGCACAATACTCCTGCTCAGTTCTTTGGATAGTGGCGAGGTCACAGCCGAGGCTATTGCCGGGCAGACCACCGTTGATGGGTTGATCCGCCTCAGCAATAAACTGACGGGTCTCCGGTCGCTTCGAGAGTTGCAGGTCCAAAAGTTTCGCGGTAGCTCTTTTCTTGAGGGCACGCACGCCTTAGAGATTACGGATGGCGGGGTGCAAGTCTACCCCCGCGTCGAAGCATTGGTTGGGCGACAACCAGGGGTACACGGCCCGGTAAAAGCGAGCCGAGAGCGCCTGGCTTTTGGCATTGAAAAGCTAGACGAAATGCTCCACGGAGGAGTGCTCATAGGTTCTTCTACCGTGGCGTTTGGCCCACCTGGGAGCGGCAAGACCTTGCTTGGCCTTACGTATCTCGCTGAAGGGGCACGCCAGGGGCAGCAGGGGCTTTACTTTGGCCTCAACGAGCCTTCCGCGTTCGCCATTGATGCAGCGGACCAGATAGGTCTCAATTTTACGGACTTCGTTGAGCAAGGCCAAATAGAGATGGTATGGCAGCCTGCGGTTGAAGGGTCGCTGGATGTGCTCGCTCATAATCTACTTGCAGCCGTGCGGGACCATAAAGTCCAAAGGCTCGTAATTGACGGGCTGGACGCATTTGACGACGTCAACGTCCACCCCAAGCGTATCGCGCTATTCTTCACAGCGCTGATGGGAGAGTTACGCACTAGCGGAGTTACGACTATATCAACGATTGAACTCTCCTCCTATTTCGGGCCGGCGGTAGACATACCTATTGAGGGAATATCGGCGAGGGTGGAGAATATCATATTCTTGCGTACCGTTGAGCTAAGGGCCGGGTTGCAACGCATCATATCCGTGCTGAAAACCCGGCGTACCGGCCACGATAGCGCCATACGAAATTTCACTATATCGGATCAGGGCCTGGAAGTGGGAGATAAATTCGAGAGCGCCGAGGGAATACTCACAGGTGTGGCACGTCCCTTGCCGGGCACTGCCGGGTAAGGCGCGTGCTGTTCGTATCCTTCCAAATCAGGGCCAAAGTAAGCGGTGGGAGAGTAATGCAGACTACATTGCTGCTCACCGGGAGTACCAACCTGAATGCAGACTATCCTGGTTGTTGAAGATGAGCTGCCCATCGCAGAGATGGTTATTGCCATATTGGGCTATGCCGGTTACAAGGTGGTTGTCGTCGGCAACGGCCAGGAAGCCCTTGCGTCTCTAGAGGACCTTCGGCCAGACTTGATACTGTCCGACATAATGATGCCGGTCATGGACGGCAGAGAATTATGCAAGCGGCTGCAAGCTCACCCGGAGCACAGTTCCATTCCCGTCATAATGATGAGCGCTGCCCATAATCCCAGCCACCAGGATGGTTGCAAGCCTGCCGCATTTGTCCGGAAGCCGTTTACCGTCGAAGAGTTGTCAGAGCTGGTGAGAAAAATAATCGGCGAGGGGTCTGCGAGGTCTTGACTTCCAGGGTAAGTGCTTACATTGGTCTTGCTACCAGAGCGGCCAGCCTCCTGGAACCTACATGTCAGACAAGTGACCTCTTAGATTGGGGCATTCATCTATACTCATTCTGAGACTTTAATCTGGATCACCACCCGGTCCCGTGTAGCCTCAAGAAGGTCCTGGTACGTTGGTTGGTAGCCCCTGGCGACCAGCAGGCCGATCCTCTGTGCGTTCTTCGCGCCCTGCTCGACTATAAACACCTGGGCGGCTCGCGCTACCTCGGCGTTGTCTGTCACTACTTCCGCCACGCCATCCAGGTCGCGGCCTCGCACGCGCACCCTCACATTGGGTATCTCTTGCAGGTTCTTCCACCAGGGGCGGCCCGTGAAGACCGTCAGCGTATCCCCGTGCCGGGTGTATCCGACGGGGGTGGTGAATTCCTTGCCGCTCTTGCGCCCGGTGAAGGTGAGCAGTAGCACACTCTCTGACAGCTTCCCAGGCTTAGCCGACCTCAACCGGGACGAGATGATAGGATTGCCCACGTCCTCCATCAAGAACTTCAGGATGGGGCCGGGCACGAAAGGCCTAACCCCTGCCTTGCCTGCGCGTTTAGGTGTCTTCGGTGATGTGGTGGAGGGCATAGCTTTTATAGTGCCTGCGGGGTAGTGGGGCCGGGAAGGGGACTATGTATCCTCTTCATCTCGCCAGGCAACGATCCAGGCAACAATCCAGTCGCGGACGGATTGCTCGATAAGGTGAGCGGCGCGCTCTCGCCCTCCGGCAAGGTGGCCGGACATAGTCAGTGAAACGATGCCATGCAGCGTAGCCCAGTGAATATCAAGTGCGGCATGCAGATCGTCCGGGTCGAGTTCGACCGCTCCGAATATGTCGCGTATAGCCGCTACCAGCATGGAGTCTATACCCTGTGCGTCATGTGTCCGTGGTAGATCAGACGCGCTGCACGTCGCGCCACCCAGCCCGTGCATTACCTGGTATAGCTCCTGGTGGTCCCAGGCGAAGTCGCAGTAAGCGAGGGCCAGCTTAATCATGCGCAGGTTAGGATCGGTGGTAGCGTCAAACGCGGCGCGCATCCTGCCAAACAGAATATTGAAGCCTTCACCTACCAGCGCCACCAGGATCGCATCCTTGCTCTCGAAGTATTCGTAGATAGTCGGCGGGCTATATTCGATCATCTCCGCTACCCTGCGGATCGTGACCGCCTGCCAGCCGTCTTCTGAGGCTATCTGGCGCGCGGCGTCCAGGATGCTCTGCTTTAGCTCCTGCTTCTCTCGCTCTCGTCTCTCTTTTACGCCCAAGGCAATTCTTCCTATCTAAAGCTAAGTTTCCTTACTTTGTTAGATACTTTACTCTCCTCTGGGCACGTTGTCAATAGACCTCTCTCACTCCTATTCAAAATGAATGTTCCAAAACAACAAAACAGGCGGCTGGGCCGCCTGTTTTGTTGTTTTGGAACTAAAGATTTCACGCTTGCCACTTAAACTCGGGCGGTCTCATGGCTTCCTATCAGGTTGGGATGCAGCGCGCCCATATGGTCTTGGTGAGGTCCTGGGCGTCCGCCGTTATGCCATATTTGGCGAAGTACTGGCACAGTCGCTCTACATCACGAACGAGAAGGGGATAGGCGTGCGGGTTGACATATATGTTGACCGCCTGGGGGAAGTCTATCAGCTTGACTTCGCCTTCCCAGTAGAGGATGTTGTAGGCCGACAGGTCGCCGTGAACGTAGTCGAGAGAGAGCATCAACTCAACGTTATGGATGAGACGGTCGAATAGCTGCCGAGCTTCACCTTTGGGTAGGGAGACCTGGTTGAGCGCGGGCGCTGCAGATACTTCGTCGCCGATGTACTCCATCAGGATGGCGTTCTCGCCCTGCGCGAAGGGCTGGGGGAGGTCCACACCCGCCTTGTGAAGCTGCTGCATGATGCCGTACTCGTTGCCGAGCCACGTCATATGCCGCAGTTCCTGGCCGAAGCGGGTCTTGTTCGCCATAGCGCGCTGCTCGCGCTTACCACGCATAGCCCTCCCCTCGCCGTCCATGATCTCGCGCCCTTGTCGGTAGATCATGTCGTTGCTGAGGTTGCGGAAGGCGCGTGGGTGGTAGACTTTGCCCGCCACCAGGTCCGTGCCCAGGGCCGTACCCGCCTGGCAGACGTACACGGTGGCCTCTTTGCCTCCCTTGACCCGGCGCATCACGTCGGAGATAAGATGGTCCTTATGGAACGCGCCCAGGTAGGTCATGATCCACTCTTTCTCGTGCTTGGAAAGGTGGTTGCCGGACGAGGTCATAGAGCCGAAGGATGGCTTGAAGCTGTCCCCTGCGTCGGTGGTCTCCTCGGCCAGCCCCGCAAGCACATCCGACTTGCTGCGTTTCGGTTTGCGCTTGCCGTTCTTCTTGCTACTGTTGGTTGGACCTCTTTCGAGGTCGTCTTGGATGTCGTCCTGTATCTCGTCCAGATCGTCCAGGTATTGGGTGTACCACTTCATTGGTGAAGTTGCTCCTTGTAAAGTTGCGAATAGGCTCAGGTTAAAAGAAAAGGCCGCAGGCTTCCATAAACCCACGGCGAGTGCCACGAACGTGTGGCGGTTGCTGATGCAACAAAAAAGCCGTGAGCGCGGGTGAAGCGTCTACGGCCTGGTGGTCAGCGTAAAGTGAAACCTACCTGCAAGCAGACACGCTCCCCCCACAAGATGGAAGGACACTATTCAAGATGGCGCTGGTTATCTTTGCCATGAGTGTCTGCTCCTTTCGGCCAATACTAAGTATGCGGGGCCAGTATAGCAGCTATCCGGCGTCGCGTCAATACGTCTTAAGACGTAAAAAGCGGCGTCAAGCTCGTCACAACACCTTACCCCTAGAAAAAGAAGTTGCGTATTTGCGGAAAATTCTCAGGTCGTTTGACAGCCTTCCCAGGCTGGTTTAGAATCAATGCAGGTAACGTATGTTATTGGGTATTAATGTGGATAAGTATGCCTGCCGGGACACGGTGCGCGAGATGTACCACCGGCAGGTTACGTGTCCCTGGTAGGGGTTCTTCAGGCTCAGAAGGGTCGTGTTTGCTTGGTAAGTAGTAGTGGCAACGGCAGTGACGGCGGGCGCGCGCTCAACGGGCGATACCAGCTTATCGGGCTGGTGGGCGGCGGGGGCATGGCGCAGGTATACAAGGCGCGTGACAACGTGCTTGGGCGCACGGTGGCCGTCAAGGTGCTGCGAGAGCAATATACTAACGACGCGCAGTTTGTAGCCCGCTTCAAGCGAGAGGCGCAGGCGGCGGCCAATCTCGCCCACCCCAACATCGTAAACGTCTACGACGTTGGGCAGGACGGCGACCTCTACTACATCGTCATGGAGTACATCCCCGGCGATAACCTGAAGGCATATATACGCCGCTCCGCGCCCCTGACCACAGACAAGGCCATCAATATCTCGATGCAAATACTTGCCGGGCTGGAATACGCGCACCGCAGCGGCCTCATACACCGCGACATCAAGCCTCAGAACGTGCTTATCGCCCCCGACGGCACCGTGAAAGTGACCGACTTCGGCATCGCCAAGAGCGTATCCGACCTGGGCCTGACCGAAGCGGGCATGGCGCTCGGCACGGCGCACTATTTCTCCCCGGAGCAGGCCAAGGGCGAGCGCGTGCTGCCGCAGTCGGACATCTACGCGGTAGGCGTGACCCTATATGAGATGCTCACAGGGCATATCCCGTTTGAGAGCGACAACGTCATGGGTCTGGCCTTCAAGCATATCAGCGAGCCGCCACGCCCTCCCCGGCAACTCAACCCCAGCATACCCATGAGGCTCGACGCTATCATTTTGAAGGCGCTGGCGAAGGAGGCGAGTGACCGCTTCGCCAGTTCAGCCGAGATGGAGAAAGCGTTGCGGGCGGTGCAGGCAGGGGGGCAGCAGGCTACGATGGAGGTGCCCGTAGCGCGGCCAAGCGTCGCGTCTGCCAGGCCGCGCCAATCGCAGCAGGGCGCTACCACCAGGGTTGGGCGCAACCCCACCGGCGGGCATGCCACAGGCTCGTTGCGCGGAGGCGTGCCGCAAGGTGCCTACCCGGCTGCGGGGGGTGGCGCAGTGGCAGGCGCTGTTGCCCGGCAAATGCCTGGCGCTCTAGGCGCGCCCACCTCGGTGGCTATACGCCAGGCGCGGGCCGACACCAACGGCGTAGGGTGCGGCGCTATCGGTGTCGCCCTGGTAGCGCTTGGACTGGTAGCACTTATCGCTATGGGCGTCATTCTGTACGGCAACCAGATTTCGGGCATATTCAACGTGGGCAACTATACCATCCCAAGTCCTACTGCTACCGCAACGGTGCCCACCGCCACGCCCACCAACACCCCCGTGCCGCCTAGCGCCACACCTACTTTCACGCCTACCGCTACGGCCACCGCGACTTCTACGCCGCAATCGGGATCGGTGCCTCAGTTCGTCGGATTGAGGATACAGGATGCCCAGGCGCTGGCGAAGCAACGAGGCTACGTGCTTGTGGAGCTTGAGCGCGTTCTCAGCCCTGAGTGGCCGGAGGGCGTGGTGGCCCAGCAGGACCCCGCGCCCAACACCATACTGAAGCAGACGAGCCAGATAAGCGTCAGGGTGAGCAGCGGGCCGCCGCCGTTCAAGTTGCCGTCGCTGAACAACACCGACCCTGAGCTGGCGCGCTCCACGCTTGAGGGCGCGGGCCTGAAGGTGCAGCTTGCCTTCGAGGGGAGCGTCACCGTGCCGAAGGGTGTGGTGATAAGGACGGAGCCTCCCGCCGACTCCACGGTCAGGCCGGGGGATATAATAAGGCTGGTCGTCAGCCGGGGCGAAGTGGCCGAGGTGCCCAATTTGAAGGCTATCGAGAACGTAGACGTTGCGCGCGGCCTCCTGGAATCGCAGGGGCTGGCCCTGGGCAATGTGACCGAGGTGGACGACCCTTCCGAGAGCGTGCCGCCCGGCGCGGTGCTCTCCCAGGACCCCGCCCCAGGCACAATCCTCGAAAAGGGCGCGCCGGTGAACGTCCAAATCAGGCGAAGGCAATAGCCTGGATAGGTGGTATCGGAAATAATATTGTAGGGGCGGTTCGCGAACCGCCCCTACGCGTCTCATGGGAGGGGTGTGTTGGTCACGGTAAGCGAGCTTGCGCCGGGTGTGTGGGCAATTGAGAGCGAGGCTGGACGTAATAGCGGGCTTGTCATAGGGCCGGAGGGTGCTATGCTAATCAACCCTGTGGGGTCTGAGGGCGAGCATTCGGCTGTGGGGCAGATACTTACTGAGGCCGAGGGTGCTATTACATCTATTATCTTCACGCACGGCCCCCAGGAAGACGCGCCTTCCCTGACGGGGTGGCCGGGCGTTCCCCTCATCGGGCCGAATGAGCTTGCCGGGAGTGTGGGGCTTGTAGAAGGTTGGGAGGTGCTGACCTTCGGGCATGCAGACGTTAGAGCAGCCCTGCTTTACAGCCGTCAAAAGCATGTCATCTTTTCGGGTAGCATGATGCCGGGCGAAGGCATCCCGTCGCTGGCGGGTGGCAGCCAGGGGTATAGCGATGCGCTTGAGAGGGTGCAGGGTGTTGGAGCGCACTTTATCGTGCCGTCGCAAGGGACGGTGGCGCGGGGCGAGCAGGAAGCGGGCAGGCGCATCGAGAGCGACCTCAGCTATATCTACTCGCTACGCCGCCACGTCATTACTTCGATAGTGGCCGCCGTGCCCATGTCCCGCGCCTTGGCGGTGGCCGAGTCGATTTATGAGGACTACCCCTTCGTACAGACCCACGTGGACAACATGCGGTTCGTGTGGGAGGAGTTGTCGGAGCGTAGCGAGTAAAGAGCCGGGTCTCTTCTTTCCACCCCAATGCCCAGCGACTTGAACTTCTGAGGTTGAATGGGGACTTCCGATTATTGGTGCAAGGCAGGGAGCTGCACCAATAATCGGAAGTCCTTGCTGCCTTCGTTCAACTGTTGACATGTACATACTGATGTCCTACTATACTTCTACACTTAGTGTGCTATTATATGCACTCCTATACATCTTCTCTCCTCTCTATCGCACCTGACTTCATCTTCAGAACCTGAGAGCTCTGTAACCAAAGGATACTGCCATGGGTAATATGAATATCGGCGACGTAAAGAGTGAACGCGACACGATCATTAGTAGCGTCATAACCAATCTATATCAAGGGCCCACTCCAACCATCACGAGTCTACATCAACTTCGTGCCCCTGTCGCTGACTTTGTTGGACGAGAATTGGAGATTGATCGTCTCGTGCAGGCTCTCCGCGGTGCAAACGGCAGGGGAGAGGCAGCCATTGCTGGCATTCGCGGGCTGAATGGTATGGGCAAGACCGAACTGGCCTATGCTGTGGCCCAACGTTTAAAAGACACCTTTCCTGATGCCCAGCTACTCCTCGAACTGCATGGGGCAGGCAGCAATCCCATGACAACCGAGCAGGCCCTCCAAACCATCATACGCGCGTTCGACCCACGCGCCCAGCTACCAAACAACCTCAATGCTCTACGTTCAATCTACCTCACCCTCCTCACTGGAAAGCGCGTTCTTGTTCTGGCTGACGATGTGTGGGCTGCCAGACAGGTCGAGTCGTTACTGCCCCCTCCTGGGTGTGCCCTTCTGCTTACCAGTGGGCAACGCTTCGTCCTCGTGGGCATGGTATCCCTGGACTTGAACGTATTACCCCAATTGGAAGCCGAACAGTTGCTGCTCAGAATCTGCCCTTCCATTGGCTCTACCGCTGCTCGCATGGCACAGCTTTGTGGGAGGCTTCCTCTGGCTCTACGCATGTGTGCCAGTATATGCGCCAACTCCACCATGAGCGTAGAGTATCATCTAAAGGCATTAGAGGACGAGCGTGAGCGCCTATCTCATCTACGGGACCCCGACCTTCCCAACACCAGCGTCGAAGCCTCCCTCCAACTGAGTTACGATGCCTTAGACCCCCAGGCGCAACACGTATTGTGCCAACTTAGCGTCTTCTCCTCTAGCTTCGACATTACATCTGCAAAAGCAGTCGTGCAGAGACCGGGAGAAGGTCAGGAGACAACCGCCGAACCCTGGCGCGTAGAAGATGTGCTTGGTCTACTGTACAGGCGAAGCCTGGTGGACCAGGATAGGGAAACCAAGCGCTTCAGTTTGCACGACCTGGTTCGGGTGTTCGGGTTAGAGCGGTTGGAGGGTGAGGGTGAGGGTGAGGAGGCTATGCGCCTGCGCCACGCACAATATTATGCCGTGATTGCTGGTGGTGCGGACGAATTGTATTTGAGAGGGGGAGAGAACGTACGGCTGGGATTGAAGCTATTCGACATGGAGAGAGCTAATATAGACGCAGGGTGGGGCTGGGCGCGAGAGCAGGCAAGTCAGCAGGCAGGGAGCCTATCCCAGGATATTGATGAACTTCTGGTGGACTACGCCTATGCAACAATCTACGTGGGCGACCTGCGCTACGACAAACGTCGTGAGCGCATCCCTCAGCTTGAGGCAGCGTTAACGGCGGCACGGAGACTGAATTACAAAGAGGCGGAGAGCATGGCGCTAGGCAATTTGGGTGCAGCTTATAAGAACTTGGGAGAGCCACGCAAAGCCATAGAATACTACGAACAGGCCTTGAAATTGGCTCAAGAGATAGCCGATCACCGGGGTGAAGGCTTCATTCTGGGCAGCTTGGGTCTGGCTTACATGGATTTGGGAGAGACGCACAAGGCTATACAGTATTTTGAAGAGCATCTGCAAATGGCTCGAGAGATGGGCGATCGCCAGGGGGAAGGCAACGCTTTGGGCAATCTGGGCATCGCCTATAAGAACCTCGGAGAGACACACAAGGCTATACAGCACTACGAACACTGTCTGCAAATCGCTCGAGAGATAGGAGATCGAAGGAGCGAAAGCATCGCGATTGGTAGTCTGGGCATAGCTTATGTGGATTTGGGAGAGACGCACGAGGCTATACAGTGTTACGAACAGTGTCTGCAAATCGCTCAAGAGATGGGCGATCTCCGGGGGGAAGCAATCACCAGATGGAATCTAGGTCTATTACTAGCTAAGGAAGGTGATTTAATAAGAGCGATAGAGCTTATGCAAGTTACAGTTGATTACGAGCGTGAGATAGGCCACATAGATGCTGAAGAGCACGCAGTCATAGTGGATCGAGTGCGAAAAGGCTAACCTGAGAAGATATTGTCGGCTTCTAGCTAGCGGCCGCCATAATCTATCGATCTCTTAGCAAGATAACCGAAAGCCCCCAGGATTAGGAGTAAGTATTGACGCGCTGACATAACTTGGGTATACTTAAGTGTAACCTAACAAGCGTTAGTTTTAGGACGGCACACATGGCACTGGACCGCAAAGCGCAAATCTACTCTACGGCGAGTACCCTCTTTAGCGAACGTGGTTATCCCGCCACGACCGTGCGCGACATCGCCCGCGAGATGAATATGCAGGCAGGCTCCCTCTACGCCCACATCGAGTCGAAGGAAGACGTGCTGTGGGAGATAGTGGACCGCGCCGCCGGGCAGTTTCTGGCGGCGGCCGAGCCTATAGTGGCATCGGGGAGGCCCCCGGCTGAGAAGCTGCGCGATATGGTGCGCGCCCACGTAGGCGTGGTAGCCGACAACCTGCCCGACGCCACAATCTTCCTCCACGAGTGGAAGTTCCTGGGCGAAGAGCGCCGCGCCTCGATAGCCGAGCGCCGCAACCGCTACGAAAACCTCTACCGCCAGGTGCTGGAAGAGGGCATCCAATCGGGTGACTTCGCCCCAGCAGACCCTAAGATGGCGGCCCTGCTGGTGCTGTCAGCCGTCAACTGGCTCCCCCAGTGGTACAACCCCATCGGCCCCCTCTCCCCCACCGAAATAGCAGACAGGTTCAGCGAGCTTATTCTAAGAGGACTGGAACCGCGATAATTTTGAATTTTGAATTCTTAATTCTGATTTACAACGTAACCAATTCAAAATTCAAAACTCAAAATTCAGAATTCCCACAGGGAGGTATTCATGGAAGACCAGGATAGAGTTGCAGAGTTTACGCAGTTCGTACAGAAGGGCGGCAAGGTAGAGCCGGGCGACTGGATGCCGGAGGAGTATCGCAAGGCGGTGCTCAAGTTCGTGGAGATGCACGCCAACTCGGAGTTGATGGGTGTGCTGCCGGAGCGCGAGTGGATCAACAAGGCTCCCACCCTCAAGCGCAAGCTGGCCCTCACCGCGAAGGTGCAGGACGAGGTTGGGCACGCGCAACTGCTCTATCGCGTGGCCGAGGACCTGGGCAAGACCCGCGAAGCCATGCTACAGGACTTGCTTGACGGTAAGACCAAATTCCACAACGTCTTCCACTACCCCACCTACTCGTGGGGCGACGTAGCCGTTATCGCGTGGCTGGTGGACGCCGCCGCTATCCAGTCGCAGAAGGCCCTGCTCGACTCGTCGTACGCGCCCTATGCCCGCACCATGCAGAAGATATGCTGGGAGGAGAGCTTCCACATCAAGCATGGCTACGACATGATCGTGACCATGATGAACGGCACGAAGGTGCAGCGCGACATGATACAGGAGGCGCTCAACAGGTGGTGGTCGCCCCTGGTGATGTTTCACGGCCCGCCCACTCCCATCGAGAAAGACCGCGATCTGCACTATCGCATCAAGGCCAAGCATAACGGCGTGCTGCGGCAGGAGTTCTTCAGCAAGTACATCCCCAAGATTTTGGAGCTTGGCCTGACCATCCCCGACCCCGGCCTCCATTTCGACACCGAGGCCAACGTCTGGCGCTACACTGAGCCTGACTGGAACGAGTTGAAGATGGTGGTCACGGGTCACGGACCCCGCAGCGAGGCCCGCCTAAACCTGCGCCGCGCTGCCTACGCCGATACCCAGTGGGTGCGCGACGTAGTAATGGGCAACCAGGTCGCCGTCGCGTAAGGACCTTATTCTTTCTCCTTCAAGTGGCTCCGCCGGGCCACTTGAAGGAGAAAGAATTTTAAAGGTTGTTTTGTGGGAGATAAAATGGCAGATACATCTGTCGAACCAGAAAAGCAAGAAGAGGTGCTACACCACCCTGAGCAGGGCGGCAGCCCACCGGGGCGCGTGTTCGAGGTGTTCCAGCAGCCCCGCGAGGGTAAGGCGTTCGAGCATGGTGGCAGCGTCATCGCGCCCGACATCCAGATGGCGATACTTTACGCCCGCGAGTTCTACGGCAGGCGGCAGGAGAGCCATTGCCTGTGGGTGGTGCCCCGCGAAGCCATCGTGGAGATAAGCGACCCTGACCTCCTCCACCCCCCGGCTGTAGACCGCTCGTACCGCATCGTGCAGGGATACTCGGTGCGCGATACCCTGCGGGCGACACGCGGCGCGGTGGCGGGCAGCGCCCAGCCTGACTAGGTTATTTCAGCTACAAGAGAAACTATGCAGCCTTTAGATACATTGTTACTAGCCCTCGCGGATGACGAATTCATCCTGGGATACCGCAACTCGGAGTGGACGGGTATCGCTCCCATGCTTGAGGAGGACGTGGCATTCTCCTCGATGGCGCAGGATGAGATAGGGCACGCCCGCCTCTTCTACCAGATGCTTGCCGAGAGGATGGGCAACAGCGCCGACAAGATAGCCTACAGCCGCCAGGCCCACGAGTTCCTGTCGTGCCAGCTTATGGAGCGTCCAAAGGGGGACTGGGCATACTCGGTTGCCCGCCAATTCCTTTACGACACCGCCGACCATGTGCGGCTAGAGGCCCTTTCGCGCTCATCCTACACCCCACTTGCCAACGCTACGCAGAAGATTATCAGAGAAGAGAAATATCACCTGATGCACGGCGATATGTGGCTGAATCGCCTGGCGACCCTCAGTCCAATTTCAAGGGAACACCTCGAAGCCGCACTTGATGCCCTTTGGCCCGACGCGCTTGGCATCTTCGAGGAGCTACCCGGTGAAGCAACGCTCGTAGCAGATGGCACCTTGCCCGCCACAATGTCCACCCTGCAAGCGGACTGGCTCGAGCAGGTAGCCCCCTACTTCTACAACCTCGATCTACCCTTCCCCGCAGAGAAGGGCGAGCAAACCGGCCTCTACACCCCCACAGTTCAGCCCGTATATGGCGGGCGGCAGGGCCAACATACCGAGGATTTCACAGCACTATGGGACGAAATGACTTCTGTGTACAGGTTAGAACCAGAGGCTATTTGGTAAGCTTACAGAGTAAGATGGATTGGCAGCCGAAGGGCATATAGTTTCGCACTTTTCAAATATTACAAAGTTGACATAATAAGAGGTATATCGTATGAGAACAATACAGGATATAACAGAGCAAGAGGTTAGAGATGCTCTGCTGGACGTTATGGACCCGGAGATACCCAATCTGTCTATCGTGGACCTCGGTATAGTCCGCAACGTGGCGGTCCAGGATGAGACAATCTGGGTGGAGTTGATGCCCACTTTCGTGGGTTGCCCCGCTCTTGAGGTAATGAAAGAGAGCGTGCGGGAGCGCCTGGGCGAGCTAGCCACAGGTCGCCAGGTGAATGTGACTGTCACCCTGGACGAACCCTGGACCACCGACCGCATCAGCGAGAAGGGGAGGCAGGTGCTCAAGACCTCCGGGTTCGCCCCCCCGCCGTCACACAGGGAGATGCCCGCCCGCGCCAACCTGATCCAGCTTATGCCCGTAGCCGAGTGCCCCTACTGCAACTCGCGCAAGACCAGCATGGAAAACAGCTTCGGTCCCACCCTCTGCCGCGCCATCTACTACTGCCACAACTGCCGCCAGCCCTTCGAGCAGTTCAAGCAAGTGTAACATGCTTCTGTCATCAAATAGAAAGGGGAGCGCGACACGCTCCCCTTTCTATTTGATGACAGAATTGTCATTTGGGCCAGATTACCAGGCTCATCTGGTCGAAGTAGCTCCACCGGCGCAGGAAGGAGTCCCAGTCGGTGTAGTAGAAACCTCCGTCGCCGACATCCATCGAGTAGACGCCTTCGCCGTCGTAGCCATAGATAACTACGGCGTGCTCGTATGGTACGAGCTTGAAGGTCCGGCCCTCATGCGTCTCGCGGTAGATAGGCCGCTCGACATCCCTGCCCATAGTGAGCCACACTACGACCGGGTAGCCTGCATCTATATTGGCCTTCAGTCGGTAGCTATCCCCGTAGAAAACGGTGGCACCGTAGCCTCGCCTCTCAAGCACGGGAACGAGCGCCGAAGCATACACACCGTAGTCCTCGGTACCGCCGCCTATGCCATGTATATTGCCCCGGAAGCCTTTGTGCGGGTTGGGGCTGATGGGCACTTCGCGTATAAAGTCGTTCTGGGAGACCAGGTTGCCCCAGTAGAGGGTCACTGCTGCCGCAGCCGCGTACTCGCAGCTAAGGTTATACCACTGTGCCACCGAAGGCACTCCCTCGATAATCACGGCGTCATGCTGCGCGCCTGCGCGGACAGGCGCAAGTAGCCCAGCAACTAGAATGACAGGTATGAGCAGTATCCGCCTATATCTTATGGTGGAGTTTGCCAACGGCGCTAACATATAACACACCTCCGAGGTGAGTGATTACTGTCTATATCATTTATCGACGCTAGGGAAATGGGATATTTGTGCGAGGGGCACTAAGCGTAAATTGCAAGCTACGTGCCAACCTCAACCTGAGGCTTTTGCCACCCCGAGATATATGGGAACGCCACGCCACTATCCATGTCATTCTGAGCGCAGCGAAGAATGACATGGGGACTGGGTTCGTTGACCCCAACACAGTGCCTGACTTTGCATCCGCCCTAGTGCTAACCCAGATGTGCTTGACGCAGCAAGGGGCCAACCTTATAATAAAATCAGGCAGCGCGCCGTCACTTGAGGGCTGCCTGAGAACACACCACCTGTAAAGGCCCGTTGCCTCTTATGCTAGACTTCTTTACTTCGCCATACTTCTTGCTCTTTGCGCGGCTTTGTGTGGCGGGGGTCTTCCTCGCGTCCGGTATAGGCAAGCTGATGGACAAAGAGGGCACCGCCGCGAGCATGAGCCGCTATCCCTTCCTCCCGTCGGGCGCGGGCAGGCTGATCGCTAACGTCTTCCCAATCCTTGAAATCATAGTCGGCGCGTTCCTGCTAGTCGGCTTCTTCACCCGCTACGCAGCCCTGCTAGCCGTCGCCATGTTCGTGCTCTTCACTGGACTGCTCATCTACGATCTCTCACGTGGCAAGAACCAGTCGTGCCACTGCTTTGGCCGCATCTCCGACGAGAAGCTTACCCCTATGGCGGTGGTGCGTAACGTCGCTCTAATGCTCATATCCCTGCTGGTGGCGCTCGCTTTCGACGGCTGGCTGGCGGTGGATACCACCCTGAACAACGCCACCAACGGCAGCCTGGGGCTGATAACCCTGCCCCCGTCAGGCTCCGCAGGCCCCACGCTGGCCGAGTCGGTGCCCGTTATCCTGCTCGCGTTGGCAACCATAGGCGCGATAGTCTTGGGCGGCCCGGCAGTGTCCACCGTGCGTACCGCCCTGCGCGGCATAAGCCCAAGATGACTCGGATTTTGGATTTGCGATTTTAGATTGACCAGGAGAAAAGCTGAATGGCGAATAGTTACGCTAATCAGGCGGACGCTAAACCGACTAAGGACCTGCGGGGCTGGGTGCTCGGTTTCGGCGTGACCGCGCTGCTCACCCTGGGGCTGGGGTTGTGGCTTGCCGTTATCACGGATGGGGTGGCGCGGCCCTGGTCCGGGCTGGCGTTCTTGCTGGCTCTGGCCCTTGCCCTGATTGTGGGGGTGTCCAAAACGTCTTCTGCCTGAGGCCTCAACATGATCCTCGTGATCTTGCCCCTCGGGAAGGAGGCATCAGCAGTAGCAAATTGGGTGTGGCGCGTCGTCATGTACACGGCGGCCTCTACGCTGGGCGCTGCCTTGTTCGCCCTGGCGATGGGCTTGATCGGGCGTGGTTTGCACCTCGCGCTGCCCGGTATTGGGTTTGAATGGGCTGTGGGCATCCTGGGCCTGGCATCTCTCCTCTACGCCCTCCACGAATTGAACATACTACGCCTGCCCAACCCCCAGGTCGGCTGGCAGGTGCCCAAGTCGTGGCAGAGATCGAGCCGCGTCGTAGGCAACACTCTCTACGGCCTCGTGCTAGGAATGGGGGTATTCACTTACATCCCCTTCACCAGCTTCTACGTCCTCCTCGCGTGGGAGATCGTAGTGGGCGCTATATCGCTCGAAGCAGCCGTGCTCATGGGCATGGTATACGGCGCGGCTCGCGGCATACCCGTCATCCTGGGCGGCATCTCGATGCTGCGTGGCAGCTACCCCCTCCCCGTCAGCAACTGGCTCATCGCCCACCTGGGATGGTGGCACGCGATGAACGCCCTGGCCCTGCTGGTGGTAGGCAGCTTCCTGCTTGGCTCATTTTTCTTGTAATTACATATTGAGAGCAATCAAAAAGCGGCCCGCGGGCCGCTTTTTGTTTACATATACCCCTAGAACTTCCACTCCCATATTTCCGGCGAGGGTCCCTCAGCCGTCTGCCCACCATAGATGATCGCCCTGCGCGTAGCTGGGTCGTGGGCGGTGGCCTGACTGCTGCGGCCACCCGGTGTGCCCTCAATCTCCAGCCTGGTCCAGCTATTGCCGGCAAGATCGTAGCTCCATACTTCGTTGCTCACGCCGCCCTGCGTCTGCCCGCCGAACAGCAGCACTCTCTTGGTGGTCGCGTCATACACTAGCGACGGGTTGCTGCGCGGTGACGGCTTAGCGCCCGCAGCTACCAACTCTTTCCACGTATTGGTCTTCAGGTCGAAGGCCCAGAAGTCGCCCTGGGGGCATGGGCCGAAGCCCGAAGAGCACCCGCCGAAAAGAATTACCCTGTCTGAGGCGGCATCGTACACCATCTCGTGCAGGCATCTCTTCAAGGGTTTGGTCCCGGAGGGCGTAAGGTTTATCCAACTCGATTGGGCCGGGTCGAAAGCCCACGTATCGTCAAACCGCCCCTGGTCGGAGAAGCCGTGTGAGATGATAACACGCCCCTTGCCGTCGAGCGCCGCCGACTGCCCGTAGCGCGTGCGGGGCGCATCGGTGCCGTTCTTGTTCTCCTTGAGTTGGGTCCACGTCTCTTTGTCGAGGTCGAACGCCCACACGTCATTGAAGAAGCCCGCGCCCTCTCCCATCACCACTATCATCCTGCGGTTCGCGGCGTCCAGCACGGCACCCTGGCCGAAGCGCGCCGCAGGTCCCTTCCCCTGCACTTCCCGCCACATGCGCGTCTTGAGGTCCAGCACCCAGGTGTCGCCGAAGGTGCCGCCCCTGCTGCCCGGAGCGCGCCCGCCAAATATCACCAACCGGTTCCGCACAGGGTCCACCACCGCCGAATGGTCGTAGCGCGCCTTCGGCCCGTTATTGGCTGCGTTGATCTGCGACCACCCTGCCTTCCCGGTAGATGGTAGAGGTGTAGCTGTCCCTGGCATGGTAGTAGGCATGGGCGTACCTTCACCCCTGTGGTACTTTGCCCTGTACCGGAAGGTACCTAACTGAGACAACAGCACGTCGTAAGGAGGCTGGTTCTCGGTGTGCGACTCGAACACAGCGCGCTCAAAATACTGCACCGTGTAGGGTTTGCCGTCCAGGTCGCTCTTTTCGGTGAACTCATCGGAGATCGGGTAGCCCTGCTGGGCCAATCCGCCGTTCTTCTCCCAGTAGATGCGGAACTTGCCGCCCAGGCTTTTGCCCGTTTGTGAGAAGTTGACGACGTTATCGGTGTTGGCCTTCTGGTTAGGCGCTCCGCCGGGGTACTTTTGCTTGTAGAGGAAATTACCCAGGAGCGACAGGAGCACGTCGTTGGGCGCGGGGTTCTCAGGGTGCGCCTCGAACACGGCTCGCTCGAAGTATTGAACCGTATACGTCTTGCCGTCGGTATCGCTCTTCTCCTGCAATTCCCCCGAAATCGGGTAGCCCTGCTGCGCCAATCCGCCGTTTTTCTCCCAGTAATTGAGGAACTTGCCCTTTACCATCTTGCCGGTCTCAGCAAAGGTGCGTGACGGCTCTTGGGCGCCCGTGAGTTGGACCGGCTCGGAAGCCGTACCCAGGGTGAGTGCCACCAACATCGCCAGCCATATTGCTTTTCGCCTCGCCATCTCTACTTTTCCCTTCGCTTTGCTATATCCAGCATTTAATTGTGCCCCGCTAATCCACCGTAAGGCTCTTGCAGGCCAGTATAGCAAGCAGACCTTACGGCGATATTACAGAGCGTGCGAGGGAGTTACAGAAAAATGCGGGGCCACGATATGTCGTGCCCCCGCGCTTAGCGTTTCATGCCCACTAGAGATTTGCTTCAACCTTGGGAGCGTGCGGCTGCCATAAACCGTACCGACTCTTCTACATGCTGCTCTGTAATCAAACCTTCCGCGAGGAGGATGTCGAGCACATGCTCCATAGTAACCGCCGCGTGGCACCGAAGCCCGTGCCGCGCCATCATCTCAGGCCCGCCCTGCCCCCGGTCCACCAACACCACTATATCGCGCACCTGTAGCCCGGCCTCTTGCAGGTGGACCAGCACTTCCAGCTTACTCGCGCCGTCCGATACCACGTCATCCACCAGCACCGCCATCGCGCCCTCTTTCCACGCGCCTTCGACCATGCTCTTGATCCCATGCGCCTTCGCCGCCGAGCGCACGTACCCAGCCGGTATGCCCGCGTGCTGAGACAACCCTACGGCCAACGGTATCCCCGCCTCCGCGATGCCTATCAACACGTCAGGCTCGACGTCCGCCTCCTTCATAGTCTCAGCCAGGAGCCGCGAGGTGTTACGCAACAACTGCGGGTATGAAGCTAGCAGCCGCAAATTATTGTAGTAGGGCGATACCAGCCCCGACTTGAGAGTAACAGGCTCGAACCGTATAGCCCCAATCCTGAACATCTCAACCACAACCTCTCTAATCCGAGCCTCCTGACCCCCAATCCTGGACCGCCCCCCGCTAACGCTCATACCCCTGGCCCCTGACCCCTGGCGCGCGCCCTCCATCTGGTCGCGCCAACGTCGTGCCGCCTCGCCTGGGTCGGGCGCTTCCATGATAGCCCTCGACACGTTTATGAGCAGGCCCGCGCCATCTGCATCCAGCCCGGCATGCACGGCTGCTTCTACCTCGCCGCCCTGCGCGCCTACGCCCGGACAGAGAATCGGCAGGTGGGGCGCTGCTGCACGCACTTCCGCCAGCACCTGCGGCTCGGTCGCCGGGGCAACCAGGCCTACGTTGCCCGCCTCGTTCCACCCCCCGGCGATGCGGCGGGTGATTTCAATGTACAGAGGTTCACCACTGGGCATAGGGAGGTCTTGCAATTCTTCGGCCCCAGGATTGGATGTCCGCACGACCATGAAGCACCCCCGGCCCGCCCGGCTGGTGAGCGGGGTGAGCGCGTGTCTTCCTGGCGAAGGCATAGCAGTGACCGCATCTACGCCAAACAGGTCGAACGCTTCGTGCGCGCACCGCTCAAGCACGTGGCCTATGTCGGCGTACTTGGCATCCAGGATGATGGGGATGTGTGGATATTGTTGCTTGACATAATCGCACGTCAAACGAAGGGCGGCGATGCCCGGCTGGCCTTCGGCGGAGTAGCACTTGTACTGAGGCTTGAAGGCGGCGGCGCATGCTGCTGCCCCGTCAATGATCCTGCGGTTGTAAGAGAATATATCCCACGACACGTCGCCCGTCTTGTATTCGGCGGGCAGCTTCTCGTAGATGGGGTCGAGGCCCACGCACAGGATGCTCTGCTGGGTGGTTATGGCTTCGCGCACACGCTCGGTCCAGGTAAGCTTAGTTGCTTTTATTGCCACGTTGCTGTTTTCTCGCATTTAATCTCCCAAATCTCAGCTATGGGCTGGCACCAGCTTTAACGACAAAGCAATCTCCACCGCAAGGCTGTGGTTCCACATCGGGCCGGTCGCGCCTTGAACAACGTCCGCGCCTGCCTCTATGTAGGCCAGGTAGTCGGCTGGCGAAGCGAGGCCGCCAACCCCTATGATGGCGAATTCATAGCCGCGCTCGGCTCGTATGCGGGCGAGGCGGCTTACCACGTCTAGTCCGGTGGCCTTGAGGGCAGCCCCGCACACGCCCGCCAGGTTCCTGCCCGCGCCCGGTAGCGCCTGCTCTCCCCCCTCGGTCATCACCGGCACCGGCACGGCATTCACGGCACCGTAACCCTGCAAATAGGGCGCTGTGGCTTCAACAATGCGCCGGAGGGTGGCTTCTCCCCTCTCGTCGGGCGCGTAGTTGCCTATCTTCGCAAAGAGCGGCAGGTGGCTCACAGCCTTCTTCACCGCCTTGCAAACCTGCGCCGCCCCTTCCGCGTCGTGGCAGAGAAGGCCATGCCCGCCCAGGTTGGGGCACGACAGGTTCACTTCGACGGCATGCACCCCCGTCTCGGCGCACATTGCTGCCGCGCGTGCGAAGTCCTGTATGTAGGCAGCGCCATCTCCCGATGGGTCAGGCGTGCCCGTCACGCTCCCCACGAGAGCCTGCCCAGGTCCGGCCCCTCGCGCCGCCTGCTCCATGTCCGCCTGCCACACCTCCGGCTCCTGCGCAGGCATACCGAACGAGTTGGTGATGCTGAGTGTAGGCAGGTCTACCGGCTCATCCCGCAAGAAGGGCCGCGCTGCCAGTGTGCTACGCCCTATCTCGGCGGGCGACAGAGGCCGGGGCGCATCTACACGCAACACATTAGGTGCCGGGTGTGAGGGCCAGAAGTGGCTCCGCACAGTCTTGTAGTGGCACAGATCGTACCCCCAGCGGAAAGCCGCATCCGTAAACTTCGAGTTGAGCAGAGGCCCCGCAGGTATGCCTACCCGCCTCCTCAGCGCCAACCCACCCACCTCCACCCAATCTTCCTCCGGCGTGCTGAGCGCAGCCATATCCTCGGTTGAAGGTTCGCTGGCAAGCATGCCAAATGGCCCCAGGTCGTAATTCTCCTGGTAAGAAAGATTAGGGTCGTAAAATGGTGTTGTCATGCGTGAAACGTGATACGTATTGCGTATTGCGTAGTCGATATAAGCACTCAGCACTCAGCACTCAGCACTCGGTACTCGGTACTCGGTACTCGGTACTCGGTACTCGGTACTCACGAGACGGCCTGGCTGATGCTCTTTAAGCCGCAGGCGTAGCGCACCAGGCGCTCGAAGCCCATGCCGAAGCCTGCTTGCTGGCCGCTCATTTGCCGGTGCATCTCTATGTACCAATTATAATCTACCGCGCTACCTCCCAGGTCGAGCACCTGCCTGATGCCGCGAGAGGATGACAGCTTGCGCTCAAGCAGATCGGGGTCGGCCTCGGTCTCCGACGCGCCCATCACTTCGCCCACGCCCGGCAGCAGCAAGTCGCAGCACTTGACCACGCGAGGGTCGTCGCGGCACACCTTCATGGTAAAGAAGCGCAGTTCTACAGGGTAGCACGTCACGAACAGTGGACCGCCCGCCATCTCTGCCAGCGCAAGCTCGTCCTCATGTGACAAATCCTCCCCCCACTCTATAAAGTGCCCTCTGCCCTGTAACGCGACTATCGCATCATCATATGTCATGCGTGCGAATGGTCCCTTGAGAGAAAGCAAGCGGTCCGGTAACATGCCAAGCGCCGATAGATGTTCGCCTGCGGTACGCACCGCCCTGTGCAGCATATCTAGCGTCAATCGCTCCATCAGCGCCATCATCTCTTCCAGGCTCCACCCCGATGCTTCCGCTTCCACCAGGGTAAACTCAGACAGGTGGCGCTCATCGGTGCGGCGCTCTGCTCGGAAGGAGCGTCCTATAGAATAGACGCTGCCAAGCTCGCGCATAAGGGGCTCAAGGTCAAGCTGCGAGGTCTGGCGCAGGTAGGTCTTCCGCCCGTGCAAATCAACGGGGATGAGCGTGCCCGGCTCGCCGCAAGCCCCCGACATAGAGGTTAGCAGAGGGGCCACCACCTGCGTGAAGCCCTCGCCGTCTAGCGTGTCCTGGGCAGCGCGCAGCATGGCCGCTTTTACCCTGGCTATGCGGGCCGTCCGGCTCCACTGTGACGCGTCGGGCCTGCCGTGTGGCAAGTTGTATGTCAGTGGGTTCATATTCCCTCCTGCCTGGGGTATAGCGTCTAACTGGCACAAAAAAACCTTGCATCAAGCAAGGCTGGTCTCCCCATGTGGGCACACGTATCCGCTATACACCAACCTTGCGGCCTCACGGGGTCCGCCTTAAAGGTCGTTCCAGGGCCGGGACCGGCACGGCGCACCATGCCTCCAGCTCCCACCAGAGTATACATTCCCGGCTTCGCTCTGTCAATCTGGTTATCCACCAAGTGGAAAGCTAAGGATGGCCTAAGTTGCGGTTCGCCGCAGCCGAAGCTGCACGATGAGCGCGCCCAGGCCCGCCAGCGCCAGACCCGCGATGTCCTGCCAACCCAAGGCTTCCCCCAGGAATATCCACGCGAGCAGGGCGATCTGCACAAGCATCGTGTTGTTGATGATACTCGACTCCATCGCCGACAGGGTCCGCATCGTCCGGTTCCATATCGGGAAGGCGAACGCTGTGTTCACCACCGCCAACCAGACCACCACCAGCCAGTTCTCCAGGCTGAGCGATGGTAGCCCCTGCGCCACCACGCCCGCCACCAGCAACACGGCGGAACCCACTCCCATGCTAACGATGGTCACCGTCAGAGGGTAGATTTGCCCGCCCCGGTTGATGCCCCGGCCCAGGATAGAGGAAAGCGCATTCGCCAGCACGCCCACCCCCACGATGAGCAACCCGGCTATCTCCCTTTCAGGGAAGGCTGCGGGGTAGAAATAGACCAGCGTGCCCACCAGGTACAGGACGATCCCGCCCCATTGCACCAGGGTTGGCCGCTCTGCCAGCATCGAGATGCCCAGCAGCGCCACCATCGCGGGCGAAAAGCTCAACAGGAGGCTGACCGTGATGGCAGGCAGATATGTCAGCCCCAGGAACTGCGCGCCCTGCGTAACCGCGATAAAGAGCAATCCCAGCAGGGCCAGTTGCGCCCATTGTCGCCGTGAAAGTCTGCTGAACTCGGCGCGATGTGCGTGCCTCAACCCGAACGGCAGGAGGCAGAGGAAGGCTATAGCATACCGCAGCCCGGCAAAGGTGAGCGCCGGGATGTCTTGCAGGCCGGTCTTGATGAGCACCCAAGACGTAGACCAGAGGAAGGTAACGAACAACGCCTGGAATACGGCAACCGTGTGCGGTGACATCTTCTTAAACATGTTGGCACCTCGAAAGATAACTCAGGGATAAGAGACGCGCACAAATGCGTCAACCTATCCCCTCTAGCCTTCTCTTCTTCGAGGTGCCCGCCGCGTGGCTACGTAGCGCTCGGTCCAGCCCCGGAGCACCCGGCGTCATGACGAGAAGCCTGCCCCGGCGGAACCCTAGCTACCCTTTGGTTGCTGGGGATAATATATAGTATCGCCCTGCCCCGGTCAAGCCACGCGACCACAGGCCGCCATTATGCGTTATTCTGCTAGATAGCCATAATACGCAGCCAACGGTTATCCAGGGCAAAGGCATGTAAAATGAGCAGCAACCAAGTGAGACCTTGTCATTCTGAGCGCAGCGAAGAATCTCGCTCCTCGCGCATAATTTTGGCCTGACAAGAACTTACGAATAAGCATATACGCGAGGAGCGAGATTCTTCGCTGCGCTCAGAATGACAGGGGCTAGAGGATTCGCTGCTGGATAGAGCCTGCTTATGCAATTCGGATGCGCTTGCCCTGCATCAGCAATCCACAATGATTGACAACCCACCGTCCCGCGAATATAATCCGGCCATATCGCGCATTATGACAAGTCCCACCCGGAGAAATCATGCAGCACCTTCGCCATAGACAGGCAGCAATGGCGTTTACCCTCCTGCTCATCGCGCTGGCCTTCCTACCCAGCCGTGATACCCAGGCAACTGCTGTCACTCCATCCGAACAAATTCCAAATTCCAAATTCGAGATTCAAAATCCGGAGGGGATTCGTTGGGCCTTCTACGTCACTTACAACCCGAACTCCTGGACTTCCCTTCAGACTAACGCACAGCACCTCAACTACGTCTCACCCTGGTTCTTCTACGTAGACAAGAACGGCCAGGTCACAGGCAAGGACCAGCCTCAAGCCACCTCTCTGCTCAAGCAGGTGGGCGCGAAGAGCCTCCCTATGGTCCAGAACACCGCTCAGTACAACGACTTCACCGCAGTCCTCAGCGACACCAACAAGCAGATCGCCATCGTCAGCCAGCTTGACGCGCTCATCACCACCTACGGCTACGATGGCATCACCATAGACTTCGAGGGGATAAACGCCACCGACAAGCCCCTCCTGACCGCCTTCATGGGCCGCCTCTACGACACCCTCCACCCCAAGGGCAAGCTGGTAGCCATAGCGGTTGCCGCCAAGACGCGGGACACCAACACCGGCTGGGCAGGACCCTACGACTACACCGCCCTAAGCGCCGTCACCGACTACGTTCTCATCATGGCCTATGACTACCACTGGTCAACGGGCGACCCTGGCCCCGTCGCCCCTATAGACAAACTGCGCCAGACCGCCATCTACGCCGTATCGAAAATACCCGCGAGCAAAGTTATCTGGGGCGTTGGTGTATACGGCTACGATTGGGCCACCAACGAAGCAGGCAAGTCCATAGGCAAGGCCGAGTACCGGACCTACGCGGAAGCCGCCGTTCTAGCGCGGGCGCCCGGCTCTCAAAGTGGGTATGACGATACCGTGCAGGCCCCCTGGGTGCGCTACGTGCGCGACGGCCAGCAGCGCGAGATGTGGTACGAGGACCGAGACAGCTTCAAAGCCAAGCTCGACCTGATAGAAAGCTACGGTATGGCGGGCTTCGGCATCTGGCGGCTAGGGCAGGAGGACCCCCGCATCTGGGGTAGCGAGGCCACAGCCACCCCACCTCCCGCCTTCACGCCCAATCCTATCCCCACCTTCACACCCACACCCAAAGTCACGTCTACGCCTAAGCCTACGTCTCCCCCCGCACCTACCTCTACCCCCACCCCAAAGCCCACGCCCAAAGCGTGTCTGCCCATAAAGGCGTTCGAGTCTACTGCCGATAACGTCTACTTCCAGCAAACGCGCCACAGCCTGCGCGGGCCGTTCCTGCGCTACTGGCGGGCTAAGGGTGGCCTCCCCATCTTCGGCTACCCCCTGACCGAAGAGTTTACCGAGGTCAGCCCGACGGACGGCAAGCCCTACAAGGTGCAATACTTCGAGCGCAACCGCTTCGAGTACCACCCCGAAAACGCTTCCCCCAACGACGTGCTGCTCGGCCTGTTAGGCGTGCAGGCGGTGGGCGACCGCATCTTCCCTTACGTAGAGAACCCGCTACCCGGCCCCGATACGGTTTATTTCCCACAGGTGAGGCGCACCATGAGTGGCCAATTCCTGCGCTACTGGCAAAAGTTCGGCGGGCTGGCGCAGTTCGGCTACCCTATCTCCGAGCCGGTGATGGAGCAGAGTCCCACCGACGGCAAGACCTACATGGTACAGTACCTTCAACGCGCCCGCTTCGAGCTACACCCGGAATACGCAGGCACAAACGCCGAAGTCCTATTGGGTCTATTGGGCCTCAACGCGCTCCCCTGCCGCTAGTATGGTATAATCTTCTATTACCCGCGTATTGCGTATTGGATACTACGTAATGCGCCGCCCTAATCACGTTCTTTTATTCCGCGTTCCAAATTCCGCATTCCGCATTTGAGGAGGCAGCCACATGGCCGACCAGGAAATAGAGGTTACATCTATAGACGTAAACGAGATAAAGGGCAGGCTGCTGAAACTGAGAGCGCAGCTTGAGCGCGACATCGCTATCAAAGACCACCAGGTTGCCGAGGATGGCGATGACCTGGACCCGGAGCGCGGCGGCGTCAGCAACCATATGGCTGACGACGCCAACGAGACCGCCGAGCAGGAGACGATGCTGACCCTCCGCAGCAGTGCCGGACGCCAGTTGGCCCACGTCAACGAGGCCCTGGAGCGTATAGAAGACGGCAGCTACGGCACCTGCTCCAACTGCGGCAAGCCCATAAACCCCGCTCGCCTCGACGCCCTCCCCTTCTCCACCCTATGCATAAATTGCCAGAACCTGGCCGACAAAGGAAGAATCTGACGATTTTAGATTTTAGATTTTAGATTTGCGATTAGGTATTCGCCTTCACGTCAATCTAAAATCTAAAATCTAAAATCTAAAATGCAATGAATAAGAGTATTTTGGGCATAATCGCCCTCGCGTTGGTTGCGGGGCTGGTGGTGGCGATTGACCAGGCGACCAAAGCCTGGATCGCAGCTAATATAGTGTCGCACGAAGTCCGGCCTGTAATCGAAGGCTTCGTTAGGCTGCGCTACACGCAGAACACTGGCGCGGCGTTTGGCATATTCCAGGGCGGAGCGGGCGTTCTCAGTTTGGCGGCTTTGGTCGTGCTGAGTGCTATCTTACTGGTTGGGTTCAGGGTAGGCAGAGGCAATCCCCTGATTTTGCTGGCCTTCAGCCTCATCAGCGGGGGCGCTATAGGCAACCTGATAGACCGCCTGCGGCTCGGCTACGTGGTGGATTTTGTTGACGTTCACGGCCCCAGCATCACCATAGACAACCGCGTTTACACCTGGCCCGTGTTCAACGTGGCCGATAGCGCGATCAGTATAGGCGTCGTCCTTCTCATGGCGGTTTTCCTCTTCGGCAAGCAAGAGACTGCTCCTCCTGGGCCTGTCCCGCCGCAAACGCCAATTCGCTACATCAACCGCAGCCACTCTCCCTGGTTCACACAATATGACCGTCGCCCCGACGCGCACGCGGGTCACGAACCCGGCAACGGCTGATTGCGCCCGGCGCTCTCCCCACAGCAGATGACGCACGCACACCGGGGCGAAGCAAGGGCCGTTGACTGGCAGGTGGGTGCCTCCGAAGCGGGCGAGCGGCTTGACCGGGCTATAACCGCCCACCTGCCCGACATCTCCCGATCATATGCCGCCACGTTGATAGAAGCGGGTGCCGTTACCCTGAACGGCCAGGCTGCCTCCAAACCTGGACAGAAGTTACGGGCGGGCGACCATATCTCTATCAATATCCCGGCTCCCCGTCCAAGCGGTCTCGCCGCCGAAGACATCCCCCTTAGCATCATCTACGAGGACGCCGATCTGCTGGTGATAGACAAACCCGCAGGTATGGTGGTCCACCCAGCGCCGGGGCACGCAGGCGGCACGCTCGTCAACGCTCTCCTGGCCCACGTCCCTGAGTTGGAGCTAGACATGGGCGACGAAGCGCGCCCCGGCATCGTCCACCGCCTAGACAAAGACACAAGCGGCCTGCTTGTCGTAGCCAAGCGCCGCCCCGCGCATGACGCTCTATCAAGGCAGATGTCGGCCCGTGCCATGCTCAAGCAGTACCTGGCCGTGGTTGCGGGCAAGCCAACCCCAGTCTCCGGAGTAATAGACGCTCCGATAGCCCGCGACCCACGCGACAGGCAGCGCATGGCGATTGTGAGCAATGGCCGTCCAGCCCGCACCCGCTACCTCACCGAGCGCGACCTGGCGCGATACACCCTCATAAGGGCTACCCTCGAAACGGGCCGCACGCACCAGATAAGGGTTCACATGGCGTCCACCGGGCATCCCATCCTCGGCGATCCCATCTACGGCAGGCGCACCCTCAAAGACGCCGCCACGCTCGGCCTCACCCGCCAGTTCTTGCACGCCCATCGCCTAGGGTTTACACTACCCTCAACAGGCGAATGGCGCGAGTTCGTCAGCCCACTGCCGGAGGAGTTGCAGAGGGTGTTGGAGAGGCTTGAACAAGGGGGTAATAAAGGATGAGTACCGAAGAAATGGATGTTAATATACTAAAAACTAAACGCCACGAAATACTAAGTATCGCTGCCTCTCATGGAGCGCGAAACGTACGCGTCTTCGGCTCCTTCGCGCGTGGTGAAGCTGTTATGGGCATCAGCGACCTGGACCTCCTGGTGCAACTTGAA
This sequence comes from Chloroflexia bacterium, assembly GCA_036399775.1. Classification (GTDB taxonomy): domain Bacteria; phylum Chloroflexota; class Chloroflexia; order QHBQ01; family JADMIH01; genus JADMIH01. The sequence continues at coordinate 90,572 of DASWMJ010000097.1, read as the reverse complement.
CCGGGCTATAGCCTCCTGGATATTATAGCCATCAAGCAAGACCTCGAAGACTTACTCGGCTGTGAGGTAGACGTTGTCACTGAGGCAGCAATCAGCCCCTATATCCGTGAGCGAGTGCTGAGTGAAGCGACTCTTCTATGATTGGCGATCAACTTTACCTTAGGCATATCTTGGATGCTATCAAGAAGATTGAGTCTTACGTTTCAATCGGCAAGCCAGTCTTCATGGAAACCTCGCATTGGCAAGACGCAGTGATTCGTCAGCTTGAGATTATCGGAGAAGCAACCAAACATATCTCCGATGACCTACGTTCCCAACATAGTGAGATCCCCTGGCGTCGGATCGCAGGTCTACGCGATGTGTTGATCCACAACTACATGGGTGTTGATCTCGCAGCCGTATGGGAGATTACTCAGAAAGACATACCTCAGTTAAAGGAATATGTTTCGTCAATCTCAGGAGGGTTAGAAGACTCGTGAGAGATTGCTACATCAACATCTTTTACAGCTAATTGCAGATAAACTCAGGGTTATCCCATTGTGCCTCAAGCCCTCAATTGTCGTTACTAGCATTTTATTGCTGAGCTCATCAGCCATAGCCCTGTTCCTAGCGGCCTGTGACCTCATGCCTGCGCGCTCGTTGAGTACGACACCCACGGTAACAGCTATACCGAATCCCGTTGCTACGCTTACGGCTTCCAGCAAGTCTCCGCCCTCTACCGCAGAGCAATATTACTCGCGTGGGAAAGCATTCTATCTCTTGGGGGATTATGACCATGCTCTAAGGGACTTTGATCACGCCATCAAACTTAAGCCGGACTACGAAAAAGCTTATCATGGTCGAGGCCTGTCATACGGGAGTAAAGGTGATTTTGATAACGCAATGTCGGACTTCAACCAGGCAATCAAACTCAATCCGGATTATTTCCAGGCTTACAGAGATCGTGGGTTTACATTTCATATTAAAGGGGAGTTTGACCTCGCTCTCAAGGACTACAATAAAGCCATTGATCTTAACCCTAAGTATCCTGAGGCTTATTTTCAGCGAGGGCTAACATACTCGAAGAAAAAGGAGTATGACAACGCTATAGCCGACTATGCAGAAGCTCTCAGACAGCAACCTGATTATTGGCAGGTTTATCATAATCGCAGCTATGCCTACAACCAGAAAGGTGAATATATTCTAGCTATTGCCGATAGCACACGATGTATCGAGCTGAACCCCATGGATGGAGGAGCATATGGCAACCGGGCATTTGGCTACTACAACGTGGGCAACGCTGACCAGGCAATTGCCGATGCGACAGAGGGTATTCGGTTGCAACCTGAGTATGGCTACAATTACTATGTACGTGGCCTGGCCTATATGGCAAAGGACGACCATGACCACGCGCGCGATGACTTCCAGCAAGCGATAGCGTTGACCCAAGATGCCGATCTACGAGAGAAAGCAATCAAGCAATTACTGGCTCCAGAACAGAATTAACTTTCCGCAGGACATATCTAACCTGACCTCAAGGAGCACCCATGCGCGTACTCATAACCGGCACGAGCGGACAGATCGGCACCAACCTGGCCTTGCGCCTGATGGACGCAGGGCACTACGTCTTTGGCGTGGACAAGCGCATCAACACCTGGACTGACCGCTTCCAGTACCTCCTGCAAGACCTCTCCAGCCCCTACCCGCCCTACGACAAGGGCATAGGCGGCGTGGAGTATCCCCAGGTGGATATAGTGGTGCACCTCGCCGCTCACGCCAAAGTACACGAGCTTGTGCGCCAGCCCCACCGCGCCATGGAAAATATCAATATGACTTACAACGTGCTCGAATATTGCCGCCTGGCCCGCCTGCCCATCATATTCAGCAGCAGCCGAGAGGTCTACGGCGACATCCACCGCTACATCGAAGATGAGAGCCTGCGCCCCGCCACTATGGGTGAGAGCACCGCCCATTTCGCCTACACCGAGTCCCCCTACTCCGCCTCCAAGATAGCCAGCGAGGCCCTTATCTACTCCTATGCCCGGTGCTACGGCCTCAAGTACATCGTCTTCCGCTTCTCCAACGTCTATGGGCGCTACGACAACGACATCGAGCGCATGGAGCGCGTCATCCCCCTCTTCATACGCCGCATTGTCAACGACGAGCCTATCACCATCTATGGTGAGAACAAAGTGCTCGATTTCACCTACGTGGACGACTGCGTGAGTGGTATCGCAGCCGGGGTGTCCGCCCTCCACGAAGGCCGGGTCGAGAACCAGACCATCAACCTCGCCTACGGCAAGGGGAATACCCTGGTGAAGATGGCCCAGCTCATAGGCCAGTCCCTCGGCAAAGAACCCAGGATAACTCTCGCCCCCGCCCTCCTCGGTGAAGTAACCCACTACGTCGCCGACATAACCAAGGCGAGAGAACTGCTGGGATTCGACCCCCAGGTCCCCCTGGAAGAAGGCATCCGGCGCACCGTAGAGTGGAATGAAGAGTGGGCGCGGCGAAAGGGGTTAGAGGTCAGGGGTTAGGGGTCAGGATTTGGAATTAGTGACCGCATACCGATTGCCTGCTAATAGACCCTTTTTCACAAATAATTCATCTTCGCGAACTTTGTGTCCTTTGTGCCTTTGTGGTTCGTCTCCGTTGTTTCACCTGGCCGGTCCACACGGTTTACGCGCAACCATGCTGGCCCACATACGTTCTACCCATAGAAGGCCGTAATAGTGCATCCAGGAAAAAAACAATTTTCACTATGGTATGCTGAGGCGGATAACAAGTCCGCCTCTCTCTATGTTCAAATGTTGGCATGAAGAGTCACATCACACGACATAACACCAAATTGGCGATTTATCTCTGCCTTGCCACCCTCTTGCTAGGCATAGTTACCGGCTTACCTTCCGCGCAGAGAGCGCAGGCCCAGGCTACTGGCCGCTACTACCCGGAAACCGGCAAGACCCTTGCGCTTGAGTTCCTATCCTTCTACGACACTAATGGCGGCTTGCCCGTCTTCGGCTACCCTCTCACCGATCCAGAAGTAGAGGGCGGCTACAAAGTCCAGTACCTTGAGCGAGCGCGCATCGAGTACCACCCTGAGCATCGTGGCACCCCTTACGAAGTGCAACTTGGTCTCCTGGGCACCATCCTGGCCGCCGGACGCCTCTTCCCGCCCGCGCCCCAGGAGCGCGTCTCTACAACGCCCGCCAACCTCTACTTCCCTGAGACCAACCACACCCTGTCAGGCGCATTTCTGACATATTGGCAACGCAACGGCGGCCTCGCCCTCTTTGGCTACCCTATCTCCGAGCCTTTCGAGGAGGGAGGCGTGCTGGCACAGTATTTTCAGCGCAATCGTTTCGAGTTGCACCCCGAATTCGCGGGTACCCAGTACGAAGTCCAGCTTGGCCTCCTGGGACGCGAACTGCTTGCCCAGCGCGTGCAGGTGCGCGAGTCCACCGTCGCTATCCCCACCTATGCCTACGAGCAAGGCTTCTATACACCTGCGGGTGACGCAATCGCCCCTTACCCGCGTCTTGACATAACGAAGGTAGGCCCGGCCACTCCACGTACCTACCGTCTCATCGTCCTGGAGAACCGCTACCTGAAGCTATCTGTCCTTCCTGGGCTTGGGGGGCGGCTCTACGAGGCTATCTACAAGCCTACCGGGCACAACGAGCTTTATCGCAACCCCGTAGTCAAGCCGTCGTCCTTCGGAGCGCGCGGCTGGTGGTTGGCTGCCGGGGGCACGGAGTGGGCCGCCCCCACCGACGAGCACGGCCTGATGGAATACCTCCCCTGGGACGCCGCCGTAGCGCGCAACACCGACGGAGGCGCTAGCGTCACCGTGAGCGCCTCCGACAAGCTGACCGGCATGCGCGTCACAGGAGTTGTCTCCCTCAGCCCCGAAGACGCCGCCTACACCCTGTCTGCCCGCATCGAGAACCGTACCTCTCAGCCGCAGCGTGCCCAACTCTGGACCAACGCCATGCTCGCTCCCGGCGGTACGAACCATGTCTCTCCGCGTACTCACTTCATCGTGCCCAATGCCGAGATGGTGGTACACAGCACCAGCGACCCTACCCTTCCTTCGGAACATGGCGTGATACGCTGGCCTATGCACCAGGGACGCGACATCTCCGATATGTCCACCTGGCATGGCTGGCTCGGCAGCTTTGCCCTCCCCAATCCGGCGCGCGGAACTTTCGCCGCCGTGTATAATCCCGACGCCGACGAGGGTATGGTCAAGTCCTTCAAGGGGAGTGAGATGCCCGGCCTCAAGATATTCGGCTTCGGCCCCTCCGGCTTCGACCCCCACATTTACACGGACGACTCCTCCTCCTACGCCGAGCTATGGGGCGGCATCACCCCCACTTTTTGGGACTACGCTACTTTCCCCCCAGGTTCCACGCTCGGCTGGACAGAGCGTTGGCAGCCCGTTTCCGGCCTGGGCGGGGTAGGTATCGCTAACGGTTGGGGCAGCATCTCCCTCACCGGCGGTAACCTGAATATCCTCTCCACGCAGCGCATCGAGGGCGCTACCCTGATAACGCGCAGCCAGGGCCAAGAGACCGCCCGCCAGACCTTCAACGCCTACCCAGGCAAGCCAGTCTCTCTGCCTGCTCCGGCGACGGTTGGCGAAATAGAAGTAGAAGTACAGTCCCCGGACGGCAAAACCCTCCTCAAGGGTGTGCCTACAAGGTAGTCTCGGAGGGCTACTTCCCGTTCTCATTCTCTGTTATACTTGCCTCTGCAACCCTTATCTTTATAGAACAGGAGAGGCAAGAATGATGCGTAAAAAGATAACCCTGGCGTTGGTCCTGGCATCTGCTCTTGTGATGCTGGCAGCCTGCGACTCAGGTCTCCAACCCACACCCATACCTACGCCCACCCTGGCAATCCAGGTTACGCCCTCGCCCGATATGAAGATCGTCTACCAATCCAGCGGTGGCGTTGCAGGCAGCCAGACGGAGCTTGTGATAGGCCCCACCGGTGAGACCACGCTGACCGAGCGCGGTACTGTGGTGGGCACGTTTGATATAGGCCGCGACCCCGTGACCGAGCTTGTCAAGAAGTTCGAGGCCGCCAAGTTCTTTGACCTCCAGGATAAATATGAGAAAGGCGACGTTGTAGCCGACGACATCTACACCACCATCACATACACCCAGGCGGGCCGCACCAAGACCGTAACCGCAGCCCAGGTGGGTGGAGAGGGCATTACCCCTCAATCCTTCCTTGACCTCGCCACACAGCTAAACGAGTTGGCCTCCTCGCTAGGGGGCAAAGACAAGTCCAAGCCGTAAGCACCCGCCCATGTGCATCCCATCTCAAGCGACGCCTACCATCTCCCCAACAAAAGAAATAAACGAAGCCATACTTGCCGCCATCTGGAACGAGCAGTCTCCCTTGCGTGGGCCTTTGTGGGACTGCGATGGTAAGCCCATTGCCGTAGTTTACAGGGGGCGGTGGACAGCAGGCAGTGGCCCCGATTTCGAGGGTGCTATGCTCGCGCTGGGGGAGGGGAGCGCCAGGCTCGTCACGGGCGCGGTTGAGGTCCACCTGCGATGCGCCGATTGGTGGGCGCACGGGCACGACACCGACCCGCGCTACAACAGCGTGGCCCTCCACGTCGTGCTCTGGCCCAACGCGGCCCGCCCCGTCACCCGCGCCGACGGGGTGAGTGTGCCCACCCTCGTGCTGGCCGACTACATCACTATGCCCTCGGCAGAACTCCTGGAGAAAGTGACGCCGCTGGTCGCCAACCTCGGCGCGCTCTCAGAGGAGCCATGCTGGGAGCGCACACAGGACTGGCCCCTCGAAAAGCTGCTCGAACAAATAGATGTAGCAGGCGACGCACGCCTCCAATCGAAAGCCGCCCTGATGGAGTCCGACCTGGAAGCCTATGGCTCGCCTGATGAAGCCTTCTACAGGGGCATGATGGACGCCCTGGGGTACTCGGCCAACCGCGAGCCGATGCGCGCCCTCGCCTCCTCTCTTCCCCTGGGCCAGCTTCTCCTCCTGCCCCTGGGACGTGATGAGAGTGAGCGAGCTACCCTCCTTGAGAGCGTGCTGCTAGGCTTCGCAGGCTTCCTCCCCTCCCAGCGCCCCGGCATAGGTGATCTCGACTGGCTATCCTCCCAATATGCGGAAGAAGTGGAGCGCATATGGCGCACTTACTCGCCCATCCTCGGCTTATCTCCCGACACTCCCCTGGCCAAAGGTTGGGTAACGGACAGAGTGCGCCCCGCCAACTCGCCGCCCCGCAGGCTCGCGGCGGCAGCCCGGCTCCTCGCCCGCCTCCTGTGGGAGCAGGGCGGCATGCTCGGCCCCTTCCTTGCTACTGCCTCCTTACCTGCACGTGAGCTAGTGAAGCGCTGGACCTCCCTGCTCACCGTCCAGGGTGACGGCTACTGGGCCACCCACGCCGACTTTGGGCGGCCCCTCGACAAGCAAATAAAAGACGACGTTGCCTTAGTAGGCGACTCCCGCGCCTCTGACATGGTAGTAAACATCCTCCTGCCCCTGCTCGTTGCCCACGCGGACAGGAACCGCATGCCCGATCTGCGCCGCAGAGCTTTGGCCGTATACGCAGCCTACCCCAAGCTCTCCGAGAACAAGATCACCCGCGCTATGGCGGACGAGGCGCTAGGCCCCCGCAAAGCCAAAGCCATCAACGGCGCGAGACGCCAGCAAGGTCTAATCCACCTTTACAGGCTATACTGCGAAGCCCGCAGGTGCTACGAATGCCCAATATCCGGCCTGGGTCCCCACCCCAGTAATTAGCAGCACACCACAGCAGCAGCACAATGCAATACGAACTACGCAATACGCACCACGTTTCACGTTTTACGCCCCCCGTTTCCGCCTCTCCACGCGCCAATACTGTATAATATACGGTGGAGGAGAATGAAGAATGCCTGTACTTGTAGACCCTAAATCATGCGTTGACCGCGACCATTGCTTTGCCGCCGGGGCCTGTCCCTACGACGCTTTCATACACAACCCACTCAAGCGCACCTGGGAAGTTGACGCCACCATATGCGGCGATTGTCCCGGACCCTGCCTCAACTTCTGCGACAAGGACGCGTTGCGGTGGGGCGACGACCTGGTAGACCTGCAACTGGTGAAAGCCGAGCTTGAGGGCAAAATGAAGCCCGCCGAGATAGCCGAAGCCCGCCTCAAGCACAAAGAGGAAGCTAAAGCCGCCCTGGAAGCCGCCAAAAAGAAGAGCGCCGAGGGGGTTATAGAGCTAACCCGCGCCAACTTCGAGCGCGAAGTCCTGCGTTCCCAGGCACCCGTAGTAGTAGACTGCTGGGCAGATTGGTGCGCTCCCTGCAAGCAGTTCTCGCCCATCTTCGAGGCTACCGCTAAACAGTACGTGGGTGTGGTAAAGTTCGCCAAACTCGACACCGAGAGCGAGAAGGCCCTTGCCGCCGGGCTGGGAGTGCAGGCCCTCCCAACTATACTCATGTTCTACAAGGGCCAACTGGTCAACGCCGTAGAGGGCGCGCTCCCCGCCGCGCACTTCCAGCAGTGGATATACCAGACCCTCGCTGCCGTACGCCAGTACGAAGCGCAATTACAAGCCGAGTCCGAGGATGCCATATCCTCGGCTTCACAAAACCTGTCTTCCCTCGACGGTGGGTCCGAATCGCCGCCGGAACCCCAATCCACTCAGCCAGGCCCTTCCACACCCGGCTCATCCGTGATCCTCGACTCTAAAGCCTCCACCGACGCCTCACCTCCCAAGCGTACCCAACCGGAGACTCGCGGCAAGCAAACTTCCAGCGGCTTATTCATACCATAGGGGTTAGGGATCAGGGATCGGTGCCCACTTACTTCTGATCCCTGATCCCTGATCCCTGACCCCTCGGCACCCTTGCCCCTTCCTGCCTCTTTTGGTAAAATCACTACCATGTCAACACCACCCAGAAGAGTGCCTAAGACCGCGACCAAGCGCAGGGCTGCTGCCCGCAGGCGCACACGCGAGCTTGGCAAGTACATTTTCGCCTACTTCATTATCGGCCTGCTGGTGCTGGGCACCGTCTCCACCATCTTCGTGGCACAAGCCCCCGTTACCCTCGCGCCCACCATCACCCCAACGGCCCAGAATAATGCGCTGGACACCCTGCTCAACACCGCCGACCAGAAGATCACGGAAGGTGATTACGAATCAGGCATCGGCTTCTACAATGCTTATCTGGCCCAGAATCCTGGCAACGCCGACGTGCAATATAGATTGGGTAAGGCATACATCAACAGCCCGACACCTGATTACCTGGCCGGTGTAGACCGCTTGCAACGCGCCCTCAGTATCAACTCCTCAGGCCCCTTTGCCTCTGACGCGCAGCAGCTTATCACCCAGTACGGCGACCTGGCTTTCCAAACCGCAACCGCCCTCGCCGCGATAACAGGCACGGTCACCATCTCAGGTACCGTTCCCATCTCTGGTACGGCCACTATCTCCGGCACCGGAAGCCTCACCCCAGTCACAACCATCACAGCCAGCAGCACAATTACCAACTCGATAGATGCAGTCCCCGCCATCACAGGCACCGTGCCAGTCACCTCCACCAGTCCCCCGAACCGCTAGTCTCTAGGGAAAGCAAGTGTAGTCCGCGCAGGTGAACCCTCTATCCTTTGTTATTCTGAGTACAGGACTAACAAAGAAATGTCTGCGTATGATCCTTGTTCTCTCCAAGCATCACGCTTGCAAACCCTCCAGAATATGGGTATAGTATTCTCCACCGGACATAGTGCTGTGTCCTATGAGTGCTCAACGTCGAGTGCAAGCGCGGGGAGGAAGCCACCATGAAGACCGAGGAAACCGACTGTATAGAGACCGTCCCACCTTCCATAACCTCCACTAAACACCTCAGCGCAACCGATTTGCGCGACCTCATCGCAGGCGGACACCTGCAAGTCCCCACGCTTGACGGCACGCTCCGCCCCTACGTCAACCTCGACAGCGCCGCCTCCACCCCCATCGCTCGCCCCGTTAAAGAGAGAGTTGACAGGTTCCTCGAATGGTACGCCGCCGTGCATCGCGGCAGCGGCTTTAAGTCGCAAGTTTCTTCGCTCGCCTACGAGCAGGCCCGCGAGCGTGTGGCCTCCTTCGTAGGTGCCGACCTCACCGAGCGCACCCTCATCTTCGTCCGCAACGCTACCGAGGCCATCAACCGTTGCGCCGGGCGCGTCCAACTGGATGAAGGAGACGTGGTGCTGACCACCCTGATGGAGCACCACTCCAACATCCTTGCGTGGAGGAAACACTGCACGCACGTTGAGAGCGTAGCTGTTGACGATTTTGGCGCGCCCATCCTCTCCGACCTGCAAGCCCATCTGAAGGCACATGCGGGGCACGTCAGGCTGGTTGCCATATCGGGCGGCTCCAACGTCACAGGTGTCATCCCAGACATACACGCTATCGCCCGTATGGTCCACGAAGCGGGTGCGGTGCTGCTGGTGGACGCCGCCCAGCTTGCCCCCCACAGGCCTATTGACATGGGCCGCCCTGGCGAACCCGATTCGATAGACTTCCTGGCGATGTCCGCGCACAAGATGTACGCGCCCCTGGGTTGTGGCGCTTTGATTGGCCCCCGCAGCGCCTTCGAGACGGGCATACCCGATCTCGTAGGCGGTGGTACCGTGCTATTCGTTTCGGAGGAGGAAGAGATGTGGGGTGGCCCGCCCGAAAACGAGGAGGCGGGAAGCCCCAACGTCGTGGGCGCGGTTGCCATGGCCGCCGCCACGCGCTTCATCTCCGAATACCTGGGTTGGGAGTGGGTCATCCGGCACGAGCGCGACCTTACCTCCTACGCCCTCCAAAAGCTAAACGAGATACCCGGCCTCACCATCTACGGCCCCCGCGACCCTGCCTTACAGCAAGATCGCCTCGGCGTGATCGCCTTCAACCTGGAGAAGGTGGACCACCAGCTTACCGCCGCTATCCTCAGCCACGAGTACGCCATCGGCACGCGCACCGGCGGCTTCTGCGCCCACCCCTACCTGATGCGCCTCTTCAGCGTCTCCCATGATCGCATCCACGAGATACGCGACCAGGTAAGTTGCGGCGACCGCCGGGGCATGCCGGGCGCGGTACGCATCTCCTTCGGCTTCTACAACAGCCGCGACGACGTAGACGCCGCCATAGCCGCCCTCTGGGACATCCAGAACGGCAAGTGGCGAGGCGACTACCGTCAGAACCCCAAGAGCGGCGAGTACCGCCCCACCGAGAGCAAGACCGACCCGGCGGGATGGTTTGAGATATAATTGTACAGCGCAGCACTATGGCCTTCTCTTACCAGGGAGATTACGATGGTAACAACAATAGAAGCTATGTTTGATGGCGAGGTACTCCGCCCGGAGGAGCCGCTCACACTCGAACCTAATACTCGAGTTCGCATTACTATAGAGACATTACCACTCAATGGCGATAAGCAGATGTCATTCTTAGACACTGCACGTTCGCTCAACCTGGAAGGCCCGCCTGATTGGTCAGCGAACGTTGATAAGTATCTTTACGGCTTCGATCAAGAACGAAGTACTCAAGGCGAGCATATCTAATGGCAGCAGCTACCAGTCTAACCTTGTCATTCTGAGCGCAGCGAAGAATCTCGTCCCTCGCAGACCCTCTTGCCTTTATTCTCTGGTCTCTACACTTCCCAGAACTAATACGCGAGGAGCGAGATTCTTCGCTGCGCTCAGAATGACATGGGTACTTGGTTCGTTTGCCCTAACATTGTGCCTCTCTTTGCATCATCCCTTGAAGGTTCTAACTAAGCAATTGACATGTCACCTGTCGCATCCTTATAATGCGGCTGCGGTAATACTATTGTTGGAATAAGGCCGCCCAAGGGGATAAATATGCTACCCAAGCGCCACCTAGCAAGCGTATTGGCTTCGATGCTTATCTTGCTTCTCGCAAGCCAGCCTGCCGTTGGCGCTTATGTGGTACCCTATCAGCCCGACCCTGTTTCTCAGTACTTCCCCGAAACTAAACAGAACGTGAACCCGCCCTTCATAGGGCACTGGCAGACGCATGGCGGTCTTGCGCAGCAGGGTTATCCTATCTCCGGCGAGCTTCAGCTTGTCAGCACCGACGGCAAGACGTACAAGACGCAGTTCTTCGAGAGGGCGGTGTTCGAGCAGCACCCCGAATACGCAGGCACGTCCAACGAAGTGCTGCTGAAGCTCGTCGGCCAGACCTTCTACGACAGGCGCTTCAAGGACGGCCCGCCCAAAGACCAGGCCACCAACCCCGACAACACGCTGACCTTCAAGGAAACAGGACATGCCATAGGCGGCAGGTTCCGCGCCTACTGGGAGAAACACGGTGGCCTCGCCCAGCAGGGCTACCCCATGACCGACGAGTTCAAGATGGCGAGCACGGACGGCAAAGAGTATACGACGCAGATATTCCAGCGTGCCGTGTTTGAGCTACACCCTGAGTTTGCGGGAACTGAGAATGAGGTCTTGTTGCGGTTGCTGGGGGTTGAGGAACTTGAGGAAGCAAACCAAGCGGCTGCTACTCCTGAGCCAACAGTCAGTGCCCCAACCGCTACACCAGAAGTATCATCTGCTACATCGACCCCTGAAACAAGTCAATTAGGACCCGAAGACTCACGTATAGAATTCAGCAATAAAAATGGTGTTAGAACTGAGTCCATCGTAAATAATTCTAATAGAGCAAATGTTCCAAAACTTGTAATTGATAATGGAACTTTACTTGAAGATAATGGTGAATTTGGTAGGAGACTAATACCAAGTGCTGATAATAAATCAATTCTTAAAATAATGGACAACTATTTCACAAGTGATAAGGTTCCCGAAGGATGGCATACTTTCACTTATGAGGTAAAGAATCATCCAGAGATCCCTATACTTCAAGGGATTTATACTCTTGACTCAAACAAGAATTTGACTATTCAGTTTAAAAATGAAAATACCATGCCAACAATTTTAGCGAATGAAGGGGCGCGTAATTTTTACGGAGCTCGCTTACTTTTTTTACAGTATCGAGCAAAAGCAGGAGACGGGACGGATGTTATACCTTTAAATAAGGTCCCTCCTCTCATGGGAAAGGATGAGAAAGCTATAAAAATCTACCATGAACTTGGAGAAGATATGAGTGCCTATGGATATCCTAAAGATATTGGTTCTACTTCTTGGCCCACACTTGCAAAGCTTCAACCTTAAACTCCTTTGTGCCAACTCACTCGGTTGAATCTGTCGCAAGGGAACACTCTTGGCTCCAACCCTGCTACCTATCGTATAATGAGCGCATCATTATGCTTACTTGACAAATAAGGCAGGGTTTTCTCTCATGCACAGTCCCGCAAAGAAAAGAGCGTCAGCCTGGCTCGCAGTCTTGCTTGTGCTCATGCTCTCCACCACACTGCTAAGCGCGTGCAGCCTCAGCAGCGTGCCCACGGCAGACTCTAAGCCCTCCCCTGCATCACAATCTGCTTCCGTTACTCCCATCTCCAATCCAAGCGACTCGCAGGCTACACCCCAACCGAGCACAAGCGGTGCGTCATGGCAGGTGCCCGCCGAGCAGCAGGCGGTCGTCAGGGTGGTGGAGGAGATCGGCCCCGCCGTCGTTACGGTCGTCAACCGGATCGAGAATGAGCGTGCGGTGGGTGAGGCCAGGGGTTCGGGCGTCATCATAGACCCCGACGGGCACATAGTCACCAATAACCACGTAATCGCCGGGGCATCTGACGAAAGCCTTGAAGTCATCTTCTTCAACGGTGAGAGCGCCCCCGCTCACCTCGTAGGTGCCGACTCCATCAGCGACCTTGCCGTGCTCAAGGTTGACCAGGACGTGCCCGGTATCGCCGCGCTTGGCGACTCCACTAAAGTCAAAGTAGGCGAGACGGTGATCGCTATCGGCTCGGCGCTCGGTGACTTCGAGAACACCGTCACCGTAGGCGTGGTGAGCGGCCTCAACCGCAAGCTCGACAGCAACGCGGGCATCAACCTGGAGAACATGATCCAGACCGACGCCGCCATCAATCACGGCAACTCCGGCGGCCCCCTCCTCAACCTTTCGGGCGAAGTGATCGGCATCAATACGGCCGTCCTCCGCACCACTGAAGGTCTCGAAGGGAGCGACGTGGTAGAGGGCCTCGGTTTCTCCATACCCGTCAACACGGTCAAGACCGTATCTTCACAGCTAATCAGCGTGGGCAGAGTCCCCCGGCCCTTCCTGGGCGTGCGCGCTCGCTCTATCAACCGCATGGTCGCCTCTTACTACGACCTGCGCGACGAGGACGGCAAGCTCCTTGAGAACGGCGCGTATGTGGAAGAGGTGGTAGCGGGCAGCGCCGCCGACCGTATCGGCCTCCTGGTTGGCGACGTAATCCTCACGATAGACGAGTACGGCCTCGATGAAGACCACCCGCTCGTCAACGTGCTCATCAACTTCCAGCCCGGCGACACCGTGACCCTATCCGTGCTCCGCGACCAGAAGCCTATGGAAATAGAAGTGAAGCTGGGCACCCGGCCCTGACGATGAGCAGGCTGCCGTCACGTAGCAACCTCTTATTCACTCTATCCGTATTAGCGGTCCTCACGCTGGCCCTGGCAATTCGCCTCCTCTATTGGAGCGACGCCAGGGCGTATAGCGTGGGCGCCGACGAGCCTGACTACCTCCTTCCCGCCCAAACCCTCGCCCGTGACGGCGTATACGTGGACACCTATGTCTCGCGTGGCCGCCCCTGGACCCGCGTCCCTCTCACTTCTATCTTCTTCGCAGGCTCTTTCCTCTTCGTGCCCGACGCAGCCGCAGCCCAGGCCGAAGGCGACGATGCGGCCCTGATGCAGCCCCGCTACGACGCTCTGAATCTCGCCCAGATAGCCGCCAGCCTGGTTACGGTCGGGCTGATAATGCTGCTGGCCGCCCGCATCTTCCCGCAGCGCGCCCGCCTCGCTGCACTCGTCGCAGGCTTCATCTCGGCCATCTACCCGCCCCTGGCAAGCAGCCCTGCTCAGCGCGCCCTCAGCGAACCGCTCTCCATTACCCTTATCCTCCTGGCAATATACACTCTCTCCTGGTGGTCCCCCGGCGTACCACTGCGCAAATCGCTCTGGATAGCCCTCCTCACCGGCCTGATCCTGGGCGTGGCCTCCGTGGTACGCTCAGTAGCCCTGGCGTTCGTCCCCTTCTGCTGCCTTTGGTTTTTAGTCATCTACACAGCGCACCTCAGAGACGAAAGCCGAAAGCCCAAAGTCGAAGACCCAGAAAAGCAACAATCCAATACGCAGCACGCAATACGCAATACGAACCCCGCCTCACGTTTCACGTTTCACGTTTTACGTTTTACCCGCCTCCCCATCCTGACCTCGCTCGCCCTGGTAGCCGCCTACTTCCTCGCTATCTCTCCCTGGACCTACTACAACTACCGCCAGTACGGCAGCTTTCTCCTCTTAGAGACCGCCAACGCCACCGCCTACTGGAACTACCACAACTACCGGGGCGAAATCCTCGATGAGCGCATGGCCCCTTACCCCGACCCCGCCGACCGCCTCTCCCTCATCATGAGCGAGGGCACAGCCAACATCCTCGAATACCCCGACAAAGCTATAGCGGGCAGCATCTTCGCCTTCCGCTACTTCTGGCACCTCGAAAGCAACTCAGCCGTCCTGCTCAACCCCTGGGACATGACCCAGCGCGAGCCTGACGTGCCTGACCTCCTCCACAGCGATCTCCTCTTTATCCTGGTCGGTTTGGCGGGCGTGTGTGGCCTTGCGGGTGTGGGATTGCGCCGTCCAGGGGATCTCGCCGGGCGCACCCTCCTGCTGACCAATCTCTGGCTGCTCAACATGGTGCTGCTAGGCATAATCGTCCCCTATGATGGCCGCTACCGCCTGCCCGCCGTGCCTTCGTTCATTATCCTGGCGGGCGGTCTGCTCGTTACTGCCAATTGGCGGGCGGTATTCTCTCCCCTTCTATCTCTGCGCATTTTGCCTGGTGCCGCCCGGCGACTGAAGTCGCGGGCTACGCAAACGAAGTCCGCCTACGCGGACTCTCTTGGGGAGAGCAGTAATTCAGTCGCTGAAGGGCGACTTCAGTCGCCGGGCATACTCGACGGATCAGATTATGCAAAGATAGAGTCTCCCCCTACTGCACTTGTCTTACTGAAGCAGCACCCGAAAGTGGTAGCTCTCGCAAGTCTCCTCTGCGCCTGGGTCTTGTGGGGCGCATACACTCCCAACATCCCGCCTTTGCTGAGGAGTATCTACCAGTCATGGCGCGGCGACCTCGCGCTCTCCTCCGGCAACGCATCTGACGCATTTGGCCGCTACGCGCTGGCCCAGCAAGCCTTCCCCACCTTCTTCTGGCCCTACGGCCATGCAGCAGATGCGGCACGTCGTGAAGGCCGCGCAGACGAAGCCCGTGATCTCTACGCCCGGTCCCGCGACCTCAACCCCGAAGACCCTTATGGTATTCTCGGTTTCGCGGACCTCGCCTTCCAGCACCCGGAGTGGACACTCACCCCGGAGGAGCGTGACTGGCTGCGGCGCGACGAGGCAGACTGGCGCGGCAACCCCTGGAACAGCTTCCAACCTTCTCCCACCGCCGCCGTAGACGTGGGCACTGGCCGCGAGATAGCCTACATACGAGGCTTTCACCTGCCCGACAGCCCCTCCCCCGACCTTACCTATCGCTGGACGCGTGGCCGCTCCACCATCCGCATCCCCATACCCTCAGACACCTCCTACAACGCCGTCAACCTCCGCATGTCCGCGCCCTCCATAGGCCCTTCTACGCCTATCTCCGTCTCCATCGCCATAGATGGCTCCACACCCGCCAACCTCAGCGTCTCCCCAGGCTGGGCCGACTACACCCTGCCCATTTCGCCAGGTAAGATCCTCACTATAGAAGTAGTGAGCGACATTCGCACCCCTTCCAAGCTCGAACCCAATTCAAGAGATGACCGCAATTTAGGCGTCGGCATAGACCGCATCACCCTGACTGGAAAATAGAAATCAGAAGTTAGAAATTAGAAGGCTGATTTCTGATTTCTCACCTGACCAATTCGAACACCGCCAGCGTATCCGGCAGCACGTAATCTACCAGATCGGGACGCGCGTCGAGCACGCGCGGATCTACGTCCCACGTCCGTTTCTCCTGGAAATCACCCAGGTGTCGCAGCCTCGGCAGACGCTTAAAGAACTCCTCATATCCCAGCCAGTCCGGGCCGTAAGCGTTCGCGCTCACGACGATATAGCGCACCCCCCACGACTTTAGCAGGTCGAGGGTGGCATCATCGGGGAATTCCTGCAACGTGTCACGCGCCGCCCGCCACTCCGCAGGCTCGAACGTGTCATACCCATAGCTTATAGGCTTCCCATAGTAAGTGCCCCAGAAGAGCGCAGGCCCCGACTGTGAGCTAGCCAGAGGCATCTGCATGACAAGGCCGGGAGGGGCGGTCGCCAGGAACTTCGAGGCTTCGGTAGGCTCAACCCGCGTCGTACCCCATGCGTAGGGCGCGCCCCAAAAGTCCACCAGCAGCAAACAGGTCGCCACCAGCGTTAGCCACTGCCCGCGCCGCGCCCACCCAGGCTGTCTCAGTAGCGCAGCCCATCCCATGCCCATAAGCACCACCACAGCCAGCGCAGCCAGCACCCCAAACCGTGCATAAGCCCTCATCGAAGAATAAAGAGGCAGCCAATCGTACAGCAACCGCCCCGGTAGCGTGATAGGCGATTTAGCTTCTCCTGCACCCACCAGCACCTGCCCCTCCAACCCGTGCAGCGTCAACCCCAGCGAAAGCATGATAGCCCCTACCAGCACCCCAAGCCACACTGCCCTCGCTCCTCGCTCCTCGCTCCTCGCCCTTCGCCGCCCTATCACCCACCCTGCAATTGCAATCACCACAGCTACCAGACCCAGGTAGAGTGATGTTTCCAACACATTCTCTTCAGCGTGGGCGCGTATGGACGCTTCGCCCCATACCGGGTGCAGAGTGTTGGGGATAATGTAATCGAGGGGGGCTGCCGAGTGCTCGTCCGCCGCCTTCGCGCTGTGCGTCAGCCTCCCCTGCCCCCATAGCGACAACGATGGCACCGCAACCGGCCCCGCGACCAGCATGAGCGTCACCGCAGCCGCAAGCACGGGCTTCACCATTTCCCTTAGCGGCGCTTCCCTCCTGAGCATCCACCAGCGAACCACGAAGTAGACGGCCACCGCCAGCCCCACCATGTAGGCGTAATACCACGCCCCCAGGGCCGTCAGGGCGAGAGATAAGCCCATAAACGCCCCATGCTTTATCTTACGCGTCCTTAAGGTCCTTTCCGCGAAGTAAAAGGTCAGGGCGATCCACCCGGTCCCCAGGAGTTGAAGGTGCCCCGCCAATTGGGTCATTCGGTAAGGGCAGAACGCGAACGCCACAGCCCCCAGCAGCCCCGCCGCCTTGCTTGCGCTCAATTCCTTCACCAGCAGATAGCCGCCGATGCCCGATACCACAAAGGTCAGTAGCGCCAGCACGTTATACGCGACCACGTCGTTGGAGATCGCGCCTATCACCGCCCCAGGCAACGTATTCAGCAGGGTCGGCTCGCCTTGCGCCAGGTCAAACCCGAAGGGCGCATAGCTGTTTGGGTCGAACAGGGGCCATCTCCCCTCCTCAAATATCGCGGTGCGAAACCACCACACCTTGTACAGGAAGGCAAAGTTATCCGCAGGCCACCCCGGCATCGCGCTCGCTATCCTTCCCACCAGGGGCCATGTCATGACGAGCGACAGCAGCCCAACGAACGCGCTCACAAGAGGCACTTCCCACCTCGAATTACCCACTCGCTCGACCGCGCGGTATAGGCCGTTATCGGGAGACAACCACGAATAAGCGTACCGAAGCAACAGCGCCACACCCACCGCGCCACCCACCCACGCCGCCAACGGCAATGCCACCGAAGCAGGCAGCACGAGCGACCATATGGCAGGCATAACAGCGCCCACCCCACCCGCAACCGGAGCCAGTCTCCGCGAAGTAATCTTTCCGCAGAAGAAGCCCAACACCGGAGCCAACCCTGCCAGCACCAGCCACAACTGCGGCGGCCACACCAACCCAAACCTGCTGGACTGACGTGCCGCCGCCAACTCCGACACGGCCAGCCCCAGCCGCCTGCTATCTCCTGCTCCCGGATAGAAGGTGTCGCTCTCGACAATCAGCCGCACGTCAGAGTCAAAGCGCGGCCCAACCGTCACCGTGTAAGTGTTCCACCCCGGTTGCGCTTGAAACTCGCCAACCACCCTGGTCCCTACCAGCAAACGGAAAGGCACAGGCGCACCTGACTGGGGTCTTGCGGGATTCACTGTAACGCTGACAACCTGGCTGCTCGCTAACGCGGGCAACGACACCGCTGACAACGTCCGGCTCCACCGTAAGCCCCGGCCCTCAGATTGTTCCACCCCGTAAAAGTGGCTTGCCGACGTTTGTGGGTCGCCCAAATCGAGCCTGACCGCCCCGACAGGTACCACCTGCCACCGCCCAACCAGCAGCCCCACGCTCACCAGCATGAGCGCCGCCACCGGCCCCCACGCCCCAACCGCCCGCCGCGCCACCGCTAAAGCAAACATAATCGCATACATCAGCATTGCGAGTATAGCAAAGCCCCCACTTCAGCACAACGCGGTGTGAGAAATCAGAAGTCAGAAGTCAGAAGTTAGAAGTTAGAAGTTAGAAGTTAGAAACTAGCCCCAACCCGGCATGATGTGTACAATGTAACCATCATCGCAAATTCGCAATTCGCAATCCCAAATTCGAAATCAGAAAGGGGGTGAATTCGTGTCCGACACCGACAAGCGCGAGGTAGTGCGCCTCACCAGCCTGGCGTTCTGCGCCGGTTGAGCTTCCAAGATGGGTCCCGGCGACCTGGCGCAGGTCCTGCGCCACCTTGAGCAGCACACGCACCCCAACCTAATAATCGGCCTCAACCCGGGCGACGACGCGGCTGTTTACCTCATCAACGAGCGTCAGGCCCTGGTGCAGACCCTTGACTTCTTCCCGCCCATCGTAGACGACCCCTACACCTTCGGGGCCATCGCCGCCGCCAATTCCATGAGCGACATCTACGCGATGGGTGGAGAGGTTGCGCTTGCCCTGAATATCGTGGCCTTCCCTACCGACCTCGACACCGCCATCCTCGCCGCCATCCTGCAGGGAGGTGCCGACAAAGTGCGCGAGGCCAACGGCATCATCGCGGGTGGGCATACCGTTACAGACCCTGAGCCTAAGTACGGCCTGTGCGTCACCGGCTTTGCCGACCCCGCCCAGATAATGTCGAAGGGTGGCGCGCGCCCAGGCGACCGTCTTTTCCTCACCAAGCCCATAGGCACAGGCGTCATCACCACAGCCGCCAAGAACGACCGCGCCACCCCCGCATGCTTGCAAGCCGCCGTAGACTCCATGCTGAAGCTGAATGGCCCCGCCTCCCGCGTCGTCCGGTGGGCGGGCGTGCGCTCCTGCACCGACATTACCGGCTTTGGCCTGCTGGGCCACGCCTCAGAAATGGCGCAGGCCAGCCGCACCCTCTTCCGCATTGACGCTTCAGCCGTGCCACTCCTCGACGGCGCGCTCGACTGTGTGAAGGACAAGCAAATCCCCGGCGGCACGGGCCGCAACCGCGATTATCTTCTCAACCCCAAAGAATTAGCAGCCCACAACCCTGCCCAGGAACCTGCCGCCCGCGTCCGCCTCGAAGCTGCTATCTCCCGTGACCTGCAAACCCTTCTCTTCGACCCTCAGACGAGTGGCGGCCTCCTCGCAGCTATCTCCCCAGATCGCGCCGCCCAGGTCCGCGCCGCCCTACAGGACCAGGGTGTAGACTGCTGGGAGATAGGAGAAGTAGCGGAAGGGTTGGGTGTGGCCGTCTCGTAGCTTATCCGAAGGAGCAATCACATGGCTGGACAGAGAGCACAAGGCGTCGTCCCCGCGCCGCCCTTCCCGGAGGGCCTGGACTGGATACACACCGGGGGCAAGTCGCTCACCCTGAAGGACCTGCGCGGAAAGGTGGTGCTCCTCGACTTCTGGACCTACGGCTGAATCAACTGCCATCACATACTGCCTGCGGTCCGCAGGCTTGAAGAGAAATACGCCAACGAAATGGTAGTGATAGGCGTCCACGCGGGCAAGTTTATAGCCGAGCGCGCCACCGCCAATATCCGCGTCGCGACCCGCAGGTTGGGCATCGAGCACCCCGTAGTGAATGACCGCCACTTTCGCACCTGGCGTGCCTTCGGTGTGCAGGCGTGGCCCACTATCGTGCTCGTCAGCCCAAATGGCGAATACATAGGCCAGCACGCGGGCGAGTTCGCCTTCGAGGACTTCGACCACGTCATCCAGATGGCCGCCGACTCCTACTCCCAGGTAGGTCTGCTCAGTAGCACACCCCTGCACTTCCCGCCCGACCCTGCCCCACCCAACGACTCGCCCCTCCTCTTCCCTGGCAAGGTGCTGGCCGACCCCGACTCAAACCGCCTCTTCATAGCGGATAGCGGCCACAATCGCGTGTTGGTAGCGCACCTGGAGCCAGATGGCGCGTTAGTCCAGGTAACACAGGTGCTAGGCAGTGGCGAGGCTGGGCTGCGAGATGGGGTGTTCTCAGACGCGCAGTTTCGCCACCCGGAAGGCATGTCCCTGGTAGGCAACACGCTCTACATAGCCGATACCGACAACCACTCTCTCCGCGCCGCCGACCTTGATGCCGCTACCGTGCAGACTGTGGCGGGCACCGGCGAGCAGGGTAACTACCGTTCAGGCGGCGTTGGCACCTCCGCGCTCCTCAACTCCCCTTGGGACCTGCTTGAGCGCGACGGCTGGCTTTACATCGCGATGGCGGGCAGCCACCAGTTGTGGCGCATGAACCTCGCGACGGGTGAAGTCGGGCCTTTTGTGGGCAGTGGGCGCGAGAACATAGACGACGGCCCGAACCCACGTGCAACCCTGGCCCAGCCAAGCGGCCTTACAACCGACGGTCAACGTCTCTTCTTCGCCGACAGCGAGTCGAGCGCCGTCCGCGCCTCCGACTTCACGCCCGACGGCTACACGCAGACCCTTGTGGGAGAAGGTCTATTCGAGTTCGGGGACCGCGACGGCAAAGCTATGCAGGCCCGCCTTGAGCATTGCCTGGGCGTCAGCTACCACGACGGCAAGATTTACATAGCCGACACCTACAACAACAAAATCAAGGCCCTCGACCTAGCAACGAAGGAAGTAGTGACCGTGCTTGGCTCAGGCGACCCGTCTGAAATGTACGAGCCTGGTGGTTTGTGCGTGTGGTCGGGTGCCGGGGAAATGCGCTTGTATATAGCAGACACGAATAATCATAGGATACTGCAATCGGCTATCACTGAGGCGGGAAAGCTCGCTCCGCCTGTTCCTTTAGGTATTGCGTTCGCATGAGAGGCTGGCTAATGTAGGGGCGT
Organism: Chloroflexia bacterium; assembly: GCA_036399775.1. GTDB lineage: Bacteria > Chloroflexota > Chloroflexia > QHBQ01 > JADMIH01 > JADMIH01. The sequence goes on along the minus strand of DASWMJ010000097.1, from coordinate 69,157 downwards.
GATTTATCACGCCCTGGTGGGGTTACTAAGGCTTCTCTAAAAAGACGTTCTGCAAAGTATCTCGGTGGACCTCGACACGCTTTGCCATCTCGCCGGTATCATCTTCGGCGCTGGGGAAGTAATCCTCAACCTCGACAGTGACTATCGTAATGGCGGGCCTGTCGCCAGGCATATCCTGTACGCCTGGCTTGCCTTCGTCTACGGCTACCGGTGCCCAGTCACCGAGAGAAGTACCCTTTGGGCTGGACGCGCTGTAGTGAACGCTATCGCCAGGATTATCGCGGTCGGGGATGCCTCCTTTCTTTCGCAAGCCGCGCGCATGGCCCAACATGGCGTTCGCCAGGTCATCATCAGCCTGTCCTTCAGGCGTCTTTGCTTTATCTTGGGGTGTGGCTTTTCCTTTAGCTGCGGGTTTGGCCCGGTCGAAGCCGCCGCGTGGGTCAACATAGATACCGGGGGCGTCTCCGACATTGGTTGAGGGGCGGTGGGCATGAACGCTTGCGATACGATTGGGCTGAAAACGCTCGATCAGTGCAAGTAGCATGCGCGTTTCAGGTAGTAAAGTTGGAATGAGAAAGGGGCCTTCCAACGGCGTACCGGGCTTACCAGGCTTCGATAGTCCCCCTGACTCTGCGGTGCCCAGGCTTTGACCAGGCAGAGGATAGTTGCGATTCGGCTCGACCAGCACCTCCTTACCATCTTTAGTTACCCTGGAATAGCGCCCACCCTCTGTAGGAGGAGAGTTCACCCTACCGCTCCTCCCTTTTGCCGACGAGCGATACCATTGCTCATAAGCCCGGTTATCAGGGAAGAGTACAGGCACGAGTATCGTGGTGAAGCGGGGAGGCTTAGGCGCTTTCGTCAGGCTCACCCTCAACGCCTCCACGACCTCGATACCCGATTGTTCGGCTCCATGCACGCCGCCGATAATCAATGCTCGTTCCGGGGTGCTACCTGGAAAGAAATAGGCTTTGGCCGGGCTGGGAGGGATAGCGGGTTGCTTCTTCTTGGCGTCAGCGGCTAAGCCTGCCGTCATCCCCAGGGTAGCCTCTATGTTACCCTGCTCCTTTGCCCAGGGGTGAGCGGGGTCGTTGGCGCGTTTCGCACGCTCTATAATAGCATCGCGCGGCCAAAGTGGCTCAGGGCCATACTTCTGGATAGTGGTTGCCAGCCAGAGGTCATCCGGTTGGTCCTTGAAGATAGCGCTCAGGCAGGCGCTGAGGTCGGTATCGGCGCTGGCCGCAGGTTGCGGGGCAGACCGCAACAAAGTGAATATCTCGCCCTTCGTTTTCGTTTTCTCCCAGGTTGCTTTGACGCTATCCGAGAGTGGCGAACGTTGAATGACGAGCCTCTGGACAGATACTTGCTGAGCAGGCTGTGGGGCCTGCTTTACGGTGTGAGTTGCGCCAGCCGCGTGTAAGAAGCGCTGCACTCTGCGGTTCCCATAGCTTTCTTGCATTTGCCGCATCACGGCGACCTTTACAGGCCGGTTGCCTCGCCCGTCTAGTCTCGCATCGCCCAGCAATGAACCGGAGTTTTGAGGGGTAGGTGCTGCGTCTAGCGCGGCGTCCTGTTTACCGGCATGTTGTGCATGCTGGTGATTCGCACGCTGCACTCTCTTATGCTCGTCATGCTCTGGCTCTCTAGCTTTAGCCATAGCAACGCCTCCTCTCCGGCCAGGCTACTCTCAATGACCCACTATACACCCCTGGCGTATACCGGGCGTATGTCGGGAGTGAACCAGGCGCGCCTTTGCGTGTTTACGTTTGCCGTCAGGATAGGGCAGTGTCAAGGTTGCTCCTACTGCTTCTACAGCGCAAATGGTGAGAAAAGGAGATTGTTTCTGTGGGAAAAATGACGGCGAAGCCGCTATTTTTCCCACAGAAACAATCTCCTTTTCTCATGTAAGGCGCATTTAGCGACTTTGACACAGCCCTAACCGTTAGGAGGGTTGCACTTGACTATCTGGGAGAGGCTGGCCCAGAGGCGGCTCTCCTGGAAGCAGATTGTGCCGCCTCCGCGCTTTTCTTGCGAGATCTGGCGGTTGATGTCCGCGACGCATATCCAGTCGTCATTGTCCTCGACCGACAATGCCCACTTGGCATGGTCCTTGGCGTTCTGCCACGAGTAGGGCGCGCCTAGCGGTTCGAGGTCTATGCTGATGTCATCTCCAACCCAGTCTCGGTTATCGCTGTCCTCGTCGCCGGGGATAGCCCCGCGCCGCCACGATTCTACGTCGAGGTCCACGCCCAGGTTAGGCCCGACCAGGTCTATCCACATATCCTTGCCCCACAGACGGCTCTTGGCGATGCTCCTGAAGGTGCGCCCTCCTAGAGATGAGAAGGTGATGTCGCTGGGTGTTGCCAGCAGGGATAATTTGTCGGAGGCGAGGGCACGCCACACGCTGGCTGCGTCGAGCGATTGAGGAAGGCGAGCGCCATAGGTCTGCGGCCCCTGCTGCGCGACCATTTGCTGAGCGATCATTTCGGCGGTGGCAACGTCTTTCAGCGTGATGCATAGAAATGTTTGGCCGTAATCAAGCTCGTCGGTTGGGAAGTCATCTGTGCCCGGCAATGGGAACCTGGGGACGGAATGCAGCAGCCAGAACGCGCTGTTGCTTTCTATATCGAAAGCGAGGACGCCCTTGGTGTGGCCCTTACTGCCCGCATTTACCTTGTGAAGCTCTAGCGGGTACTCGTCGTTGTAGAATATCCAGCCTGCCGAGTCGCCTGTGGCGTCAACCAACTGGCATAAGGTGGCGCTGAGGGCATTCGCCGGTTCGTTGAGGTTGTGCTGCGACGGGGCTAGCGCCGTGCTTTGTGCGTCGTAGTAGACGTATTCGTATCCCGTAGCCCCAGCGCTCGCGTGCCCGATCGTGCTCGCCGGGCGCGCGTTTTTTGGGACTTTATAGATGAACCACCAATCTACGGGCTGCCCGTTATCGCTTATGGCGCTCAGCGGCTGTGTCATGGCTATGTGCTCCTTGTCTTGTTAGATACCACCACCGGCAAGCAGGGTGCGTGTACGAGGTGCAACAAGGCTGGTCAGGATGACAGCACGCGGAACTCCGGGCAAGCTCCCGCCTGCCATACCGCGGTGGCGAGGGTGTTAATAGAGAACATCGCGGTCCAGGCGTCACTATCAAGGTTGGTGCCTGTTTCGCTGAAGCTTGTACCCAGGTTTTGCAGCAACGTCGTGAACGCCTGGTTCAACGCATCTTGCTGCTGGGTGGCGGGGCTACCATTGTCGGTGTACGTGTCAATGGGAAGCTCGCTCTTGACCTTTAGGAAGCGCATGTAATGGCTGAGCGCATCGTCAGGCTCGCCGGTGGGCTGGAACTCCGTCGGAATGTCGCCCTGCGCGTCGGCCCCTTCCCCCTGGTCCACTATAGTGTCTATGGCTTGCATGGCGTCCGCCAGGGAGTCGACGTAGATGTCGAGATTAGGGTAATTCCCGGTTTGCGGAGGGTTAGTCTGAGTAAAGACCGTCTTCTGCATGCCGGTGCTGCTCGGCTGGTAGCAGGTATCCCAGAGTTGGTTGATTCCAGATCGCAGCGCCTGGTAGAACTCCCCTATCGAGTCGTAGGTGGGAGCGGGGTCCAACGTCCCTTGCCCCTTGTCGGCGGATAGGTCTTTCGGCAGCTCAACCTCTAAAAACAGGTTGATGGCGTTCTCATCGAGGGGACCTAGCTTTACCTCGTACGGCCCGTTGATGGGCGCTTCCGGCGTATGGAACGGGATGCCAGTTTGCGGCGTGTATACGGGTTGGTTGAACTGGGGTGTCCAACCGAACGCGTTAGCAAGGTTGCAGGCAAGTTCGAGGTGAAGCATCTCTTGCACCGCTACCGACATGATGAGCTGTGCCGGCTCAGAATTCTGGTCCTTGATCGAGCACATCGCGCAAAGGTAGAGAGGTATGGTCCAAAGTTCAAGGTCAATCGCATCCTGGATATGGGCCTGAAGGGCTTCCGGGGTCCAGTTGGTGGTTGGGTCTGCCATGGTTGCTTCCTCCTATGCGGGTAACGTTGCTTTGTCTGCTTCTATCATATGCCTGTGTGGAGTGAGATGGGTCAATAAAACAGGACGTAGTATCAGCCGCCCAACTGAGGCGGCACGACCTGAGTCGCCGAGTCGATAATGGCAATATCGAACAGTACGGTTTATGACCCCAAACATAAGTTTGCAGATTTACCAGTTACCATACTAGCTTGAGTCCCCACCTTTGTCAATAGGAATTCAACAGGATAGCAGGGCTAACGCATCTAAATTGTGGTCAAGTCACAGATGCCGGTCATTTACGCTATGGCCACCTAAACGAAGCTGCCAGGAGTGTTCCTGGCGGCTTCGTTTACCGCTCCAAATTAGATGCCTTTGCTCTAAATAGGGCAGTATTGGTTGTCATGCTCCCTGGAGATCAAACGACCCCGGCAAACTTGAGCAGGTCTGCTATGCCAAACTTACCCTCCTTGCCGAAGGTGGGCACCCAGAACGGGTCTTGCCTGATATAAGACTGGCGGTCCCCTTCCATCACACCAATGAAGACTTCGGCGACTATACGCCCACCCATCGGGCCAAGCCTCTCCCCCTTCCCTAACTTCTCTGCCTCTCGGAGTATATAGAACCACAACGGGGTATGCTTCTCAAACCCTACGCCCAGCTTGGCTATATCGCTCAAATCGTCAGGCTTAAGCTCTTCTATACACATCGCCCTGGCGACTGACTGCCCGGAGGGTAGGCTGAAAGTGAGGTGCCGCAGCAAGTTACGTTGGGCCAACGAAGATGGGTTTGTCGGTAGGTTTGGACCCGTGAAGGGCAAATTGAAGAGAGGCGTGGATAGTTTAGTGTCGATTCGCTTGCTCTTTAGCGGCGTATTTGGAGGATTGTTCCCTGTCACAAAGAAGTTAGTCCATTCGACAAATCGATCTGGGCCGCGTCGTCCTCCGGACAGGTCGGCAGGATTGGGATTAGGAGGGACGGTTGGTGGCAGGAAGATTGGGGCCGCAAGGTTCGCGTTGGCCCGGTAGCCTGGCCTGATTTGGCTGTGCCCGAATCGGTAAGCAGCCACCGAGAACTCCACCGGGATGAACGGCTGGTTGCGCCAGTCATAATAGAGCCGCCCCTTCCTGCGATCATCCTTATCTCCCTTGTCCATTTTCGCTTTGCTTCCAGCCTGGCTCTTCTCGTAGCGCCAGGCTGGATTGTCGTCCAGGATGTCGTCTACCACTTCCTGGCCCACAGTGAGGGGAAGAAACTCATGGAGTATCATCCACTGGTAATGCCATCGCACCAGCCTTTGTGCCTCGGCGAACACATCCCTATTCTTATTCTTCTCCAGTTCCAATTTGTCTACTACGGCGTTGTGGAATTTGATGAAGGCTAGATGAAGTTGGGAAACCATCAGATTCTCGTCGTTGCGTGGATCGCCGATGATCGCTACATCCTGGCTGTTGCGGGGCAGGTCTTTAGGAGCGACGGCGTCTATAAGGAGCTTATTGCGCTGACCCGTTTTGTCATAGAAGTGTGGAGAAGCCGCCTTCCCTGACCCGTAGACGCTATCAAGCTCAAAAGCGGGGGTGCGAAAGTTCTCGATAGATTCGGGATCGTTCTGCCGGTCAAGGCTTGAGGTTGGATCAAAGGTGAGGTCATGGTCCAGGAATTGACCCAGGAAAGTGAAGCCAGCCGGGATAGCCGGATTGTCCGGGCTACTTGGGTTAGGAGGCGGGTCCAGGGCGTCCATGATCCCTCCGGGTTTGCCCAGTTCAAGTAATGCCTTTCTAACCTCTTCATTATCCATTGCGAACGGAGGCAATGTCGGAAAGAGCCTGCCGAACTTGCCTTTCTCATAGTGCTTTGACCTGGGTGGTACCATGTCGCGCAGATAGAGTTCACCATGCTGAATCATTTTGCTACCCTCCCTTATAAGATACCTGTATTCCACATTTGATAAAGCCGGGCGACTTAGAGAGTTGAAGCGAGCTTTGATAATATAACATGTACTCTACAGATATAGCAACTGGAAAGACTATAATGTTTGGCAAATTACAAATTATAAGTATGTAAATACATCAAACTTGAACCCTGTTAAGTTTGGCGCTCCGCACTATCGGCGCATACTGCAAATGGTCAATATTGCTAATCGTCAGTTAGTGCGCCGGGCAATGCAGGTACTACACCTGCCCATAGTATACTTACTGTTTTGCCATAGTGATTGGCACAAAAAGTGGTACAAAATAACCGGAGAGTAATTGCCGAATAAACAGCACCGGGCCTGTCCTGGTCATGTGGAAGGTTGAGATAATCAGGTTGCATTCCAACTCAGCTTTCAATATCCTTTTATCCCCTCCCTTGTTAGCCACTCCATTCCCACAAAACCATTGACAAGCCCCTTGCCGCAATACGATAATACTTATCGGCTGCTTCAGCATCCCATAATCCCATAGCCTCTGCCTCATCGTTTTATCGGCAGGGGACGTTCTAACCTGTGAGGCTTTGAGTGCATTATCGTAGCGTGTCGCGGCGTTGGAATGGGTGGGGCCTTCGTACGGTCTCGTACCCGTTGAGTTCCGAAGCCCATAGCTTCCTGGCGGAACGCCTGGGCGCAGGCATGGCGACTCATGACGCCTCCTGGGAAATGGTTTTGGGCAGCGTGCCCCTGTCGCGCCTGCCTGCTCATACCCTGGTGACGACTGAGCCTGCGCACAGGGCCTTGCACGCGAGGGGACAGAGCCTACCCGACTGGATCGCGCTAAGAAACGGCCACCTGGGCGAGTTCCCGGACGGCGTGGCTTACCCTGCCACCGGTAGCGACGTGCGCGACCTGCTCACCTATGCCCGCGCATCCGGCGTGCGCGCCATCCCCTATGGCGGTGGGACCAGCGTGGCGGGCCATATCAACCCCCTGGCGGGCGACGCTCCCACCCTTACCATAGACATGAGCCGCATGCAGGCTCTGCGCCACCTGAGCGAGAAGAGCCGCCTGGCTACGTTTGAGGCGGGCGTTGCCGGTCCCGTGCTGGAAGCCCAACTTCGCGCACGCGGCTACACTCTGGGCCACTTCCCCCAATCGTTCGAGCTTTCGACGCTTGGCGGCTGGGTTGCCACACGATCAAGCGGCCAGCAGTCCCTCGGCTACGGGCGCATAGAGCATCTATTTGCGGGCGGGCGCATGGAGTCTCCGGCGGGTACGATTGACCTGCCGCCCTTCCCAGCGTCCGCAGCGGGGCCAGACCTGCGCTCTATCGTCCTGGGGTCCGAAGGGCGGCTCGGTATCCTGACCGAAGCCACCGTGCGTATAACTCCTCTGCCGGAGCGCGAGGAGTTTCACACGATCTTTTTCGCGGATTGGGAGCATGGCATGGAAGCTACCCGGCACATCATACAGGCGGGGTTGCCTATGTCGCTCCTGCGCCTCAGTTCGCCTGAAGAGACCGCCACAATGCTCACGCTGGCCGGGCACGCCAGCATAGTAAACACGTTGAAGCGCTTTCTTGCCTTGAGAGGGGTTGGGGATGAGATGTGCATGTTGCTTCTAGGCTTCAGCGGGCGCGCAACGCTCGTGGAGGCGGCCAAGAAGGAAGCCCTGGACCTGGCGCACGGGCTTAAGAGCGTGCATGTAGGGACGCTGTTGGGCAAGCAGTGGCACAGGAGCCGGTTCCGCACGCCTTATCTTAGGAATACCCTGTGGGAGATCGGCTACGCTGTGGACACGGTGGAAACCGCCACCACCTGGGACCGCACGCCTGCCCTCAAGGTGGGGGTTGAAGAGGCGCTGCGTACCGCGCTGGCAAACACTGGCGAGCAAGTACACGTCACTACCCACCTGTCGCACCTTTATCTGACCGGATCAAGCGTTTATATCACCTATCTCTTCCGCATAGCCCCTGGGCCGGAAGAGACGTTGCGGCGGTGGCAGGATCTCAAGGCGGCGGCTAGCGAGGCCATAGTCGCACATGGCGGCACCATCAGCCACCAACACGGCGTGGGCACCGACCATTTACCCTACCTGGAAGCTGAGAAGGGTTCGCTCGGCATGTCGGCGTTGCGGGCGGTGGCTGCGACCTTCGATCCTTCCGGGATTATGAACCCCGGTAAGCTCTTCGTATGATGCCTCTTTGAATAGGATTGAGTTAGAGAGGAGAGAGTCCTGAAAGAGCAAATAGGCGGGCGAGAAAGCACCTGGGCGCGCATATCCGGCCCCTGGGATGTGCTGGTGATAGGGGGCGGCATCATGGGCGCGGGCATCTTGCGCGAAGCCGTGCGGTCCGGCTTGCGTGCCTTGCTGGTCGAGCAGCATGACTTCGCATGGGGCGCGTCGGGCCGCTCATCGAACGTGGTGCATGGGGGCTTCCGCTACCTGTTGCGCGGCCAGCTTCACCTCACGCACGACGCGGTGCGAGGTAGACAAGAATTGCTCGCGGCGGGGGGTGGGCTGGTAGAACCCCTGGGCTTCCTCGCGGTGGATTACGGCGAGGGACCTATATGGCGCATGGCTATGCGCGCGGGGCTTGCTATCTACGACATATTCGCAGGGTACTGGCGGCATGCGTATCGCGGGGCGGGCGACTTCCAGATGCTGGCCCCTTACATCGCTACGGAAGGGTTGCGCGGGGGCTTCGCCTTCTACGACGCGCAAACGGATGATGCCCGGCTGGTGTGGCGGGTCATACAGGAAGCCATGATGGGGGGCGGGGTAGCCCTCAATTACGCCCGCGCCGAGCAGCTAGTGTGGGAAGGGGACAGGGTAGTAGGCGTGAGGCTGCGCGATGTCGTGGGCGGCGAAACGGCGGAGGTCCACGCCCGCGTGGTAGTCAACGCGACGGGGGCGTGGGCGGACGAAGTGCGTGACGAGGTCGGGGGCCAGGAGATGGTCCGCCAGTTGCGCGGGAGCCATCTGGTCTTTCCTGGGTGGCGGGTGCCTGTGGCGCAATCTATCACTATATACCACCCGGTTGACAATCGCCCCGTGTTCGTGTTGCCCTGGGAAGGGAGCACGTTGGTTGGCACCACCGACCTGGACCACGACCAGCCCCTCAATGACGAGCCGCACATCACCCCAGACGAAACGGCTTACCTCATGGCCGCGCTGGAATATCTCTTCCCCGCGCTCGACCTGACCCTGGATGACATCGTATCCACCTACGCTGGTGTGCGCCCCGTGATTGGTAGTAAGCACAAAGCCGATCCTTCCAGCGAGTCGCGTGAATACAGTGTGGTGGAGGAGCGCGGCCTGGTGACTGTGACGGGCGGTAAGCTGACCACTTTCCATCCCGCAGCTCTCGATGTGCTTGAGGTAGTGCGACGACATATCCCCGACGCACCTGCCCCCGTAGACAAACAGCCTGTGCTCGATGCGGTGTCGAAGCCCCAAGATGGCGTGATGGTCTCACGCCGCATCCTGGGCAGGCACGGTAACGCTGCAAGCGCGATGGTTGAAGCAGCACGCAAAGGCGAGTGGGAGGCTGTGCCCCAAACGCACACCTCCTGGGCCGAAGTGCGCTGGGCGGCGCGCGCCGAGGCGGTCGTACACCTGGAAGATCTGATGCTGCGCCGCACGCGCCTGGGTCTGCTTCTGCCTCGTGGGGGCGAGGCGCTGCTACCCCGAATCGGCGCTATCTGCCGTGAAGAACTGGGTTGGGACAGCACACGCTGGGAGGCTGAAAGGGCAGAATACATGGCGCTGTGGAACGCCTCTTACAGCTTGCCGGAGCGCGCCACCATCCCGAATTGGCACGCGGTCCTGGCGGATGCCTTGCGTGCGCGAAACCTCACCAGGCAGAAACGTAAGAAGGCGGTGCGGCGGGTGCTCGCGCAGGTGGCTGCCGGGTGTGCCGTCGCCGGGGCGCTACTCTTTGGGAGCCGTCGGGTGTGGCGGGGGCGCTCACAGGGCGCGTCTCGCAAACAGAAATAAATATTGCAGAGAGGGAGCTTTATACATGGACGAACATACAACTCGCGTTGGAGATGGGCGTGGGCCGTTGATTATCCTGAACGCGAGCGCAAATAGCGGGCGCGCCGCCGGTCTTGAGGCCGAGATACGCGGCATCCTGGAGGCGCTGGGCCGCGACGCCGAGGTAGTCCAGACCCGTAGCGCCGATGAAGCGCGCCGCATCATCCAGGAAGCGGCGCGCCAACAAAGGGGGCCTATCGTTGCCTGCGGCGGGGACGGCACAGTACGTAGCGCCGCCACCAGCCTGCTTGATATCGAGGCTACCGTGCCACTCGCCATCCTACCCCTTGGGACGGCAAACGATTACGCCTACAACACACTCAACCTGCCGCGCGACATGAAGGCCGCCCTCGAAGTGGCGCTGGACGGCGAGCCGCGAAATATGGACGTAGCGCACCTCAATGACGGCTGGCTGGTCAACGCCTTCGGCTCAGGGTTAGACGGCAACGTCGCCTGGGACGTACACGAGATGGTCGAAGCAAAGCGCCCCTGGGCCAAAGGTCCCGCCCGGTATGCCGTCTCGATCCTCAACCAGCTTATGCTGCACTACGACCGCCTGCCGGTGCTCGATATTACCATTGACGGGCGCAAGCTGGACCGGCGGCAGATGCTGATAGCTGCGGTGATGATAGGGCTGACCACCGGAGGCGGCTTCAAGATGGCACCCGAAGCCGACCCGTGTGACGGCAAGCTGGACGTGCTGCTGATGCGCAAGATGTCGCGCTTCAAGGCGCTGATGGTGATGCAACTCACCAAAGCCGGGCGGCACACAGGCGTACGCGGGGTAAAGATGCTGCGCGCTCAGGAGATCAACATCCAGGGCACCCGCACCGTGCAGGCCCACGCCGACGGCGAACTGGTGAGCGCCACCAGCTTCGACATACGGGTCAAGCCGGGCGCACTGACGGTCATGTGCCCTCGCTGAGCCTTTTGTATGGGGCCAAAGCAGGCAGGCCATATACGCAATGAGCCAGCCTATGCGCCGGACGGGCTAACCCCCAAGTTCGGCACCTTCGGCTCGTATTGCTTACGGTGTTCGGCGCATAGCCACAGGATATTGCCGTCGGGCGTTACCGTATCAGTCAAGCCGCCCCAGTTCCGGGGCTTGTCAACCTCTGTTAGAAAGCCGTACAAAGCGCGTAAGGCCGGACCCATAGCTACCTGGTCTGGACCTACGGGGTCTTGCGACGCCATTACGCTGGACGCGCTCTCTGTCTTGAAGGTGGACAGGTTCTTTGTGATCGCTTCCATCAGCCTGATGTTGTTCTTCATCTCTTCCATCGCCGCTTCGTCGTAAATAACGCCCAACGCGCCCCCCATCGGCACCGCAAACTTGAGGAACCTGACAAGGTGATTCAGCCAGGGGCTAACGGCAGCCCACCGCTTGTCTGCCTGGCGTACCCGGTAGCCATTGCCGACCCGATGAGGCCCCTGTGGATGCTGGCAGATAAGATACATCCGGTATTCCCGGCTCACCAATTTCGTCGGATTCCAGCGTCTGACCTTTCGTGGCACTAAGAAGAACGTGTTGGGGCATTGCGCCTCCAACTTCTTCATCTCCAGGTTCCACAGCCTGGTAAAATCCCGCCCTATTAGCTCTGACCGTTGGTTCACTTCCTCTATAAGAGTGCGCAACACTGGCAGATCGTCTAACTTCGCCTCAATCTGTCGCTGTCCATCTCTAATATCCAATATCACTTGCTCGTTCGTGCTCATGTGGATACCGTAGAGCATATCCGGTACCGACACTTCCGCGAATGTCTCAGGGCACTCTACACTGTGTTTGCCTGCCTCCATCCGGCGCACCAAGTCTTCGTATAAATAGTAACGGCCACAAACCTTATCCGTACCGCGTACCCTGTGGCATATACAAGGCACTTCTCGTCCGATTTCGAGGCCCTCGAACCGCGCCAGGATCAGGTCAATTGTGCTCTTGAGTATCGTGAAGAAGTTATACGGCGCAGGGCCATGCACTACCAGGCGCTCCGTTCGCAGCATCGGGTTGAGTTCCACCCTTGCCTGGTGGCCTTCGTATTCAAGGACGACCCCTTCTCGCCAGTGCAGATCCTTCGTGTACCTGTGCGTGCGTACGATGAACCAGCTCATTATTCCTGCTGGCACGAAGTTGAGCCTGTATACCATCTCTACCTGTCTCTGCCCGTCCGGTGGATTTTCCGGCCAGAGAGGTAGATCAGCAGGAGGCTGGTAGGGCAATAACTGAGGTATGAGGCTGTGGGTGCTGCTCGCTCCCGGTACGTCTGCTTCAATTTGGTAACTGAGATCGAACTTCTCCATCAGCCGTAAGAAGACAGGGTACAGGTGGGGATCGTACCTTCGCCCCATCTCGTCGGCGCTCCATATCTGTGGTAGTTGGCTGTGACTCAAGATACCGTTCGCTTTTCTTACTGTTTCGTTCTCAAGCACACGACCAATGGTTTTGGTGATCCAGTTGGGCTTCAAGACGATCATGTTGCTCAATTCAGGCTCATCCGAGAAGTAGAGTATCTTGCCCAAGTCGTGCAGGTAGTGCCCTAGCGTCCCGCGAGCTATATCCGCATTTACTCCGCAACTATGGCAAGATTCCGTATATGCCTCCGCATCTACATGGTGCTCCAGGCGTTGCTCTATCGTGCGCTCCGCCTCCACCCATTTCCTTGGCCAGGGCTGGCCCATTAGTGGCAGCCTTGACGCCTGTATCCTCAGTTCGTCTCTCAGGCTTTCAATTCCACTCCCTGTTTTGTTACTGACTTCCAGGCTGCCCGCCAGTCGCGGATACGCATCTTTGTACAATTGATAGTTCAAGTCGGGCAATCGCTCATCGGTATGGGTCGCCACCAACAGGATAGGTGCGTCAGGTGCCAGGGACTTGATCGTGTCCAGCCAGTAGTTGAGCTTGCCTTGCTCCTGCCCCAGACGAGAGTTCCAGACCACTAAGTACATGGACCGCCGCGTCAGGAAGAATTGGTGCGTTGCATGGTAGATTTGCTGGCCACCAAAATCCCATGTATGTAACGTGATTTCTGTGCCCGCACTGGAGGGATGTTCCAGGCTTAGCTTACCGATTTCTATTCCATGAGTAGTATCAAGGTCAGCGTCAAAGTCCTCACCGTGGAGTGCTCGAAGGAGTGAGGACTTGCCCGTTCCACCTTCTCCAACCACTAGCAGTTTGGCCTCGTGACGTGTGACACTATCCCTCCTTAGTTCCCTAAGGAACTCGAGGATATTGTGACGGCCGAGTGCGGCGATTTCGGGTGGCGGGGACAGCAAGGTGGTATTATCATATAGATAAAGGCTCTCCAGATTAGTCAACTGCCCTATCTCAGGAGGTAACTGGCTCAGTTGGTTGTTACCTAGGTGAAGTTCCTGCAGATTAGCCAACTGCCCTATCTCAGGGGGCAATTGAGCCAGTTGGTTATTCCCCAATATAAGGGCCCGCAGATTGGTCAACTGCCCTATCTCAGGAGGCAACTGACTCAGTTGGTTGCCATTTAATCTAAGATTCTGCAGATTGGTCAACTGCCCTATCTCACGAGGCAATTGAGTCAGTTGGTTGCTACTTAGGTTAAGGGTTTGCAGATTGGTCAACTGCCCTATCTCACGAGGCATTACAGTTAGCTGCTCCACCTCTCCGTCAAGCGTTTGTAAATGCGCTGAGGAAGGATCTATCTCTGACGCTGGAGAAAGGTCTAGGCTGAGGAGTTTCCCTTCCCTGTCGTACATAGTCCGGGCGTTGCGGACGCCGTGCTGTGCAGCTAGAGCCTCCCATCTCTCGCGGTCACTCACTTTCGGGTTTCCTGTCATGCCTTCTCCTCACTTCCTGACTGCATCTCCGCACCTCAATAGCAGCCGCATCCCAGTTTCTTTAGTATCATGATACCAGGGTCCACATATTCTAGCTTCAAAAGTAACCGAATTCTGAGTCTATTTATACAACACTCGTCAAATCCAATACCATCTCCCACCGCGAGCTACACCTGCCCTGTCTACATATGTGCCAGCACCCTCTCCAACTGGTACACGCCTACCCGATTGCTTGACATCTCTCCGCATTCGCCAGCATAATGTTGCTGGGCTGTATCGTCATGCCCTGCGTAGCGCGGCACGTCGCCTGTGACTTACGGAAAGTGAAGGTTGCATATCTATGGCAGGCCAGGTCGAGAACGGCCAGGTTAGGAAAGGAGAGCCGTCCCGAAGGATAGCCTGGCTGGCCGGGGTGGTGGCTCTGCTTGTCGTCGCGCCCCTCTTGCTTGTGCTCCTGGGCGTAATTCCTCTGCCGCGGGCCGTATTCACCCCGGCGGCAACTCCCGTCCCGGCCACTACGGGCGTAATCATCCCCGGTATGCCCTCCTGCTACCACGTTCCCTCCGTATCTTCCACGCCCGGCGAGACGCCCCAGCCTTCACCCACCGCCACGGGCAGCGTCTTTGGCCTCGCGTGGTTTCACAAGCCCCCGGAGGACGGTACCACCGCACGCAGCCTTGCCGGTGAGCACCGCTACATCCACCTGACCGGCGCAGCCGATATTCCCTTCCGCGATGAGTTGCGCGATGCAGGCTACGAAGGCCCCATCTACACCTACGTCACGGCCATCAGCGTCGAAGGCCCCGGCCCCTACAAAGACGCCTCGGCCCGGTGCGACACCTCTTATACCGCATACGACAACAACGTGGCCTGGCGGAAGGGCGACTTCTGCGAGCACATCCACCCCAACGAGTCGTGGTTCCTCCACAACGGCAAGGGCGAGCGGCTGGTAGACGACTACTTCGGCACCGAGCGTTGGAGCTACCTGATGAACCCAGCCGACCCCGGGTGGCAGGCGTTCTTCCAGTCGCGGGCGAAAGAGGCGCGGGATGAATGGGGCTATAGTGGCATCTGGCTCGACAACCTCGACCTCGACCTCTCCCGCGCCACTGAAGATGCGGACAATGGCGACGGGCGCGTGCAAGAGTATGCGGACGACGCACAGTGGCGCGAGGGTATGAAGTCGTGGCTCTCCGGCCTGCGTGCCTCCCTGGGCGATTGGCCAATCTGGGCGAACCTGGTGGGTGGCGCGGTGGCGGCTGACGCCTGGGACCCCTACGCGCCCTACCTGGACGGCGCTATGGACGAGTCGTTCGCTGTGCGCTGGCTGGACGAGTGGCGCTCCCCCGAAGAGTGGTCGGCCCAGGTAGAGCGTGCGGACCGGTGGCTCCAATCGGAGAAGGGCCTGGTGATGGTAGGGCAGGGCGCGCGAGATAGTAAAGAGCGGCTGTGCTTCACGCTGGCGAGCTACATGCTGGTGGCGCATGCCGACAACTCTTTCTACCGCTACACCCGCTTCGATACCTACTACCGCGATGTGTGGCTCTACCCTGAGTTCGACATAGCGCGCTCGCTGGGTTTGCCTACAGGCCCGCGCCAGGAGACCTCCCCCGGCGTGTGGCGCAGGCAGTTCGACAACGGTTACGTCGAGGTGGATGTCCACGGGCGCGTGGGCAGTTTAGTACCAACTCAACCCTGACGCTGCTCGTAGCACACAAATCTAATATCTTCGGATGATTAGCCGGTTGCATTTCTCCTGTAGAATTGTATAGTCGGTATTAGTACCCTGTTGCGCTACCGGGAGTGCGCCTGATGTTTGTAGCCCGCAAGTCTGTATCTCTAGCTTATGTAATTTTCCTGATTAGCCCGCAAGGCACGCGGGTGGAGCTATTCACCCACGTTTGTGGCAGCAGCGTATGGACCGCCACTAATACGGGTTTTGCTATCTCGCAGGGGGGTGGCAGCGTTATAATAGGTACAACGTGCCCTCCGGGCCAGGGCACGTACCTGCCCGAAGAAGGGAGTTTATCTCCCCTGGTAGGCCAAGCTTCCTATGGCCTATGGCGGCTAGAGGTATTGGACGGCGGGCCGTATGACGTTGGCACGCTTCGTGCTTTGAAGCTATGGATTGCTTATAGCAATACGCCCTGTCCCGTTGGCACTCCCATCGCTAACGCCCCACAAATACCCTCTACACCGGAGCCTGCGCCTTGCACGGCAGGCTTTGCAGACGTGCCTCCCGGCAGCAGCTTTTACGAGCATACCCTGTGGATGGCATGTCGCGGATACATCAGCGGCTATGCGTGCGGGAGTGTGGGCGAACCGTGCGGTGGCAGCTACTTCAGGTCGGGCGCTAGCGTCACTCGCGGGCAGATGATGAAAATGGTGGTGAACGCGGCGGGCTGGCTCTACTGCAACCCGGAGAAGTCGAACTACGCCGATGTGACCGCCGATAACCCATTCGCACTCTTTATCGAGACGGGAGCAGACCGGGGTAACATAGGTGGTTATCCGTGCGGCGGGCCAGGCGAACCCTGCGGCGAGCAGGGCAGGCCATACTTCCGCCCCAGCAATATCGCCACACGCGGCCAGCTCTCGAAGTTCGTCACTATATGTTACAGCGGCCCATAACCGCACAATTACACGACCAGTTGGTCACACGTAACCCCGTATTCACCCAAATCTAACTCTTTCGGGTGATTGGCACCGAGGATTGATAAGTTAGAATTATGGCAAGTAAGTATTAGTACCATACGGTGCTCACATAAATACCACGGCACAGCAGATACAACCACCTCCACCATGCACCAGGCCAAACATATTTGCATCTCCCCTGCACGCAATCAGGCACGTAGATATTACTGGCAACATAGCAAGGAAGAACCATCAGGATGAGGCTGAGTAATAACAGCACGCGGGCGCGGCGTGATGTGTAGTTACCACCTCCGAAGGGCAGAACGAAATGGCACAGACTCCAGATTTCCTCAGTGATCGGAAGAGCGTCAGCCGGTGGGCAGGCGTATCGCTGGCCGATTCTATACTGACAAACAACGCCAGGCGTCGCGCGCAGCGACGTTTCCTGGCCCCCTCGATCGCCTCCCGGCAGAAGATAAGCGGCCTCCGGCTGGGCGAGCGCAAGCTATTGCAAATGGTTGTGGATTGGGTAGTCGTCACGGGCGGCGCGCTCATAATCCTGTCTCAGAGTGACCGGAATTACGCCGCAGGCTCCGTCGCGCTCAGCTTGCTCGCGCTATCCGTGCTCTGGCTCTTCTTCGCTGACGCGCTCGACGCTTATAAAGTACCCATCATGATGAAGCGGTTCCACAACGCCTACTCCGGCGCGAAGGTGCTGCTGGTTACCATCACAGCTTACGTCCTGTTCGCCTGGCTCACCGGCGGCTTCCTGCCCGTTGTCCGCCCGCGCATCAGCGAGACGATAGCCGTGCTGTTCCTCATCGTGCCTCTGCTGATAGGGCGCGCCGCCGTCTCGTCTTTCCTCAGCCACGCCCCACTCAAGCGGCGCGTGGTGGTCGTGGGCGCTAACCAGGACGGCCTGGAGATGGTGGAAGCCATCACCCGGTACGACGGCAACACTTACGAGTTCCTGGGCTACTTCGACGACACCCCTTCGCATTCGCCCGGCCGCAAAGCCACAGACCCCCTGGCCCTCCCGACTACCGAGCTGCTCTCGGTGAATGACCGCATAGGGATAGACCAGATTGTGCTGGCGAACCCCCTCCAGACCGGGCCTCTGGTACATACGCTGTCGCTCCTCCACGAGGGCGGCACTCAGATTACGCCCATGTTTGCCCTGTACCAGGACCTCACCGGGCGGGTGCCCGTGTCCCACCTGGGCGACGACTATTATGTTGCATTGACCGCCAACATCAAGGCTACCGCCCGCACTTACAGGGTTGTGAAGCGCGTGATGGACATGGCGCTCGCCCTCCTGATGCTTCTTGTCACGTCGCCCATATTGCCCTTGATAGCCCTCGCTATCAGGCTGGATTCGCCTGGGCCGATCTTCTTCAAGCAGGTGCGCGTGGGGCGCGGTGGCAAGATCTTCAAGATTATGAAGTTCCGCTCGATGCGGCAGGACGCCGAGGCCAACACGGGCGCTGTGTGGGCCATAGACGGCGATTCGCGCATCACCCGCGTGGGCCGTATCCTCCGCAAGAGCCGCCTGGACGAGATACCCCAGCTTTGGAACGTGCTTGTGGGCGATATGAGCTTCGTCGGCCCGCGCCCGGAGCGCCCTGAGTTCGACGAGGAGCTTGAGCGCGAGATACCCTTCTACCGCGCCCGCCGCGCCGTCCGCCCCGGCCTCACAGGTTGGGCCCAGGTCAGCTACGGCTACGGCAACACCCTGCGGGACGCATTGCGAAAGGTGGAGTACGACCTGTACTACATAAAGAACGAGTCCCTCTACCTCGACCTGCTGATTATGCTGCGCACGGTATCGGTAGTGCTCAAGCTGGGTGGAAAGTGAACAGGCCGCAGGCAGCTTCCGAATTTCGAAATTCTAGGGAACCCAGCATCAGCGCGGTCATCACCGCCTATAACTACGCGCGCTTCCTCGACACCTCGATCACGAGTGTGCTCAACCAGACCCACCGCCCCGACGAGATCATAGTGGTGGACGACGGCTCTACTGACGACACTGCCCAGGTCGTCGCGAAATATGCACATGCAGGCGTGCGCTACGTCTACAAAGAGAACGGCGGTGCGGGGTCGGCACGCAACAAGGGCATCGTGGAGAGCAAGTCAGATTTGGTGGCCTTCCTGGACGGCGACGACCAATGGCTCCCCGACAAGCTGGCCCTACAGGTGGAGCACCTGCGCCGCTACCCGGCAGCCGGGTTGGTGACGGGCAGCGAATGGCAAATCTACTCTAACGGCGCGGAACCGTTGTGGCTACATCGTAAGCCAGTCGGCGCGGCTGATATGTACCGGCAGATATTAGTAGAAAACGTCGTCGGCAACCCCTCCCTGACGCTCATCAGGCGGGAGTGCTTCGAGCGAGTGGGTATGTTCGATGAAACGATGCGCCTGGGCCAGGACTGGGACATGTGGATACGCATCGCCCGCGAGTACCCCATAGGCGTGGTTGACGCGACCCTTATTTTATTCATGCGCCACCCAGGCAGCCTCACGGCTCGCCCAGCGTGGGACAGGTACAGGTCGAACCGCGTGATCCAGGGCAAGTATATCCGCGCCGAAAGATCGCCTCTCTCCCGCCTGAGATTGCTGCTGGCCGCGCAGAGCATGAATTGCTACTACACTGCTGCCGCGCTCCTCGAACAACCTGCTCCTAGCTGGCAGGCGCGCTCCCTGGCTTTGGCCTCTTTGCTCCTGGACCCCACTTATGAAACGAAGCTCAAGCTGGGTGTGCTGTTCAGGGCTATGTTTGGCCGCACCGCTTTGCTTCGACTTCGCCGCCTCGTGCCATACCGTCGTACCGCCGCCCCTCCATCTGAATTCTCTCTAACCCTATAGGGAACGTCCAGGTAAGAGACAGCCCCCATGATAGATACCCTTACAAGAAAACCAGATCTGTCTATAGATGTTCTGCTATTTGCCGCGCCTGAGACATCCTCTACCATAGCGGTCACAGAGGTCAACGACCGCGCCACGTTTATATCGCTGGAAGCCGAGTGGGACGCGCTGGTTGCCACGACCAACGCAGGGCCGTTCTACAGGCACGATTTCATCCGCATCTGGATAGACAATTTCGCGCCTCGCACCCGCCTCCGCATACTTGTGGGACGAGATGAGCACGGTACGCTGGTGGCTGCGCTGCCCCTCATGCAGGAGCGTGGTTCCTTGCTTGGCATGCCCACTCGCCAACTCACCGCAACGGCCAACTTTCACTCGCCCCGTTTCGACCTCCTGGCCTTGAACGCCGGGGCCGCCGGGCGGGCTTTCTTCCGGCATCTTTCCACCGATAAATCGTGGGATGTGCTCCGCATAGACGACGTGCTGCAAGGGGGCAACGCCTGGCATCTCTACGAGGCCGCGAGGCTGGCAGGCTCGCCGGTGGGCACATGGACATCTCTGCAATCTCCCTATATCCCACTCCCCGGCACCTATGCAGAATTTCAGGCCCAACTCTCCTCGAAGTTCAGGGCGAACCTGCGGAGACGGCGCAAGAAGCTGGAAGAGATGGGGCGCGTCACGGTGGAGTGCGTCACGGGCGGCATGGAGTTGGACGGAAAGCTCGAAGAGGGCTACGCGTTGGAGCAGAGCGGCTGGAAGGGCAGGGGCGGCACGGCCATCGCCCAGGACAACGCCACCTGGGGCTTCTACACCGAGCTTGCCCGCACCGCCTCCTACGGTGACCATCTCGCCCTCTATTTCCTTCGCCTGGACGGCAAGCCTATAGCTTTCCACTATGGACTGGAATATGGCCGCCGCTACTACTTGCTCAAGCCCGCATACGACGAGGCGTACAGGGAGTGCAGCCCAGGCCAACTGCTCATGGACGAAGTGCTAAAGGACTGCGTAGCGAGAGGCTTCGAGGAGTTCGACTTCCTCGGTCCCGACATGACCTGGAAGCGCGATTGGACAGAGCACGTTCGCCCCCACACCTGGCTGTTCATCTTCCGTGACTCCCCTTACGGAAGGCTGCTTCATAAGGCTAAATTCAAGCTTTCCCCTGCGGCGAAAGGATTGGTGGCACGATGGCGCACGCGATGACCCAGAGGCTGGCCGCCCCACGAGCGACTGCAAACGACCACAGCCTCTTTGTCCCGGCCCTTGCGGCCCTCTGGCCCAGGATGCTGTTCACACGCGGAGACTCTGCACGCTTTCTGCCTTTCTGCCAGCCTAACGCGCTCTATTTCTATTTCGCCCGCAACGCTATCTGGCGCACGGTCAAGATGCTCGGCCTGGAAAGTGGAGAAGTGTTGGTGCCGGCATACCACCACGGCGTTGAGATTGAGGCGCTTGCTGACGCAGGGTCGAGACTGCGCTTCTACCCAGTAGGCCGCAGGTGGGACGTTGACCCCTCTGAGGTGGCGCGCCGTATCACCCGCGAAACGAAGGCGCTATACCTGATACATTTCGCGGGCTTTCCCGGCCCGGTTGAGGAGATGAGGGAGCTTGCGGATAAGCACGGCCTACCTCTCATTGAAGATTGCGCGCTCTCTCTCCTGTCGGCGCAGGGCGATAAGCCGCTCGGTTCCACAGGCGACGTAAGCATCTTCTGTCTGTACAAGACCCTGCCCTTGCCGAACGGCGGCGCGATGGTAATTAACGGTTCTAACCACTACGATTTGCCTCGCCCGATGCCGCCGCCTACGACCTCGACTTTCAGCCACCTCATGTCCTCCCTACTACAGAACATAGAGATGCGCGGTGGTAGTGTGGGCCGTGCGTTGCGTGCGGGCGTCCGCCGCCTGGGAAGGCGTACCGTTGAGGCAGCCAATATAGAGCGCGTCACTACGGGCAGCGACCACTTCAACCGTGAGCACGTTGACCTCGGCATCAGCTCCATCAGCCTGCGTATCATCGGGTCGCAAGACATGGCGCGCATCGTGAAGATTCGCCGCCGCAACTACCGCTTCCTTTTGGAGCAACTGCGAACAGTGTCGCCTCCCCTGTTCGACGGCCTGCCTCCAGGCATCTGCCCGCTCTTCTACCCGCTCATCTTGGAGGAGAAGGAGTCGGTGATGGAGCGTCTGGCGGCGCGGGGCATAGAGTCCATAGACTTCTGGCGCAACTTCCACCGCGACTGCGACCCTAACGAGTTCCCCGACGCCGCCTGGCTGCGCCGTAGCGTGCTTGAGATCCCCTGCCATCAGGACCTCACCCTCGAAACCATGCAGCAAGTAGCCCAGGCAGTACGCGAGTCGGTCTGAAGTACCGAGTACCGAGTACCGAGTACCGAGTACCGAGTGCTGAGTGCTGAGTGCTGAGTGCTGAGTGCTGAGTGCTTTAAGATGGTATGCTATTGATGAGCTTAATTAAGTTGCTATGATGAGTAAGCTACAAGAGTCAAACATGAACACTCGGTACTCGGTACTCGGTACTCGGTACTCGTCCGTCGAGGTGGTGCAGGATGTTGCTACCTTTGCGGGGATGCGTACCGATTGGACGGAGTTGCTGGGCGATAGTGACGCTGGCCCCTTCAGCTCGTGGGAGTGGCTCTACTCCTGGTACCGGCGTATCGGCTCTGACCGCGCCTTGCGGATACTTGTGGCGCGTGAAGAGTCCGGGCGACTGTTGGGTTTGCTGCCTTTGTGTGTGGATCAGCGAAGGGTGATGGGGCGTTCGATAAGGCGAGTGGCCTTTCTCGGAGAGACTTATGTCGGCAGCGAGTATCTTGACATAATAGTAAGGCATGGGTATGAGGAGGCTATCTCCCATGCTCTTATCTCCGCGTTGCGAGACTCCCGCGCAGGATGGGACATGCTGGACCTGGTAGATATGGACTCGCAATCACCCAGCCTGCCCATGTTGCGTGACATTTTTCCCTCTGATGAGTATGAGATGCAAATCACGCCGCGCTCAAGCCAGCCTTACGAGACCTTCGAGCCTGGCGAGACGTTCGACAGCTTCTTGCGGAAGACGAGCAGGCGTGAGAACTACCTCCGGCGACGCAAGTGGCTTGAGAAGCAGCCAGGATACCGGATAGAGCGAGTGCGGGACCCGGCGCTCCTGGCAGGGCCGCTCACCGACCTGATGCGCCTCCACGCCCTAAGGTGGGAGGTGGAGGGTGGCTCTGACGCTATCAAAGGCCCCAGCATAGAGGCGTTCCACCGCGACGCTACCCGGCTACTCGCCGAGCGCGGGCAACTCTGCATGTACACCATGAAGCTGGGCGACAAGGCGCTGGCCTCCGTCTACGGCATCATCTACCACGACAAGTTCATCTACTACCTGCCCGGCTGGGACCCCGCGTGGCGCGATAAAAGCGTCAGCCTCGTGCTCATAGGTGAGACTTTCCGGGATGCCTTCGATATGGGCCTGCGCGAGTACGACTTCCTGAGCGGCCCTGAGACGTATAAGTCGGATTGGGTCAGCAAGACGCGCCATAGCCTGGCCGTTCGCATCTACAGGAAGGGTAGCGCCGGAAGCCTGCTCGCTCGCCAGGAGAGCGCCCGCCGCAAAGCGCGCGACCTCGCCAAGCGGGCCATGCCCCAGCGCCTGCTGGAAAGGCTGCGCTATCTGCGGCAGAAGCGCTCTAACGTCTAATCTTTGCTTCCTTCTACCCCTGGCAGATCGTCTGCCGTCAGCGTATGATGCCCCTGTAGAGCCTGACCAGCTCGCGTGGGTGCAGGGTGCGCTCGCTTCGCGTCCCCATGAAGTATAAGCCCGACGCTGCGTCGAGGCTCCCCGGCTTACCAGCCAGGTAGCGATCGAGGTACTTGAGCCAGAAGAGGCTCAGGCGTACGAGCACTCGTATGCCCTGTCGAGCGCGGCGTGAGCGGGTGAAGCTTGTGAGGAAGTATTGCACCGACCAGCAGAGGGCCATGCTGGGACCGCACACCACGCCGCTTTCAATCTCGCTGAAGTCGCGGAAGAGATAACGGTGGCCCAGGTGGGTGAAGCGGGTGAAGTCGTACGCCCCCGCGTGTACCTGCTGCATGAAGGGAGTCTCAGCATACACCAGCCCGTTGGGCTTCAACACGCGGTGGACCTCCTCCACGCAACGCTTGGGGTCCACCACACATTCAAGCACCGCCTGGATGATCACCCCGTCGAAAGAGGCGTCGTCGAAGGGTAGGTCGTGCGCGTCACATATGAGGGCTGTGCGCAGCCCGAAAGCGACATCGGTCTCCACAAGCTCGATGCCGGGGCAATTCTGCAACAGCCTATCCATGCCGTAGCCGAGCACGCGGCCACCAATCACCAACACTCTGGGGGACGTGCTCCTTTCACGTAAGAGACGGGCGAGCTTTGTGTAGTTGCGCGGCGCTCTCACGTTTAGATTGATATCGGGCATGATCCGGCTCAGGAGTGAGTGCGCGCCCGATGCATCCGTGGCTGTGGCCACCCCCCCGGACGCAAGCTCAGCGAGCGTGAAGACGCTTTTTGCCTCGTTGACGAGCACGGGCACGCCATCCACTACCGGGAACGACGAGTTGGGGTGCCCCGCCTCGCACCGGAGCGTCGCGGCGTACCATTCCAACCGGGAGCGGCAGACCGGGCAGCGCAAGAGGGGCAGCGCGCCTTCGGGGAGTTTCAACGTGTCACCTCGCGCAAATATAATTTCTCCAGTTTGCTTGCCCACGCCCGCATCCCATAGCTTTGTGTCACCCATGCTTGTGCGGCGGCACCACGCTCGCTTGCCTGCTGAGGGTTATTTACGCACTCCAACATGGCGGCGGCCAGCGCACCGGCATCTGCGGGGGGTACGAGCAAGCCCGTCGCCCCGCGCTGAAGCACCTGGGAGACCCCGCCCACGTCGGTGGCAACAACAGGGCAGCCCGCAGCCATCGCTTCCAACAGGGCGAGGGGAAGCCCCTCCCACAGCGACGACAGCACGAACACGTCGCTGGCGGCAAGCACGTCCGATACGTTGTCCAGGAAGCTAAAGATCACCTTATCGCTTATGCCCAGCGCCTGTGCCTGCGCCTCCAACTCGGCGTGCAGGTCGCCATGCCCCAATAGCAGAAATCGAACGTCGGGCCGCGAATCCGTTACTGTCCGCGCCGCGTCTATGAGGTGGTTCAGTCCCTTCTGCGGAACCCAGCGCGCCACGTTCGTCACCATCACATATTCACCACCCACCATCTTGCACTTGACCGCCGCCCTGTCGAACTCCGGCCCTCTTCTAAAAGCCTCGGTGTCCACTCCGTTGGGTATGGCAACCACCTTACGCGACGGCACGCCGAACCATTGCGCCGTCTCCTCGCGCAGCATCTCCGACACCACGATGAGTCTTCGCGCCATGAAGCGTCCCGTCCACTGTTCCATCCACTGGCGGCGCACCGGCTCGTTATCCAGGTCGGCGCGTGAATTGTGCATCGTGGAGACGACCGGCCTCCCGGTGAGGAACCCCGCTATGCGCCCCAGGAAATCGGAAGCTATAAGGTGGGTGTGGATGATGTCTATACGGTGTCTACGGATGTATTTTATCATACTGAGCAGCGCGGGTAAGTCGTAAGCGTTGCGCTGGTTTAGCTCGGTGACGGGCACCCCCAGAGCGCGCAGGGATTTTACGAGCAGCGGTTGCGGCCACTGCCGAAGAGCGATTACGTGCAGGTCGAAGCACGCTCGGTCTATGCTCTTCGCAAGGGTAAGCTGCAACATTTCCGCGCCCCCGTGGCCGAGGTGGTCTATTATCTGTAGCAGTCGTATTTTTCTAGGCATAATCTGGCTCTATTGCCCTCTGTTCTTTTTGCCGGATAGCACACGGCTGTATACCTCTTCTACTCCTTCGGCCATGCGCTCGACGGTAAATTTTCCTGCGACCTCTCGCCCGCCCGCCACAAGCCGCGACGCCAGGGCCGCATCGTCATGCACCCGCAAGGTCGCTTCAACCAGCGCGTCCTTGTCACCCGCCGGGACAAGTATACCGTGCTCGCCCGACGTAACGAACTCCGGTATGCCCCCCACTTCTGTAGCAACAATGGGGATGTCGAGCGACATAGCTTCCAGGAGGACGTGCGGTGTGCCCTCCGTGTCGGACGTGAGCATCACCAGGTCCGTAGCCGCGTATATGCCGGGCATATCGTCGGTCAGCCCGGTGAAGATGACCTGGTCATCGAGGCCCAGCGCGGTAGCGAGCGCCTTGAGGTTGGCTTCTTGCTTGCCGCCGCCCACCAGCAAGAAGCGCGTGTCGGGTATCTCCTTCGCGAGCGCGGCGCACGTCTCAAGGTAGAGGTCGAACCGCTTCTCCGTCGAGAGCCGCCCTATGGCCGCTACGACGTAAGCGTTCATGGGGATGTGCCACTTCGCCCGGGCTGATCTACGCTCTTCCGCACCGCGCGTCCCTTCCGCCAGGTTGGGGATGCCGGGGCGCACCACAGTTACCCTGTCAGGCGCGAATCCCAGGTCCAGCAGCGTCTTTCTCTGTAGCTCGGATACCGTGATAACGTGGTCGCAGTCGCGCAGGGTGACAAGCTCCAAACGGGTCACGATCTTGCGCGCAAGATTGTCCTGCACCCATCCATGCACCGTCGCCACGAGCGGCACCCGCCCCCAGGTGCCGGGGAAGAGCCGACGCAAAGCCCATACCACGTAGTTGGCGCGCTGCCCGTGCATATGTATTACCCTTATCCGCAGCCCGCGCGGCAGACCACTCAGCCACCTATACTGCCACCTGAGCTTCGACATAGGCAGCACCTTGACTCCTACCTTATGCGCCCTGTTGTCGAAGTCCTTGCTGGGGTCGGCTGTGGGATTCGGTTTGCGTAATCGCAGGATAATGGGGTCGAAGCGCCCGCGCCTGGTGAGCGCCTGGCTGAGCCTCAATAGCAGCTCCTCTGCGCCCCCGGTCTGCCTGGCGTCAACGGTGCGGATGGCGTGCAGCACCCTGGTCATACGCGCTCCGGCCCCGGCAGCGTGCGGCTGCTTTGTATTTCACCCGGACGGCGGCGCGGCCACCGCTTTTTGCCCAAAACGCGCTTGATAGCGAGGTTGGTGAGCTTGTAAGCCGGACCTATCGTGGGCGCGCTAAACGCTCGCATGGCGGCGGGGGTGGTGTTGCCGCTCACTAGCAGGCGCGGGAGGCGCAGAGGGTCGTCCTCCAACCCGGCACGTCCCTGGTCAACCGTTGTGGCTGTGGTGTAGCCTGCCAGGCGCGTCTCCGCGACCACCCTGCGGTCGTAATCGCCCTGCGGGTAGGCGAAGGCCGTCACCTGTGCACCTGACCTCTCTTCCAGGGTAGCTTTCGACTCGCGCAACTCTCGCCTCAGGTCGGCCTGGGAGCATTGCGTCAGGAAGCCGTGCGTAACTGAGTGCGCGCCTATCTCCCATCCCCCTGCTTGAAGCGTCTTGATTTGCGCCCAGGTGAGCAGGGGCATCATGGGCAATTCTAACTCTCCGTCGGTCCATTGGGTCGTTCGCCCTACCATTCCACTGATGACGTACACGGTGCCGCGCAGACCGTAGCGAGCCATGATGGGTGCGGCCACGCTCGCCAGGTTCTCGAAGCCGTCATCGAAAGTGATGGCGATAGCGCGCGGGGGGAAAGGGCGACGCGCCGCGAGGTGGGCCGCTACCTGCGCCATCGTGAAGGTGGGGCAACGCTCGGCGGCGATGGTTGCCATGTGGATCTCGAAGAGGCGGGGCGGCACTGATAGGGGGGTTGCATGCTCATCGAGCGAGTGGTAGCTGAGGATGGTAATCCCGCCGGGGCGGGCCAACTTTCGAGCCATGTAGGCCGCTCCGAAGAAGGCGGCTTTCAACGCGGATTTCATAGGTACCTTCCGGCGTCTCTGCTGCCGTCGTGCGGCGCACGCCTATTCTACCATAACCCTATTCGTGGTACAATCTATCACAATTCTAATACTTACGGGTGATTGAACCGCACGGCGTTTGGTGTACAATAGAAGAGGTCCTAATCCCAGCGATGCGCCTGCCGGTGTTAGGAACGCTCCTTTTCTTGATTGATTTGGCACCATTTTCACCCGTTGAGCGTGAAGTTGGTGCCAAATCAATATAATAATGTTGCATGGGCACGACGCAGGCGGAAAGGGCACTCCGATTATTCCCCCACAGAGAAACGTAACCGACGAGTCGCCCAGCCTGGGCAAGCAGGCGGCGCAGGGCGCTATCTGGAATTACGCGGCGTTCATCTTGAGCAAGGGCCTGCTGTTCGTGGCGACCCTCATCCTGGCGCGCGTCCTCTCGCCCTCGGAGTTCGGGCTGGTGGGCATGGCTCTGCTGGTCATACTGGCCCTCGACATCTTTCGCGACTTCGGCATAGGCGCGGCCCTCATCTACAACCAGAAGGGCGGCATCCCCGCCGCGAACATGGCGTTCTTCCTCAGCACTGGCCTCGGCGTGGCCCTGTTCGCGCTCAACTGGCTGCTCGCGCCCCTGGCCCCCCACTTTTTCAGGGTAGACAGCGCCGCCGACGCCGAGTTGATGGTGTCGCTCTTACGCACGCTCGGCTTCAGCCTCCTCTTCGCTTCCTTCGGCAGCACCCAGGACGCTCTCCTTCAGAAAGATATAAACTTCCGCAAGCGCATGGTGCCGGAGGTGGGGCGCACTCTCGTCAAGGGCCTCCTGTCGGTGGCGCTCGCGCTGACGGGCTGGGGCGTGTGGAGCCTGGTGATAGGGCAGGTGGTCGGGGAGGCGTGCGCCACGCTGCTTTTGTGGATAGTATCCCCCTGGCGGCCCTCCCGCCAGCTCGACCGCAAGCTCTTCCGGCCCATGTTCGGCTATGGCTCCCAGATAATGATGGTGAACGGCCTCGGCACCCTCGTAGCCGACATAGACTACCTCATCATAGGCCGCCTGCTGGGGGAGGCATCCCTGGGCCTCTACACCATCGCCTACCGCATCCCTGAGATGCTCGTCACCAACCTGTCGCAGGCCGTCTCGAACGTGGCCTTCCCGGTCGTGGCGCGGTTGCAAGCCGACCTGGCCGCGATGCGCGAAGCATACCTCAAGATGCAACACTACATGCTGGTGATAGTCGCGCCCCTGGGCTTCGGCCTCGGAGCGATCACGCCCACGCTGATGCACATCCTCTTCCAGTCGAGGTGGGACCCTGCCATCCCCGTGATGCAGGTACTCTCTATCTACATGGTGCTGGGCGCGGTCAGCCACTGGCCGGGGGTAGTGTACAAGGCCCTGGGTAGGCCCGGCATCCTCAACCGCCTCAGCTTCCTCAAGCTGGCTATGCTGGCCCCCGCGCTATGGTGGGCGGCGACCAACTATGGGATAGTGGGCGTGGCCTGGGCGCATTTGGTTGTGCGCGTGATAGGCATCCTGATAGATATGTGGGTGGTGTCGCGCTTCGTGAAAATCGGCGTGCTCACCATTCTTCGCGCCATCTGGCCACCGGTGGCCGCGTCCCTCGTCATGGCGCTGGTTGTGCGCGTGATATTCACGCTCAGCCCCGATGAGCAGAGCATCCCCGTCATGCTGTTAGCGATAGTGGTGGGCGCAGCCGTCTATGCCGCCACTATCTGGGTGCTCGACAGGCAGGCTGTCATGTCGCTGCTGACGCTTGGCCGCAGCCTCATCCAGCGCAGGCGGCCGGCACCCGCTACTGATCTACTCCCGGACCCCCACTAAACTCTTCGCCTGGTAGAGCATCAGCGACACCGCATCCCGCGAAAGGTTGAAGACCCTCACGGCGGGCTGGTCCCAATTGGGCGTGTCCACGGCCGGGGAGGGGTAGATCGTAAGGCCAGAGTCCCTGGCGATGAGCGCGGCGCGGTTGATGTGGAACGGCTCCGTGACCAGTATAGCCGTGCTCCAACCATGCTCCCGCATGATAGCCTGGCTGTTGCGGATGTTCTGTATCGTGTTGAGCGCCTGCTCCTCCCGGATGATGTCGCCGGAGGGCACGCCCCTCTCCATCAGCACTCGCGCCAGCACCGCCGATTCCACCGGACCCTGCTCTGTTGGCCCGCCTGTGGCGATGACCCTGGGCGCTAATCCCTGGTGGTAGAGGTCGGCGGCGTGTCCGGCGCGGGCGCGTATGCAGGGGCTTGGGCCGTTGTCGCGATATACGTTACAGCCCAGCACCATTATCACGTCCGCCGGTGCCGCGTAATCAGTCTCCGCGCCTATGCTCACGAAGGCCAGGTCGCCCAATCCCCACAAGGCCAACAGCAGCAACGCCGCCAGCAGCACGAATCGCAGACTCGGACGCCGCACCCTACCTCTCAGCATTAACCTCTGCGGAAGTGCGCGTGGCGAGCGACTTCAACCTCCTGTAGACCCTACCCCCCACCGTCAGCTTGAAGGCGAACCTCCGGAGGGAGTGGCCCGCCTCTGTACCGACGCGATAGAGCAGATACGGATCGGTGCGCCCCACCACGTTCAGCCCGGCGACCATCGTGTACGCTCCCGCCATTCCCGTCTCCCGGACCGTCTGCCTCACCACATGGTTGATGGCGTGCGGCTTGCCGTTGGGGTAGCAGAATATGGGCAGCGGACGCTCTATCTTTGCCTGTAGGTCGGCCCACGACCCCGCTACTTCCGCCTGGATGCGCTCTCTACTGGCCTGCGCCAGGATGATATGGCTCTGAGTGTGCGGCCCAACGTTCACGCCCTCTGATTCGAGCGCCACGATTTCTTCCCAACTGAGCATGTGGGGTGTCACGTTTGGCTCTACTTCGCACTGTTCCACGATATGGTCGAGCAGCTTTGCCGCCTCTTGCTCTCTTATCCTCTCAATATAAGGCACCAGTCTGCCGTATGCGGCGTAACGTTCTTTGGACGTTCGCGTGCTCACTATCCCCACGCCCGCCACCTCAATCTGCGCCTTGCCTGTGCGTTTCAGCGCGCGGTGCAGCGTGTCCCACCAGAATAGCTTGCCGGGCGCGCCAGGGAAGCCTGTGGGCACGAATAGGGTTACCGGCAGGCCGAGACGCCGTAGCACAGGCATGGCGACCTCCGCGAAGCACCTGTAGCCGTCGTCGAAGGTGATTATCAGCGCCCTTGAGGGCAGCGTATACCCCTCACGCAAGGCGCGCACGAGGTCCCACGACGACACCACGTTGTAGCGCGCGGCCACGTAGCGCATCTGCGCCTCGAACTCGGCGGGGTAAGCGTCAATCAACGCAGGCGAAAGGTCGCTGTTACCAGGCGCGGCGACGCGGTGATAGGCCAGCACCGTTACGCGCGAGCGCGTCACCTGCCTGCTCCCAGTAAATTGTCAAATGTGCACTGTAGGGGCGAGGCATGCCTCGCCCTGGTGGGAGTGGCAAACCAACTTGGGTACGCGAACCCAGGCAGAGCGAGGCATGCCTCGCCCCTACAAGAATATACCTGTGCTTTGACTTTAGACTTTAGACTTTGCATCATATTTTGCCGCAAATACTTGCCTGCCGAGGTTGGATAGCTGTACGACTTCGGATGCTTCGCGCTCAGGGTGGTACTCGAAGCATGCCCGCTCATAGTATTGTACCGTTAACCGCGTGCCGTCACTCTCGACATCCACAAGTACAGGGCTGATGGGATAGCCGAATACTTCGGGGCCGCCATGCCGCTCCCAGAACTCGAAGAAGAGCCTCGGCATCATGAGACTACCGGCGTGCAGGATTATTTGCTGCCCTTGCAAGCCCGCAGGCAATGGCGAAGGCGGGGTGTCCGCAATCGGCACTTCAAGCCCCAGCCGCCCGGGCACCACACCGAACTCCACGTTCGCGCACTCAGGGCGGAACTCCAACCGTGCCTTCTCGAAGTATTGCACTTCCACTGCGTGCCCGTCGTCCATCGTCTCGGTGAAGGGCGGGCTGATGGGTTGGCCGAATATCGCTTCGCCGCCGTGCCTCTCCCAGTATGAACGGATCGGGCCGCTCCACTTGTATATCATGCTCGCGTTCAAGTGCCTGGGCGGCAGGCTACTTGAGCGCAGCCGCACGTCAAGTTGGAGCGCGATCACGTTATTTGGCTCGCGCTCCAACACCTGGTCCACCAGCTCGCGCGCCCTCTCCATGTCGCCCCGCAGCCTGGCCTGCGCCGCCGCCCTCAACCAGATATTGATGAGGTCTCGCGAGGCGGGCTGCTCCGGCACAGGTTCGACGGGAGGTGCGTCGTCCGGCGTGCCTGTTTCGTCGAGTTGCGGCAATTTACCCGTAATTCGACCTTGCAAAGCCTGCGCCCACCTGGACACCCCTGCGAGCTTCCCTGTGCGCCTCTGGTCTACAATATCTTCATCCTCGGGTAAAGGGCTGTATATCGCGTCCGAGGCAAGGTCGCTTCGCATTGGCAGCACACGTATGCTGGGAGCCGCGTCTGCCGCCCGCGACATTTGCCGAAGCGCGACGATGAGCGCGATCTGCAACCCCAGCATGTACAGGAACGCGCCATGCAGGAAAAGGCTGCTCACCAGGTAGCCGAACAGCCCTATCCCCAGCCACCCGGCCAGTTCGGCCTGCTGGTAATTCCCCTGGCTCAAGAAGCGGCGGCGCGCGTCCCGTAACGCCCTCCACACGGCTAACAGCAGGCCACCCACGACCAATACCCCCAGCAGCCCATGTTCCGCTACCACTTCCAGGTAAAGATTATGCGGAGGGATGCCTTTGGCGACTTTCGCCAGGCTCGTGCCCGAAACGTACTCAAGCTGATAAGAGGCGTAATTTTCCCTGCCGACGCCGAGAAGCGGGTGGTCCAGGAACATATCTATCGCGGCCTGCGTGGCCCCCGCCCGGCCTCGTATCGAGTCTTCGGTGTATATCGTCTGCTTGTTGCCCTGCGCCACGTCAACCACGGTAGTTAGCCTCGCCACGTAGCCGGGCGGCATGAGGGGCACCGCCGCCACGAGGGCCACGACCGCGCCCACCAGGAAGATTGGATGGGGGCGCTTGTAGATGGCTGCCGCTACCGCTATCGCCCCCAACGCGAGGGCGTCACCCCGCGAGTAGGTGAATACTACCGCGACAACCAGGCACGCGCTCGCCGCCAGCCCCGTGATGCGCGCCGCCAGGCTGTTCCCCGCGAAGATCAGGTACAGACCTATAGGGAGGACGATCAGGAGGAGTTGGCCGTAGTAGTTGGCGTCGCCGATGGTGCCGCCTGGGCGGGGCGCGTCCGCACCTCCCGCGATGTCGCTCACCCGGTACGTTGCCAGGCCACCGAAATCGTTATCGAACTGGCCTGTGACCGTCTGGAATATGGTCAGCATAGCCAGGAATACGCCTGCTCCCAGCAAACCCCACAGCAAGGCACGCAGCCTGGCGGGCGTGGTGATGGCGTTGACAATGATTAGATAGGTCAGGAAGATGCGCCCGAACTCAATGACGTTCACCATGACGCTATCGGTGTGCCGGGCGTACACCAGCCCAAGCGCCACCATCGCGCCATAAGCCGCCAGCCACCACGTAACCTTATCCGTCACCAGCCCCTCGCGGCGGATGATTATGCGGTAGCCAAGCACCGCGCTCAGGAGCATCGCCCCGGCGAAGCGCGCGAGAGGAGGCATGCCGTGATGCTGCACCAATACACTCAGGAGGTCGGCGTAGACCAGCACGACATAGATGGCGACCGCCCAATGGGGTCGCGCCAGCGTGAGGAGCAGCAGGAAGGGCGCGGCCAGCCCCGCGATCAGGTAGGTTTGGGGCACGCCGAACCCCGCAGCCGCGCCCAACGTCAGCCCGGCGACCACCGCCAATGCCGCAAGCCCCACCTTCAAGGCGGGGCCGGTCTGCGCATGAGCCTGGTTTGTGCGGGTGGTAACGGCCATGTTGTTACTCGCGGTACTTCTCGACCTGTTGCCCCGGCGGGAGGGCGTTCTCTTGCTGGCGGCGCAGGAACTCCGTCCGCCGCTCGTTGGCCGCCAGCCTTTCCAACTGGGTGGGGTGCGGCGGCAATGCCCTCAGCTGCATCTCTGGCGTCCTCGACCCGCTGCGCAGGTAGTCTATAGCCAGCGCGAGCATGATACCCAGCCCAAAGCCCAGCCCCGCGCCCAATGGTATATCGCGCATGGGCTGTGGCGACGTAGGCTCCGCAGGCACGGCGGCGGCCTCAAGGGGCACAAGGTCCATCACGCGGAAAAGCTCTTTCGTGCTGCTGACGGTGGCCTGCACCGTCGCGTTCAGGTATTTCGCCAGCACCTGTGGGTCCGGCCCTTTGCCGCTGATCTCTATCACGGTGGTATCGGGCAGCACGTTGGCTTCGAGCGGGTAATCTAAGGCGTCCTCATATGACAGCCCCGCCTCTATTCGAGCCTCCGCTTTCACCTGGGCCGATGTGAACGTCTGCGCGAAGGTGCCGCTCAGTTGCCGCGTGCCCATCTGTCCCAGCATGTCAACTATCTCCCGCGTTTCGGTGAGGGTTGTTGAGGGGCGAGCCACCACCCGCGCATGAGTTGTGTAAACGGGCGTCCTGATGCTCACCAGCGCAGCCGCGCTCCCCCCTGCCGCGAGCGTCAGCAGCAACACCACCCACCAGTAGCGAAGGATTATGCCCAGATATGTGCGGACTTCCATGTTTGGTCCTTTGCGTGAAACGTATTGCGTATTGCGTAGTTCGTATTGCGTAAAAGGTGAAACCTGATGCGTGATTACTTGGCTTGTGAACTGGCTACGGGTAAACAGACCCTGCCTCCGTATCACAATCGTGTTTGGGATACGTGCTTTGGCTATTAGTATGACGAATTGCCAGCGCTAGCGTCTTACAAGCTCCCTTGCGATGCTTATCTCTTTGCCTATTTTACGCTGGGCTAACTTTTCGTAGAGATGCTCGACGTTTTGTACCATCTTGTCTATCGTGAAGTGCTCGTAGACGTGCTTCTGGCCCGCCTGGGCTAGCGAGTCTGCCAGTTTCGGCTCGGTAAGCAGGCGGCGCAGGGCCTGGTGAAGCGCCTCTTCGTCGTTGGGCGGGACCAGCAGCCCTGTTGTGCCGTCTTGTATCACTTCGGGCACGCCGCCAACTCGTGTCGCAACTACTGGCAAGCGCACGGCCATCGCTTCCAATATGGCGATAGGGAACGCCTCGTGCAGCGAGGGCAGCACGAAAACATCCATCGCGTTCAGCAGCCGGGCAACGTCGGTGCGCGTTCCAGTGAATATAACGTCCTCTCCTAGCCTGGCAGCTACCTCCTCCAATCCTGCTCTTAGAGGGCCATCGCCCACGATTACGAGGCGTGCTTGCGGGTGTTCATTACGCAGGCAGGCTACGGCTTTTATCAGCAGGTCTACGCCGCCCTTCTCCGCGCTGAGACGGCCCACCGTGCCGATTACCTGGGTGCCGTCCGAGATGCCTAGCTCACTGCGCGTTTCGGCCCTGTCACGGCGCGGGGCGAACTGCGCCCTGTCTATCCCATTATATATGACGTGCAAGCATCGGTCGGGTATCCCTTCTACTTCCATTACCATACGCTTGCTGGCCTCCGACGGCACCAGTATGCGGTCGCTCAGGCGGTACAGCAGGCGGTCCACCCACACCTCGCGCTGCGACTTGGACGACCAATGCTCGTGCGCGATGATTACGGGCACCCCGGCCAGCTTGCCCAGGATGCGGCCCCAGGTGTTCGAGCCGAATAGATGAGTGTGCAGGATGTGTACTCGCTGCCTGCGCATGAGTCGAGCTAGCCCGATCAGTTTGTACGTTTGCCAACGCGAACGGCGGTCCAGCACAAACGTCTGCACGCCCGCCGCCTCAAGCATCGGCTGGTAGTTGCCCGCGCTACGGGTGGCGCACACGCTGACGTTGTACCTGCTCCGGTCGAGGCGCAACGCGAGGTCAACCAGGGCTTTTTCGGCCCCGCCTCTGCCTGTGACATCGGTCATTTGCATTACATTTAGCATGATTCGTATTGCGTAGTTCGTATTGCGTGAAACGCGATGCGTGATGCGTGATGCGTGATTAGCGTTTGCTTGTCATATTTCTGTGTTGTAGTTGTTGGTATATCTCTGTTAGCTTGCGTCCGTGCTCTGCCCACTGGAAGCGTTGGGCCACGAAGTGCTGAGCGGAAGTGGCTAACTGCTCGCGCCTTGCGGGGTTGTCAAGCAGGTTGGCTATGGCCTGGGCGAATGCCTCGGCGCTGTCGGCTACCAGCAGATCGCGCCCCGGTCGGCCTTGCACGCCTCTGTTGGCTATGCTGGTCGCTACGACAGGCGCGCCCGTCGCCATCGCTTCCAGCACTTTGTTCTGGATGCCCGACCCTGAGCGCATGGGACACACGGCTATTGTCGCCTTGTGTAGGTAGGTTGTCACTTCAGGCACTTTACCCAGCACCTCGATACCGTTGGCGGCGTTATGCAGGGCGCGCACCCTGTCTGTGGGAGTGGCCCCTACTATTTGCAGCCGTACGTTGGGATGCCTGGCCCGTAGGAGAGGCCATACTTCCCCGGCCAGCCATATTACCGCTTCTTCGTTCGGGTGGTAGCCCATGTTGCCGGTGAAAACCAGGGTAGCAGGCTCTCGCCCTTCCGCCCCTTGAAAGGCAAATTGCTCAAGGTCCACGCCGTTGGGGATTACTTTGACGTTTGGCCTCCCGCCCAGCGCACGCCTATCGGCTTCCGACGACACGGCCAGCGCGGGGAAACGTCGCACCACCGCCGCCTCGTACCTCCTTACCCGCTTGTACTCCATCTCGTAGCCCATGCGCTTGATGCCGCCCACCTGCTTGCGCCGCGCCGCCAAGTTCAGGCCCAGCGAGTCTATCAGGTCAACGGCTACAGGCGGGCCGCTTCTGCTCCACACGTAGGGCAGCATGCGGATCAGTGTGGCATGTATCACGTCGAAATCGGCATTCGCCAGCACATCCTCAAGCCTCTCTTGATACTTAGGCTCATGGTAATAGAGCACCTGCAAAGGCTCTCTCGCCAATACGCCCGCGCCGAGGTTGAGCAGCACCCTGGCGCGCGCTAATTGTACCACTTCCACGCGCTCGCACATAGCGGCTACTTCCGCGCAGGCGCACTCACTGACAGGCTCCTCGGCCAGACTGACAAGTGTTATCTCGTGTTCCTTACTGAGCGCGCGCAATTGGTGATAGACACGCAGGGTGTCACCCTTGAGTGGCGGGTATGGAAAGCGTGGGGTTACAAAGCAGATACGCATTTGATGTAGGCGGCACCTCTATTCTAACCGAATGATTACACACTTGTCGAGGCTGGGTCCTAATACTATCCCCTAGAGAATCATAAACGACCCTGCAAGGCTTTTCTATGGCCCAAAGGTATCTAATTCGGTCCTAACTAAAGTACCTAGGAAGAGTTCGTGAACAGCCATCAGGCTGGTGCTATAATCGCAGCATGGCACCGATAATAGTTATGTACCGAAGCACAAATAATGCGTAAAACCATACAAAGTTGGAAGCAGCGTGCGCGGCAACTTAAGACTGAGGTATACGCGCTCTATCTTGCCTATAAAGACCCCAGGGTCCCCTGGCACGCTCGTATATTCGCTGCATGCGTGGTTGCCTACGCCTTCAGCCCCATTGATCTCATCCCCGACCCCATTCCGGTGCTCGGCTACCTGGACGATCTTATCCTCATACCACTTGGTATCACACTTGCGGTGAAGATGATACCCGCGCCCGTGCTGGCCGAATGTCGCGAAAAAGCCAGGGCGGCAATGCAAAGCGGCAAGCCTGTAAATTGGATAGCGGCAGGCGTAATCATAGCTATCTGGCTTCTTCTTGCTGCGCTTGCCGTTATCCTCGTCCTGCGCCTCTTTGGGTCTTGAACGGTTGCGGGCTCAGCAGATAGAGCGTTAGAACTCCTGCTTGAACAGGCTCCTGTCTATCCTCTGGCCGTGCGCTTCCAGGCGCGAGATGAACTTGGGTATGAGGCCGGACGCCTGTATCCTGCCTACAACCTTGCCGTTCGCGTCGGTGCCGGTCTCCCTGAAGCGGAAGATGTCTTGCAGCACTATCGTGTCGCCTTCCATACCCTGCACTTCGGTGATGTAAGTCACCTTGCGGGAGCCGTCGCGCAGGCGGGCCTGCTGCACTATCAGGTCGATGGCGGCGGCTACCTGCTCGCGGATAACCCTCACCGGCAGGTCCATGCCCGACATGAGCACCATCGTCTCCATACGGGTGAGCGCGTCGCGGGGCGTGTTGGCGTGGAGGGTGGTCAGCGAGCCGTCGTGGCCCGTGTTCATCGCCTGTAGCATATCTAACGCTTCGCCGCTCCGGCACTCCCCAACTACGATCCTCTCCGGCCTCATGCGCAGGGAGTTGGTCACAAGGTGGCGGATAGTGACCGCGCCAGAATTATCCACGTCGGCGGGGCGGGCTTCGAGCGATACGACATGGCGCTGGTTCAGCCGCAATTCAGCCGAGTCCTCGATGGTCACTATGCGCTCGCCCTCCGGTATGAAGGAGGATAGCACGTTGAGCAGGGTGGTCTTGCCGGAGCCTGTGCCTCCCGATACGACGATGTTCAGCCTGCCCACCACGCACGCCTGTAGAAAATCCGCCATCTGCGGCGTGATTGTGCCGAATTGTACCAGGTTTTTGACTGTCAGGGGTGACTTGAAGAACTTGCGGATGGTGATCGTCGTGCCCTGGATGGCGCACGGTTGCGCTATGATATTCACCCTGGACCCGTCGGGCAGGCGCGCGTCTACCATCGGCCACTTGCGGTCAATACGCCTGCCCAGGGGCGCGACTATGCGCTGAGCTATGCGCATAACGTGGTCGTCGTTCAAAAAGGTGATGCCGCTCTCTACCAGGCTACCCTTGCGCTCGATCCACACCTGGTCAGGCCCGTTCACCATAATCTCTGAGATGGAATCGTCTTTGAGGAGAGGTTCCAGCGGACCGAAGCCGAGTATCTCGTCCATCACAGCGCCGAAGAGAGCCTCCTGACCGCCGGGAGTGAGATTACCCGACACCTGCGGTAGGGCGGCCATGAAGCGGCCCGCCAGCATCTGCTCCATCTCCGGCGTCTTGTCTAGCGTGGCGTTTTGCGGGAAGCCGGAGAGTATGCGTTGCACCAGCGAGTTGACAAGCTGGGGCGGCACCTGCGTTAGCGGCGGGTGAGGCGTCGGGCTTGGATCCAGGTGCGACGTAGGCGTGCCCTGGACCTGTTGCTGAGTAGGGAGCGCCTCCGTGACGCCTGGGGGCTGCTGCGGCAGGGTATTGGTTAGCGTGGCCGTTGCTGCACCAGTCTGTGGCCGGGCCGTATGGTCCGGGGCAGGCGGGGGCGTGGCTACAGAGTTAGGGAACGGGCCAGGTGGGACTTGCGTGCCCGGTGCCTGTGGCGCGTGACCATTTTGTTGTACGCCCTGCGGTGGGGGTGAATTGTCCGCTAATCTTCTCAACAATGATGACATTGGCTGCGACTTCCTTCCAACTTTGCTATGACTGCCCGGCTACTCCGGGCTTGCTGTAGAGGGGTGGTGCGATCCGCCTATACGTGTGGCTGACTAATCGTGCTTCTACGGCCAATACGGGTCTTCGTCCGTAACCTTCGGCTCGTCTATCGGTATCACGCTGATAACGTGCATCTTGTTTACTGCCAGGAAGCCTGCGTGCTGGATTTCCGTCTCGCCGTTCCGGGTCGTCGTGGCGTTGGTGATGGCAAGGAACTGCTCGGCGGGGTTGTTCAACATATCTTTCACCCGCTGCCCCGGTCTGACGTGCATGTACCCATGCAGGCGGCCCTGGATGGTCACGATGTCCACCTCTACGTTGCTCTTCCGCACACGCTCGGTAAAGACTTTCCCTTTGTCGTCTACTCTCTCCAATGTTGTCTCCTTTTCTTTAGAAGTCAGAAGTCAGAAATCAGAAGTCAGCTATTTTATGTTCGTCATATGCTTATGATGTTACTTCTAGCATTTCTGACTTCTGATTTCTGACTTCTGACTTCTGATTTCTGGCCTCATTTCTTCGCGTTCACGAAGTAGGTGGCGCACGCGGCGTCTACTAATTGCTGGGTCATCTCCGGCGGCACGTTGCGGTAGCGCGCTATGCCTATCAGTTGTCGCAGGAGATCGCGTGGTTGGGACGCTCTGAAGGGGCGCTTCATCTCCTTGTAGTGACGGTTGACGAGGTGGATAAAGCCTTGCTGGTTGAACGGCACGCTCATCATCTTGCATTGCGCCACGAATATCTCGAAGAACTGCTGGGCGGTGGGGTCGGGAACGTTCAGCTTATTCTGGATGCGGCGCAGGAATGCGTCGTCAATCAGGTCTTCGGGTTGCAGGTTGGTCGAGAGCACCAGGAATAGCTCAAAGGGCACTTGCAGCTTCTTGCCCGTCTTGAGGGTGAGGTAGTCTATGCTCTTTTCCAGGGGCACTATCCAACGGTTGAGGAGCGCCTGCGGGCTGACCTGCTGCCGCCCGAAATCGTCTATCAGGAACAGTCCACCGTTCGCCTTCAACTGGAACGGCGCTTCGTAGAACCCTACGTTCTCATTAAATATCAGGTCGAGCGAGGCCATCGTAAGCTCGCCGCCCACCACCACAACGGGCCTGTGAATACGCAGCCATCGCCTGTCGCCAAGCTCCGCTTTGGTCGGATCTGTCTCGCTCGCGCCCTGGGGCACGGCGGGGCGGTGACTGTTCAGGTCGAACAGTTGGATGATCTGCCCATCCGACTCCAGCGCGTATGGTATGGCGATGTTGCCTCCCAGCATGGTGGCAATCCTCTCCGCGAGGAGCGTCTTGCCATTGCCGGGCGAGCCGAATAGGAAGAGCGACTTGCCCGCGTTCACAGCCGATCCAACCTGGTCTATAAGCTCGTCGCTCATCACCATGCCGCGCAACGCCTGTTCAACTGCCTCCCTGTTGATGGTCGGCTTGCGAGCAGCTTGCATCTTGATTACTTCGATATACTTGCCCAGGGGCACCGGCACGGGGCCAACATACTTTGAGCGGGCAAGCACCTGGTGGGCGCGCTCCATCCCCTTGATGGTGAGGATGTACTGATAGCCCGCTTCGCCCAGGCCCGACGTGCCGCTTACCTCGCACAATTGCTCCTTCTTGAGCAGGCCGATTATCTGGTCGAGTATGCCGTAGAAAGGGAGCCGGAGCGTGGCCGAAATCTCCTGGCCGCTCATGTAGGAGGTGTAATACATCGTCTTGAGCACCAGGTCCGAGATGAGACCCTGGTTGACGCCCGTTTCCTGGAGCGTGCGCGGCTCGGTGAACATCACCTCTAGCTGGTCCAGGTAGCCCGTAGCAAGCTGGTCGGTTGATACTCCACTCGATCCCGGAAGTATGCCCGGAGCTAATCTGCCGGTGGTGTTCGCTCCCAACGCGGGCATTTGTGGCTGGGTCTGCATCTGGCGTTGCTGGGGTTGGTATTGCGGGGCCTGGGCGGGGCCGGGTGCTCCACCCACGCGGGGCAGCGGTCTTATCGGGCCGCCTGCCTGCTGTTGCTGCTGGGTGCTGCTGCCCATGCCTGGGAATGGAAAGCCGGGTATCTGCTCAGACGCGGCATCAGGGGGCACAGCGAACGGGCTGCCCTCGTCGTCTGATTGGTGCGCGTATTGGTTCTGCCAGGCTGACGCGGCTTGCGACTCTCCAGCCGCCCAGGGTAGCCGTGTCAAAGGTTGTGATGCCTGCTGTGGCTGGGCGTCGTGCCCATCGTCGTCATACTGGGGAGTAACGGCGTTCGCAGACTGTGAGCTATCGCGCAAGAGCTTGCTCCTGTTGCACCTGTATGCGTGCCCTCTCGCTGTACGCAAGATTGGGCAAGGTCCTAATTCTAGAATACTAAGAGCATTATAGCCGCCCCTCCCCTCCGCCGCTAAGGGTATATAGTCCTACCAGGGGTAGGATAATGGTCCACATCGGGCCAGGGATCAGGGGTTAGGTGTTAGGGGTTAGGGGTTAGGGATGCGTGAAACGTGATGCGTGTTACTTCTGACCCATTAACCTGGCCCTTGGACCCTGCAACACCAACCCCTCGGTAGCACCTTGCCGAGGGGTTGGTGTCGCGCTTTCTTTGTGTGGGTTAGCGGGCTAAGGCGTCTGGCAG
Source organism: Chloroflexia bacterium (assembly GCA_036399775.1). Lineage (GTDB taxonomy): Bacteria > Chloroflexota > Chloroflexia > QHBQ01 > JADMIH01 > JADMIH01. The sequence goes on along the minus strand of DASWMJ010000097.1, from coordinate 27,900 downwards.
TTGGGGTAGAACGCCCCAGCTACTATCTTAGAGGATTGGCCCCTGGTCACTTCGTTGGCCCACCTGAAGTATGGCCTGTTCTCAGGTCCGACGCATGGCTCAGGTTGCCCCGTCTGCGGGTTCACCCCACCACAGGCGTATCCGCCCATGATGTTGAGCGTCGCCAACCTCTGTATCCACACGTAGAACGGGTTGTCATCAGGCACGTCCTCGAAGAATTGTCCGCTCACCGGGTCGTTGAACTGCGCTGCTGTGGCTACTATCTTCGATAGCTGTCCTCTTGTGGCGTTAGACGCAGGCCTGAAGTACGGCCTGTTGCCTCCGCCGCAGGGTTCGGAAGGTATGGTGCCGCATGGGTACCCTCCTGTGTATCCCCTGTTGGAGAGCCTGTTGATCCAGGCATAGAACGGGTTGCTTGGCGGCACGTCTTCGTATATCTGCTCGCCTGCGTTATCGTTGATGCCCGCCGAGTTGGACACCATCTTAGCTATCTGCCCGCGTGTGATATTGTTGTTAGGCCGGAACGTACGGTCGTTATAGCCTGAGATGATGAAGCGGCACACCAGGCATCTCACGTAGGCGTGGAAAGTGCTACCCTCCGGCACGTCTATGAACTCCAACGGGCAGCTTGTGGGTGGCACCGATGTGCTCGTGCTTACAGCCGCAGTACCCGTAGCCACACTCGTCTGCGTAGCTCCCGCCGTGCTTGTGCCTGTAAGCGGCGTATTAGTCGCTCCCACCGTGCTGACGGTAGGCGGCGCGGTCGTTACGCTGGGCGAAGGCACACCTATCGTGTTGGTTGGCACTGCTGTCGCCACAGTGGGTGGCACCACCGAATTGGTCGCCGTCCCGACAGGCGGTGGGCTGGGCGTGCCTGTGGTCGTCGGCACAACCACCGTGATGGTGCGCGTAACGCTTGGCGCGACTGCGCTGGGAGTGCGCGTAACGCTCGGTACAACCACGCTGGCAGTACTCGTGAGCGTCGGCACCACGACCGTGATTGTCCGCGTGGCCGTGCCTATTGTCCCGGTGACTACGACCGTAGCCGTGCGCGTGGTAGTGGGTATTGTGCCAGGCGTGTTTGTGGAGGGCACGACGGTAAGCGTAGCGGTGCCTGGAACTACCGTGCCGGTTGGCAACGCAGTACCAGTCGCAAGGGCCGTACCCGTTGCCAATGCAGTGCCAGTCGCAAGGGCCGTACCCGTTGCTGGCGGAGTGCCCGTTGCCAGGGCTGTGATTGTTGCCGTGCCGCTAATAATGGCGGTGGTAGTGGCTGTACCCGTCACAACTGATGTGCCGGTAGCTATGCTGGTGAGCGTGGCGGTGCCTGTGACGACAACTGTGCTGGTAGCAGCAACGCTTGTGCTTGTGGCCGTAGCTCCGACCGCGATCCTGCGCCCGGTGAGCCGGAAGGGCTGGTCCGGGTCGGCCCCGGAGCCTGCGACGCATACCTGCCGGAGGTTCCAGTTCTGGCAGGCCGGGTTGATATTGCCCGGACTGCGGAACGCGGCAGGGTTATTGGCACCCGGCGGCGTGCGGTCCAACCACAACCATCTCCCACTGCCCATGTTGGCCTGCACCGACACCCAGTAGGTGCCCGCAGGCAAGCTGACGGGCGGGTCGAACTGTAGCACGAACTCTCCGGTGTTCGTGCCCGCGCTCGGTATCATATTGGTCTGCGTGTACACGGCGATGCCTGGCAGGGCCGGTGTACCGCCTGCGTTTCCGTAGAAGTAGACGTTGACCGAGGTGGCCCGCGCCGTAGCGGGGTCGTAGAAGCCGTCAACGTCAAGCTTGTTTATTTGCCACAGTTCAAAGCTAGGCACCACGAAGTCATCGCCTATCTGGGTGATGGTGCCGCCCTGGATAAACGACGGGCTGCCTATCAAGCTCTGCTGGTTGTATTGGTCGTACAGGACGACTTTGGGCGCGGGCGTGCCTGCCATTGGCGTGGACGTGGGAGTGCCCGCGATTGTGGTGGCGGTGCTCGTTACGACTGAAGTTGCCGTGACGCTGACTACCGAGGTCGCTGTCACGGTGCCGGTTACCACGGCGGTGGGGGTGGTCGTGCCACCTACAGCGGTGCAGCCTGGGAACTTGAAGTTGCCGACCCGCGTCTGCCAGGTGCCCGAGCTGGTAGCGCCGTAGTACTCCTGCGTGTACCAGAAGGTGCAGTCGTCAACGGGGTCTATGCCCATCATGCTGTAGTCGCCCCAGCGCGCGTAGCCGGTCTGCGAGCCGCCGCCGGGGGTCATAATCGCCTCGCCCTGAGCCATCTGGCCCAAGGGGTCGTTTGCCAGGCGTCCGGTGTACCGGATGGAAGGGAATTGGCTGCTGCTTGACGCGCTATAACCGAGCGCCATGTTGCCCTGCGCGTCGAATGCTATGCTTCCCATCCAGCGATGCAGCCCATCCCCAGGTGCATAGGTACCCTGCTGGAAGATCGAGGGCGTGCCACCTGGGTCACGCACCTCGTACCACCTTATGCCCGCCGTGCCTACGCCATCGCTGTCAACGGTGTGGTTCACTGCTAGCGACTGGTGCGTGCCGAAGTTGCGGTAGACCAGCCGGTACATGAGCCTGTCGTTCAGCCCTTCCAGCCTCATCGCGGTGTCCTTCTGCGGCACGCACGCTCCCCGCTCTGCCGTGCATAGCTCGCTGTCGAATGGAGCCGTGCCGACCACCGTCGGACCTGTGAGGTTGGAATTGGCCGGGTTGGCCCAGTCTACGTGGAATTTGAAGATCGAAAGCCGATCTTGGGGGTCCGTCCCCCAATCGTCGTCCACCTCCATGATGTAGTTGGGGCTGCCTGCCGGGGGTGGATTCGCGCCGTCCAGGTCGGAGGGTAGCTGCCCACCATAGGGCGGGTCGAGGTGGAAGTATTGCATGGTGGCGGTAGGGTCACCCGCGATCATCTTGGCGCGGTCGAAGGCGAACACGCCTGCCCCGTAGAAGTCCAGGCCCAGGAACTCGTTGGTCGTCATGTAGTAGGCGTCGGGCCACACGCCGAAGTGGGGGTAGTCCTCGAAGACGTTCGTAGTAGTGATGGGCGACACGAGGAACTCGTAGCGGTTATAGCTGCCTGTTGGGTCGCTCGTCTGGGAGACAGCGATGCATTGATGCGTCGGCCCCGATGGCACGCTAATGCCCGGCACGGCAAATTGGCTCGCCAGCCACCGCCCGGAGAGGTGGTCGTACAAAACGATGGGATCGCCGTCGTTCTCGGCCACGCATTCGGTCCCGGTGAAGCCTGCGAAAAGGGTATTGCCGTTCACCGGGCCGTACACCGTCTGGCCGCTCCTGTTGAAAATCCTGATGCCGATATTGTTCCACTGGAAATAGTGGTTGGGGCCGATGTCGCCTTCTGTGTCGGGCGGCAGCACTCCGATGCCCGCGTTGTTATTGTAATTGTCCTGCTGGCTGTAGCCTTCAAAGGTCAACTGGGGGGTGGGCATGGCGAACGGCCCAAAGATGCGTTGCACTACCGTATCCACACTCGCATACTTGGGCACGCGGTTCTTGGGTATCTTCAAGTTCTTGCGCTCTACCTCGCCCTGTACCCCATCCTTATTGGGTGGCGCGCCTTTCAGCGTGCGTAACGGTGGTGAGACATCCGCATGTAACGGGTGAATCACGAGGGGCGAGCGCAGGTTTAGCTGGGGCGGCGCTGCGGCCCCTGTAGAAGCGGTGGGATATGCGCCGCTTGCGGTCAGAGTGGCGGTGGCTGCTACGATAAGCACCATCACGAAAGCGGCCAGGATGGCAATGATCCGTTTCATCAATTATCGTCTCCTCCCTTGCAATAAAGCTTTTGTACTCTCTTCAGGTCTGAGGACGTAGATCTGATGGTCACAGCTGTACTGGCTCTGATGTTTGGGGTAGGGGCAACTAGGGGAGGAGAGTGCGCGGGCGGGGATGTTATGTCCGGGGCAATCGCGCATCTCTCAATTGCGTAGGTTCTGTAATGGAGAGGTAGTATCCCGAAAGCTACAGCATATATGTACCTTTCGCACGAACCGTGCCCTCGGTCATACCAGGGGTCAGGGATCAGAGCCTGAAACTATTTTCAATTGCACATCATAGCCCGAGGAGGCATATCTAGTCTGACCAATAATTCCTGATCCCTGACCCCTGACCCCTATTTTCAACTCGTTTGACGTGCAGCTTCTATGGGGCCTTTCGCGTGGCGACCGAAGGCTTGCTGACGGCTTCAGCGAAGAGCGCGGCCCATTCCTCGTCGCTCAGAGTGCGCTCTTTGCGAAACACCCAGATAGGAGGGTGGCTGGAGTCCATGAACGAGGCGTCAACCCACCCACCATCGTCGGGGATCTCTATCCCGAAGAGACGCGGGTACGATTTCGCAACCAGAGCGGGTGAGAAGCCCAGCTTGCCGCCAAACAGAAGCTCGTAATAGCGAATCTGTACAGGGTATCGCCAGGGTAGCAGCGGAACAGTGCGCGCCGCCTGCGTAGCGTCCAGCACCAGGTAGTCCGCCTCGTTGAGGGCGGCACGCAGCTGGGCGGCGGCTTCCGCGCTACTCATATCGGCCATCGTGTCCATCTTGACTACCTGGTACGCTTCGGCGGGCTTGGGGCGGCCTGGAAGGGGGAGCGGCATTGCGATGGCGGTCTCTTCAATGCCGATGCGGCTGCCGGGAGGGGCGTTGTCGTATATCCAGCGCGAAGCCTGTATCTGCGTGTGCTCGCTCCGGTAAATCGTGCTGAGTGCGAAGCCGCCGAACGCCGCCGAAAGTAGAAGGATGCTCAGCGTAATAGCTCTAATGCGCAAGCCGAGTGAGATTTCTCGCTTTGTCACGCTATTGACCCTATCGCCAACCCACTCCACAAACGCGACTGCGAAGAGGCAGAGGTAAGGTGAGAGAGGAATCAGGTAGCGCACCCACTTTATCTCCCAGAAGGCGATTGAGGCGAAGTAGACGCCAGCACCCACCAATAACAACGCCTCGGCCCCAGGCAAATACTTCCGTAGGGGCGACCCGGTGGGTCGCCCTGCTGGAGTTGGCGTACCATGCTCTTCTGCGGCCCCGAATAGGGCGACCCGCCGGGTCGCCCCTACCGTTTGATTGTCTACGCCCCAATTGCGTCGCGCCCATACTCGTGCCGCGACCACCCCGACACCAAGAGTGCCCGCCAACCCCACCAAAGGACCTGTGCCCAGCAGCACAAGCTGTCCCCAGGGATAGAGGACCGGCAGGGTGCCGACGTATTTGCGGGTGAACCATAAGTCGTTGACGCCGTTCTGCGTGGTGGTCTGCTCGCCCATGCGGGCAAGGTAGTATGGCGCGTCAAGCACCGCAAATGGGTCGCCCACAAAGAAGCCCGCAAACATGCCTGCTGACGTGAGCACGAGTAAAATTATCGCCCCGACCACTGCCGCCTTGCGAGTAGATGAGTCGGCTTTGGATTGGGCGAACCATCTCAGCAAGATCGCAGCCACAGGCACCACCGCCACCGGAAATGCGCTGAACTTGCACGCCATAGCCAGCCCCGCGCACATGCCTGCCACTAAGATGAGCCATGCCCGTGGGCGCTGGTAGTAGACGATGCTGAACAGAAGTGAAGCCGCCATGAATGTGCTCATGAATGGCTCGCAGATGTAGAAGTGCCCCAACTGAATTGGAAGAAGGGCGAAAGCGTAAAAGGCCGACGCGGCAAGACCCTGCCACATGCCCCACAGCCTCAATCCAATAGCAAACACGAGCAACACCGTAACTGCATCGAACAGGCCCGACAGCACCCTGCCAGTCTGCAAAGTGCCGTCAACGCCGGTGAAATAACTGTTACCCCTTACGCCTGAGATGGCTGCGGTTGTGGTTTTGACCAGATATAGGGGCAGCGCGCCATAAACGTAGCCCCTATCGAGATGGGGGTTGAGGGGGCTTGTCTGCGGGTCGAGGAGGTCAGCGAGCGATGCCCCTTCGGGTAGATTTACCTGCCGGACCGTGACCTTCGCTACGTAGTAATCGTCAACATTGAGGTGCTGGTTCTGGTCCCAGTTGTGGCCCGCCACGCGCAGCCAGGTCGCGGCCAGCAAAGTGAACGCCAGGATGCCTCCGGCTGCCCGCCACGAAGTTGCCGATCTGCGCTGCACCTGGCTCACTCTATCGATGAGCCGCCCTGCGCTCAAGCTCCGACTTTACGCGCAGGTGGTCTCTAATGGAGGCTTTGCGGCGGCGCTTGGCGTAGAGCCTCTGCCGCAACGTATTCAACGGTGGGCTTTGGGCGTCTACCAGCGCATTAAAGGTGAACTCGGTGCGTTTCGGGTTCACCACCTCATACACGAAGCGGTAGATCAGGTGGCTGCCGGTGAGAAAGCGGAAGCTAAGCTCCGCGTCTTTCTCGTAGTGCAGCAACTCCATACGTACTGAGTTGACAGGCGTGGGGGTGCCATCTTTCCGCAGGGGCGAGAGGGCCATTATCGAGCCGGGCTTGTACGGCTTGCCCTCCCAGGCCAGCGCCAGGTTGGGCAAGGGTTTGCCGTCGAAGTCGCGGGTCCAATAGTCCGGGTTGCCCGTGAGCGCGAAAACGTCAGCGACAGGTGCCTCGATGAACATGGTGTAAGCATACAGGAGGCGCGCTCCGCTAAGGGCTTGTTCTAACATGCTCTTCAGGCTGGCTGCTTCTGCCCCTCGGCTGCCCGAAGCGGGCCATGACCCACCAGGGCGTCCAGGCGGTTTATCATACGCTCAAGCACGCCGAATGCTCTCTCAACAGGCTCCGGCGACCTCATATCTATCCCGGCCAGCTTCAGCGCGTCGATGGGATAGAGCGCGTCGCCAGCCTTGAGGAAGTCGAGGTATCGCGTGGCGGCAGGCTCGCCTTCGCGCAACACCGCGTCGGCGAGCGCGTTCGCCGCCGATATGCCGCTCGCGTACTGGAAAACGTAGAAGTTGCCGTACAGGTGCGGAAACTGCGCCCAGGTGATCCCTACCCGATCTTCATCAACCGTTACGCTGGGGCCGTAAGCCTCGCGGAAGAGGTCGGCCATGAGTGTGTTCATCGAGTCGGCGGTTACTGCCTCGCCTCGCTCTACGCGCTCGTGGCACTCAAGCTCGAAGCGCGCCAGCGTGGGCATGATGAAGAAGTAGCGGTGGAAGTTGCTTATCGCCTCGGCAAGCACCTCAAGCTCGAAGTCGGGGTCTTTCTCAGTCTCAAGCAAGTGCGCTCGCACCATAGCCTGGTTGAAGTTGGAGGCAGTCTCGGCCACGAACATCGAGTAATGGCTGTAGATGAAAGGCTGGGCCTGCCAGCTAAAATAGGAGTGCATAGAGTGGCCCAACTCGTGCGCCAACGTGCTTACTTCTTCCAGCGTGTCGGTGTAGTTCATCATCAAGAATGGGTGTGTGCCGTGCGTGCCGTAGGAGAACGCCCCGCTACCCTTCCCCTGGTTGGGGTAAATATCAACCCAACGCTGCTCATACAGCCCCTTACGCATCGGCCCTACGTATTCTTCACCTAGCGGTGCCATGCCGTCGCACACCATCTTCTTCCCATCTTCATAGGGGATGTTGCGTATGTTGCGGACGAGCGGCACGTCAATATCGTAGCCGTGCAGGCTGTCCAGGCCTAGAGCGCGCCGCTTGATTTCCCAGTAGCGGTGCCACACGGGGAGATTCTTGCGGTAGGTCTCGATCACGCTGTTGAAGGCTTCCACCGGGATGTTGTCCGCCGCCAGCGCCGCCTCAAGCGACGAATCATACCTGCGTGCCCGCGCATAAAACACGTCACGCTTTATCATGGTCGCCAGGCTGGTGCTCAGGGTGTTTTTCATGCCGAGGTAGCCGTCGGCGTAGGCCTCCCATGCTCGCTTGCGGAGGTCGCGGTCCTGGCTCCTGATCATAGACCATACGTTGCCCTGCTGCACCTCTACGTCGTTGCCCTCGCCGTCCTTGATCGTAGCGAACTTCATGTCGGCGTCTTCGAGCGCGGTGTGTATGCGGTACGCGCTGTTGGCTACGTCCGAAACTTCGGCCAGCACGCTCTCTACTTCAGCCGAGCGAACGTGCTCGCGGCGGGTGCTCAGCTTGTCGAAGTAATGCTCGTAAACGCGCAGCCCCGGCTCCTCGTTCATCATCTCGCACAGCTTCTCCCGGCTGATCTCCAATAGCTCCGGCTCGAAGAAGGCCACCGCCGCCGCGGCCCGCGCCGCCAGGCTATCTGACTGCCCTACATGCGCCAGGTACGTGGAGTCGGTCATGTCGGAGGTCACCTGCATACCCGCGTACACGGCGATACGCTCCACCTTTGACGTGAAGGCGTCGCGCGCTTGCAGCCCCTCAAGCAGCGTGGCCGCCGACTCGCCCAGCCTGCCCCGGAACCGCTCGACGCCCGGAATAGCCTCCGTAGCCTCCTGCAACGCCTTCTCCCACTCCGCGTCCGACCCATACACGGCGCGCAGGTCCCACGTCACGTCTTCCGCCATTTCGCTACGCTTAGGTAAAACCTTCACCATCAGAACTTTCTCCTCTACAGTAAAGTTTTGACATCAAACCATAAAACGCCAACAGGCGTTTTATGGTTTGATGCTGCCAGGATTCTTTTCAGGCACGGTCGTTAGCTAGCTTGACCGCTATCTGCGCCGCCTCGTCCAGGGTGGCTGCGGCGGGGAGGTTGGCCTCCTCGAGTATCTTGCGGCCCTCCTCGGCGTTGGTGCCTGCCAGGCGCACCACCATCGGCACGTCCGGCTTCATCTGCCCAAGCACCTTGACGATGCCGTTGGCTACCACGTCGCCCCTCGTGATGCCGCCGAAGATGTTGAACATGACCGCCTTCACGTTGGGGTCGCTCAGGATGATACGGAGGGCCGCTTCTACTTTGTCTTCGCGCGCCCCGCCGCCGATGTCGAGGAAGTTGGCGGGGGTGCCTCCGTACTCTTTGATGGTGTCCATCGTTGCCATCGCCAGCCCCGCGCCGTTCACCATGCAGCCGATATTGCCGTCCAGCTTGACGAACGAGATGCCCGCCTCGCGCGCCTGCCGCTCCGACTCTTCTTCCTCGGCTGGGTCGCGCATCTCCTCGGCCCACTTCTGCTTGTAGAGGGCGTTGTCGTCCAGCACCATCTTGGCGTCTATCGCCAGGAGGCGATTGTCGCCCGTCGTGACGAGCGGGTTTATCTCCACCAGCGAAGCGTCGTGGTCCACCAGCACCTGTACCAGCCCGCGTGCGATGCGGGTGAAGTCGCGCAGGTGCTCTCCCAGCTTCATCCCGAACGCTAGCTCTCGTGCCTGGTAGTCCAGCAGGCCCAGGCGCGGGTCCACGTACACCTTAATGATGGCCTCCGGGTTCTCCCTGGCTACGTCCTCGATGTCTACTCCACCCTCCGCGCTCCCCATGACCACGACCAGCTTGCTCCCCCGGTCCACCGTAGCGCCCAGGTAATACTCCTTCTGGATGTCGGCGGCGTCGGCCACCAGCACGCGCTTGACTACTTCGCCCCTGGGGTTCTGCTCGTTCACCAACAGCTTGCCCAGGATGTTCTCGGCGTTCTTGCGCGCCTCCGCAACATCCTTAGAGTACTTGACGCCGCCCGCCTTGCCACGCCCACCCATCATCACCTGCGCCTTGATCATCACCGGGCGGCCCACCCTGCGCGCTATCTCCTCGGCCTCGGCTGGGGTGTCGGCCACCGCGCCCTCGTTGATGGGCACGCCGTACTTGGCAAGCATCTCTTTCGCCTGGTATTCGTGGAGCTTCATCGGTCCCTCCTGGATTTTCGGAGTTTTGAGTTATGAGTTTTGAGTGCTGAGTTATGTTGGTGTAAGCGGTGGATTATACCATGCAGAGGTGATTTGGGACAAAGTTCAGGTACGGGTGCAATGCCCCTACACGCCCGCGAAACTTTGCTACAATGGAAGCGTTACGCTTGTGGCCTACATCACTCTGCGTGCTATATACACACTTACTATTCCAGGTCAGTTCACTCCATTGGCTATAGCTTCCGACACGACAAACCCCAAAGACCACAGCCTTAGCGCCACCCCCAATCAAGCGCACGTACTTGCGCGTATCTGGCGACGCTGGCACCTGGGCGCATTGCTCGCGCACCTTGCCCTCTCCCTACTCTTCACATGGCCTCTGGCGCTGAATTTGCTTCCTGGCGCGGGCACTCTCATACCCGGCGTGATGATCGAGGACCGCGACCAGAACCTGTGGAACCTGTGGTGGGTGCGCGAAGCCGTCCTACAAGGGCGCAACCCGTTCGTCACCGATATGATCTGGTACCCAACGGGCGTCACTCTCTACTATCACACCCTCAATGCCTTCAACGGCCTGCTCGCGATACCCCTCCTTACCTTCTTTCCTCTTACTACTACATATAACCTCATCATCCTCTTTTCCTTCGTGATGGGCGGCTATGGCGCGTTCTTGCTCGTGCATTACCTCTGCGGGAACAGGTGGGCTGCGTTGGTGGGCAGCGTGGTTTTCGCGTACTCGGCCTACCACATCGCCACTATGCGGAACCTGCTGCAACTCGTCTCCCTTGAGTGGGTGCCTTTCTTCGTGCTATTCCTCTTGCAAGCGGTTTTCGCATCGCCCTGGCACGGCTGGCGGGATGTAGCCAGGTGGCTGCTATGGCGCGCTCTCCCAACGGGTATCGCGCTCATACTCGTGGCGCTTGTGGACTGGTACTACACTTTATACTCGCTCATCTTTGCCCTGCTGCTCGCTCTATACATACTCATTCGCAATATCGTCGCCAGGGAGAAATCTACCGGCGCGCGTTCGTGGCTAGGGGCTGTCGGCACGTATTGGGTACGTATCGGTGCGTGTCTCACCATCTTCCTTCTGCTTGCAAGCCCGATCTTGATACCTACGCTCAGAGAACTACGCACGACTACATACATGCTTCCCGCGCCCGACGCCGCGCTCAGCAATTCCGCCGACTTGCTGGCATTTTTCCAACCGCCGCGAGACAACAGGCTCCTGGGCAGCCTATCCGCTAATCGTGGCGAGTGGCCCTTCGCGGGCAACCGCTACGAAGTCTACCTTACTTATACGGCCTTGCTCTTAGCTGGTGTCGCTCTCTTTACGACCAGGGTAAGGCGTCCCTTACTTGATCCTCTAGCCACCAACAACAGTCCATCCCCGCAGTTGCCCGGCAAATGGTTCTGGGCAGCGTGCTCGCTCCTCTTCTTTCTGCTGGCGCTTGGCCCCGTCTTGCAAATCAACGGCCAGCAGGTGAAGTGGTTGTTCGCGCCGGAGTTCAGGCTGGCGATGCCCTACAATCTCATCGAGGGACTGCCGGTGCTCAATATCAGCCGCAGCCCTGACCGCTTCGACATGCCCCTGACATTATGCCTGGGGGTGCTCGCGGGCTATGGGGTGAACGTGCTGCTGAGCCGTTGGCCTTCACGCCAGGCTTTTCGTGCTAAGGGACATGTAATCGCGCTCGCGGCTATTGCCCTTATAACAATCGAGATCTTCCCGATGCCCTACGTCCAACTGCCCGCGCCCATACCCGGTTGGTATCACGAGCTTGGCAAGGAGCAGGGCGACTTCTCCATCCTCGAATTGCCCACGCAGAGCGACTACTGGCACGGTGCCTATCGTATGTATTATCAGACGGCCCATGGTAAGCGCATCTTTGGCGGCTACATATCCCGTGAGTTCGCCCACCCGTTCCTTGAGCGCACGCCTGGCTTCCAGGAGCTAACGACCCTTGACGGCGAGGCTGATATTTTCGCGGTTGGGCCTGAGACGTGGAAATCCGCACTTGCTCGCTATAAGACGCGGTATATTGTCTTGCAGAAGGACCGACTGCCTGAAAAGGCCGATCCTCCTATTGACGTCTCTCCCTCGCGGGAAGCCATCAAGCGGGTGCTGGGGAGCGACGCTACGCCCGTGCATGAGGATGAGCAATTGGAAGTCTACCGGGTGCCCGCACCTGCTAACCCTGAGCCGTTTATCAGCCTGGGAGAAGGCTGGGAACCCAGGGAGACCGGACCCAACGGCACATTCAGGTGGATAGGCCGCGAAGCCAGCCTGGAAGTACACGCACCGCAAGCGCAGCAGGCGTTCTTCAGCTTCAAGGCGACGAGCCTCGGCCCACCCAGGCGGCTACAGGTATTTCATGGCGACCATTTGGTGTTCGACCAGGAGGTAGGTCCGTTGCAAACTTACCGCACGCAAGGGCCGCTGGGGTTGCCCGCCGGTGAGAGCACGTTGAGGCTGGTAAGCCTCGAAGGTACGGCAAGCCCTTCCGAGTTTGGCGCCAGAGGCGACGAGCGCCAGTTGAGCTTTTCCTTCCTCGACGTGCAGTTAGAGGAAATACCAATACGGTAGGGACTGGTGTACAGAGCCTGGACGACTATCCAGGCAGGTGGACACGCAGAGCCGCTCCTACCGTAGTTCGACGCCAACAGACTGGTGTGAGGGAAAGAGAGAAAAGTTACCATGTCAGCCTGAGCGAAGCGATGGATCAGCATGGGAGAGAGATAGCCAGGGAGGTTGATCCTTCGCTTTGCTCAGGATGACATGGACACTGGGTCGGCCTTCTCTCGACATAATATTGTTCGCGCATTAGTAGTTGGATGGCGAGGAGCCGACGATGGACAGCATGGCTAACATGAGCGAAAGATTACGCCGCACCTACTCGGCCTACCGCCGGCAGGTTGGTGCAATGGGACAGCGTCCGCAAGCCTTACCCTATCTTGCGAATGCCGCAGCCGGAGATGGCCCCGACGCGCGGCCCTTGAGCTATGCATTTCAGGCCACGGGGCAGGGTACCTCTCCACGCCGCTACGTTGGCAGGTCCGTCTCTCAGCGTGCAAGAGAGCGCGCCGCTCCCCAGGTGGCTCCACCTGCTCCTATGCCTGCGCGCAAAGCAAAACGTGATGCCACTCCGGGCGGGGAGGTGGCGGCTGCCCCCATCGCTCGGCCAAGCGTAAACAGGTGGTCGCTCAGGCTCATAGTGGCGTTCTCTCTCGTCATGGGGTTGGGCCTCACCTGGCGCTTGCTGGGCGTCTTCACCCCGCCCGTCGATGCTGCCACCGGCGTTGAGGCTACCCATGCCGCCTTCTCTAATGTACTGGCGGGGCGGGTCGCAGGCTCACTCGACCCATTGCGCTTCTTTCCGCCACCCGCTCCCTGGTATGGCCCCGCGCCCGCGCTGCCCACTGGCGGATTGCCGCTCTACGGGTGGATCACTGCCGCCGGGATGGGCGTTCTTGGTGGCGGCGAGTGGCTAGGTCGGGCGCTCTCTGCCGGGTTCAGCCTCATTGCGGGCTTCGTGCTCTTTTCGCTCGTTCGGGTCGCGGCAGGCACACGCGCTGCCCTGTACGCGCTCCTGCTTTTCAGCATCGCGCCCTTCAGCATCGTCATGGGCCAGCACTTCTCACCCGCCGCCCTCTTGCTGCTCGCGCAGGCCGCCGCTATGTGGTCGCTTTTGAACTGGCGGGCCTCCATTACTGAGCAGCGCAGGCAAGGCTCAGGTTGGGCTTTCGCGGTCGCCATCACGCTGGGCGTACTGGCGGCCTTGCTCGATCCTGGGAGCGTCTTCATAACCGTGCCCGCCGCCTACGTGGTGCTGGCTCCGCGTTCCGGCGGTGGGCAACTGCTGCTGGCCCGCCGCCCATCGGCAACGGTCAATACGTGGCGGGATGCCTGGGCGCAATCGGCCAACAAAGGCAAGCTGGCCGGCTACGCCAGTGCGCTTGTGGGCGCAGCGTTTCTGTGGTGGCTCTTCTCTTCGAGCATGGCCTCCGGCCTCACCCTGACTGCGGGGGATGGGGGAGGCGGCGCATCATCGGCTATGGTTGCCCTGCTCAGTGGTGGCACCTACGTCCAGATGGTAGGGTTGGTCATAGAAAAAGTGCTGACTGTCGCCGGGCTGCTCCTGTTGTTGGCCGGTGCCTTGCAGGGTGCCCGCCCTCCCGTGCAGTTCGTATTCCACGCCTGGCTCGCGGGTGGCCTGCTCCACGTCCTGGCGGATGCGAGCCGTCTTGGCAGGCATGATGACGTGCTCCTGCCCATTTTACTGCCCTTGTGCGCCCTGGTCGGTGTAGGCGCGGCGTGGGCAGGCTCCCTCCCGGCGCGCGTGTTGTTGGCCGTCACCGAGCAGCGCCGTGAGAACGCGTCAGAGTACGCGGTGTCGCCCCATACTTCCTGGCTGCTGGACCTGCCGGAAGAGCGCGTCGAGACTGCTCCCCCCGCCCGCCCCCAGGCCCAACTAGCCCTCGGCAAGAGCATAGCCATGCGGGCGCAACGGGCCGGTTCCAGGGCGCGCCGCGTGTGGTTCATAGGCGTGGGCCACCTCGCCGTGCTCGCGGGCTTTGCCGTCATAGCCCTGGCAGGCTCACAGACCGCTACAGCCCGCCTCCAACCCACCTCGCAATCGCTTGAGCTTGCCGCGACGGGCCACGAGGTGGCGGCTATCACCAATCCGGGCGATCGGCTCATAGTGGCGGGACCCGCCGCGCCGTCCCTCTTCTTCGCGTCGGCGCGGACCGGCTGGGTGATTCCCGAAGATGATTTCAGCATCGCGGAGGTGCAATCTCTCCAGCGCGAAGGTGCCGCCTACCTCCTCAGCATTGACCAGGAGTGGCTGGGCCACCATGCCGACTACACGGGCCTCCTCACCAATTACACGGTCAAGAAACTGGCCCGCAACTACATCCTGTTCGACTTGAGCACCAAGCCTTCCGCCAACGACCGGCAGTATTTCCTTGAATCGGGCCATACGCTGGGAGGCGAGTTCCGGCGCTTCTGGGAGGCGCACGGTGGCGTGGCGAAGCTGGGCTATCCCATCTCCGAAGAGCTGGATGAAGCAAGCCCCCTCGACGGCGTGACGCGTACCACCCAGTATTTCGAGCGGGCCGTGCTGGAATACCACCCGGAGTTCGCGGGTACGCCCAATTCAGTGATGCTGGCCTCGGTTGGCCGTTGGGTGCTGGCAGGCCGAGAGCTACCAAGAGTGGCACCGTTCGCGAGCACTCCCACTCGCGTTTACTTTGCCGAGACCGGGCACAGCTTGAAAGAAGCCTTTCTTCGCTACTGGCAGCGCGAGGGTGGTCTTGCCATGTTTGGCTATCCCATCTCCGAGGAACTGCCGGAGATCAGCCCGGCGGACGGCAAAGTATACACAGTGCAATACTTCGAGCGCGCCCGCTTCGAGTGGCACCCCACGGACGCGGGCACTCCAAAGGAGGTCCAACTAGGCTTGATTGGCAAACAGGCCCTGGAAATGCGAAAATAGGGCTGCCGTAACCCATTTGAGTAGACTATAATAGTCGAGTTGAGTTTGCATACAGGAGACGTTGCGCCTTTGAGCCTGGTCACGCAGGACGTTGCTGGACTCGTGGATAATATGGAAGCGGGTCGCCCGGCCCGGCCCGGTCCCGGCGCGTCTGTGCTCGCCGCGCTCGCCTACGCCGACCTCTTTGACTACCCCCTGACCTTGCAAGAGCTTGCGCGCTACCAGGTGGGCACCATATTCGCTACCGCCGAACTCGAAGCATCTCTGCAAAGCGATCCTTTGCTCGTGGAGAGCATTTCGCGCTTGGACGGCTACTATTCTTTGCGCGGCAGAGAAGTCGTGTTCGGGACGCGCCGGGCAAGGACGCTTGCCGCCCGCAAAGTATGGCGCAGGGCCAGGCTGTACGCCCGGCTCATAGTGCGCCTGCCCTACGTTCGCATGGTGGCGGTCACGGGTGCCCTGGCCGTTGACAATATAGCAGAGCGCCCCGATATTGACCTCATGATAGTGGCTCGCCCCGGCAGGGTGTGGCTCTGCCGCCGCAGCATCATCGTCAACGTGCGCGCGGCCCGCCTCTTCGGGGACGACCTCTGCCCCAACTACATCCTCTCCGAAGACAATCTCCACCTCGACCAGCGCGATTTCTTCACCGCGCACGAACTGGCGCAGATGGTACCTCTGCACGGCGCGTCCGTCTACCACCGCCTGCTCCACGCAAATCCCTGGGCGAGCGGCTATCTACCCCAGGCGTTTTCCGCCATACCCCATCCGCAGCCTCGCCAGCGTACCGGTCCCGTGCGTAGCGGCGTCGAAGCCCTGTTCCGGCATCGCGCCTTCGATCGATGGGAACGCTGGGAATTGCAGCGTCTACAGGCCAAGCTGCGCCCCGCTATAGGGGATGCCGCCGAGGTCATATGCTCGCCTGCCCAGTGTAAGGGGCATACGGGATTGCACAGGCAGTCCGTCATGGCGCGGTATCGGGACCGCCTACAGACGCTTGGCCTGTATGAAGATTTCGCGCCCCTGCTGGATGGTGCCGCCAATGTCTAGCGACCCCGGCGGCGATGGCGGCAATTCCTGGGCTAACGTTCTCTATGATGACATGGGACTGCCCGTAGAATCTCCTGCTGACGTTTCAGAGGCCATCAGCACCCTGGCCAACAGGGGACTCAAGCCGTCTTCATTCATAAGCGCGGTGATGCAAGAAGTCAAGCGTCTCACAAAAAATGATAGCAGGCCACTCAACTGCAACACCCGTTACCGCCTGGCGAAGTTCTGGTACGGGCGGGAAGACTCTATACATTACGAATTGTGGGTACACGAGCGCACGAGCCAGTTGGAGTTGGGCCTCCACTTTGAAGCCGACCCTGCCAGGAACCGGGAGCTATACACCCGGTTCGACAGGTGCATGCTGGAGATACAGGCTAAATTGGGCGGCTCGGTGTGGCTTGAGGAGTGGGACAAGGGCTGGGTGCGGCTGTACGAAACGCAACCCCTCTGGCCCCTGGACGACGTGAGAGTAGCAAGCGTGGCCGAGCGCCTGTGCGAAATGTTCTCTGTGCTGCAACCTATGTGCGATGCCTTTCTCGAGGAGCTTGATTCTACCCACCTTGATACAATAGAGCCCAGGGCAAACGCCGCGAAATGGCACGGGTAGCAGGATCTATCCATCAGCAAAACCCACTCTCCCTGTCATTCTGAGCGCAGCGAAGAATCTCGTCCCTCGCGCATCCTCTTGCATGAGAACTCTAAGAATAAGCATCTACGCGAGGAGCGAGATTCTTCGCTACGCACAGAATGACAAGGGGTAGAGAATGCGTGTATGGTAGGCTTGTGAGTGCAGAGAAGAATGACAAGTTCAAACCTGATATTCGCGAATTTTAGATGGGTTGCCCTGCCCGGATAGTGATACCTTCCCAAATTTAGCACGCATGACAGCTTTTCCACATCCTGTGGATAACTCCTGCTAAGGCACCCGGCAGTTTGGTATACTTCCTGGGCGCGGCCAGGGCATAATAACAGTTGCTAAACAGATTTCCTACCACTCCGGGAGGAGTCTGCACGTCTCTCAGACTTGTGCGTGCATCCCATTACTGTCTGTCCCGCGAACGCAGCCTTGCCGCATACATCATCTGACCAGGAAGGAATCAACATGGTATCGGGTGCGCCTTCTCTACTTTCAAGATTCGCTGTCATCGCGGCTCTGCTGGCTGTCTTCGGGATCTCTCCCGCCGCGCTTTGGGCCGCGCCCGCTTACCAGGAGGTCCCCGAACCGGAGATAGGCGCTCAGGCCGCAATCGTAGTGGAATATCCTTCGGGGCGCATACTATACTCGCGGGGTATGCACGAGCGCATGGCCCCGGCCAGCCTCACCAAAATACTCACCGCTATCCTAGTACTGGAGCAAGGGAACCTGGAAGACGTAGTGACTGTAGCCCCCGAAGACCTGGTGGGAGAGTCGTCAATGGGCGTCGTGGCGGGCGAGCAACAGACCCTCCACAATCTCCTCTACGGCCTGCTACTGCCCTCAGGCAACGATGCCGCTATGGCGATTGCCCGTTCGATGGGCGCGAAATCACAGGCTAAAGAGGGCGCGTCGTCCGACTCCATCGGACGTTTCGCTGACATGATGAACGCCCGCGTTGCGCAGCTTGGCCTCACCGACAGCCAGTTCAAGAACCCGCACGGCCTCGACACGGAGGGGCACTATTCGACCGCCTATGACCTGGCGAGCCTGACGTGGTACGCGCTCCACTTCCCCACTTTCAACGAGATCGTGCGCCAGGTAGGTTACGACGCGCCCGGCCACCCTCTGCTCAACACCAACGAAATGCTCACTCGCTACCCAGGCGCGGATGGGGTCAAGACAGGCTGGACCGACGGCTGCGGACTCTGCCTGGTGACATCCGCGTCACGCGACGGCAAGCGGCTCATCTCGGTGGTCCTGAACGCGCCCCATTGGTACCAGGACAGCGCCGCCATACTCGATTACGGCTTCGCGAAACTGGCCGCCACGCCCCTGGATACGTCGGCTGAGGTGCTATCGGTCAGCAAGCGCGGCACCGTTTCCTGGCTCATGGTAAATGCGGGCGAAACGCCCCCCGTGCCGTTGGCGGAATTGGGCCAGGGTGGAGGGGCCGCGCCGCAATCCGCCGATGCAAAACCCGAAACAGGTGCCCCAGCGTCCAGTTCTGAGGGTGGGCAACCCGGCTCCGTCGAGCAAGCAGCGCTGCTCGTGATGTCCTCTAAGAACACCCAGGACAACACGCCCTGGGTCATGGCCCTATTCGCGATCGTAGGCTCAGTCGTATGCTACCTGCTCGCTACACGACTCTGGCACCTCAAGCCACTCTCTGTGTTCGCGGGTGGGGTGCGTGTGCCCTTCCGCCCATCGCCACCCTCTCAACCCGCGCAGCGCGTTCGCACAAGGGCCACTCCTGCCTCAGAGCCGCCTTCCGCCCGCACTCTGGGCGCGTCAACTTCCACCAGGCGCAGAGAACCCAATCTCCTAATCTCTCAAAGCGAGGAGCGGGAGATACACATCGAGCGCGCCATCAACCTTGCTCTTGATGGCCGCCAGGGTTCCAGCATGTCGGAGTTCTTGCTTGCCCTTCGGTTGGGTAGCAATATAGACGTAGCCGATCTGGCCGAACGCTACGAAATGGCATCAAGCACCTTCCTCGCGCTCTCCCGCGCCCAGATAGCTATCGGCGCGCACGATGATGCCCGCCGCACGCTGGTCCACGCCGTGCTGGTCCTACCCGACAACCGCGTGCTGAGGCTGGCCCTCAGCCAACTAACCAGCGGCAACTGAGCATACCTCCACTTCCCTTTCCGCGAAATCTCATACTTCTCTTACAGGTAAGGCTGCATTAGTACACGACACTTTGCAGAGCCATTTCCTGCTGCAAAACCAGGGAAGGTTCTTGCAGCCTATACCCATCTTTCTTAATCTCATTGTCTGGTGCGTCCGAGCGGGCGACGCTCTACTATAGAGACGAATCCCTATAAACAACCGTCAGACTTGAAGCCACTTTCGATGGATACCAGGCGCTGTCCTTGAACGCTTATATATCTTTTGTTACACTACTACTCTAATCGTAAGTAGTAATCATACTGGCGTAGGAGAGCAGAATGTAGCTGGTGTAGAGAGAATGGAGGCGATGCCTATGGAAGTAGAACATCAGGCACTGAACGGTGTAGTGACGACCTCAGCGATGTCAATTGTGAATCATTCAACGCAAATGATGAGATCAAGGAGGACACAATGACTTTCACCTGCCCACCACCTCTACCTGACCCACCCAAGTTAGGATGCAACGAGTATGCACTACCTGGGCCGCAAGTAGAACCCGCAGCGAGCTACTGGACAGAGTGCCGCCCCCCCTGCGTGATAACGATCCAGGAAATCCTGGCAGAAGGCTTTACCCTTCCCAACTACCCGGTATACCCCACCCCTGGCCCTGTAGTGGATGACGAAATAGAGGAGCTGATGGAGTTGGCCGCCTTGCGGGATACTCCTGGCGCAATCTTCAGCAACGTGCCAGGACGCGAGCGGCGTGGCATCAGCCCCTTCTTGCAGCTACGTCCCCAGCCTCTGGGTGCAGTCTTTAACAAAGAGCGCGCCCACGACAGATGCAACGACCGCTGCCTCGATATGCCTGAATGCCAACGGGAGTGCGGCGATAGGCCCGATGATGATGACGTGCCGGTGATCCTCACCGGGCGCGAGTTGGCCCGCTACTTCGAGAGCGAGACCCCAGGTCTTGCCCACCGCCTGGCCCTCAACTACCTCTTGCCTACCACCAACTGGTCGCCGCCCAGGCAGGCTCTCGTTTGGATGGCGCTGGACGTGGCGATTTACAGCGCGCTCGCAGCCGCCTGGTACTTCAAGTGGCGTGGCCCCGCAGGCGTGTCGCGTCGCCCCCGGCCCATCGAATGCGACTACAGGGTTAGCGTGCTGTACAACAGAGCAGTGGACTGTGACGGGGACGCCGACGGTGAACGCCGCACTATGCCGACGCCCTCTCCGGGGACGCCCCGCCACCCTGCCTATCCATCTGGGCACAGCACCTATTCGGCAGCCGCTAGCGAGGTCCTTTCCTACTTCTTCCCCGACTATGCGGGAGAGTTTGACGATCTTGCCGACAACGCAGGGCTTGCGCGCCTGTGGGCAGGTATCCATTGGCGCAGCGACCACACGGCAGGTCAAGCCCTGGGGCGGTTCATCGCTCGGCGGCTGATCAAGCAGATAAGATATAGCTGCGTCACAGGTCTAGACCCTTGCGCCCCTACCGCAGCATGTGACCCGTGCCCACCGATTCCCACGATAGGTGAGTTGGATGCTTGCGCCGACGCTTGCTGCCGGGTAATCCCGGATGGGGAACCTGATGGTGGAAAGGGCAGTGGTGGTCTTACCACCGCATCCCAATCGCGCTCTAGGTCAGGTAGGGGGAGCGGTCAAAGTGGGCAAAGTAGCTCCTCTTCCGCGAGCGCAGCGCAAGCGAGCAGCCCGCAGGAGGGCGCGGCCCCGACAGGCTCGCGCAAAGATGAGGCCGCCCAGGCCAGAGGTCCCCAGGAAGGCGCGTCCGTCAGCGGCTCTGAGTCGGCAGAGCGAGAAGCAGCTCAAGGGCCGCAGGAGGGCGCAAGCTAGACCAGCATAAGTAGCGTTGTGAAAATCTTCGCTGAAACGGCGTAGCAGCCGAGCTAAAGTCCCCGAAAGGCACAGAAATATGTGTTTTTCGGGGACTTTTTTCTAAATCTCTATTGACATTAGTAGAACTTCCGTGCTATAATAGAACAAACGTTCACAGTTGGAGGTCCCGCAAAATGAGCACAATGCCAACACCCTGGCGGCCCCAGGACGCCCTCACCCGCATCAGCGTTACAGGCACCGGGGATTGCTACGTGGTTCGCACCGGCAGCGCCGCGCCCGTCAGAGTGTGGGTGTGCGCTGATGGCGTCCGTTGCGAATGTGCCCAGCGCGATTGCAGTCACATCAGGAGCCTCGAGCTGTGCGGTTTTCTGGAGGCCACCGGCGAGCAGTCCCAGGCGGCATGACATCATGCTGATCCCTAACCCCTGATCCCTGGCCCCTGGACAAGTGAAGAGTGAGTTTTGAGTAGCTAGTGAGTTTTTAGGAGATTAGAGAGATGGAAGAGCAAGAGAGAAGTAGCAAGATTTCGCCAGAGATTTACGTTTACGCCACCAACAAGCATTTCGTCAACCTGTATGACGCATTACGCATAGACAAGGTCAAGATCGAGATTGCGGGTTACGATCAGGCCACCAACCGCCAGACCGGCCACGCCAGCGCCTGGCTCGACAAAGACGACGCCCGCCTCCTGTCCCACCTGGCGTGCAACCGCCTCTTTATGGCTGTGACGGGTGGCAAGTGGGAGAAGTACGGCGGCAGCCAGCGCGAGGACGGCTCGATCGAGAGCCGCACCCTGACCGTCGAGTGGGACGAAGGCGACGGTGGCCGCTTCGCACGCTTCCCTTATAGATTGACCATCGCCAACGGCCCCGGCAAGAAGACCGCCACGGGAGGCGTTTCACCCGCAGGCGAGCCAACCTCTCGCCTCAGCATGCGCATGCCGGAACTAGACGCCATCAAAATGTTGCTCGCGCTAGGCGACTACATCCGCGCCTACGAGACAGCTCACCACCACCGCCTGGTGGCTCAGCGCGTCCGCGACCTCCGCGACAAACTGGCCGAACGCTCAGGCCGCGTTGACCTCCCTACCACACAGCCTGAACCCGCCCAGCAGGACCGCCGCGCAGTAGCAGCCTCATCACCCGCCAATGCCCCGGCAGCCCGCCCCAATCTCAAAGCGATGCCCGGCGGCAACCGCGCCCCCAACCGCATAGACCGTCTCGATTCCGCCAGGGTGGGGTAAAACGTATTGCGTAGTGCGTATTATGTAACAGCATCGCTCTTACGCAATACGTACTACGCAATACACAATACGTTCCGTCGCATAGTATTAGCTTAGTTTGAGGAGATAGAGAGATGGCGAGGACATTGAACCGCGTACAATTGATTGGACGGCTGGGCGGCGATCCTGAGATGCGTATCACCACTTCAGGCATGGCCGTTACCACCTTTTCGCTGGCGACCGACCGCCAGTGGCAGGACCGCGAGGGCAATCTTCGTGAGGAGACCGACTGGCATACGGTGGTCGCGTGGGACAGGCTGGCGCAGATTTGCAATGAACACCTCACAAAGGGTAGACTGGTCTTTGTAGAAGGCAGGTTGCGCTACCGTTCCTGGGAGTCGAACGGCCAGAAGTTCTACAAGACTGAAGTAGTGGCATCGGACATGCTGATTCTCGACCCGAAGGGTACAGGCGTGACTG
Source organism: Chloroflexia bacterium (assembly GCA_036399775.1). GTDB lineage: Bacteria > Chloroflexota > Chloroflexia > QHBQ01 > JADMIH01 > JADMIH01. The sequence continues at coordinate 5,329 of DASWMJ010000097.1, read as the reverse complement.
AACCGGCGGGCGCACACGCACCGCAGAGCGCAATGCAGAAGCCAGCGGTGACAGTCTCCCGCAAAGCCCCTGCTTCGACCGTTGCTGTTCTCGATGGCGACGAAGACCCGGAGGACCTGCCCTTCTGAGTGAGCGTAATTCTACGGGCCAGGGAGCAGAGCTTGATGCTAATTTCACGATCTGCTTCCCGGCCCCTGGTCCCCGACCCCTATCGTGAACACAAAAGCATTTGATACCACACTACCACTCTCCACGGGCAGCGACCTGGAGGTAGTGGACGGCGTCCTGGAAAAAATCACCTACATCAACGAAGAGCACGGCTATATCATCGCCCGCCTGAAGGTGCCCCGGCAGAAGCAATTGCTTACCATAGCCGGGCACCTGGCGGGCGTAAACATCGGCGAGGGTCTGCGCCTGGAAGGGAAGTGGATCAACCATCCCCAGTACGGCAAGCAGTTCGCCGTGTCGCGCTACCAGACGGCCGCACCCGGCACCCTCGCCGCGCTCAAGAGGTACCTCGGCTCCGGCCTGCTGAAAGGCGTCGGGCCGGTGGTGGCCGAGCACATCGTCAACACCTTCGGCCTGGATACGCTGGAAGTGCTCGACGCTAACCCTGACCGCTTGGCCGAAGTGCCCGGCATGGGCAAGCGCAAGGCGGCTACCATCGCTGAAGCCTGGGCCGAACGGCGCGCCCTCAAGGACCTTATGGCGTTCCTGCAGGACCAGGGCCTGCCCGTCGCGCTGGCCGTGAGGATACTCCGCAAGTACGGCAGCGCCGCCGAGAGCGTCGTCAAGGAGCAGCCCTACCGCCTGGCAGCCGAGGTATACGGCATCGAGTTTGGCGTGGCCGATGCAATCGCCGCCCGCGCAGGGGTAGAACCCGAAGCCCCGCAGCGTGTGGGAGCCGGGGTCGCCCAGGTCCTCCGCAATGCCGCCGGTGCCGGGCACGTCTTCCTGCCGGTCAACGAGCTAGCTACGGGCGCGGCAAAGCTGCTGAACCTTACACCGGAGCGCGTATCCGGTATGCTTCCCTCCCTGGTAGAAGCCGGATTCCTCATGATTGACACCCTGCCCGTGGACTTCATTGACGCGGCGGAAGTGGCATACCTCCCTGAGATGCGCTCGCACGAGCTATCGGTGCTGGAGTCGCTTCATTCCTTGCGTACCGCCCGCAAGGACAAACTCGCCCTCTTCAAGAACACCGATTGGGATTCGGCCTGGCGTTTCCTTGACGCGCGGGAGACGGTCCAGCTCACGGGTGAGCAGCAGGCCGCCATACAGTCCGCGCTCACCGAGCGTGTCGTGGCGATTACGGGCGGCCCCGGCACCGGCAAGACGACTACTCTCAGGAGTATAGTCCGGCTTGTGAGCGCCAAGCAGGGCAACGTCGTGCTGGCCGCGCCCACGGGCAGGGCCGCCAAGAGGCTCTCGGAAGCCACAGGCGCCAATGCCTGTACTATCCACCGCCTGCTCGAACTCAGGCCGGGCGGCTCATACGAAGTGCGCACGCCCCTGACCGCCGACCTCGTCATCATAGACGAAGCGTCCATGATGGACTTGCCGCTCGCGGAAGCGCTCTTCAAAGCGGTGCCCGCCGGGGCGCATTTGCTCCTGGTGGGTGACGCCGACCAATTGCCTCCCGTCGGCGCGGGCGCGGTCTTCCGGGACATCATCGGCAGCGGGGCGGTGCAAACGATCACGCTCCAGACCATATTCCGCCAGCCGGAAGGGAGCGCAATCGTTTCCAACGCCCACCGCATCAACCAGGGCAACATGCCGGTGGTGGGTGGGGGCGTGAAAGACTTCTTCTTCCTGAGCGAGCCTAACCCCGCCGAGTGCGCGAAGCTGGTGGTGGACCTCGCTACCCGCCGCCTACCCCAGCACTACGGCTTCGATCCGATGGAAGACATCCAGGTGCTTGCCCCCATATACGGCGGGGTGTGCGGCATAGAGGCGCTGAATGCGAACCTACAGGCCGCGCTCAATCCGCCAGCCGCCACGAAGGACGAGCGCCGCTTCGGCAACCGCATCTTCCGCGTGGGCGATAAGGTGATGCAGGTGGTGAACGACTACGAACGCAACGTCTCTAATGGCGAGCTTGGCCGCATCATCCGCATAGACCTCGAAGAACAGACCGTGCTGGTCTCGTTCGACTCCGAGCAGAGCGTGTCATACGCCTTCCAGGAGCTTGACGAATTGACCCACGCCTACGCCATATCGGTCCACAAGGCGCAGGGCAGCGAGTACCCCGCCGTCGTCATGCCCGTCTTGCCGCAGCATGGCCGCCTCTTGCAACGTAATCTCTTTTATACAGGAGTGAGCCGCGCCCGCAGCCTGGTGGTGCTGGCAGGCTCTATGGATGCCCTCCGTCGCGGGGTCGCCAACGACACATCGGCGCAGAGGTATTCGGGGTTGGTGGAGAGGCTGAAACAGGCGAACACCTAATGCAATTTGCGTAACTTGGCTACGCTTTTTGTATTTTCTGCGACAAAACTGAGCATTTGCCATTGACATAGCACTCCGGGCTTTGGTATATCTCCCTTGGTCTTCGCGTCGCAACGAAGCGAAGTGGCTCAACCTAACTCAGCAAGGAGAGACAATGCCAATGACCCCCAATTATTCCCGCACGCGGCTCTACCGCCTGCTTTCCATAGCGATGTTGCTCGCGCTCTTCACGCCCATGTTTGCCTTCTCAGGCGCAGGCAGGGCAGACGCGGCTTCCAAGGCCACTCTCGACCAGTACCGCGCCTGGATGATCGAGGCGCGCGCCATGTACCCTTATCCCCAGAGCATTGACAAGATGTACCGAGTGATGATGTGCGAGTCGAGCGGCAATGCCCGCGCATCGGGTGGCGGCGGACGCTGGCTTGGCCTCTTCCAGTACGCGCCCACAACCTGGCACGGCAAGTGGAACCCCTACCGCAACAACAGCATCTGGGACGCCAAGTCGCAGATTTTCGCAACCGCCAAGGCGTGGAGCATCAGGATGCAGAGCCATTGGAGTTGCTACTACCATACGGCAGGTAGGTAAACACACAGCTTAATAAATAGGCACAGGCGATCTTGAAGCGTAACCTGCCTGTGGCCAGCGCGAAAACGGGATAATAGGAGAGGCGGAGCGTGTGCGATTGGTCATTCTCCGCTTTTGTTATTATTTGAGCTTTCCCAGAAAGGTGTTGGCGGCCTCTGCAAGACGCTGGGCGCGCCCGATAAGCCATTGTTCGTAGTTACCGACGCTAGTTGTTACTAGGTCAGACTCGATGAACTGCTGTGCTAGTTTTTCATCGGAAATCTTGTAGCGTACGAGATAATCCATCGGATTCTTGGCGCTAATACGTATGTTGATCGTCGGGCCAATGACTGCAATATTAGCCAGAGCGTCAATCTTGTCGTTCGTTACCTTGCGTTCCTCCAGAAACTTCCTTGGGAAGATGTGATGCCATTGAGGACGGAAGCCAGTCAGCAGATCATGTCCCTCGAAACCCAGCCGGTGGTCATGCTCATCCCAATCTCTGGCTCCCTTAGAATACACGAGCATGTACAAGAGGAAGCGACCAAACCTGCTGTCCACATAGTCTCGCATAAAGTCTTCAACTGCAATTGGCTGAGAATGATCGAAGTGCTTCAGAAGCTTCGACAGGGCATCATGAAAAGAGACGGAATCATTTATGTCGCGTAGGTCCTCGTCTACTGTAGTAGTGGACGACCCACTGTAACGGCTGAAACGTGAGGCTTGCAAAAACCAGTAGAGCAATGGCCCAAATGGTTGCTTGGGATATTTCTCCGAGAGAGCAGTCATAGTGATTAGCGCGGTTTCCGTGGGCATTGGGTCATTGCTGAGAATGCCGTAATCTGCGAAGTTCTTCACAAGGTGATTTAATGCAGCCTTGCTGCGGTCCCAGGCTGGCACAATGCTCTTCACGTCCCAGAAAGCGTCCGGTATTTCCTTGAAGCGGGTCTTCTTCGCTCCCACTGCTGTCACGATCCTGAACAACAAGTTTGGGTTCAGATGGAATCCAGCCTCAGCCAGCTTCTTTAGGTGAGGTAGGAAAGTATCGCGTACCCAACCTGGGTTCCGTGTAGCCACTATACCCAGATAAATGTCGGCTTCCGTAACCCGTGTTCCTCTACTGTTTAGGCGGGCGAAGATTTCCACAACCTCTTCCAATTCATGCTCTATCGTAATGGCAACGATGTCCAGGTCTCGGATTTGGCGGAGCCTATCCAGCCGTGTGTATACCTGCATTGCGTCCATGCCATCGCACAAACCCTGGTATTTGATACGTTTGGCAAGCTCCTGAAGTGTCTGTTGATCTGCCTCTTTCTTTGTGTCCAATACTAATAGGCTTGAGAGAGGTACAAACCTGTCCTCCTTCACCTTGCGGATAGCTGCGTTAGCGATCCAGAAATAAGGAGGCTCTTTCGTTTCGATGTCGAAACGTACATCGTACTTCTTCCGAGTAGCCTCCCATACATCGATTGACCACCAATATGGCTTTCTGCCGAAAAGTATGCACAGAGCGGTAGCACGCTGCTGTCCATCAACGAGCCACAGGCTTGGTCGTTGTGCATCTGTAGCACTACGTTCTTCCACTGACTGCCTGCTGTCCCATGCAAGTAAACTGCCAATTGGATAGTTCAGGTAGAGTGATTCCATTAGGTCTCTTACCTGGATCCCCTTCCAAACGAAGCCTCTCTGGAACTCGGGAATACTCCAGGTATGTGCAACGCACCTCTCCACTATCTCCCGTATCGTGACGTTTTCGTAGGCCATAGTCTACTGTCTCCCGTCCATAGGCAAACTTGAGCGTTGCGGTGCTGGCTGCATTTATCTGGCACATCAGTTGAGTTGCGACCAGGTTACAACCAAACTACTTTATGCAAGTTCCGACGACCTGAGAGATGTTCACCTTTTGCTCAGATAACGAACCGGATACTGGAACGTATCCGCGAATTCAGGCCACTTACAATTTGTATTACCCACTTGCACGGCGTTCTGGAAACGTACGAGGTATCGGCCTGGCCGCGTTGACTCCACGGCATCCACATAGGTCGCTAGATAAACCTCATGTTGAAGGGGCTCTCGCTCTGATGTCCGATTATATATGATCACTTTATCAAGGCGGTGATGACGCTTAGGATTCATAGGCCAATAGCCACTCGTACCTGAACCATCAGACTTGAAATCTAAGTGTCTTGACAATGTTAGATTAGAAATCTGGCTGTGACCCCGGTGCCTGGGCCAAGACTCGGCTGGTCAGCCATGGCACTTGCCTGCGATTCTCTCTGAGCGTAGGCGGTGGCCTTACTGGGTTAATGTAACATTGTC
>DASWMJ010000096.1:0-134537 GCA_036399775.1 Chloroflexia bacterium | reverse complement strand
CTGGGGGGGATGTCGTACAGTTTACTGGTAGGGATAGCAACAGGTTACCTGGCAGGGGTCGCAGAGATTTATCCGGTGGGGATAGCGAAGAGTTACCTGACGGGGATAGCGCGCAATTATCTTTCCTGGATAACCACACGCCAGCCGGGGGGACATCCCACGCTTATTCGCGGGGGGTAGCGCGCGCCTTGCACGAAGAAGAAACAGAACAAGTAGAGACAATACAGAAGGATGATTCGAATCATCAACCTCAGAAAAAGTTGCCTGTAACCAAAGAGACGGACAACACTCCACCACCCTATTCACCATACATAGCGGCGGTAATTACCGATTTCTCGACGGAGCTTAACGACCCCGCGCATACAATATCTAACGTCGCCCAGGCATTACGTTTATGGCAAACTTCTAACCTCAATGAACAGCAATTTACAGAGCTACTATATGAGGCCAAACGCCTCACCCGCTCCTACCAGGGGAAGCAGGGCCTCGGCACCATCAACAACAAGATGGCCTACTTCTTCGCCATCATCAGGGACCTTTGCAAAGAGCAAAGCTGATATGTTATATTGGTTTACATCTATACCACGTTCTATAGGAAAGATTGAGACTGTGATCGAAGCAGCCACATGTCGTAACCAGATAAGCAATAGCAGCACGGATTTCGCGTCCGGCGCTTGCTACTCATCTTGTTGCTTGTGTATAGGGCTGACCGTGCGACAGACACGCGCGGCCAGCCTATGCCTCGTGGCCGGATTATCTTCTCAAGGGTTTGAAATCGTGAAGCAATGACGCTACACCGATAGCTTTTAGCTTTCATCGCTCTCCTGGGGCCTGCCACACATGTGTGGCAGGCCCTGGTTATTTGTGACTATATCAGGCTTAGCAAAAAATATTCAAACAGGAGATACAAAAATGGATAAGAATAAGACAGAAGAGGCGGGACTGTGCAGCGACATACCTATGCCTATAGTACGCCTCAATCGCTGGACGCTATTGACGGGCATAGTGGCGGGCCTGCTGCTTCAGCAACCTCTCATAACGACTTTACTTTTCCTGATATTGCTACCTGCCGTGCTGTACGGCCAGCGTCGCAGCCTCATCTTCCAGGTGGGCCAGCGCTTGCTGGCGTCGCGCATCGCCGCCGATGGGGAAGGTGAAGACCGCCGCCTCATGCGCTTCAACAATTCGATAGCCGTCGTACTGCTTGGGCTGGCGCAGGTAGCGTTCATGCTGGGGCTGCCCGTTATCGGGTGGGCGCTGTCGCTGATGGTGGCCGTTGCTGCGGCGGTAGCGCTGGCGGGCTTCTGCCTCGGCTGCTTCCTCTTCCTTCGCTTCAGGTTGTACCGCTCCCGCCTGCTCGGCTTCAGGTAGCGAAACGAGAGTTCAGACTGGAAGTAAGGGAATATTTCCTGTAGGGGCGACCCGCCGGGTCGCCCTGTCTAGGGCACCAGACAAGCACGGTACGCCGTCCCCACCAGGGCGACCCGCCGGGTCGCCCCTACCCTAATTTAGGCAGTCGATAATATTATTCGACCAGCAGCGTTCCCACCTCAGCATTGGGGGCCAGGCTTTCAAGCAGCAGCGACCTCTCCTGGGTGCCGTCTAGAATCTGGACCTGCCGCACGCCATCCGCCAGGGCTTGCAGGCAGTTCAGCACCTTTGGGAGCATCCCACCGGAGATCACTCCCTGCCTAATCAGCCGCTCTGCCTGCTCGCGCGTGCAGATGGGTAGGAGCGAACCTGGGTCGGTTGGGTCGAGCAGGATGCCGGGCACGTTGGTCAGCAGGTATAGCCTGTCCGCATGGAGGGCGACGGCAAGCGCCTGCGCGACCGTATCCGCGTTGACGTTGTACAGGTTGCCCTCATCGTCGGCAGCCAGCGAAGCTACCACCGGCACGTAGCCCGCTCCCAGTAGCAAGTCCACCAGCGAAACGTCTACGGCGGCAATATCCCCTACGTGCCCGAAGTCCACCATCTCATCTGTGCCGGTATGCTGGTCGCGTACCACGACAGGCATGCGGCGCGTGGCCGTTATCAGCGTCGCGTCGACCCCTGAAAGGCCCACCCCCTGCGCGCCTGCGGCCCTCAACGCGGCCAGCAATTCCAGGTTGATACTGCCGCCGTACACCATCTTCGCTACTTCCAGGGCATCGTCGTCGGTCACGCGGCGACCTGCTACCTTGCGTACCCGGTGCCCCAGCTTAGCGGCTAGCGCGTCGGCTTGCGGGCCGCCGCCATGCACGATGACCACCCCCACGCCGGATCGCGCTAGGGTAGCTATGTCGGCTGAAAGCGCGCGCAGTCCGGCGGCGTTCAGCATCACTTCGCCACCCAGTTTGACGACGAAACGCTTGCCTTTGTGCTGCCCTAAGTATGAATCTGCGCCTGTCTCATCCATCATGGACGCCACTAAATACCTTGCAGCACGTCTCGCAACACCGATGCCAGGTGCTCCACATCCTCCGGCGTGACCACCATCGGAGGCATGATACGCAATACGTTCGGATCGCCCGAAGTGCCGAGGATGACGCCGCGTTCGAGCGCGGCGTACTGCACGTCCTTCGCGGGCACGTCGAGGCATAAGCCTAGCAAGAGGCCCATCCCCCGTATCTCCTGGATGTGGGGCAACCCGCCCAGTTTCTCTACCATTAGCCTACCCATAGCCCCGGCGTGCTCCACCATGTTATCTTCGAGGATAGCGCCCAACGTAGCAGAGGCGGCGGCGCAGGCGATAGGCGAGCCTCCGAAGGTCGAGCCGTGCTCATCAAGATGAACCGTCTCAGCGATGTGCGTGGAGATAAGCGTAGCCCCCATCGGCACGCCGCTCGCTATGCCCTTAGCCAGCGTGATAATATCGGGCACGACATCCCAGTGTTCGCCTGCCCACAGCTTGCCCGTGCGGCCAAGTCCTGTCTGTATCTCGTCAAAGATGAGCAGCGAGCCATGCCTATCGCAAAGCTCTCGCAACGCCCTGTAGTATTCAGCCCCCTCCATTCGCACGCCCGCGATGCTCTGTATAGGCTCAATTATGATGGCGGCGATGTCGCCTTTCTCCAATCTGGCCTGTGTGGCAGCCAGGTCGCCGAACGGTACGAACTCAACGCCCGGAAGTAGCGGCTCGAAGCCCTGCCTATACTTCGGGTTGCTGGTCATGGCGAGCGCGCCCATCGTCCGCCCGTGAAAGCTGCCGTCCATCGCCAGCATGGTCGGCCTTCCGGTATATTTGCGCGCCAGCTTGAGCGCGGTCTCGTTGGCCTCGGCCCCCGAATTGCAGAAAAAGACCTGCCCGTAACCCCTCGGCGCAACCCCCACCAGCGCGGCGGCGTACTGCGCCCGCACGTCGTTGTAAACGATGTTCGAGTAGAAAATGAGGCGCTCGGCCTGCTCCTTTATCGCCTGCACGACCCTGGGGTGGCAATGCCCCAGGAGCGTTACGGCGTGCCCGCAGTAAAAGTCGTAGTATGCCTGGCCCGATGCGTCGTACAGCATGATGCCGCTACCCCGCACCGCCACTATAGGCAGCTTGGCATATGTGCCCAGTTGCGCCCTGTTTTCTTCGTCAATCACAGCCTGCCTGCCGGTGGCGGTATCTATCGTTGCAACCATGTGTGCTCCTTTAGGGGTTAGGGATCAGGGGTCAGGGTTCAGGTGTTAGGCTTCTGATTTCTAACTTCTAACTTCTAATTTCTGGGTATTATGGCATCGTGCCTGGGAAGGTTAGGCCGAGATTTTCGGGCCAGTCGAATGCTACGTTGAGGTTTTGCACGCCCTGGCCCGCGCCGCCTTTTACGAGATTGTCTATGGCGCTGGTTACTATGATAGCGCCCTCGCCATCGGTCACGGCGGCTATGTCGCAGAAGTTGGAGTGGGCTACCACGCCTACGCGGGGCGACTCCACCAACCGCACGAAATACTCGCCCTGGTAAGCCTGCTCGTATATATCGCGTAGCTCCTCCTTGCTGACCGGGCGCGAAGGGAAGACGTAGGCCGTAGTGAATATGCCCCTCACCATCGGGGCGGAATGGGGCGTGAAGACCACGCGAAGGCTTGCGCTGTCCTGGAGATGCCACTTAGCGAGTTCCTGGACGATTTCCGGCAAGTGGCGGTGCTTGAGCAGGCCATAAGCGCGGAAGTCGTTCGCCCGCGTGGGGTGATGGGTGCCCTCGCCCGGCTCTTTGCCGGAACCCGACGAGCCTGTCTTGGAGTCGATCACTACGTTCCCGGTCAGCAGTCCGGCGCGAGCGAGCGGCGTAAGGGCCAGCAGCGAGCCGGTCGGGAAGCAGCCAGGGCACGCCACCAATCGCGCCTCCCTTATGGCTTCGCGGTTCCATTCGGTCAAGCCATAAGCCGCACGCCCGGCCCACTCGGAGGCCGTGTGTTGCAGCCCGTAGTATCTCTGGAACTGCGCCTCCTCCTTAATGCGAAAGTCGCCGCTCAAGTCCAATATGAGCGGGCCGTCGCCTCTCGGACCGCCCTCTCCCATATGAGCCAGCATCTGCGGCACGCGGGACATGGCAGCGCCGTGCGGCAGCGCCAGGAAGATTGCGTCATACTCGCTCGCAGCCTCCGGGGGCAGGTCGCCGACGAAGTTGAGTTCCGTGGTATGGGCCAGGTGTGGGTGTACCTCGGCAACGAGCTTGCCTGCATGTGACTGCGACGTTACCGCTGCCACTTCTACGCACGGGTGCCCCAGCAGCAGGCGCAACGCCTCCCCGCCGATATACCCCGATGCGCCCACCACCGCTACCCGCGCGGGCCGCGACATGGAGAATTGCCGTATAGCCATTACGCCACGTCCCTATCTTCTATCATTCTGCCAGACATCGAATGGGAGTTGCCTGGGAAGGCCAGGGCTTCCACCATGTCGGCCAGGAGAGTGGGTTGCGTGCGACCGTTGGCGGCTTGCATGCTGAAATGCTTGTTGATGTAATCTACGCCCGCCGTGTTGTCGGTGGCCGGGCCTGATATGCAGTCTACACGCACGCCCATCCCTTCGAGGTAGCGCAGTCCGCCCCACGCGGCGACAAGGTCGTTGGCGCAGAGGATGTGCGCTCGCACGTGGCCCATCAATTCGGCGTCCCGCAGGAGTATATCCACGCCGTAGTGCCCCATGATACCGTCGCCGAACTCCACGATTATGGCGTCAGGCTGGGAGGCGTTGAGGGCAGCCAGCACGCCTTTGGCGGCGGGCACCAAGCAGCTATCGGTGCCGGTGGTGGAGGGGAGGCCCGCGTCGCTGAATGAGAGCGCCGCTATCGCGCCGTGATCTTGCATATTCAGCAGGTCGCGCTGAGTGGCAACGCCCGCGAGCTTGGCGGCTGCGATCCGGTACCCCCTGCTCGACAGCACGCGTAGGCTCTCGCACGCCGCTGTAGTCTTGCCCGCGTTCATGCAGGTGCCGGAGACGAGGATGATAGGCGCGCTCCTGTGGAGGGAGTTGCGCCAGGGGAGCGCGTCGCGGGCGATGCTGGCAGGTTCGCCGTCAACTATGGCCGAACCGAGCACGCGCACCCGCAACGCCTGGCCGAAATCGGTGTTGGCGGAGCTACACAGCCCTATGACCCCACCCATATTCAGGACGTGGAGAGTGTCACCCGGCTCTATGCGCTCAGGGATGTGGCCCACGAAACCTTTGAGGGCCTGGCGCTCGCCCAGCACGCCCGCCATCACGTCGCCCTTGATGATGCGAGCCATCCTGCCGCCGAGCAGCTCAAGCTCTCCGTACACCGACTTCTCTTCAAGAGCTTCGACCACTATCACCGCGCCGCGCTCTGCGCAGACGTAATCGCCTATCTCCACCTGGTGGGGCAGTCTCACCCGCGCCGTCACCGAGGCTATCTTGCCCAGCGTTACTTGCATGACCCGATCCTCCTCCCGCCGATTCCGGGCAACAAAAAACTCCCGTCCCAAAGCAAGGGACGAGAGCATGGCTCCCGCGGTACCACCCTAATTGTCACATTTTTGGCCTGTGACCGCTCGTGGTTATTTTGTGCGTGGTGACCAACCACTCCATCCTACTTGCTCGCCGTTGGGCTTTCTTCGGCGGACCGCTCCATGGCCGGTTCGCTACGCCAGGTCTACCGGGCTTGCACCATCTCCCGATTCGCTGCAAATCCTTGATGTAGCTACTATTCCACTTCGACGCGGGCATGCGGCTCGTCGCCGCTATTCAATTTCGCCCAGTGTAGCAGACATTTGCTCGCATGTCAAGGCTTTAACCCACAGTACAATTAACATTTCTATTCATGTATTGTAAGTTCGACCCACATATCTTGCTGTCGAGTCGCAGCTATAAATGCTGCTGTTTCTTGCGATGACAGCCTCTTGAGGTCATCTCGGTCAGGCAACCCTGTGTCGGATCGGATAACACGCCCCCGTGTATGTACTTTCAGACTATTCATCAGCTGAGCCTCGGGTATTCGCCACCAAAGCCGCTCAGCGGCGGTCTCCAAGTCTACAGGGACCATAGCGACCAGATCCGTGTGGTTCATCAGCTCTAGCCCGCGTCGGCGCAACGTCCCATTGTGACTACCATGATGACTTACTTTATAGAGCACAGTACGACTCAATAGATCCTCGATGCGCACCACCCATGAAGAGCCATCTGCGGCTCGCACCCTCCACGATAGGTTGCTCCAGGACTCCCAATTGCCTATCTGAGCGTCCGCTGGGAAGAGCAGCACCTTGCCACTTTCAGTTAACTCAATCGCCAAAGCCAGGCTGGTGTTGTTCACAACCGAGTCGAGCGACAGAGCACGCCTGAACGCCCGTCTGAGCTTATTATCCTCACTGTCCTTCATTAGATCGGAGAGGCCATAGATAGTATCTTCCGCGTCCCACTGGTTCGGATAGTCGTGGCTAAGCAGCATCATATCTCTCGGGGGTCCAAGCACGTAGATGCGAACACCCTCCAGGCCCGGAAGGGTGAGCGGCGCAGCCTCTGTGGATACGTCTGGCTCAAGATACCACAAAGGCGCTTGCCCGAGCGTCGAAACATAGGCTAGTGCTTGCCTCGGGTCGTTGCGAACCACCTCGCGCGTAGATCCTGCATCAGGATGAGTGTCCATGGAGAAGCTTAGGATAGAGTCAATCCCAGCACGTAGGTCCTCCATTTTCTCCGTCTTCCCACCCTGATGAACTGAAGGCACCTGCGCTTCTTTCGATTCGCTCTTGGTAATCAACTTCCGCGTTAGCAGTAGGTTAGCACGACTACGTTTCCACATCCTGGCGGCTTGCTGATCGATCGGATTTTCCGTCCAGGGCATCCATATTCGCCCCACTTCCATACTCCCGAACACCCTTCGCGCTTGAAGAAACCCCGACACGTGGTCCCAGTGCCGATGCGTAGCTACAAGGAGGTCGATACGATTGGCAGTTACCACCTTGATGTCTTGGGCTACCAACCGCATTATAGCCGCCTTTTTCTCGGTATTCTCGAGCACTCCGCAGTCGATGAGCATATTGAAGGTTTGGCCGCCCCTCAGGAATGAGAGCAAGAAGCAGTCTCCGAACCCCTGACGGTACATCCTGACCTTGACCACTAGCGTTGCTTGTGGTTGCATAGTGTCCACCTTACGCTCCGTAACTCACGTTGCTCGCACCTTGGTCGCCTGGGGTACTGCTCCATCCTCTATTGTGTAGGCATAGGTTTCAAACTGCCCTCGCTTACCGCTGTCCGTGTAAACAAAGAGACGATGTCCGTCAGTCCGTACGCGAACGATCCCCCAAGCCGACCTGCTGAATGCAATAAAGCTACCTCGCTCCTGTGCATCAGCGTCGGATACGGGTCTTGCATAGCCCTCATACTTGAAGAAGGCGACCAGTTCTGTTACGAACACCAGCGGTTCGGAGACCCTTGAGTATCGACCAAGCGCTCCCATCAGATTGGCCCGAGGGTGTATATATTCGACTCTTTCATTCTCGTCACCCGAAGAGACCACGGATACCAGCGGTGAAACCGCCCTGAGAAAAGCAGCAGAGAAATCATGCGAACCGTGGTGAGGCACTTTCATAACTTCTGCGCTGAGCTTCTCTTTATGCTGCCTGACCAGGGTCCTTTCGCTCTGGTTGTTCATGTCACCCGTGTACAGTAATCTTACGTTTCCGTACGTCAGCCTCAGGAGCACCGAGTGGCCGTTGATAGTATGCGAATCGTCCGTACCCTTGAAGACTTCGTCCGATAGGTCCAAAGACTCATCTTCGAGGCGTGGGTTTCGCGAGGGCGCACCCAAAAAAGGTAACCCATATATGCCATCTTTCTCATAAGGTATAGGGCCAAGGACCTCCACCTTTATCCCCTCATCTGAGAGGAAGCTGAAGGCATCATCGTCTCCGTAGGCCAGCCTCCGAATATCCATAGGTCCGAACGGACCTTCATAGCGTTGCCGGTAACTGGAGAGCGCCTTTTTCCAGGCGCGAAATGGCTCGTTCATCACCGTATCCGGCGTCTGCGTGAGATCGTCCACTAGATCGGTGATGATGGTTCGATTGCCTATGGGTACGGTGGCCCCAAACATCTCTTTGGGAGTAAGGTCCTGCCCGTTCATTTTGCCAGGGCGCTTGACAAGGCCATTGTGATAAACACGTCTCGGATACATGAATAGGCGCTTACTCTTTGAGTCATTCTTCTCCGTTGCATGGATGGCTGTGAGGCCGGCGAAGTGATCCGCGTCCCCGTGCGTCACAACGATGCAGTCGAACTGCTGGGGATTGTCTTTGGAGCTACCCCGGTATCTGGCGGCAAGATAACGTGCGAAGAGGTTGCCCATCCCCCCGTCGATGATTATCGTCTTCCCTTTTGGGGTCTGGACGATGGAGCCATCACCCTGTTGCACATCAACGAAGTCCATACGCAAGACCTTATTCTCTTCGGGAGCAACGATGATTTCATCAGGCGTAACCTTCCTGGGGATAATGTAGCAGGGAGAAGGCTCAGATTGCAGGCTCCCATCCTTGTTGCGCAAATAGTATGGTACCTTCAAGTATGTATTCGTTTTTTCCAGTACCTCGACCGTATCTCCCCAGGCAAGCGTTCCAGCATACCCCTCACGTTCAGGGGTACGATAAATTCCTACCAGGTCGTAGTTAATACAAGCGAACTCTGGCATATTACTCCTCCTCTCGTGTTCAAATTGTGACCGAGCCAATGGACGCTAAGGGTTTCCTGTTTGCTGAATGCGTTGTAGAGTTTCGCACTTATGCCGCCTCTGCGTCAAGTTTCACTCTACTAAATGTCTATGATTTTTGCAATACAGCCCGCTAAGAACTGCCGACTGTTAGTTGTGACCAAGCTACCCAGGCACAGAACGAAGCTGAAGCAGCTATTCGGTCAGAGTTATCTTGTGCAGCATGCGAGGGTTCTCGGTATCGTAACCCTTAGCGCGGGTGAGATGGTAGCAGAACAACTGGGCCGGGACGATGCTAACGATTGGGGTCAGCCACTCGGACAGCCCAGGTGGCAGGCGTAACTTCTCAGCCCCCAGGGACAGCGCCTGGTCGCTGTCCGAGATGATTACCAGTTTAGCCTTGTAGTCGTCGCGCAGCCTTGAGAATAAGGCTAACTGGTCCGCCAGGACCGCCCCTTGCGGAGCTACGGCCAGCACCGGGAAACCCGGCTCGACTATCGCTATCGGCCCGTGCCGGAAATCTGCCGTAGAGTAAACATCCGTAAATACGTATGCAAGCTCCTTGAGCTTCAACGCCCATTCCTGGGCCGTGGCATAGTTGTAACCGCGCCCCAGCACCACACAGTGATCCATTAAAGCGTGTCTTCCGGCGATTCGCTCGGCTTCCGGCTCCAGTTCCAGCGCCGATTGTACTGCGTCAGGCACCCCGGCCAGGTCAGCCAAGTCAGCTTCTTTGTTTCCCGCCAGGGCAACAGAGAGCGCACCCAGCGCCAACAGCTGTGCGGTGTAAGTCTTGGTGGCGGCCACGGCTTTCTCCGGCCCTGTGTGTAACCCCAGGGTAAGCTCGGCGGCCCGCGCCAACGGAGAGTCAGAGTCGTTGGTGATAGCCAGGGTAATAGCGCCCTGTCGTCTTCCTTCGGCGATAACACTCACTATATCGGGAGACTGGCCGGACTGCGATATGCCGATCACGAGCGAGTTGTGCAGCCGGGGCGACTGAGGGTACATCGTAAACAGCGACGGCGTTGCCAGGGCTACCGCCAGGCGATTCCGCGCGCTAAAAAGGTACTGCGCGTACACTCCTGCGTGGTCTGAGCTACCCCTCGCCGCCAGGAAGATGTATTGCACGTCGCGCGAAAGGATAGCCTCGGCTATACCGGACGCCGTTTGCATCTGCGTCTCTATCCAGCCACGCAAGACACCCGGCTGCTCTAATATCTCGTCTCTGAGTGCCACGCCTTCTCCTTTCCCTGTTTCTGCCTTGCTCAGCCTGCCTACTTCTTAATCGGCCCGTGTTGAATAAACGACCTCTCCGGCGACCAGCGTCTCCACAACGCGCAGACCGCCGTCCAGCAATACCATGTCGGCGCGGGAGCCTGGGGCGATCTGGCTTCGCGAGTCCGCCATTCCAAGTAGCGATGCAGGTACGGTAGTTACGGTGGAGATGGCATCGCATGGACTACAACCTGCAAAACTGATCAGGTTGCGCACAGCCTGGTCCAGGGTCAGCACGCTTCCCGCCAACCTGCCGTCTGCCAGGCGGGCCGCCTCACCCGCTACAATCACGTCCTGGTCCGCCAGTTTATAGATGCCATCTGACATGCCGAGTGCCGCCATTGCATCCGTCACCAGGCTTAACCGAGAGGGGCCTTTAGCTTTCCAGGCCAGCGCTACCATGCTGGGGTGCAGGTGGATGCCGTCGGCTATAAGCCCAACAGTTACCCGGCCATCGCCAAGCAGCGCACCCACCAGCCCCGGTTCCCGGTGGTCCAGTACGGGCATAGCGTTGAACAGGTGGGTGCCATATCTGATGCCCGCATTGATACCGGCGATGCCCTCCTCATAATTAGCCAGGGAATGGCCCTCGCTGACTACTATGCCTCGCGCTGCCAGCATTTCGATCATCCCAAGTGCGCCGGGTAGCTCAGGAGCCAGCGTTACAAAACGGATACCTCTATCCGGGGTCCAGCCTTGAGCCTCCGCCGTATCGGGCAGGCGTAGGTGCGCCGGGTTGTGCGCGCCGCGCTTTGCCGGGTTGAGGAATGGCCCTTCAAGGTGAAGCCCAAGCGGAGTTGCACCCCTGAAGCCTGGAGGCTGGCCCTCACATATGACAGCCTGGGCTATCTCCACCCTCTCACGCGGCGAGCTAATAATCGTCGGCAGAAATGACGTGACGCCATACCTGGGCAGTAGGGCGGCTGCTTGCCAGATAGCGCCCGGCTCGTTGGTGAAATCGCTACCGAAGGCCCCATTTATCTGAAGGTCGATAAAGCCGGGAGCCAGCGATAGGCCCGCCGCTTCCCGTTTGCGCGCCCCCGCCGGACATGGCAGCCGGGAGGCATAGTCAACGGCAACGATGCGCTCGCCATCCACAAGCACCGCGCGATCTTCCAGCAAGCCTTCGGGTGTTACAATGGCCGCAGGCTCGATATAGAGCATCAGTGCTCTACCTCAGGCACCCGCCACCATAACGGGTGATCGCCCCACGAAAGGAATCCGCCCCCACAAAGCGTCGGCCAGGGCTTCCATAGACGGCGGCTGAAGGTTATAGGTGCAAATATATGTGGGCGCGCCCGGATAGGCCGACAGGTCATAAGGCATACGGAGGGCCACCGCTATTAACTTGCTGCCTGCCTCCAGCAGCATATTGACCAGGGCGGCCTGCCCTTCGTGCTGGAAGGCGTTGATGGTACCCACTATTACGAGGTCGTAGTCCTTTACCTGTTGCAACACCGCGCCAATATCGGACGAACCGGGGTTGGTGGGCACATCTATTTGGTCTACGGCGGGATGGTACCGGCGCAGCATCTCTGCCAACACCGGCTTATCGTATGAAGAAGTGTCGGCGGGCGTGAGATCCGATGGGCGAGGCAGGACCAGGGCTATCCGTGCTTCAGCTGGGAGACTCAAAGGTAAGCACCCCTGCGTATCGCGCAGCAGGGTAACCGATTGGGCGGCTATCTCGTAGGCCAGGGCGCGATGCTCTTCGCAGTTTACTACTTCTAATCCTGGTTGTTCGTGCTTGTTGAGCCATGCCTTCAGCTCTAGCACTCTGTGGGCCGATGCCATCATTTCGCCGGGTTCAAGTAGACCTCTCCTGGCTGCTTGTAGCACGGCAGAGTACACGGCCTGGAAGCCCTCGCCACAGTCGGCGAGCAACAGCAAGTCAACCCCTGCCGCCGATGCAGCTATACAGTCTATCGCGAGGCCCAGCCCCCTTTCGATGGCACCCATATCCATCGCGTCGCTAACCACTACCCCACGAAAGCCAAGATCGTCTCGCAAAAGCTTCCTCATGATCGCGGGAGAAAGGGTGGCAGGCACTTCGAGGCCCCCGGTGAGGCCCGGCAGGGCTATATGCGCGGTCATCATCAGCTTGACGCCCGCCTCAATCGCGCTGCTGAACGGGGGTAGTTCGACCCGGCGCAAACGCTCTTCATCGAAGGGTAGCACGGGCGTGGCGTAGTGCGAGTCGGTGGCCGTGTCTCCATGTCCGGGGAAGTGCTTGGCCGTTGCTGCCACGCCCGCCGCTTGCAGCCCCTCGATCATTGCCGCGCCAAGCCGCCCCACCTCGGCAGGGTCTTCACCGAAAGAACGGGTACCTATTACCGGGTTTTGCGGGTTGACGTTCACATCGCACACCGGCGCATAATTGACATTTATTCCCATAGCCGCAAGCTCCCGCCCAATCGCGAATCCGGTGCGGTGGGCAAGCTCCGGCGAGCGCGTAGCCCCCAGCGCCATGTTGCCAGGGAAAGGGGTAGTGCCTGCCATAGCCAACAACTGGCCGCCCTCCTGGTCCGCGCAAATCAGAAGTGGAGGCTGCCCGGCTGTCGCCGCTGCTGTTTGCAAAGCGTTAGTCAGGTCGCGTACTTGTGCGGGGTTCTGCACGTTCAACGAGCGGAACAGAGTTACCCCGCCGATCTGCGTATGCTTCAGCAAATCCACCAACCCGTCGGGTACATGGTAACCCTGGAAGGCCGCCAGCAACTTCTGGCCGACGGCTTGCTCAAGAGTAATTGCGGAATGCGGAATGCGGAATGCGGAATTACCCATTATTTCTCCTATTTATAGATTGAAGGAAGAAGAATATGTTTCCGGTAGGGGCGACCCGGTGGGTCGCCCTGTCTGAGGTCGCCGGCACGCATGATCCGCCACCCCCCCCTGGGCGCCCCACCGGGTCGCCCCTACCGTTGGCTTTACCCCGTCTCTGAGAATTTACCGGGGGCACCCCCTGTAACCCCGTCGGGGAGGGTAACATGTCTATACTTTGGAGAGATGCGTGCTGTACTTTCAGCCGCCAGCAGCACCGCTCCCCATGCGCCCGCATCGTAGTCGGACGGCAAGACGCGAATCATGTCCGGTTGCAGCATCTCGCCGGTCAGTACGGATTGCTCACGCAGGTGCGCTAGCTCTGCAAGTATGGGCTGAAGGAACGTATCTCCCTCACGCGAGACACCGCCGCCAAATACGATGCATTCCACGTCGTAGGCTACGATAAGCTGCTGAAGAGCCAGCGCGAGGTGCCCACTTACCTTGCGGATGATGGTAGTAGCGGCAGCGTCCCCATCTCTCGCTGCCTGGTACACGGCCTCGGCGGTTACGGGCCTGTACAGGCGCAACAGCGTATCGCCGGGGGACAAAGCAGCTTCCTCTCCCAGGCGCGCAATCGCGGGGCCTGCCGCTACCGCTTCCAGGCAGCCGTGCGCGCCACACTGGCAGCGAGGCCCACCGGGGGCGATTATCATGTGGCCGATCTCACCTGCCATACCGTGCGCGCCTCGATAGGTGCGGCCATCGAGCACAAGCCCTGCGGCGATACCCGTGCCCACGCTTACATAGGCCATATTGCGGCTGGCACCCCTCGCTTCGCTTATGCCCATATAATGCTGTGCGCCTATAGCAGCCAGCGTCACATCGTTTTCGAGCACGCATGGCACGCCAAGCTGAGCCGAGAGGAGTTGGCCGAAGGGCAGCTCTTCCCAACCCAGGTTCACGGCGCGGCGTACAAGCCCCGTTGCGGTGTCTACTCTCCCCGGAACGCCGAGGCCCACCGCCGCTACGCAATCCAGACTTGCTCCCGCCTGCTCGACGCCTTGCTGCACAGCCCCTGTGATGGAGGTTAGCGTGGCCTGGGAACTGCCTAGGACGGTCGGTAGCATGATCTGGCTGAGCACGTTGTAGCCGCCGTCAACCACCAGCACGGCGACCTTGGTCCCGCCTACGTCCACTCCTACCAGCAGGTCGCGCCGTTGGCCCCGACTGTCCATCAGATTACCTCAAAGTGATTTTAGATTTTAGATTTCGGAGCCAACTATTCAATCTAAAATAGCCGGTTTTGCGCGATGACCTGCGCGTACCATTTCCCGCTGTCCTTGATGATGCGCTTTTGCGTCGGGTAGTCAACGTAGACGAGGCCGAAGCGCTTGGAATAGCCCTCTGCCCATTCAAAGTTATCGAGCAGCGACCAGGCAAAATAGCCGCGTACGTCCGCGCCTTCCGACATGGCTTCATGCACGGCACCAAGATGCTCCCGGATATAATTCAGGCGGCGCTCATCATGGACCTCTCCATCCCTGCCGACTTCATCCGCGAACGCAGCCCCGTTCTCGGTAATGTAGATGGGCGGTAGGCGGTACTCGCTGGACAGGCGAAGCAGCAGGCGCTTGAAAGCGGGTGCGTGGACTTCCCAGTCCATTTCGGTATACTCAGCGCCCGGAACGCGGGCCGGGTTGCCTTGCTCGTCAAACACTATGCGCCGGTAGAAGTTGACGCCGACATAGTCGAGAGGTTGCGCGATGAGAGCGTGGTCGCCCGGTTGCACGGGCACCTCGCATTCTTCGACAAACGGCTGGACGGTGGGCGGATAGTGCCCCCGGAAAAGTGGGTCTAAGAAGAGCGCGCCACCTCGCTGCCAGATTGACTCTGCGGCGGCATGGTTGTCCTCGGTCTCTTCGGCAGGCTCCGGGGGCGCGAAATCGAGCACGATACCAAAGTTGACCTGTGGGGCTATCGTGCGGATCGCTTGCGTTGCCAGCCCGTGCGCGACCAGCAGATGGTGAGTTGCGTGCATCGCCAGCTTTATATCGGTGAAGCCTGGAGCGTGCTCACCCTGGTAATTGCCGACCCACGCAACAACCCACGGCTCATTGAAGGTAGTCCAGTAGTTCACACGATCGCCGAAACGCCGGGCCATGAGCGTGGCGTAATCGGCGAAATAGCCGCAGGTGTCGCGGTTGGCCCACCCGCCCTTGTCTTGCAGCGCCTGGGGCAGGTCCCAGTGGTACAGGGTCAGGAATGGCTGGATATTCGCCTCCAGCAATTGGTCCACTAGCCTATCATAGAAATCCAGCCCTAAGCGATTGGCGGGACCCCGCCCGTTTGGGAGGACCCTGGGCCAGGAAGTCGAAAAGCGATATGCCTTGAGGCCGATCTGCTTCATCAAGGCTATGTCTTCGCGGTAGCGGTGGTAATGGTCGCATGCCACGTCGCCGGTATCGCCGTTCTTCACCTTACCCGGCGTATGGCTGAAGCGGTCCCATATCGACTCTCCCCTGCCGTCCTCGTTGAACGCGCCCTCGATCTGGTAAGCCGCCGTGGCAGCGCCCCAGGCAAAGTCGGGAGGAAAAGTATCCGGGGTTGTCATTATGATTGCAATCTCCTTATTTTAGATTTCCGATTTTAGATTTTAGATTGAATAGGGTAACGCTGAAACAATCTAAAATCTAAAATCGGAAATCTAAAATTATTTGTCTACACCCGTGACTACCACGCCCTGCATGAACTGGCGCTGAGCGAAGAAGAACATCAGCGCGGGGAGAATGAGGGTCATCACGGCGGTTGCCATTGCTCGCCCAGGATAGATGCTGAACGTCCCTACGAACTTGGCTATGCCTACCGAGATGGGGTAGAGGTCCTCTTTGCCTACCAGGTAGACCAGGGGCGCGAAATAGTCGTTCCACGTGAAGAAGAAGTGGAAGAGGGTCACCGCCGTGATCGCCGGGATGGACTGGGGGATGATGACCGATACGAGCGTCCGCAATGGGTTAGCGCCATCGAGCATCGCAGCCTCGTCCATTTCCTTGGGGATGCTCATGAAATACTGGCGCAGCAAGAAGACGTCATATGCATTGGCGAAGAAGGCGGGCACGAGTAGCGGCAGCCACGTCCCCGTCCACCCCAGCTTGGCGAACAGGATGTAGAGCGGTATGATAGTGGCCTGTGGCGGCAGGACTATCGTCGAAATCAGGATGATGAAAAGGATATTTTTGCCTGGGATGCGAAAGCGCGCGAACCCGTAAGCCACGAGGATGCACGAAATCAGCGTGCCGACCGTGCTGATGATGGCGATCAGGAAGGTATTCTTGAATAGCACCCCGAACTGCACCTGGTTCCAGGCCATGACAAAGTTGTCGAGCGTGGGCGAGAAGTGGTAAACCGGCTCAAGAGTGCGGTACCTCCCCTTCCAATTGAACACACCTTGCTCAGGATGGGCAGGGTCGATGAAGTCGCTATCTTCGCGGAAGCCTTTGACTAAAGCCCACTGTTTGGTCCCTTCGCTTGTCGGCACATTGTAAAGCGGCAGCTCCTTGCCTTCATAAGTATAAGTAGATGCTTTGGCGGGCCAAAGAGGCGCGCGCTGAGCGGAAAGCTGAGAATCGTCCTTGAACGCGGTCATGACCATGTAGCCAAGCGGCATCAGGAATATCAGCATTACCGCCAGCCCCAGCGAGGTGATAAGCACCTGTGCGGAAAGACGGCGCGGTCCCCACTTGGTCCGGCGTGCGGATGCCACCGGGCGTGACTTTTCTACTTGAGCCAAAGTTGCCATCTTTCCCTCACTTTTCCAATTACGAATTACGAATTACGAATTACGAATTACGAATTCTTACACGTTCCTCTCAACTCGTAATTCGTAATTCGTAATTCGTAATTCGTTTAGGCATCTCCGCCTGCGTAGTAAACTGCCTTCTGGCCCACAGAAAACATGATCCCGGTCAGGATCATTACCGTAATAAACATCATCAGCGCCAGGGCCGAGCCGTAGCCCATATCGTTGAAAACAAAAGCCTGCCGGTAGAAGTGCAGGTTATAGAAGAGCGTGGCCCCCTGGGGGTCGCCGTTGCGCCCGCCGATGAGCAGGGCCGCGACGAAATACTGGAAGGCGCCAATAACTCCGAGGGTGACATTGTAGAAGATGACGGGCGATATCATCGGGATCGTGATACGGAAGAAGCGCTGCACACCATTCGCGCCGTCTACCGTCGCCGCCTCAAGGATCTCCGTAGGGACGCCTTGCAAGCCCGCGAGCAGGATTATCATGGCGTTGCCCACAGCCCACAGGCTCAACAGGTTGAGCGCGGGCACGGCCCAGTTAGGGTCGCTCAACCAGCGTGGGCCTTCTATCCCGATAGACTTGAGCGACAGATTGATCCAGCCGGACTGCGCGTTCAGCACTCCCTGAAAGACCATCACACCGGCGACGAGCGGGATAACCGTCGGCAGAAAATAGAGAGTCCTGAATATGTTAGGGGCCAGCAGGTGCTTTGAGTTGACTAGCAAAGCAAAGGATAGCGGGATTATCAGGCCAAGCGGCACGGCGATTACGGCAAATTTCAGGGTTACGCCTACGGATTGAATGAGTTGGGGGTCGGTGAAGAGGCGGCCATAGTTGTTGAGGCCGACCATGTTGAAATTGCCGGGCGCGAATTCTTTGGTCGCGCTGTAGTCGGTGAACGACAAGAATATAGTGGATACGATAGGCAAGAGTTGGAACGCCAGGAACCCGATGAACCAGGGGGCCATGAAGAACAACCCCCACCGGAGGCGTCCGCGCTCCAGTGCGGTAATCCGGCGTTTGGGTTGAGACTCCGACCTTCGACCTAAGGCTAAATCTGTCGCTGCCATCAGCCATATCTCCTTCCTGGCTTTCGCTCCCGGCGCGATTCTTTTTTCTCTTCTTGCGGCTTCCTCGGAAGCCGCAAGAAGAGAAAACCATTAATTTTTTACCGATTACGGGGCCGGCGCTGACTTGAACACGTCGGTTAGCTGGGACTCGAACTTGTCTATTTCCTTGTCCATGTCCAAGCCGGGCGTCTGGTCCATCAGCGTGCGGAACTTGCCGAAGAGGTCGTTGGCTTTGATCAGGTTGGGCAGCCAGGACTCGTGATTAGGCAGGTCCGGGTGCTTGACCATCTCCTCAGCCACTGCCCAGTCTACCTTGTTCGGCGCTACGCGAGCATCGAACGCGGTGAAGAACTCGGCGCGGTCTTCGGGCTTGGCAGGCATGCCGCCGTATATCTGGTAAAGCTCTTTGTCCACGACCATCTTGCTCACGACATTGAACGCGACCTGCTGGTTCTTGCTTGCCTTCAAGATCGCGAAAGTATCGCCGTGCAGCTTCGCCGTGACTTTGCCGTTTATCGTGGGCATGACGGCTATGTCCCAGTTCAGCTTCTGGATGTCGAAGCAGCAGGTGAACCAGCTATGAGAGTGCGCCATGGCGGTGTTGCCCGACGAGAAGGGGTTGCCTTTGCCGAGCAGGTCGCTCTGCTGGTAGTCGTAGTTGGGCGCGTAGTGTTGGCTCCACATGCTGTCATAGTACCACTTCCAGGCGGCTCGCCAATGCTCCGGTATCTTGGCGGTCTTGGTATCGGCCTCGTCGTAAGGGAGACCGCCCCCAAAGAGGGTTGCTATGCCACGCGCGTCGGTATTCGACTCGTAGAAACCGAACTGCTTGATGTTCTTGGCATCGAAGTCGGCGGAGGTCGCGTCGTTGCCGTTCGCGTCAACCGTAAGCTGCCTGGCAAGCTCGGCCATTGTGTCGAGGTTCCACTCCTTACCATTATACTGCTCGCCAAGTTTATGAGGTGGGTAGGGCAATTTAGCTTCGTCGAAGAGGGCTTTGTTGTAGTAGATGAAGCTTGGGAAGAGTGCGAACGGGATACCGACCAGCACGCCCTCGTCCTTGGTGAATTCCAGCAGCGCGGGGTCATACTTGCTCAAGTCAACTTTGGCTTCTGCCGCCAGCGCACTCACATCTGCCCAGCTACCCTGGAAGCTGGCGCGTCCAGCCTTGCCGACGGGGCCAACGATGTCGGGGCCGTTTCCGGCGGCGAGCTGGGCCTTGAGGGTGTCATACGATTCGGGGTTATGCACGACTTGTAGGGTCAGGCAGGCTTCGGTCTGCGATTTGTTGAAATTATTGACCCAGGCCTCTTCCTTGGGGATTACGTTCGCGTCACCACCCGCGCCGAGGCCGACGTACCAGGTCAGTTTGGTGGATCCACTGGCGCAGCCTTCGCCACCCGCCAGCACCGTCGGCGGGACGGTCGGGGTAAGCGCCGCGACAGGTGTTTCCGCAGCCGGGGCGGCGGTATCGGTAGCGTCCGCCACAGGGGCAGCGGTGTCGGTAGCGTCAGGAACTACGACGGCAGCGGTTTCGGTCGGGACTACAACGGCGGTCGGCGCGGTGGCCGTAGTTCCACAGGCTGCCAGCATTGGCATTATAAAGAGCGCCAGGGCAGCCAGATAAGCTTTACGTGGTTTCAACATTGCCATTTTGAGTATCCTCCTTCGAGTTAGAGCACTTGGGGGTTCACAATTACCCACCGTTTCATTGGTCTAACCTGGCAGTATGACCACCTCCTTTGACGCTGAACATGCTGGTGCGTACTGGGGCGCTGTGCGATTATCTCTGTCCAGATGCGCGCTATACGGTTATAGAAAACATACAGGGGGCGTATCTAAGTTGGACGTTTGTCTGTGTATGCCGTCCCCCTTCACATTGCTACTTATTGCTTACTACCTTCTGCCTTCTGACGTTGGAGCCGCAGGATGCGCGAATAATCAATTCGGTGGGCAAGAGGACGCGGTGCGGCTGGCCATCCGGGTGACTGATCATGTTGATCAGAGTTTCAGCGGCGAGTGCCCCCATAGGCTGAATGGGCTGCCTGACTGTGGTTAGTGGTGGGTCGGTGCGGGCGGCAAACGGCACGTCATCGAAGCCTGTAACCGCAACGTCGTCTGGGACTCGCTTGCCCGCATCGCGCAGCGCCCGCAATGCACCCAGCGCCATCGCATCACTCGCGGCGAAAACGGCGTCGGGCGCGAAAGGAAGAAGATGCTGCATGGCGATATACCCGCCCTCCTCGGTGAAATCCGCTTCCACGATCAGATCGGCGTTAGTGGCTACTCTTCGCTCCTTCAGGGCGGTGAGATAGCCCTGCAAGCGGTCCGCGCCCGCGATCATATTCTTGGGGCCGGTAATGGTCGCGACGCGCTCGTAGCCCAGGCGTATCAGATAAGAAACCATGTCGCGGGCGGCGCTCTTATTGTCCACGTCTACATAGCTCAGATGGTCGTCGCTTGGGTGCCGCCCCACCAGGATGAAGGGGAGGCCGCGCTTTCGCAACGCCTCCAGCATCGGGTCGTCCATGAGCGCGGAGGCGAGGATGACACCGTCGATCATGCCACCTTGCAGCGCCTGGCGAATCGTGCGGCGCTCATACTCAGGCTCGGCAATCCAGAGCATCACCGAATGGTCGTTGGCGCTACAGGCGGAAGAGATGCCTTGTATAAGGAGGGGAAAGTAGGGGTCCGTGAAGAGCGCGGAGACGCCCATAGGGATGACAAGCCCCAGGATGCGAGTGCGCCCGGCTGCCAGGCTCCGCGCCGCCATATTGGGCTGGTAGTTGAGGCGTTCCGCCACCGACAGCACACGCGCTCTCGTGTCATCGTCTACGCTGGGGTGATCATTCATCACCCTAGAAACGGTCGAGCGAGACACCCCGGCCTGTTCAGCTATTTGTTCCAACGTGGAGGGCATATAGTAAACTACTCCATTACGCCTTTTTGGGAGCGCTCCTATCAAACGCTCCATCCGAGGCACCTGCAAGGAACCGTTTTGAGCATGGAAGAAATGCATTGCTCTTAGTTTATGGGAGCGCTCCCATAATATCACAGTAATTTCACTTTGTCAATAGGTTTAAACCAGGATATGATGAAGAAAACTGTATTCAGAAATGGCAGACCTGTAATCCAACTTGATTTCCTCTATGGTTTCCGATATTTGCGATAGCCCGGCGCACTAGCGGGCCAGCTTTAGGCCCAATTCGTGGCTCATCAAGAGCGCCGATGCTCCCAGGATCACCATTTCGGGCCGGAGGTCTATCAATTCGATCTCGGTATCTTGGGTGAGCGTAGGTAGCACCCTCCTGACCATTTCCTGCCGGATGGCGTCTAGAAGCGGCGTTCCAAACCGGGCAAGCTGGCTCAGAAAGACTATGCGATGCACGTTGAGAGTACCTACCAGGTTAGCGGCAGCGATACCGAGATAGCGCCCTGCTTCAAGCACGGCCTGGGTAGCGGCGGGGTGCCCTGCCGCGAAAGACTCTTGAACCGCGTCGAGGGTTAGGTCACCAGCATCCGGCGCAGGGCTGTTAGATAGTGGCTGGGCCAGGGCGTGTACACTCTTGATGATGGCGGGCGTACTGGCAACCGTCTCCAGGCAGCCCAGGTTGCCGCAACGACACTGCTGCCCATTCTCCACCACGCTGATGTGGCCGATCTCTCCGGCTCCGAAGCCGTCTCCATGAAAAAGGCGGCCATCAAGTATCAGCCCGGCACCGATGCCGGTCCCCACCTTCACCACAATGAGATTGCTGTCGTACTTGTCGGCACCGAACATGTACTGGGCCAGGGCGGCAAGCTGGCTGTCGTTCGCGACGTATACGGGCAGGTCGTAGCGCGCCTGGAGGAGATCGCCCAATGGCGTACCGCGCCAGTTGAGGTTGACGGCTCGAAGCACGACCTTGTTGCTTGCGTCAACTAGGCCGGGGGTCCCAACACCGATGCCCAGGAGAGGCTTGTCCGTACTCGCGATCAGCCTGTCCACCAATTCATAAACGAGCATCAGCGCCTCGTCCCCTTCGCGGCTGTGAAGAGGTAGGCTGGCGGTGCTTATTATTTCGTTGCGTAGGTTGACTACCGCGCCGCGAAGCTCGTCGTTTTCGAGGTCAATGCCGATCAGGTGGCGCGCATCGTCAATCACGCTCAACAAGATAGGGGAGCGCCCGCCTCTCGATTGCCCGTAACCTATCTCCTCTACGAGGCCCTTGCCCTGTAATTCGGTGACCAGGTCGGAGACGGTAGTCCTGGTGAGGTTGGTTAGGCGCGATATGTCGGCGCGGCTGATCTGCCTCCGGTCATAAATGGCTTCGAGGACAAGACGGCTATTGTGCGTTTTAGTTTGTTGCTGGGTAGCCTTTTGTAGACCTGGCATCTCTAAACCCTGCATAGACTTTGTTAGTTCAGTGGACTAACAAAGTTTAGCACCAAATTAAGCTCTTGTCAATAGGTCGAAGCAAATCAAATATTCCGACTAAAGGAGGGAATATTTCTGGTAGGGGCGACCCGGTGGGTCGCCGTGGTCGGGTAGCACCCAAGCATGGTACGCTAACCCCACCAGGGCGAGCATGCGGGTCGCCCCTACCCTGTTCTGAATACTTACCTCAGGTATAATGGACGGGCGATCTCGACAACTTCTTCCGGCTGAGCCAGCGCGTCCGGCCATCTGAGGGGCGGTATCACAGTAAACGTGGAGGCATCATGCTAAGGGGCATAGGGCTTGTGGCTTTTTTACTCTTAATGGTTGCAGCCGTAGTGGGCTTTGCGGCTAATGGGAGCCAGGCGGCCCCGGCTGCCGGCCCGGTGAGCTTGCCGCCCAACTTCAAGAGCGAGGTTTACGCTACCGGGCTGCGTACTCCGCGCTTCGTCTCTTTCTCGCCGGAGGGCGACCTCTACGTGGCGGAGTTCGGGTCCAATGGCACCATCAAGACGCTCCCCGACCGCAACCACGACGGCAAGCCCGATTCGGTGACTACGTTCGCCACCGGTCTCAACTCCCCCAACAACGTGGTCTTCCGCAACGGGGCTGTATACGTAGGAGAGTTGGGGAGGGTCGTGCGGCTGGTTGATAAGGATGGGGACCTCGTTGCCGATACCCGCTCCGTTTTCATCGATAAGCTGCCTGCCGATGGGCGGCACAGGACCAGGACGATAGGCTTCGGGCCGGACGGCAAGCTTTACATGAATGTAGGCTCGTTCAACGATAATGGCGCGGAAGCGGAGGGGCGCGCTACCATCATGCAGTACAACGCGGACGGCTCAGGCGGGCGGGTCTTTGCGCGGGGCCTGCGGAACACAGTCGGCTTCGACTGGGACCGCACGACGGGCCTTATGTGGGGATCGGACAACGGCGCTGACGACCTGGGTGACAACCTGCCGCCTGAGGAGTTCAACCAGCTTGTGGACGGCGGGGACTACGGTTTCCCCTTCTGCATCGGCAACCGGCAGGCCAACCCCAAGCTGGGTAGCCGGGACTGCGCCGGGACCATCCCGCCTGTGGTAACGTTCCCCGCGCACTCGGCACCCCTGGGGATGACCTTCTATACGGGCTGGTCTTTCCCATCGTCGTACTGGGGAGGGGCTTTCGTGGCCCTGCACAGCATCCAGCAGCCATACGCGCAGTTCCGCTCCATCGTGTTCGTGCCTTTCAAGGATGGCAAGCCTTCAGGGTCGCCGCAGACCTTTGCCGAAACGGGCGATTCGTGGCTTGGGCTGGCGGTTGACCCTTACGATGGCGCGCTCTTCGCTTCGCAGGATAGGACGGGCACCATCTACAAGATCAGCTACACAGGCACCAACCCGGCTCCCAATGAACTGTCCGGCCCCGCACGTACCGCAGTTGCTGGCAAGCCTGCCCCACAGCCTGCCGTCATTATGCCGGGGGCCGGTCGCTGCTTCCCGGAGACGGGCAAATGCCTGCGCGGGGCTTTCCTCAACTACTGGTTCGAGCACGGCGGGGTGGCGCAGTTCGGGCTGCCCGTGACTGGCGAACTGGCGGAGAGGTTGGGCGACGGCAAGACCTATACGGTGCAGTACACGGAGCGGGCGCGATTCGAGTGGCACCCTGAGAACCGGGGCAAGGAGTCGCAGGTGCTATTGGGGCGGCTCGGCTTCGACCTGGCGGCGGGCCGGGGTGGCGAAGACCCTTTCAAGCCGGTGCCGCCTCGGCAGGGTAATGGCCTGGTCTACTTCGATGCCACGAGCCACTTTATCGGCAAGGAGTTCCAGGCTTACTGGGAGAGCAACGGCGGCATCCCCGTCTTTGGCTACCCACTCTCGGAGGCGTTCCAGGAGAAGAGTCCGACGGACGGCAAGACTTACCTGGTGCAGTATTTCGAGCGCAACCGCCTGGAATACCACCCGGAGAACAAAGGCACGCAATTCGAGGTGCTGCTGGGGTTGCTGGGCGTGCAAACTTACCAGGGCAGGTATGGTGCGCGACCTTGAAAAGTATAAGGATGTCAGGCGGGACGCCATCGTCGCTACGTGCAGCTGCAATTCAACCTGCACACCATCAGGTAGCTACACAGCCTCCAATTTCCCTGATAGCCCCTCGCCGGTGGTCGCGTACAAGGCAACCTACTATGTGCAATACTATCAGGGCGTATGCAATTCGGTAGGCGTGAGCAGTCACGAAACCTGGCTCACAACTCAAGGTGCCAGCTATACCTATCTGGAGTTTACCTCCTTCAGGCCTAGCCCAGGCGACCCAACCTATGGTTATTACCCAGGCTGCGGTAGCAACTCCCAACTTTCTACCGGCAGCCATTACAGTGGTACTTACCCATCTCCATTGACGGGGACGACTGGCTCGCACTTCACCAACCAGGTCCAGAGTCACTGCTGGTACTTTCCACGCCACGCTTATGGCTACATGCAACTAAACTAATTATCCATCAAGCCAGTCACACTCTAACACCTGATCTGCATGACAAGAGAGGCTGTGTAGGAGAGGCTAAGGGGACGACCGAGGGAGAGAAATCACAATGTTTCTCTCCCTCGACTCTTAGTTGCCTGGGGAGGCAGCAGACTGGAAGTGGAGCAGCAATGATGGTAAACTGCTATTAGCTATTATTAGCTATTAACAGTAACAAATGACAACAGGAAGCAGGAACTCTAGAAAGTGAGGAAATAAAGTTATGGCAGTGCGATACGAAAGGCAGTACCGGAGGTCGCTTGCCTGGTGGATGCTGGCCACCGGAATTGCCTTAGCTATGCTGGTTGTAGGGGGTGCGGCCCTTGGAGTTATGAGTGGTGGTGGGTACGTAGGTGGTCATCTAGGTATCTTGCTAGGTGGCGGCAGTTACGACCTCTCCAACCCAACCAGGAGTGGGTATCTGGGCGGGTTGTTGGGTGGTGCGCTTGGGGGCGCTCTGGCCGGGGTGCTATGCGGGCTGGCTCAATGGTTGGTGATACGCCGTAGAGCGGCCCACTCTACTAGCGCCAGCCTCTGGTGGGTCGGACTGACCGCACTGGGCTTTGCTCTAGGGGGTGCCTTTAGTGCAGGCGGTTACGTTGGTGGAGCAGTTGGCCGCGGCCTGGCCTTTATCGCAAGCCAATCGCTCGGCTTCAACGTAAGCATAGGCGACAGCGTGGGTATGCCTGTGGGTTGGCTCTTAAGTATAGCTCTGTTTGGTTTGCTGGTCGGAATATGCCAATGGCAGGCGCTGCATTACTTGAGCCGCTCGACTGCAAGAGGTCGCACAGGTCAATGGGTACTTTTTACGACGCTAGCATGGACCGTAGGCTGGGCCGCAGGCTACTTGGCAAGCAAGCTGGTGGGTTGGCCTCTAGCCAATCTCTTTTATCCCAGCCTGGACTATCCCATGAATATAGCGCTGGGCGAAGGTGTAGGCTGGTTCGCAGGCTGGTTGGTGGTTGGTGCTATTACTGGCATTGCCTTCCTGCGCCTGGATTGGCAACCGCAACCTAATCCTGCGCTTATTGCAACTCATACTACCAGAGATAATTATCCGCTCAGCAACTACGTGTAAACAGCGACGCGATACATAAGCATCACACGGTATTCTAATCTGGCAATATTTTGCCAGGTCGGTATAGAACATGTGACTTCATGCTAACCGGATAGTCGCCAATAGAACTGTGCCTCTATTATTCAAGAGGCAGGCTTCCTGGGCTGGCTCTCGGCCATGTTGTCTTCTTAGAAGGGATTACCAATGAGGTATGGTTCTTCTCGTAAGCTTATCGTAGGGCTGGTAGTGCCGGTGATGCTTGTATCTTGCCTGCTGCTGGCGTCCTGTACAACTTCCCCTTCAACCGGCACTTCCACTCCAAGCCCGGTTGGCAGCGTTGGACCTGTGCAGCGTAACAGTCTCCAGGCGTCACCGTTACCTACTGACAAATCGATAACTACGAGCGTGCCGGACAACGAGGCCGATGCACCGGAGGCAGCTATCAGAGCGTATTATGCGCATCTGGATGCCGGTGAATGTGAGCAATCTCATCAACTTCTTGCGACTACCCGCGCTCAAGACTTGACCACCTATGTGAAGGGTTGCCAGGACGCATGGGCGGGAGCCAGGGTTGTGTCGATTCGTTCAATGGAGGAATGGTTGACCCAACGCGGAGCGACGCCGTCTCCTGATCAGGTAGGGAACCTGAATCAGCGGAGATATGTTGTAGAAGTAGATATGCAGTGGAAAGAGGGCTGGGTTCCTGTCGTTCCGGCTGGGGTCAATCTCCAGTTCATCACGCTCGTCCAAGAGGCTGGAGAGTGGAAGCTACTGGAGATTGGCACCGGGCCTTGAGCCAGGCAGTTTCACGCATGACAACGTCATAGCAAATATCTTGCTGCATATTTACTTCTTGTAAGCTATTGACACCGCCGGATTCTTATGGTAGGATGCGATTTAGTTTGTTGGTACAACAAACTAACCCCGTCCGGCTGACCTACATTGAGGTGGGTGCTCTCATGCTTACAGGGAGAACCGGCGACCAAGCCCTCGTTCGAGAGATTAACCTCTCGATAATTCTCAATGCCCTCCGCGACCATTCCCCTATCTCCCGCGCCTCTCTTGCCGCCGTCACGGGCCTCAACAAGACGACCGTCTCAAGCCTCGTCCAACAACTCACCGATGCGCGTTTTGTCTCCCAGGTCGGAGTAGACAAGACCGAAGATACGGGCCGCCCCGGCATCCTGCTCGAATTGAACCCAGGCGCGGGCTGTATAATCGGCGCGGAGATCGGCGTTGATTTCGTGTCGGTCATCATCACCAACTTCGCCATCGAGACCATCTGGCGGCACTATGAGTCTACCAACCTGCGCGACGGACAGGCTTCTATATTAAAGACCACGCTCGATACAATTAGAAAAGGCATACGCAAGACCAAAGACCAGTGCGGCAAGATATTGGGGCTGGGCTTGGGCGTGCCCGGCCTGGTGGACGTTTCCTCCGGGCAACTGCTTTTCGCGCCCAACCTGCGCTGGCAGGATGTACCACTGCGCAAGATGCTCGAACGCGAGTTTGATTTCCCCATTTACGTAGACAATGAGGCTAATATGGCCGCGCTGGCAGAGAGCTACTTCGGCGTGGCTCGCGGCTCAAGAAGCGTGCTGTACGTGAGCGCGGGCGTGGGCCTGGGCGGGGGGATAGTGCTGGATGGGCGGATATTGCCTGGGGCGGCGGGCTTCACGGGCGAGGTGGGCCACATGACCATTGACCCCCAGGGCCAGCAATGTAACTGCGGCAACAAGGGCTGCTGGGAGACGCTGGTCAGCCAGGGCGCTCTATTCGATAGGGTCCGCAAGGCTATAGCGGGCGGCAAAACATCTAAACTCACCGAGTATACGGGTGGGGACCTGGATAGCCTGACGGTGCCCCTGGTGGCGCGGGCGGCAGGGGAAAAAGACCAGGTTGCCCTTGATGCGCTCAATGAGACGGGTGTTTACCTGGGCATCGGGCTTGCGAACCTGGTGAACGCGCTCAACCCCGAAATAGTGGTCTTCGGCGGGATACTCAGTGTGGCGAGCGAATTTTTGGTGCCGGTCATCAAGCGGATCATATCAGAGCGGGCGCTACAGTGGTCAGTGGAGCAGATGCAGGTGCTGGTCGCCTCGCATGGCCTTGACGCATGCGCTATGGGCGGCATCGCCAGCGTTTACCACCAGGTACTGAGCCAGCCTTTCAAATCAGCCCGCACTAACAATGGTGGCAATCGTAAAGAGCAAGTATTCACTCGAAGAGGAGGTGAGGCTATGGCGAATAATGCGTGATGCGTAGTTCGTACTGCGTATTGCGTATTGCGTAATTGTTGAACCACAAAGGCACAAAGAACACGAAGACATATTGAACCGCAGAGACGCGGAGACGCTGAGGTTTCTAAGGGTTTTACGCAATACGTACTACGCAATACGCAATACGTTTTACGTTAGGCCCCCATCTGTTTATGAGCCTTCTAAGGAGGAGAGTAATGTACAAACGGATAATGACGTTGTTGGCGATGATGTTGGTGGCTGTGCCCTTGCTGGTGGCTTGCGGGGGCGACACTGCTACCCCGACCCCCCCGGCCCCGGCAGCTACGGCCACTACGGAAGTTGTGACTGAGCCTACGGACGCAGCCCCCGCTGAGCCGACAGACACCGCCGAGGCAATGGCGAAGCCCACTGATACTGCGGGCACTTCGACTGGCACGAAGGGCAAGCTCCAGATAATCTGGTTCGCGTGGCCGCCCTGCACAGACCTGGGCACCCTGTCTAAGACGTTCCCCGAAGCGGACGTTGAAGTGCGCTGCGTGCCTATTGACCAGTGGCGTGGGCAGATATTCACCGACTTTGTCGCCAAGGCGGGCGCGGACATCGTTATACTCGACAGCCAGTTCATCGGTGAGGCGGTAGTGGGCGGCCACGTCATGGACCTGACCGACTGGATGAAGACCAACATCGAGACGGCAGACTATGTGCCTGCGGCCCTCACCGCTTACGGCGAGTACCCGTCGGGCAGTGG
The DNA here is from genome assembly GCA_036399775.1 of Chloroflexia bacterium. Classification (GTDB taxonomy): domain Bacteria; phylum Chloroflexota; class Chloroflexia; order QHBQ01; family JADMIH01; genus JADMIH01. The sequence goes on along the minus strand of DASWMJ010000096.1, from coordinate 105,541 downwards.
CAAGTTCTACGGCATAGCAGCCGAGGGCGACACGCAGATGCTCGTCTACCGCAAGGACCTCTTCGCTAAGGACGACGTGAAGGCCGACTTCAAGGCGAAGGCGGGCAAGGACCTGGCGCTCCCCAAGACGTGGACCGAACTGCTTGAGATCGCCAAGTTCTTCAAGGAGAGCGGCGGCAAGTATGGCGTGCAGAACGGCTACACGACCCACTGGTGCGGCACCCCGGCCTGCTACGACCAGATGGCTACCCACTGGAACCAGATACTCTGGTCCTTCGGCGGCGAGCTTTGGGACCCCACTACCTACAAGGTAGAGGGCGTGCTGAACACCGACGCGGCGGTGCAGGCCCTTACCCTGGACCGCGAGCTCTTCAAGACGGGACCCGAAGGCCAGGCCAACTTCGACTTCAGCGCGGCCAATAGCGCCCTGTGTGACGGCACGACGGCAATGGAAACTGTGTGGTTCGGCTTCGGCGCGGGCTTCGTTGACAAGGCAGGGTGCAAGAACTCGGACAACCTCGGCTTCGCGGTAGTGCCGGGGGAGAAAGAGCACTTCCTGAGCCTCGGCGGCATGGGCTTGAGCGTCAGCACCTACACCAAGAACAAGGACCTCGCGCTCAGCTACGTCAAGTGGTTCGAGTCGAAGGAAACACAGTTGGAATGGGCGAAGCTGGGCGGCTTCTCGGCCCGCAAGTCGGTGCTCGCCAGCGACGAGTTCAAGAACGCCAGGCCCTACAACCCGGCCTTCGCGGAGTCGTACCTGCTGGTCAAGGACTTCTGGAATATACCTGAGTACAGCCAGATGCTGGTTCCCCAGATGGAACTGCTGAACAAGGCGGTAAGCGGCCAGGCAGAGCCAAAAGCGGCCCTGGACGAGATCGCCCAGAAGCAGCAATCCATCCTGGACGAAGCATATCCCAACGGACCGCCGAAATAAGTACGAATTTTGAATTTTGAGTTTTGAATTTTGAATTAGTGATGGTTGGGACTGTGCTTGTTGCCTTCCCGAAATTCGTAATTCAAAATTCAAAACTCAAAATTCAAAATTCCCGCAGAGGAAGGGGGTAGAGAGTGGCAGCACAGGATAGAGGGGTACCGAGGGTCAGGCCGCGCTTTGGGTGGCTGAGCGACCGCGTATTGGCGAGGTTGTTTCTGACGCCCACTATGGTGTTGCTGTTGGCGATAGCTATCTTCCCGCTGATATGGTCCCTCTATCTTAGCTTCACGCAGTACAACGTCAACCGGAGGGCGGAGCCGGTTTGGATAGGGTTCAAGAACTACGAACGGCTGCTGAACGACCCTGAGATATGGGCGCGCTTCTCCGACACCGCCCGGTTCGTGATACCCGCCGTCGTTATCGAGCTGCTGCTGGGCTTCGGGTTGGCATTCTTGCTGAACCGCAACTTCAAGGGGCGGGGCTTCATAGTCACCACAATGCTAATCCCGATGATGCTCTCGCCCCTGATCGTCGCGCTCTTCTGGAAGTACATGCTCCAGACCGACCGGGGCGTGGTGAACTTCTTCGTGCGCGACGTTACCCACCTGGGAGCGCCCGACTGGCTCAACGACCCAGGCACGGCCATGTGGTCCCTGGTGCTGGTGGACGTGTGGCAGTGGACTCCGTTCATAATGCTGATTTCGCTGGCCGGCCTGTCAGCCGTGCCCAAGTACCTTTACGAAGCAGCCGAAGTAGACAGGGCTTCGGGGTGGTTCCGCTTCCGGCATATCACGCTGCCGCTGGTTACGCCTCTATTGTTGATAGCCGTGCTCTTCCGCACGATGGACTCATATAAGATGTTTGACCAGGCGTATGCGCTAACGGGTGGGGGTGCGGAGACCAACGTGCTCTCCATAACCCTTTTCAAAATGGCTTTCGAGGACTTCAACACGGGCAAAGGCTCTGCCCTCGGTTATATCATGCTGATAGTTATTATCGCGCTGGCAAACCTCCTCATACGGGTGCTCAACGGTATCAAAGCGGGAGGAGCATAGAAACATGGCAACTACCACTCCACAGGCAAAATCAGACGCAGTCGCGCAAGGCGGTACGCGAGAGGATGTGCGGCCCGAATCAATCGTGGTGGCGCGTAAGAGGAGGCAGACGGGCGGGATAGGCAACGTCCTGTTCTGGGTCGCCCTGAGTGCGGCGTTCATATTCTTCCTCTTTCCACTCTTCTGGATATTGATTACCTCTATCAAGGCACGGGCCGACATAACGCCCCTGCCGCCGAGCTTCTTGCCGTTCGTGGACTTCCAACCGACTCTTGCCAATTATGAAGCGGTATTCGCGCAGGGGTGGGAAGCTACCGGGTTCCTCATCCGGCAGTTCAACAGCGTGGCTATAGCGGGCACGGCCACCGTTTTGGCGGTTATACTGGGCACGATGGCGGCTTACGTCTTTTCGCGCTTCCGCGTCAAGGGGGAGAGCGACATGCTCTTCTTCATCTTGAGCACGCGCATGCTCCCGCCAATCGTCGTGCTGATACCGATATTCCTCATGTTCGTAAACCCCTTTGGGTTCGTCGCCCCGATAGCGGCGGGCATGGAGGCGGGCGGGTTCAAGGACTTCCTGGTTGGGTTGAGCCAGGTGAACCTGCGCGAGAGCTACATAGGCATCACTTTGCTCTATACTACGTTCGGCCTCCCCTTCGTCGTGTGGATGATGAAGGGTTTCTTCGATGAGATACCGAAGGAGTATGAGGAGGCCGCCATGCTCGACGGCTACTCGCGCATAGAAGCCCTGTGGAAGTACGTGCTGCCGGAGGCGCTGCCCGCGATGCTGGCGACGGCGGTGTTCGTGCTCATCACCGCCTGGAACGAGTTTGTGTTCGTGCAAATCCTCAACCCCAGCAAGGCGACCACCGTGCCACCCTTCCTCTACTCTATCATTGGCGTAGGCACGATAGAGTGGGGGCGCATGGCTGCTACCTCGGTGATATTCCTGGTGCCGGTGGTGCTGTTCACCTTCCTGGTGCGTAATCACCTGCTGCGCGGGGTGACGTTTGGAGCAGTAAGACGGTAGGATTTTAGAAAGGTTTGTCGAGGAGAAATTGAACATGACCAATAGTACGACGGATGGATCGAGCGAAACAACGGGGGAGTTCACTAGCGGCTACGCTCCGGTAAACGGTCTCCAGATGTATTACGAGATCCACGGGACCGGGCAGCCGTTGGTCCTCCTTCATGGCGCTTTTTCGGCAATCGGCACCTCCTTCGGAGCGCTTCTGCCGGGACTCGCCAGGTCACGGCAGGTCATTGGCCTTGAGTTGCAGGCGCACGGGCGCACCGCCGACATAGACCGCCCTTTGTCCATCGAGCAGATGGCTGACGACACCGCCGCCGCACTCCACCACCTCGGCATCGAACAGGCCGATATCTTCGGCTACAGCATGGGTGCCGCCGTCGCCCTGCATGTCGTCCTCAGGCACCCGGAGTTAGTGCGCAAGCTCGTGTTCATGTCGGCAACCTTCAACATGGGCGGCGTTCACCCCGGTCTAATGGATGGATTGGGGGAGATGACGCCTGAGATGATGCATGGATCTCAGTGGCACGATGAATATATGCGAATCGCGCCCGATCCTGACCATTTTGCCACGTTCTTCGACAAGAAGACCCAAATGGACCGGAACACAAAGGATGTACCGGCAGAGGCCATCGCGGCGATCAAGGCACCTACCTTGATCGTCATCGGGGATAGCGATCTCGTCCGGCCCGAGCACGCGGTAGAAATGTTTCGATTGCTCGGCGGCGGTGTTTTCGGTGATTTAGCCGGACTGCCGAACTCACAGCTCGCCGTGCTCCCAGGCACGACGCACGTATCCATCGCGTCCCGCGCCGATTTGCTTATGCGAATCATCCCGCCGTTTCTGGACGCGCCCATGCCGGAAGCCAGGTAACTGGACTTTGAAACCATCTCCAAATACGAGAGAGTTATGGCTGAAGTACGCATTGAAAATTTGATAAAGAAGTTTGGCGACTTCTACGCAGTCAAGGACCTGGACCTGATTATCAGGGATGGGGAGTTCTTGACGCTGCTTGGGCCGTCGGGCTGCGGCAAGACTACCACTTTGCGGTGCGTGGCGGGGCTTGAGCGGCAGACTTCGGGGGATATACGCATCGGTGAGAGGGTGGTGAACGACCTGCGGCCAGGGGACCGTGATATAGCGATGGTCTTTCAGTTCTACGCGCTCTACCCCCACCTGTCGGCGTATGACAACGTGGCGTTTCCATTGCGAGCGCAGAAAGTGCCTACCCAGGAGATAGAGAAGCGCGTGCAGCAGGCCGCCAGGGTGCTGCGTATAGAGCACCTGCTGAAGCGTCAGCCGAGCAAGCTGGGCGCGGGCGAGCAGCAGCGCGTGGCGTTGGGCAGGGCGATGGTGCGCCAGCCGCAGGTCTTTTTGATGGACGAGCCGCTGACCAACCTGGACGCGAAGCTGCGCGGGGATATGCGCGTGGAGTTGAAGAGGCTGCAAAAGGAGCTGCGCACCACGATGGTCTACGTGACGCACGACCAGACGGAAGCCCTCTCTATGTCGCAGCGCATCGCCATCATGCACCAGGGTGTGTTGCAGCAGGTAGGCACACCCCTGGACGTGTACAACCACCCGGCGACGCTATTCGTGGCGGGTTTCATCGGCACGCCACCCATGAACTTCGTGCCCTGCACGCTCGCGGGCGACACTCTCAACGACCCGGAGGGGCCGTTCACGTATAAGTTGACGCCTGGGCAGGTCAGCAGGATCAGCCCACAGGCGCGGGAAGGTCAATTGACGTTCGGCGCGCGCTCCGAGGATGTGCGTATAGTCACCCAACCTACCGCCAACGATCTAAAAGCTGAGATATACGTGCGCGAGCCTCTAGGGGATGAGATCATATACGACCTGAAGATAGGCGAGCGCATCATCAGGGCCAAAGTGCCGCCCACGCTGCGCCTCAATGTGGGCGAAAACGTGGGTGTAGCCTTCGACCCCGATCGCGTCCACGTCTTCGACAGCCGAACGGAGCAGGCGATCTTTTGACTCGTATTGCGTATTGCGTATTGCGTATTTTTGGAACCACAAAGACACAAAGAACACTAAGATTTATTGGATTGAACCGCAGAGATTATTAGAGGTCTTACGCAATACGCAATACGCAATACGCAATACGCAATACGCAATACGCAAAAGGGGATAGAGTTTGTGGCTCGTGTGACTATCAAGGAATTGACTAAGAGATTTGGGGCTGTGACGGCGGTCAGCGATTTCAACCTCGATATTGCTGACCGGGAGTTTCTTGTGTTGCTTGGGCCGTCTGGGGCGGGCAAGACTACTACCCTGCGATGCGTGGCGGGGTTGGAGAAGCCGGAGGCGGGGCAGGTGCATTTTGATGGCGAATTGATGAACACGGTAGCCCCTGCTCTGCGCGACGTGGCGTTCGTTTTCCAGTCATATGCGCTTTACCCGCGCAAGACTGTGTATGAGAATATCGCTTCGCCATTGCAGGCGCGGAAGGTGCCGAAGTCCGAGATTGACGCGAAGGTTAGAGAGGTAGCCAATAAGCTGCACATCGAGCGGTTGCTGACACGGCGGCCTCAGCAGCTATCGGGCGGCGAGCAGCAACGCGTGGCACTCTGCCGGGCGATGGTGCGCCAGCCTCGCGTTTTCCTGATGGACGAGCCGCTGACTAACCTCGACTTCAAGCTGCGGGTGGAGATGCGTACCGAGTTGAAGCACCTCCACGCCGACCTCGATACGACGTTCTTTTACGTGACTAACGACCAGCTTGAGGCGCTGTCGCTTGCCGACCGAATAGCGGTGCTGAACAAGGGCGTGTTGCAGCAGATGGATACGCCCGAAAACATCTACGACCACCCGGTAAACCGCTTCGTCGCCAGCTTCATCGGCAGCCCCACCATGAACATGCTGGATTGCAACCTGGCAGGCGACGATGCGGCCCTCACAGCAGAAGGCTGGGTGCTGACCATACCCGGCCCGGCCCGCGATGCTATCAAGAAGGCGGGTATCGGGAATGTAGTGCTTGGGGTGCGGCCAGAGGACATCGCTTTGAGGGTCCAGGAGCAACACGGCGATCTGCCGGGCGAAGTCTACGCGATAGAGCCGTTGGGTGACCGCAATATTTATGAGGTGAAGCTGGGCACGAGCATAGTACGCATTAAGACACCACCTACGTTTATGGTGCAGCCCGGCGAACGTGTCTACATGGGTATCAACCGCCAGCGCATCCACCTGTTCGACCCGAAGAGCGACCAGGCTATCCTTTGATTTTGGATTTCCGATTTTGGATTTTAGATTGTTAGTTTGGGAGTTTAGAGGCTGAATGTTCAGTAAGGAGAACCATGAGGCTAATGCTGTACCGAAAGGATAGCGTGGGGCAAGCAAGAAAAGCAAACCCTGTCATTCTGAGCGAAGCGAAGAATCTCGTCCCTCGCGCATCCTCTTGCCTTCATTCTCTCATTTCTACGTTACCCGAGCTAATAAGCGAGGGACGAGATTCTTCGCTTCGCTCAGAATGACAAGGAGAGTGGGAGCGGCCTACCCCTGGCTATCTTGCCGGTAGGACGGTAGTGCATACAAGTGGTGAAAGTGGGTTTCTAGCTTCTAACTTCTGATTTCTGACTTCTATGAACACACGAGACGACCTGGCATTTGAAATGGTGCTTACCGAGCTTGCCGACATTGTGGGCGAGGGGCGGCTGTCCGTGCGCGAGTCAGACAAGCTGGTTTACTCTACGGATTGGTCGTGGATGCCACAGATGTGGCTCGATAGGGCTATGACGCCGCCCAGCCCGGATTGCGTGGTACACCCGGAGTCGGCGGAGGAGATTTCCGCGATATTGAAGGTGGCGGGTAGGCACCGGGTGCCTGTCGTGCCGTGGGGCGGGGGGTCGGGCACGCAGGGGGGCGCGGCACCCATCTACGGCGGTATCCTGCTCGACCTCAAGCGGCTGGACAAGATACTCGACATCAATGAGAACTCACTTACCGTCACGGCGCAGGCGGGCGTGATAGGGTCGGTGTTGGAGATGGCGCTGAACGAACGCGGGCTGACGCTGCCACACTACCCGTCGTCGGCTAACGCGGCCACTGTGGGCGGGTACGTGGCGGCTCGCGGGTCGGGGGTCATCTCCACCAAGTATGGTAAGGCAGAGGACCTTGTGCTTTCGATTGGGGCCGTGTTGCCCGATGGGACAATTATCAACACGCCGCCGGTGCCCAGCCACGCTTCAGGGCCGATGCTGATGAACCTGCTCATCGGCTCTGAGGGCACAATGGCCGTGATTACCGAGGTCACGTTCCAGATAGAGAGGTTGCCGGAGAGCAGGGTCTTCGGGGCGGTGCTGTTCGATGATTTGCACGATGCTCTGGAAGCTGGGCGCGAGATTATGCTGTCGCGCTTGCAGCCTGCGGTGATAAGGCTGTACGACAGGGCTTCTACAGTCTCGCTCATCAAGCGCGTGCTCAACCTCGATTTGGAGGGCGCGTACATGGTGCTGGTGTTCGACGGGTACGAGGAGATTGCCAGCGCGCAGCTTGCCAGGGCGATGAGGATTTGCGGGGAGTATGGGGGGCGGGACCTGGGGCCGGAGTCGGCGGAGCACTGGTGGGAGCATCGCTACGACTTCTACTACCCGCCGCTGGGGCTGAGCCTGCCTAAGATGTACGGCACTATCGAGACCGTGACCACTTTCGACAATATCGAGCGGCTTTATTACGCGAAGAAAGAGGCCATTGAGCAGGGCTTCGAGGAGTGGGGGGCGCGCTATATCGCCCATTTCTCACACTGGTTCCCATGGGGCGTGATGGTGTACGACCGCTTCATTATAGACGAGCCGCCGCAGGACCCACACGCCGCGCTGCAACTTCACAACAGGATATGGACGGTAGCCGCTCGAACCTCCCTGGCGAATGGGGGGATGCTGAATGAGCATCACGGGATAGGTTTCAAGCTGGGCCGCCTGATGCCTGAACAGTACGGCACCGCCTGGCCTGCGTTGGAGAAGCTCAAGCACACGCTTGATCCGAGGGGGATTATGAATCCGGGGAAAATGGGGTTTAGCACGGGCTAGTAAATTTTAGATCTTCGATTTTAGATTGTGAGTTTTGGAATTTGGGGCAGGCAACCGGACCCGGAGAGGAAATGGAGCTAAAAGACTACAAGCCCATATACGACGGCGACAGGTATTGCCTGATGTGCAGGCATGTGTGCCCCGTCGAGCGCGTGACCAAGCGGGAGGCTACTTCGCCGCATGGGTGGGCGCTGTTGATCGCCTCGGTTGATAGGGGGCTTGTGGGGTGGAATGAGGAGACTGTGGACACGCTGTACAAGTGCGCCGATTGTGGGCTGTGCCAGGCGAACTGCGCTACAGACCGGCCACTGCCAGCGACCATAGTAGCTGCCCGTGCGGCTGTGGTCAAAGAGGGAGCCATGCCTCAGAGTGTTGTGGAGATGGAAGAGAAGTTGCGGCTGTGGGGGAATCCTTATGGGGAGGTATCGGAGGGGGATGATGCAGAGGGAAGGGTAAGTGACGGGGGAAAGGATGCTTCTAGCTGCGTGGGACTATTCGTAGGGGCTGCCACTCGCTTTGGCCGTCCGCAGACCGTAGAGGCAGCCCAAACTCTGCTAAACGCGATGGGATATGAGTATACCTTACTCAGCATGGGGCGGTCGAGCGTGTACCTGCCTTATACGGTTGGGTTGTGGGATATGGCGCGGAAGCTCGCGCAGCAGACGCTAGATGAAATCAGCGCCGCCGGGGTCACGCAGATAATAACTCTCTCAAAGGAAGATGCCCACGCATTCAAGAACGTCTACCCGGAAATAGGCGTGGCGGTCCCGGAAGAGTTGCAGGTGATGGAGTTCGCTGCATGGCTGGCCGGGATGGTGGAGCAGGGCGACTTGCGGCTCGAAGCGCGCGACCTGAGCGGCGCGGTCTACCACGACCCATGCCACACCCCACGCCTGCTGGAGACCGCCGCCCCAACGCGCACTCTGGTCGAAGCTCTGACAGGCTACAAGTCAGGCGAGCTTTTCTGGAAGGAGAGACACGCCTCCCCCTGTGGCGCGATAGGCGGCTTCGAGTTCACCCAGGTAGAGCTAGCGGAGAGCCTGGCGCAAGCAAGAATAGCCGAGGCACGAGCGGCAGGCGCAAACATGCTCCTGACCGAAGATCCCTGTTGCGCCGCCCACCTGTCAAAGTACGCGGAGGAGATGCCTGTGGTGAATCTAATCGAGTTGGTGGCGGAGCGAGTACCGAGTACCGAGTACCGAGTTCCGAGTGCTGAGTAACTTACGCAATACGTTTTACGAGTCTTATCAAGGAGGTAATAAATGTTTCTGTCGATGCATAACTGGATGAGGGCTGAACCGATAGACATCACGATACGGCGGCTTGCTAAATATGGGTATGAGAGCATAGAGATCGCGGGCGACCCGGAGCTTTACAGCGACACGAAGGCGCTGCGGCAACTGTTGCAGGAGAACGGCGTCAGGTGCTGGGGGTCGGTGTCGCTCATGTTCGCGGGGCGCGACCTTATACATGCCGACGCGGCGGTGCGTGAGAGCAGCGTGCAGTACCTGAAGGACTGCATCACTATGGTGAAGGAGCTTGAAGGGCGAGAGATGACCATAGTGCCGTCGGAGGTGGGCAAGGTCAAGGCTATGGATACGCCGGAGCAGGAGTGGAAATGGGCAGTCGAGGGGTTGCGCGAAGTTTATGCGCACTCGGAGCAGGAAGGCGTGGTTATCGGCCTTGAGCCGCTCAACCGCTTCGAGACGAACTTCCTCAACCGCCATGACCAGGCGCTGCTTCTGGCCCAGGAGGTCGGGCCTAACTGCGGTGTGTGCCTGGACGCCTTCCACATCAACATCGAGGAGTCCGATCTGCACCAGGCGATCCTCAATACAGGTAGTAAGCTGGTGGCCTTCCACGTAGCCGACAACAACCGTATGGCCTGTGGGCAGGGCGACTACGATTGGACGAAACTGGTGAAAACGCTCGCGCAGGCAGGCTACGACAACGCCCTTACAGTGGAGTTCGTCGCCCCGCTCGACCGCACGCCCGCCAACCCCTACAAGAACGCGCGCGGCACGGCAGAGGCCGAGCTAACCGCAGAGCAGCTCAAGTTCATCGAGGATCACGGTTCAGGCGTGCTGTCGGACGAGTTTTATTCGTGGCTCGTGGAAGTGTCGGCCAACACTCTGCGCAAGGCCATGAAAGAGGCAGGGGTGCCGGAGCGTTACGAGCCAAACTTCCGCGTGGGCAAGTGAGATAGATGAACCCGACTGTCCTCCTCATAGGCACGCTTGACACCAAAGGGCGCGAGATAGCCTACGTGCGCGACCGCATACGGGCGCTGGGCGTGGCTACGCTCGTGCTCGACTCAGGCGTGCTGGGGGAGCCGATGGACATCGTGCCCGACATCACGCGGGCAGAGGTAGCCATAGCCGCAGGCTCTACCATAGATGAGCTAAGGAACGCAGGCACGCGCGGCCTGGCAGTCGAGCGGATGAAAGAGGGCGTACGGGAAACGACGCTCAGGCTCTACCAGGAGGGCAAAGTACATGGGGTGATATGCCTGGGTGGGGCCGAGGGCGCGGTGCTGGGCGCGGCTGCCATGAAAGCCTTGCCCATAGGCGTGCCCAAAGTGATAATCACCCCCATTGCCTCCGGCAAGCGCCACTTCGGCCCGCTCGTCGGCACCAAAGACATTATGGTCGTCCATTCGGTCATAGACATCCTGGGCATCAACCCGGTCAGCGTGGCAGTATTCGACAACGCGGCGGCTGCCATCGTGGGGATGGTGAAGTATGGGGCGAGTGGTCAGTGGTCAGTGATCGATGGTCAGTGGTCAGTGATTAGAGGGCAAGGATCAGGAGCAATAACACCCAACACCCAACACCCGACACTCAGGTACGTGGCGATTACTATGCTTGGTAACACGACTAAGGCTGTGATGCATATCAAGGATAGGCTGTCTGAGCATGGTATGGAGGCGGTGATATTCCACTCGAACGGGGTAGGTGGGCCCGCGATGGAGGAGCTTGCCGGGCAGGGGATGTTTGTGGGTGTGATTGACTTCACCACCGACGAGCTATCCGACCAACTGGTGGGCGGCTTCCACGCGGCGGGCGACAGGAGGCTTGAGCGAGTGGGCGCGTTGGGGCTGCCCCAGGTGGTCGTGCCTGGCTGCGTTGACTTCACCGTGCAGGGGCGGCGCGACGAGGTGCCCGATCGTCTCAAGGGCCGCCCCGCCTACTACCACAACCCTGAGTTCACGTTGGTTCGCCTGACGAAAGAAGAGATGGTGGAAGTAGGCCGGATAATGGCCCGCAAGCTGAACGAAGCACGCGGGCCACTGGCGGTAGTGGTGCCCACAAGCGGCCTCTCCATCCCCAACGTCCCAGGCGGCGCTTTCTGGGACCCCGAAGCCGACGCCGCTTTTCTTGACGCGCTCCAATCCAATCTGCGAAAAGACATTCCCCTAATCACTGTAGAAACCCACATCAACGACCCTGCCTTCTCAGACCGAGTGGCGGATGAATTCCTGAAGTTGGTGACGAGTGGTCAGTGGTCGGTGACTGGTGGTTGGTGATCAGGGGTCAGGATCAGAATCAGGAACTAAGGTAACTTACGCAATACGCATCACGTTTCACGAACGAACAGGAGAGAACCAACATGGACCAGAACGGCTCGCTGCCATCATACAACATAGCAGACCTGGCTTATCCAGATATACAGGAATACCTAAAGCATAAGGACATCATTCTCATCCCGGTGGCGAGCACCGAGCAGCATGGGCCGCACCTGCCACTCTCCACCGACACTGTAACGGCGGAAGAGGTGGCGCAACGGGCGGGCAACAAGGGGAAGGTGCTCTATACGCCGTGCGTCTGGATGGGGTATTCGCCCCAGCACATGCGCGAGCCTGGGCAGGGCTTCGGCACCATCACCGTGCGCGCCGAGACTTTCCTCAACGTGCTATACGACATCGCTCGCAGCCTCATACATCACGGCTTCAACCGCATCATCTTCGTGGCGGGGCACGGTTCGAACGTCAAGATTATCGACCCTCTCCTCCGCAAGATCAAGTACGAGACGGGCGCGATGGTGGCGTACTACAAGCCTTACGCCGAGCGGTATATGGGGCTGATAAAGGACCTGATGGAGAATCCGGTTGACGAGACGCCGGGGTGGCACGCCAGCGAGCTTGAGACTTCGCAGATGCTCGCGCACAACGCCAGCCTTGTGCGGATGGATCGCGCCGTGCATACGGTCACGCACAAGCCGGAGTGGCTGCCGGAGGCGTTCAAGAAGGGGGATGGCGCGCCCGATATAGAGTTCAAGGGCTATCAGTATTTCATGTTCCCGATGGACCACGACGAGTTCAGCGACACGGGCGTGATAGGCAACCCCTTCCGCGCTACCGCAGAGAAAGGAGAGGAAGCCTTTCGCCGCTACGCCGACCACCTCGTAGAGGCTATAGAAGAACTTATGACGGTAAAAGTGGAGGTCCACGACCGCGAGTTTGTTTCGCGGGTATGAGCAGATTGGAGGGGAAGAGCCATGATTGACATCACAGACCTGAACCACGTAACGATAATCGTGCGAGACGTAAGGGCAGCCGAGAAGTTCTACTGCGACGTTCTCGGTATGGAGCCGTTACCACTTCCGCCAGCTTTCACCCACGCTACGTCCTGGTATCGCAAGGGTAACGCGGAGATACACATGGTCCACGTAGTAGACGCGGCACAGACGCCCGGCGACCCCAAACTCAATGTCTACGGCGACAAAGACCATTCCAGGGCAAGGCACTTCGCGTTCGCGGTCCAGGATATAGACCAGGTCGTGAGCGAGCTAAACCGGCACGGCATCCCGATAATACTAGGCCCCCGCCCAAGAGGCGACGGAGCAACTCAACTGTTCTGCTACGACCCAGACAAGCATCTGATAGAGTTTCACACTTTACCCTGACAATTTCGAAATTCCAAATCAGGAGGTAAATATGGCACGACCCGTAACGCTTTTCACCGGCCAGTGGGCCGATCTGACGCTGGAAGATTTGGCTAAGAAAGTTAGCGAGTGGGGGTTTGACGGCCTTGAGTTGGCTTGTTGGGGCGACCATTTTGAGGTGGACCGCGCGCTCTCCGAATCGGACTACACACAGTCGCGGTGGGACATCCTCAACAGGTATGGCCTCAAGTGCTACGCCATCAGCACGCATCTTGTTGGGCAGGCGGTGTGCGACAACATAGACAGCCGGCACAAGGGCATCCTCCCGCCCGACGTATGGGGCGACGGCGACCCGGAGGGGGTGCGCCAGCGGGCCGCGCGGAAGGTGATGGATACGGCCCGCGCCGCCGCAAAGTTCGGCGTGACCCAGGTCAACGGCTTCACGGGGTCTAGCGTGTGGCACATGATATATTCCTTCCCGCCCAACGATTTCGCGGAGGTTGAGCGGGGCTACGCGGACTTCGCTGAGCGTTGGAACCCCATCATTGACGTGTTTGACCAGGAAGGGGTGAAGTTTGGGTTGGAAGTCCACCCTACCGAGATAGCCTACGACTTCGTGACTGCGCGCAAAACGCTGGACGCGATAGGCAACCGCCCAGGCTTCGGCATCAACTTCGACCCCAGCCACTTCGCCCACCAATTCCTCGACTCGGCAGCCTTCATAGAGGAGTTTGGAGAGCGCATCTACCACGTGCATGTCAAGGACTCGAAGCGGTATTTGAACGGGCGCAGGAGCATCCTCGGCTCGCACATCGGCTTCGGCGATGCACAGCGCGGCTGGGACTTCGTTTCGCCCGGACATGGCGATGTAGACTTCGAGTCGGTCTTCCGCGCCCTCACCCGCGTAGGCTACCAGGGTCCGCTCTCTATCGAGTGGGAAGACTCCGGCATGGACCGCGAATGGGGCGCGAGGGACGCGTTGGCCTTCGTCCGCCGCACCGACTTCGCCCCCTCCAACGTGGCCTTCGACGCCGCCTTCCAAAAGGAGTGACAGGAGAGAAGCTAGCTTAACATAGGTTCAAGTTACAGGGAGGATCAATGAGCAGTGACATGCTGACTTGGTATGACGAGCTTCGTCAACAGTATCGACCTACTAATCTCAAAGTCCTCCTGATCGCTGAATCGCCACCTGACTCAGATGCGAACAATAGGCGTTTCTTCTATGCGCCAGAACTGAGTCGGTTCGATAATCTCTATCGAGGGGTTGTAAAAGCCCTATATGGCTATGAAACTATCAACGAGTACGATAAAACCAAAGTCTTAGAACGGCTACGGGACGATGGTTACTGGCTGATAGATGCTGTAGAAAGCCCTATTAATAATCTAGGGAAACCAGCACGCCGCAGGGCAATCAAGGAAGGCATACCAGGTCTGGTCACGCGATGCCAAAAGCTTGCACCTGAACACGGTGTTATCATTTGTCATTCCGTAGTTTATAAATTTTCGGCTGCGCGATTGATTGACGGAGGGGTGAGTATACTTCAGAATGGCCCGTTACGATTTCCACTCGGTAATTGGCGAGCCGATTTTGTTCATGGCATGCGTCAAGCCTTGGGTATAGTGGGCTAAGCCTGGTGGTTGCACGCCACTTAGGGGAAGAGTATGCAACAAGCAAATTTGAGAGGAGGCAACCATGTCCGATGAGGTCGGGTTTGTTAGCATGGCGGGAGCGAAGGCTACGGAGGCCGCGCGAGAGATTGGGGTTGGCATGTTTGGGTATGCGTTCATGGGGAAGGCGCATACCAACGCCTACAAGAAGCTGCCTTATATGATGTACCCGCCGCCCGCGATACCCAGGCTGGTGGCGGTGGCAGGGCGGACTGAGGACGCGGTTAAGGAGGCGATGAATCGGTATGGCTATGAGAAATACTATACCGACTGGAGGGAGATGCTGCGAGACCCAGACGTTCAGCTTTTCGACAACGGCGGGCCGAACGACATGCACGCCGAGCCTTGCATAGCGGCAGCAGAGGCAGGGAAGCACATCCTATGCGAGAAGCCGATGGCGCGCTCCGCAGAAGAGGCGAAGAGGATGCTGGACGCGGTGAATAAAGCCGGGGTGAAGCACATGGTGTCGTTCAGCTACCGCTTCGTACCCGCGATACGCCACGCATACGAGATCGTAAAGAGCGGCGCGCTGGGCGAGATATACCACTTCCGGGCGGTCTATCTACAGGAGTGGATTACCGACCCTAACTTTCCGCTTATCTGGCGATTGGATAAGAAAGTGGCGGGTAGCGGCGCGCTGGGCGACCTGGGAGCGCATATTATAGACCTGGGGCGCTTCCTGGTGGGCGAGCCGAAATCGGTCATGGGCATGACCAAGACCTTTATCACCGAGCGTCCCCTCCCCGGCGGCAACGGCACGGGCAAGGTCGAAGTGGACGACGCTTTTGAGGCTGTGGTGGAGTTCGAGAATGGCGCGGTGGGCACGCTGGAAGCATCGCGGTTCGCACCGGGACGCAAGAACCACGAGGTCTTCGAGATCAACGGCTCGAAAGGCTCTATCCGCTTCAACCTTGAGAGGCTGAACGAGCTTGAAGTCTTCTGGACGGATGGCCCCAAAGAGACGCAGGGCTTCACCAACGTGCTTGTAACCGAGTCTTTCCACCCCTTCTGGTCAAACTGGTGGCCGCACGGGCACATAATAGGCTGGGAGCACGCCTTCGTCCACGAGATCGCCCACCTCTTAGATGCCATAGTGAACGACAAAGACGTAGCCCCTTACGGCGGCACCTTCGAGGACGGCTACAAGAACGCGGTTATCTGCGATGCTATCATACAATCCTCGCAGGAAGGCAAGAGAGTCAACATAGAATTTTAGATTTTAGATTTCGGATTTTAGATTGAGGTTCACCGATGGATGAACGGGAGTTCAAGGCTAGAACGAAGAAGCTGGCATTGCGGGCTATCAAGTTGGTAGAGGCGTTGCCTACATCACAGGCCGCGCTGGTTATTGGGAAGCAATTACTCCGCTCGGCTACATCAGTGGGCGCGAATTATCGGTCTGCCTGTAGAGCTAAGTCTGTTCCCGACATCATCCTTAAACTACGTATCGTAGAAGAGGAAGCAGACGAGTCCTTATATTGGATGGAACTACTGGTAGAAGCCGGAATAGTTCCCGAAGCCAAGCTGAAGGACCTAATGGCTGAGACCAACGAAATAGTAGCCATGATCGTAGCATCCATAAATACCTTGCGCGCCAGGCAATCCAATAACAATCTAAAATCTAAAATCTAAAATCTAAAATACGGAGGTTTAGCTTGTCTGCAAAGATTATCGGCACCATCACGCGTTTGTGTATCGCGGGCATAATGCTGGGGATCGTGGGGATGATACAGCCATTTATGTTTGATTTGTTCAGGTACAGCTTTTTGCTTCTGCTCTTCTCGACGCTGGCTTTCATCATCGTTTCGCACCTGCCGGAGCCGTCGAGCGCGTCGGCAAATCCTGACGTACTCCAAGAATTGCCCATTGGCTTGAGTTCGTCTGAAAACTCTATAGATAACCGTAACAGCCCCGCGTAGGGAGTGGTCCCTGCTCCTACGCTTAAAAATTAGCCTTTAGCCCTGGAGGCCATAATGAGTCTGCCTGATCTGCGCCCGCAAGCCAAACGCCGGACGCCCGAGGAGCTTGTAAAGCACCTGAAATCGTTTGAGTTGGACCTGAAGTTCTCGGCGGGAGTGTGGTTCTTCTCGCCACCGGCCAGCCGATTCCATGACCGTTACGCCCCGGTCATAGAGATAGCGCCGCGCCTGGAAATCGCCGCCACACTCGCTGATGCGGGCCTCAAGGGTATGGAGGCCCATTACCCCAACGAGATCAACGAGGACAACCTGGAGCTTTGGCGGACCTTCTCCCGCGATACCGGCATCAAGATACTGACGGTTATCCCGCTCCTCTTTTACGACGCTCAGTTCGAGTGGGGATCGCTCTCCAACCCCATACCGGAAGTGCGGCGGGCGGCGATTGACCGCACGATACGCGCGCTCGAATTCAACAGAGAGCTTGACACCGAGTTCGCTGTGGTGTGGCCCGGCATTGACGGCTACGAAAACCCCTTTGGCTCAGACCTGCGGGCGGCGCGTGACCGCTTCGCGGAGGGGCTGGCGGAAGCGATGGACGCGGTGCCCGGTGTGCGGGTGGCCGAGGAGCCGAAGCCCTACGAGCCGCGCGGCCACATCCTGTACGGCACCACGCCCGAAGGAATACTCCTCGGCATGAAGGTGGAAGCGATGCTGAAGAACCCGGAGAACAGGCGGCTGATGAACATGGGGCACGCCCTCGTGGGGCTGAACCCCGAAGTGGGACACATGCTGATGGCGTATGAAGATATGCCCTATGCGTACGGGATGGTCATGGAGTATGGCAGGTTGGCGCATACTCATTGGAACAGCCAGCCCCTGGGAAATTACGACCAGGACCTCAACGTGGGGGTGCTCTCGCCTGAAGCGGTCGAAGCGACACTATACGCGCTGAAGATGTACGGCTACCAGGGGTGGTTTGGCCTGGACATCAACCCTGAGCGCATGCCGGTGGAGGTTGCCTTGCAGAACTCGATGGACGCGTTACGGGCCGCAAATGACCGCATCAACAACCTGGACCACGAATCTATCATATGGGCGACTGAGCATCCTGATAAGGCGCGCGGCTGGCTCGAAGCCTACCTGATACGCGCCCGCGCCTCACGCCCTGAGCGTCTTTCTACCCTGCCCCCGCTTGAGCGAGATTAGTCCGCTGTAGGGGTGAGGCATGCCTCGCCCTCATGGGCTGGCGTACCAACTTTATGCTTGAACCCAGACAGGGTGAGGCATGCCTCGCCCCTACATTGACATTTCTTTTGGGGTTAGCCCGGATATGGCCGACAAAGTATTACTGGGGATAGACATTGGCACGTCGGGCAGCAAGGCACTGCTGGTAGACCCCGACGGCAACGTGCTTGCGTCAGCCACCGGCGACTACCCTATGTTCACGCCGCGCCCGCTGTGGGCCGAGCAGAATCCGCAGGATTGGTGGTCGGCCACCGTGCTTGCGATCAGGAAGGCGCTACAATCCGCCGGGGTAAGGCCGGAGCAGGTGGCGGGCCTGGGCCTCACGGGGCAGATGCACGGCCTGGTGCTCCTCGATAATAAGGGAGAAGTGTTGCGCCCCTGCATCATGTGGAACGACCAGCGTACCGGCGCGCAATGTGAGGCTATCACCGAGAGGATCGGCTCCAAGAAATTGCTACAGTTGATAGCCAACCCGGTGCTCCCCGGCTTCACCGCGCCCAAGATCGTGTGGGTGCGTGAGCACGAACCGGACGTTTACGGCAGGATAGCGCACGTGCTCCTGCCTAAAGACTACATACGCTACAGGCTGACCGGCGCGCTTGCTACCGAGGTGTCGGATGCATCGGGCACGGCTCTGCTCA
This sequence comes from Chloroflexia bacterium, assembly GCA_036399775.1. Taxonomy (GTDB): domain Bacteria; phylum Chloroflexota; class Chloroflexia; order QHBQ01; family JADMIH01; genus JADMIH01. The sequence goes on along the minus strand of DASWMJ010000096.1, from coordinate 87,116 downwards.
ACGTGGAGGGCCGTAAATGGTCGGAGGAGATGCTTGCCGCGCTAGACATCCCTGCGGGTTGGCTGCCGGAGTGCCACGAGTCGCCCGTGCCTACCGCCGCCATCTCGCCCCAGGCGGCGGGTGAGACGGGCCTCAAAGTGAGCACGCCGGTGGTGGGCGGTGGAGGGGACCAGGCAGCGCAGGCAGTAGGTAGCGGCATCATAGAGCAAGGCACTATCTCGGTGACGCTCGGCACGTCGGGGGTAGTCTTTGCCGCCACAGACAGGTTCCTGCTTGAGCCGGAAGGGAGACTCCACGCGTTCTGCCACGCGGTCCCCGGCCAGTGGCACCTCATGGGTGTGATGCTCTCCGCCGCAGGCTCGTTGCGATGGTACCGCGACGTGCTGGGACAGGCAGAGATGGCAAAGGCGGGCGCACGCGGCATAGATGTCTATGACGTGTTATGTCAACAAGCCGCTTCAGCCCCAGCAGGCTCAGAGGGCCTTATCTTCCTGCCATACCTGTCAGGGGAGCGCACGCCCTACCCCGACCCCGATGCGCGGGGCGTATATTTCGGGTTGACCCTGCGACATGGCAAAGAGCATATGGTACGCGCCGTACTGGAAGGCGTTACCTACGGCCTGCGCGACTCCCTTGAGTTGATGCGCAACATGGGAGTGGAGATCAAGCAGGTGCGCGCATCGGGTGGAGGGGCGAAGAGTCCACTGTGGAGGCAGATTCTAGCCGACGTGTTCAATTCGGAGATCGTGCTGACGAACGTCACCGAAGGCGCGGCGTTTGGGGCGGCTCTACTGGCGGGGGTGGGCGCGGGTGTGTATGAGGATGTCCGGGAGGCGTGTGGGCGCACTATCCGCGTGACCGATAGGGTGGAGCCGGGCGCGGACGTTAGCATTTATGAGGATTACTACTCTATTTATCGCGACCTATACCCCACGCTTGCACCATATTTCAAGCGCGTCAGCGCAATCATCAGCTAGTACCTCTGAAGTAATTTACCTTGAGGAAGATGCGACACGTTGTATAATTCTGTTGTGAGACGCATGGCAGGAGGTGAGAGATGACAACTGCTCAGCATCATGAGTCTGAATTGCTGATGAAGATCAAGGAGGAGCTGCCTGAGGAGGTTTATAAGCGTTATGATAAGCTCGCGATCAAATGTCGAAAAGGAACGCTAACCCTTGAGGAGCACAAAGAACTAATCTCTATAACAGACAATATGGAGAACCTGAGCGCACAACGCATAAGGTATCTGATTGAATTGGCACAACTACGGAATACTACCCTTACGGAACTGATGGAAACTTTGGGAATTAAGCCTCGAACTCCTGGGAAGACCTTAAAGCGAAAACGTTCGTAGGGGCGTGATTTATCGCGCCCTTGCATGGGGCATGGGGCGGCCTTATGTTGGTTCGCTACCACGATCAGGGCGCGATTAATCACGCCCCTACATTAATGGAATGAACAATCATCACCCGAGCAGTTGGGAACATCCACCTCACAGGAATAGACGCACACTATGACCAACCTATCAGGCAAAGTAGCCCTCGTAACGGGGGCGAGCAAAGGGATAGGCTACGAGCTGGCTATCGGCCTCGCGGAGGCGGGCGCGGCTGTGGTCGCCAACTTCAACCGGGACGAGGCGGGCGCGCAAGATGCTGTGAGTAAGATAGTGGCGAGTGGCGGCAGGGCCGTCGTGGTACAGGGCGACATAGCCAGGGTAGAGGACTGCCGCCGGATAGTAGCGCGGACCGTTGAGGAGTTCGGGCGCATAGACATCGCGTGCTGCCATGCGGGTATCACTAGCTGGGGCAAGTTTCTCGATTATACGGAGGATGCGTTCGATGCTGTGGTGGATACCAACCTGAAAGGGACGTATTTCACGGCTCAGGCCGCAGCCCGCGAGATGGTCAGGCAGGGTGGCGGTGGGCGGATTATCGTTACGTCGTCGGTGACGGGCAACCAGGCGGTGCAGTACCTCTCGGCGTATGCCATGACCAAAGGGGGTTTGCAGATGCTGGTACGCAACCTTGTGCTTGAGCTTTCCCCGTATAATATAACCATCAACGCGGTAGCCCCAGGCGCTATCAGCAACGAGCGCAACCTCCACGACGACCCGAATTACGACACCGACTGGGCGGGGGTGATTCCAATCAGGCGCGTAGGCCAACCCAGCGACGTTGTAGCAGCCGTGCTCTTCTACGCCTCAGACGAAGCGGGCTTCATCACCGGCACCACGCTTATGGTGGATGGCGGCTGGACCAGCTACAGCCCCACCCCAGGCTTCGAGTTCGTGGAGAAAGAGGGCCGGATCGGGACGTAGCTAGTACCGAGTACCGAGTACCGAGTACCGAGTACCGAGTGCTGAGTGCCGAGGAAATGTTTGTTGTCGTGGAAATAAATAGGTCATCTCAGCGCCTCTGCGTCTCTGCGGTTCAATCATTTGTAAGGTTAGGATGATTTATGCAGCCGATCAGGATAAATAGCCCTATAAACCCATATCGCGACCACGTGCAGGGGAAGGCGAACGAGCCTATCACTGTGGCGGCGCTGCTGGACCGCGCTTACCAGCTTCATGGGGTGAAGACCGATTGCACGCTTGAAGCCATATTCGACAGGCTCGACCAGAACGCGCCTCGCATCGCCATTATCGGTGGCTCGCCCGACCACCCGGCGCACGTCAAGGACTGGGACACGATGCTGCGGGCGGCGGTACGCATCTGGCACGATGGAGGAGTGCCTTTCTATTTCTCTATCCCGGTGGTGTGCGATGGCACGGCGCAAAGCACGGTGGGGATGTGCTATTCGCTGCAATCGCGCAATGCCGTGACGCAGATGGTTGTCAACCAGATGGAGGGGCAGTCGTACCACGCGGCGTTCGTCATACAGGGCTGCGACAAGACCCCTATGGCAATTGTCTCGGCCCTGGCTCACCTCGACCGTGTGAGGAGATTGCGCGGCGAGCCACCCGTGTACGGTACGTTCGCGCCTGCCCACGTCCTCAAAGGGGGCAGCATACCGCCGGATGTAGTGATTGAAATAAGAGAGTTGGCGATACGCGCTGAAGGGGCGGGGCTGCACGATCTGGCGGAAGATATACACGACAATCTCGAATATATCCTCCAATGTACCACCAACGAGGTATTTCAGGCGCTGTTCGAGCGGGCTACGCAGGAAGGCATCCTGACGGCGCAAGAACACAAGAGTTTGGAGAAGCGGCTGGCGGTCAATACGTGCGACAGCCAGGGCGGAATCTGCGCCTTTCACGGCACAGGTAACTCTTCGCGGGACGTGGTGGCCGCTTTTGGGCTTGTACACCCGTCAGTCGAATTGCTGACGCTGCCGCCCACGCAGGCGCAGGTCAACGCCTCTATTGACGCGCTATTCGGGTTGCTGAATGACCCCGGCTATTCGGTGGGGGAGATCGTGACGCGCAACATCGCCAATGTGGTACGAGTGCATAGCGCGCTGGGCGGCTCCACCAACCTTGTGATGCATATAGTAGCCGCCATGATTTACGCGGGGTACGATTTCTCCCTGTGGGATACAGAGCGCATCCACCGTGCCGCGCCGGTGCCCGATATCTACGACTACTCCCTCACACAGGGGCGTGACGTTTTCGCCCTCGCCCAGCAGTGTTGCGCGGGGCAGATACGCGGCATAGAGACGGTCTTCTACGAGTTGTCGCGCCTGGGCGTGCCGATGGACCTGGACGCGCCTACCGTGACGGGGCAGACCTGGCACGGGCGGCTCTCCGACACCCGCAACCTGAGCGCGGATGGCGTCAAGGACAACCCGATCATCCTCTCCACACCGCGCCGGGCGTTTTCGGGCGTGGACGTGCTGAGGTCGAACTGGTTCGAGTCGGCTATCGTCAAGATAAGCGGCATGCCGGACGACCTGCTGAACAAGTTCGATGATAAGGTGGCGCTCGTGCTCTACTACGAGACTGAAGACTCCGCCAACGAAGCCCTGGTGGACCCCGATGTGCTGAAGAAGTTCCGCGATGCGCCCGGTGTGACTTACGATGTGCTGAGGCAGATGTACGAGTGCAACCGCACACTACTCCACAAGTCCATCAGTGAGATTGATCCCGACAGGCTCTATGATGAGATGGTGACGACGCATACCCTTCGTATCGCCATAGTGATCAGCGGGCAGGGGCCGGAAGCATACGGCATGCCGGAGATGGCAGTACCCTCCTTCCGCATCAACTACGACCGGGTGCTGCGGCAGTTGGTGACGCTTATAACGGACGGGCGCTATTCGGGCACGAACTTCGGCGCGTCGGTGGGGCATGTAACCCCCGAAGCGGTACACGGCGGCGGCATCGCGTACCTGCAAACGGGCGACCTGCTGCACCTGCGCTTCCGGGCCGGGCGCATAGACCTGCTCGACAGGGAGGCGTTCGCGCACGGTGAGAAAAGGCTGTACGAGGGCGACCTGGCAGCCCATCGCGCAGGCGTCGGGGCCGAGCGCCGCCAGCATCTTGAGAGACGCGCCATGAGGATCGCGCCCTCCAACCGTATGCTGTACCATACCGACGCGGCGCATGGGGTGGTGCCGAGGCAGGTTGCAGATTGGGCGAGGCAGCAGGCACAGATGAGCATGGCGATAAAGGTAGAAGCATCTCAGCCTATTGAGACAGTTTCGGCATAAATGGCAAGGCTGTTGCATAGAGGCACTACAACAGGAAACCACGCCAACATCCCTGTCATTCTGAGTACAGCACTAACAAAGTTATGTCCAGGAATAAAATGTGTAAGGTAGGGGCGACCCGGTGGGTCGCCCTGCCAGGGTCACGCGTAAAGTTGGTTCGCCATCCCCACCCGGGCGACCCACCGGGTCGCCCCTACGCAGACATTTCTTTGTTAGTGCTGTACTGAGCGAAGCGAAGAATCTCGTCCCTCGCGTATTATGCTGGGGACGCAAGGGGAGAGACTGAGGCAAAAGGATGAGCTAGGGACGAGATTCTTCGCTGCGCTCAGAATGACAAGGGTACAGGGGTTGCTGAACCCCAAGCATTCCGACTTTGTTATAGATATGACGTTATGCGAGTAGAACCTGTGACAATAGAGGGGCGCACTCTGCGTCTTGAGCCGCTGAGCATGAGCCACGCAGAGGGCCTATGGCGGGTGGCGGAGCCGGTCATCTTCAAATATACGACCGTAGTGCTTGAGGATACGACCCTTGAAGCCTTCAGGGCGTACGTTCAACGTAACCTGGATATGCCCGGGCGGGTCCCATTCACTATGATACTTAAGGAAACAGGACAGCCCATAGGCACGTCATCTTACTTCGACATCCGCCCGGAGCATCGCGGCCTTGAAATAGGCTACACCTGGATCGCAAGGCCGTACCAGGGCACACAGGTGAACCCGGAGTGCAAGTACCTCATGCTGCGCCACGCCTTCGAGACGCTGGGAGCAATAAGGGTGCAACTAAAAACGGACAGGCGCAACTTGCAGAGCCAGAGAGCTATGGAAAAGCTGGGCGCGATACGCGAGGGCACTTTGCGGAAGCAAATAATTCTCCCCGACGGCACTTTCCGCGACAGCGTAATGTTCAGCATCACAGACGAAGAATGGCCCCAGGTCAAAGCCAGCCTGGAAGCCAGGTTGGGCTATGTCCCATAATGAAAGGTAATCTCTGGGAAAGTGAGCATATCAGGCTTCGTGGTATAGAGCCGTCAGATTGGCAAGCTTTCTGGGACTGGAATCTTGATAGCGAGACAGCCAGGAATCTCTACAGTGTTCCGCCTCCACAATCACGGGAAGCTGTCAAGCAGTGGGCGCAGAAGCTGTCAACACAGGAGGCAGCAGACGATACTTTTTTCTTCGTAATAGAGACCCTCGCGGGCGAGATGGTAGGCTCCATCAACACGCATGCGTGCGATCCCAGGAATGGGACATTCAGTTATGGCGTGAGCATACTCAAGGATCATCGAGGTAAAGGTTACGCTTCGGAGGCTATCACCCTCATTTTGCGATACTATTTTGAGGAGTTGCGCTACCAGAAAGCGACCGTGCATACCTACAGCTTCAATGAGACTTCGTTGCGTCTGCACGAGAGCCTCGGCTTCCAGCTTGAGGGCCGTGTGCGCCGGATGATATACACCGAAGGCCAGTACTTTGACGATCTCATTCTTGGGCTGACTGTTGAAGAATTCAAGGCCAGGGCAGATTTGTAAGCGCATGCTATAAAGGGTAAATAGATGCCACAGCTATTCGGAACTGACTATTCGATAGAAGAATTGCGCACGCTGACGAGCACGATGGCGCAGATAGCAGGCATCCGCGTGTCGGAGCTTGCGGACGGCAAGGCACGCGGGCTGCGGGTGGCGGATGTGTACACCGGCAGTGGGTTCCGCTTCCAGGTGCTGCTGGACCGCGCTATGGACGTGGGCGCGGCGGAGTACGCCGGAAAGCCTCTCGCGTGGGTCCACCCGGCGCTGGGCGGGGCGGGCCAGTACGAGCCGCAAGGTTATGGCTGGGCGCGCACCTTCGGCGGGGGGCTTGTCACTACGTGCGGCCTTACCTTCTTCGGCCACCCGGAGGAGGACCAGGGGGAGCACCTCGGCCTGCACGGTCGCATCGCCCACATACCTGCGGGCAAAGTCTGCGTGACGGAGGAATGGCGCGGCGATGACTACGTGCTTGAGATAGAAGGCCAGGCGAGGCAGGCGATGCTGGGGGGCGAGAACTTGCTCCTCACCCGCAGAATATCTACCAGGCTGGGCGCGAGCAGCCTCGTGATAGAGGATACCGTGCGCAACGACGGATACCGCGAGACGCCGCATATGATCCTCTACCATTGCAACTTCGGTTTCCCCGTCGTAAGCCCGTCGTCGGAGCTGGTTGTGGACGACGAGCTAGTGAACCCCAGGGACGAAGCTGCCAGGAGCGGATTTGATAATCATACGAGGTTCGACCAGCCCGTACCCAACTACGCCGAGCAGGTCTTCTTCCACAAGCCACGCGTGAGCAGCAACGGCTTCGCGCAGGCTGCCATCGTCAACCGCGACTTGCAGTTCGGGGCCTATATACGCTACAGGGCGGCTGAACTGCCTTACCTCGCCCAGTGGAAGCAGATGTCGGCGGGCGACTACGTGTGCGCCCTGGAACCCGCCAACCAGTGGGAGACCCCGCGCAAGCGCCTGCGCGAAGAGGGCCGCCTGAAGCACATGGCCCCAGGCGAAGAGATACACTACCGTATAGAGTTTGGCGTGCTGCCTGATGGTGAAGCAATAGGACAATTCGAGGTGAATCTATCATAAGGGCGAATGTTGCCCAGCGACTGAAGTCGCGGGCAACGAAAACGAAGTCCGCCTACGCGGACTATGAGGGATAGAGTAGTCGCCGCAGGGCGACTTTGTAATCGTTGCCCGCGACTTCAGTCGCTGGGCAATGCCAATCGAAGAGCAAACACCCGGAGCAAGAATGAGCAACACGTACATGGTAACAGGCGCGATGGGGTGCCTGGGTGCATGGACCATACACAACCTTTTGCGGCAGGGTGAGAAGGTAGTCGCCTTCGACCTGAGCGCCGACCCGTCGCGCCTCAAGCTGCTCATGAGCGATGAGGAGATCGCCCAGGTGCCTATCGAGCAGGGCGACATCACCGACTACGAGACTGTCGAGCGCGTGGTGATAGGCGAGGGTATAACGCATATCATCCACCTGGCCGCGCTACAGGTGCCTTTTTGCAAGGCCAACCCCATCCTGGGCGCGCAGGTGAACGTCACAGGCACCGTGAACGTCTTTGAGGTAGCGGCCCGCCACCCGGCGCAGGTGGAGCGCGTCATATACACAAGCTCTGCCGCCGTGTACGGTCCCGCCGAACTCTACGAGCCTGGCCCTGTGCCGGAGGATGCGCCGCTCGCACCCGCCACCCACTACGGCGTCTACAAGCAAGCCAACGAGGGCACGGCACGCATCTACGCCCAGGACAATGGTGTAACGAGCATCGGCGTGCGCCCCTACGTAATCTACGGGCTGGGACGCGATAGGGGTGTCACTTCGTCGCCCACCAAAGCGATGCTCGCCGCAGCCCTGGGCCGCGACTACGCCATCACGTACGGCGGGCGGTGCAACTTCCAGTGGGGAGATGATGCCGCGAACACCCTCATCGCCCTGGCTGCGGTGCCGTTCGAGGGCGCGAGGGTAATCAACCTGGGCGGCAGCAAAGTGAGCGTGCAGGAGGTAGTGGCCGCGATTGAAGAGGTCGCGCCCGAAATGCAGGGACGCATCACATTCCCCGAAACGCGCCTCCCCTTTCCCGACGAGCTAGACAGCGCTACCCTGAAAGGATTGCTGCCTGATGCGCCCGAAACCCCCCTGGTCGACGGCGTGCGCGCCACGATAGAAGCATTTCGCTCCCTGGTAGACCAAAACCGCATTGATGTAGAAAACGCGCTGGCATGAAACGTATTGCGTATTGCGTATTGCGTAATCATTGAACCACAGAGACACAAAGAACACTAAGATATATGAATAGAAACGCAGAGGTTATTTGGAGTTTTACGCAATACGTACTACGCAATACGCACCACGTTTTACGTTTCACTTCCCGGAGAACTGAATGACCGACACGAACGGAAAATCTACACTGGCGCGGCAGGTGCGGGAGCTAGAGGTACCGCATGGGCACCTGGCACTTTGGGCGTTGGGGCAGCAGGGGTACATCTTGAAGAGTGGCAGGCATATAGTGGTGATAGACCCCTACCTGTCCAACTACGTTGAAGAGATAGTGCCTAACCAGATGGACTTCTTCGCCCGGCAGATACCCATCGTGGTGCCGCCCGAAGAGCTTGATACGGTTACGCTCGTGCTTGCTACCCACCAGCACGCCGACCATTGCGATCCGCAGACCCTCCACCCTCTCATGCGCGCATCTAAGGACGCATGCCTGGTAACGTCTTATAAGGCAAAGGAGACGCTGTCTCAAGAGCATTTCGACACCGGGCGCATATCGGTGCCGCCCGTCGGAGAGGCTGTGGAACATGGAGACGGCCTCACGGTGACGGCCATCCCTTCCGCTCACTACCGCCAGGAGCCGGACGAGCACGGCAACCCCGCGTACCTGGGCTTCATAATCAACATGAACGGCGTAACCCTCTACCACTGTGGCGACACTATAATCTACCCTGGCCTCATCGAGCGCCTGAAGGAGCAGGAGATAGACATAGCCTGCCTCCCCATCAACGGGCGCGACTGGTTCCGCGAACAGCATGACCTGACAGGCAACCTGGACTACAGGGAGGCCGCCGAGCTTGCTGTAGCGGCAGGCGTCAAAGTGCTCATCCCCGGCCACAACGACATGTTCGCCGCCAACCGCATCAACCCCGCCTACCTGCTAGATTACCTGCAAGCCCATCACCCCACCCAGCGAGTACACTTCTTGCAGGCAGGGGAACTCTATTACTTCGTGAGGGATCAGGGGTCAGGGATCAGTAAATTACCTAACCCCTGATCCCTAACCCCTGACCCCTAGCCCCTGACCCCTGGAGCCTATGGAACGCAACACACTCATACATAAGCTGACTGCCATCGTTGGACCGCAAGGGGTCATCAGCGAGCCTGAACAGCTACTTACCTACGAGTCGGACGGGCTGCGTAACTACCGCGTCGTGCCTATGCTGGTGGTGCTCCCCACGAGCACGGAGCAGGTGCAGGCGGTGGTGAGGTTATGCTACGAACAGGGCATCCCTATCGTGCCCCGCGGGTCGGGGACGGGCCTCTCTGCCGGGGCTTTGCCGGTTGCTGACGGCATAGTGCTTGGCCTCAGCCGTATGCGGGAGATATTGGAGGTAGACCTTGCGAATGCGCGGGCCGTCGTGCAGCCGGGCGTGCTAAACCTGTGGGTCACGCAGCGAGTAGCGCCACACGGCTATTACTACGCGCCCGACCCCTCAAGCCAGCAGGTCTGCTCTATAGGCGGCAACGTGGCCGAGAACTCAGGAGGCGCGCATTGCCTCAAGTACGGCTTCACGGTGAACCATGTCCTGGGCCTCACGGTGGTCCTATCGGACGGCGAGGTGGTCCGGCTGGGCGGCAAAGCTGTGGAGAAGCCGGGCTACGACCTTGTGGGCGTGTTCGTCGGGTCGGAGGGCACGCTTGGGATAGTCACCGAGGTCACGCTGCGATTGGTACGCAAGCCGGAAGGGGTGGCGACTTTGCAGGCGGCTTTCGAGAGCACGGACGCGGCGGGGGGGGCCGTCACCGGCATCATCGGGGCGGGGATAGTGCCCGCAGCCATAGAGATGATGGACAATCTCAGCATCCAGGCCGCCGAAGCGGCGGTACACGCCAATTATCCCCTCGACGCGGGGGCTATCCTGTTGGTCGAACTGGACGGGCCGGCCATCGAGATAAAAGAGCAGATGGCGATGGTGGAGGAGATATGCCGGGCCGGTGGCGCGTCCTCCCTACGCATCGCCCAGGACGATGACGAACGGGTGCTTATGTGGAAGGGGCGCAAATCGGCTTTCGCCGCGATGGGCCGCATCAGCCCCGACTATTACGTGCAAGATGGGGTAATCCCGCGCACCGCGCTCTCCCAGGTGCTACGCGAGATCAACGATTTGAGCGAGCAGTACGGCTTGCGCGTCGCCAACGTCTTCCACGCGGGCGACGGCAACCTGCACCCGTTAGTGCTATTCGACGGCTCGATAGAGGGGCAGGCGCACCACGCCGAGCAATTGGCGGGCGATATATTGCGGGCTTGCGTCAACGCGGGCGGCAGCATCACGGGCGAGCACGGGGTGGGCGCGGACAAGAAGCGGTATATGCCCGCGATGTTCGGCCCCGATGACCTTGATACGATGCAGATGCTGCGTTGCGCGGTAGACCCGAAGCGCATATACAACCCCGATAAGGTCTTTCCAACCCCAAGGTTGTGCGGTGAGCGCCCAGGCCCATACAGGCCACACCCGCTTCAACAGGCCGGAATAGCGGACTTATTTTAGATTTACGGCTAAAGTTTCCCAGGATAGTCAGTATCACAGCCAGTCAACCCCATTTCCCTCAAGGGTTTCTTAGGGTGCGCTGTGAAGTAGCAGTAAGGAGATAGAGATGGGATATGGTAAACTGCGAAAGCTTGCTCAACGTCTGGAGGGGCAACCAGGGGCAAGTCCAGCGCGATCATTGTCTACTGGATTGGTGGGCCTGGCGCTCATAACTGCTTTGATTCTTATTTCCGCATGCGACAGCACACCGAATACGGCTTCAGTACCCGAATCTGAGGTGGCTACTTCAGTACCAGAAGCTAAGATGGCTACGTCAACACCCAATTCAGGGATCTTTTTCCCTCAACAAGTACCGGCACAAGAGGACCGCGCCGTGCCTGCATCATATCTCACGGGTAAGTTGGCCGAGGTCAACGGTTGCCTCCGGGTGATTGCGGATAATTCCAGCGCCGCTTACTTGATATTATGGCCGCCTGACGTTACATTGAGCACAGAAGATAACAAGATCCAAATCTATAACAAGGCCGGCCAGGTAGTCGCACAGGTCGGGGACTCAGTGTTCATTGATGGAGGTGAGATACCGGCCTCATCTGGCGCGGCCATGTCCAAGCAATTACGTGAGCCTTTGCCTGATGCGTGCCCAGGACCATACTGGTTCGCAGGCGATGAGGTGCGTACCAACCAATAGAAATAAGCCCGCTATCAGTCAAAAGGCTCATACAGGCAGATCGAGCAAAGACCATCGCGCACCTGGATTGCATACGCCTGCCCTGGAGGGGAAGTGACGACACGCAGGATTGACGCGGAGGAAGTTGCCGGGCAATCTGGTATAAAAGATGTGCGCCAGGCAATCGAGGCTGAGGCTGTAATGGGTGTCGTGCCTTCGGTGGCCGTAATGCCCGGTAATATTGAGGAGGTGTCGCGGCTGCTTGCGTGGGCGAATAGACGGGGGCTGAAGGTGGTGCCCTGCGGTACGCGCACAAAGCTGGATAGGGGCAACGCGCCTACAGGTTGCGACATCCTGCTCCAATTGGGCAACCTGTCGAAAATAGTAGAGCACGCGGCGGGCGATATGACCGTCACCGCGCAGGCGGGCGTGCGATTGAGCGACTTACAGGGGGCGCTGGGGGGCGCGGGACAGTTCCTGGCGATTGACCCTCCGGTGCCGGGCACGGTAGGCGGGCTGGTAGCCACCAGCGACAGCGGCCCCAGGCGCATCCGTTATGGGGGCGTGCGAGACCTCATCCTGGGGGTTACGTTCGTGCGGGCCGACGGCGTTGTGGCTAAGGGGGGCGGCAAGGTGGTGAAGAACGTCGCAGGCTACGATCTCCCCAAGTTGCTCACAGGTTCGCTCGGCACGTTGGGCGTGCTTGTGGAGGCAACGTTTCGGCTCTATCCATTGCCCTCGGCGTCGGCTACAGTTGTAAGTCGAGAGATGCCGGTAATGGATGTGGGCAAAGCGGTTGCAGTTATCCTCGACTCCACACTTGTGCCCACCAGTATTGATTATTTTAGTGAGGGCGATAGCGCGCAATCTGTATTGGCCGTGCGCTTTGAAGGCTCGCCCGGCTCGGTTGAGGCCCAGGCAGATCGTGTCGCGGAACTGCTGGGTAGTAAATCGCAAACCCTGGCTGGCGGGGAGGAAGAGGCGCTCTGGCGGCAATTTGACACTATAGCGCATACTACAGAGGGCACCGTGCTTGCCCGCCTCATCGCGCCGGTGACAGAATTGCCAAAATTGGTGGAAAATGCACAGAAGGCGACAAGAGAGACCAACACGCAGATCTCGGTACGCGCCCACGTGGGACACGGCCATGCGCTCCTACGCTGGCACGACCCGTCCACAGGTGAGGCAGTGAGGCTGTTGCGAGACTTGAGACGGCAAGCTGAACTGTGCGGCTCCAATCTTGTAGTGTGGCGCGCTCCGGCAGAGGTGCACTCGCAGATTGATGCATGGGGTGATGCGGGCGAGGGCGTGGGCTTGATGCGCAGGATAAAGGCGCAGTTCGACCCGAACGGCACGCTCAACCCCGGAAGGTTTGTTGGAGGGATATAGGCAGGCCAGATGGAGCAAGCGCGAGACAAAGAGCAGCAACAGGAAGCCTCCCCCACTTATGAGCGAGAGATGGGTGGCCTGCCCGCACACATGCACGCAGCCGCTGAAGCTGCGGGCGAAACGAGCGTGCTGAGCGGCCCCCAGGATATAGGGGCAGCAACAGAAACCTCAGCCGCCGAAGCCATACACAGCTCCGAGGACAATCTTCTACTCCGCTTAGCCTCCAACTCCCAACACTCCACATTCCGCACTCCGCATTCCGCATTCGACGCACACAATCCCCCGTCGCCGGCGTTGATAGACGATTGCGTGCATTGCGGCTTCTGCCTGCCCACCTGCCCCACCTATGTCCTGTGGGGAGAGGAGATGGACTCGCCGCGCGGGCGCATACACCTGATGAAGGTGGGCAACGAGGGCAAGGTTGCCATGACCGATACCTACGTGCGCCACTTCGACCAATGCCTGGGGTGTATGGCCTGCATCACTGCCTGCCCTTCGGGGGTGCAGTACAATAAGCTGATAGAGTCTACTCGCCAGCAGATCGAGCGACGCTACCCACGCACGCGCTCCGACCGGCTTTTCCGCGCGATGCTCTTCGCGCTCTTCCCCCACCCTGCGCGCCTTCGCCTCCTTGCCCTGCCCCTGCTGCTTTACCAGAGGAGCGGTATGCAAAGTCTGGTGACGCGCACGGGTTTGCTAGCGAAGCTGCCGCCCAGGCTGGCGAGCCTCCACGCTTTGATGCCGCCGGTGACGCTGAAAGGGTTGAGGCGGCGCATACCTGTATTTATGCCCGCGAGAGGCAAGCGGCGGGCGCGGGTTGGCCTGCTCACCGGCTGCGTGCAGCGCGTATTTTTCTCGCAAGTGAACGCGGCCACGATACGAGTGTTGGCGGCGGAGGGGTGCGAAGTGTATGATCCACCTACACAGGGGTGTTGCGGGGCACTCGCTCTACATGCGGGACTGGAGGAAGACGCCAGGAGGTACGCCCGCGAGCTTATCCGCACTTTCGAGCAATGCAAACTGGACTATATAGCGGTCAACGCGGCGGGCTGCGGTTCCAGCATGAAAGAATACGGCTACCTTTTACGTGACGACCCGCAGTTCGCAGAGCGCGCCGTCCGGTTTTCAGAGCGAGTAAGGGACGTTACCGAATTACTGGACGAGCTAGGTCCTGTCGCCCCTCGCAAGCCGCTAAAGGCGAAGATCGCATACCATGACGCCTGCCACCTCGCGCATGCCCAGGGTGTGCGCCGCCAGCCTCGCCGCCTGCTGGAAAGCATACCGGGCGTTGAACTGGTGCCTATCCCGGAGGGCGACATATGTTGCGGCAGCGCGGGCATATACAACCTCGTAGAGCCAAAGCCTGCCTCCGAGCTTGGTGAGCGCAAAACCCGCCACATCCTGAGCACAGGCGCGCAGATAGTAGCCAGCGCCAACCCAGGCTGCACGCTCCAAATCCAAAGCACCGCCAGCCGACTGGGCCACACGCTTAAGGTGCTGCACCCCGTCGAAATACTCGATATGTCTATACGAGGGATCAGGGGTCAGGGGTCAGGGATCAGCCTTAATAGGCCTTGATGTCCAACGTCCAACTTCCAACACCCAGTACTCATCACCTGACCCCTGATCCCTGATCCCTGACCCCTGATCCCTCGTAAGGAGGTAACGCATGGCAATTGAGAATACGTCTGCTAGTGCCGTCGCCCCGACGCGACCTCCGAAGCGGCTCCTGCTGGGGCCGGGGCCTAGCGAGGTTGACCCGGAGGTGCTTGCTTCGCTGGCGCTGCCGCCGTTGGGACATCTTGACCCCGCGTTGCTGGCGATGATGGGGGAGCTACAGGATATGTTGCGGGGCGTGTTTCAGACGAAGAATAGGCTTACGCTGGCGCTCTCCGGCACGGGCACTTCGGGTATGGAAGCCGCCCTTGCGAACAGCATCGAGGCGGGGGATGGCGTGGTTGTTGGGGTCGCGGGCTATTTCGGCGACCGCATGTGCCAGATAGTGCAGCGCCTGGGAGGGAGGCTGACGCGAGTTGACGCCGAGTGGGGCACCGCGCTTGACCCACAGCAAATGCGCGACGCGATAAGGCATGCGCGCCCGCGCGTGGTGTGCGCTGTGCATGCCGAGACCTCTACGGGGGTGTGCCAGGACCTGACGGAGATCGTCCGGGCGGCGCATGAGGTGGACGCTCTCATGTTGGTAGATGCCGTTACCTCGCTTGGGGGCCATCCCTTGCGCGTGGACGAGTGGGGCATAGACGTTTGCTATAGTGGCAGCCAGAAGTGCCTGGGCGCGCCCTCCGGCCTCGCGCCATTCACAATGAACGACCGGGCATTAGAGAAAGCGAGCCGCCGGAATACCCCTCTGCAAACCTTCTACCTCGATGCCGTCTTGCTGTCGAAGTACTGGGATGAGCGCCAGTACCATCACACCATCTCAGCGCCGCTCATCTACTCCCTGCACACCGCCCTGCGCCTGCTCCACGAAGAAGGTTTGGAGGAGAGATGGCATAGACACCATCTCAACCATCGCGCCTTCCGGGCAGGCATAGAGGGCCTGGGTCTGGACTTTCTACCGGACGAGGAAATCAGCCTGTGGCCGCTCAACGCCGTCAAATTGCCCGGCAGCCTTGACGAAGCCGCCATAAGAACAGCCTTGCTGAATGAGCACGGTATAGAGGTAGGCGGCGGACTCGGCCCGCTAAAGGGCAAACTCCTGCGCGTGGGGCTGATGGGCTACGGCTCGCAGCAGGAGTTCGTGCTGCAACTACTCGCCGCGCTAGAGCAAATCCTCAAGGCGCAAGGTCATAGCATCGAGGCTGGCGCTGGCCTGGCCGGGGCGATGGAGATATATCAGGCTTGAAATGATGATAACCAAAGCCCTGGACGAGTGCGAAGAATTCGTAGCCGGAGACGGCACGAACCTCCGAGAAGTGTTGCACCCCGCCAACGACAGCGTAGAGATGCGTTACAGCCTGGCCCACGCCTACGTCAGACCCGGCGAAAGCTCCCTCCCACATAGGCTTGCCGGTTCCGAAGCCTATTACATCCTGGAAGGCGTAGGGGTCATGCACGTCAACGGAGAAACAGCGGACATCCGCGCGGGCTGCGCCATCTACGTCCCACCCCAAGCCACCCAGCACATCCAAAACACCGGCGCGACAGACCTCAAGTTCCTCTGCATAGTAGACCCCGCCTGGCGAGCCGAAGATGAGGAAGTAAGACGTAAAACGTGAAACGTGAAACGTGAAACGTAAATCGCAAGCCCACACAAAAACCTTAGCGAACTTTGTGCTCTTCGTGCCTTTGTGGTTCAATAATTACGTTTCACGTTTTACGCGTACACCGCCCCCGTATGCTGAAGCATGTCGCGCAGGCGGTAGGCGTCGTAGATGGCGTGGCCGTCGGGGTCGTTGTTGAAGTAGATGAAGGCGTCTATGCCTTGCGAGGCGTATCCGGCCAGGCGGTCGGCCCAGTAGCCAAGCTCGCCGTCGGTCAGGCCGATGCCGTACTGGCCGCCATGAACGCGCAGGTAGCGGAACGAGCCTACGTCCGGCACGTCCATCGGGGTGTGGTAGCCGCCGATAGCGCGCACTATGGGGTAGCCTGCTTCGTCCAGGATGCGGTAGATGTCGGGCTGGTACCACGAGTGGTCGCGGAACTCGAAGGCGGCGCGGTGCTCCCTGGGCAGGCGGGAGATGAAGTAAGACAGGCGAGTAGGGTCGGCTGACCACCGGGGCGGCAACTGGTAGAGGAACGGCCCAAGATGAGGCCCCAGACCCGATGCCGCGCCCATGAGCCTGCCGATAGGCTCCTCCGGCCCGTAGAGCCGCTTCATGTGCGTGAGGTAGCGGCTCGCCTTGACCGCGAAGAGGAAGCCATGATGAAAACCGGCCTGCCACGCCCACGCCTGGAAGTTCTCATACGAGGGCAGGCGGTAGAAGCTGCGGTTTATCTCCACAGTGGGGAAACGCGCCGCGTAGAAGGCGAGCCAGTCCTTCTGTTTCAGTTCAGGCGGGTAGAAGCGGCCTATCCAGTGTTTGTAGACCCACCCTGATGTGCCGATCCATATCATAATTGTTGGGTTAGCGAAATAAGATGGCGGACCATAGCACGTAGAATTGCATTTCCTATGCCAGCCAGGTCTGTCAAGAATACAAGTTGACTAGCCCCGCAGCACGCAATACAATGGATTATGGAGAGCGAACAAATTACTTTGCATATCCCCGGCGAGCCTGGGTGGAGCGGTACCGGCCAATCGATAGCGCTTATGAGCGCCACCGAGCCTGTGCTTCGCTACTCCGGCGACGCCCACCAGTGGACCTACGACAACCTTGCGGTAGAAGAACCTTTGCAAATACGCCTGGCAGGCGAGGACGTGGCAGTCGCCATGCGCACGCCCGGCCATGATGTAGAGTTGGCGGTGGGCTTCCTTTACACAGAGGGCATCATCGCGGGCAAGCACCACATCGAGTCGGTCAGGCATTGCGCTGAGGACGATGGCAACCCGGCGCAGAACATCGTCAACCTGCTCCCCACCGACCGCGCGCTGCTCGACCCTCGAAAGTGGCGGCGCAGCTTCTACTCTACGTCAAGCTGCGGCATCTGCGGCAAGACCACTATCAGCCAGGTAACCTCTCATGCCTCCACAACATCGAGCGCGGCCACAGTAAGCCTGCATACCCTTTACGCGCTTGTGTCCAAATTACAAGCCGCTCAAGCCGTATTCACTCAGACGGGTGGCCTCCACGCGGCGGGGCTGTTCGACACCGGCGGCAACCTCCTGGTCATGCGCGAGGATGTGGGCCGCCACAACGCCGTTGACAAGGTAATAGGCCACGCCCTCCTCAACGACTTGCTTCCCCTCGACAACCACATCCTCCTTGTGAGCAGCCGGGCATCGTTCGAGATCGTGCAGAAGGCAGCCATGTCGGGTATCGCTATCATGGCGGTAATATCCGCGCCCTCAAGCCTGGCGGTGGAGCTTGCGCGAGAGGCCGGTATGACCCTTGTCGCTTTCCTGCGGGAGGGGCGGCTGAACGTTTATTCAGGTGAAGGCCGTATCATCGGGAAATAAAGCTACATCTTGACAGAGGGAGGGCGGCCAATGTCAGTCGAAGAGAACAAGGCAATAGTTCGCATTCTTCATCCCTGGCGATATTGCACACCAGCCTAGCTTTACCTGGATAGACCAGCATACATCCGCTGGTGGCAAGGTAGTATCTCCAACGATACTACTTACCGAAGCAGCGGCAGCAATCTCACGCAGACTTGGGCAGCCTGATACAGCTCTACATACTGCTAACACTCTGGAGCAACTACCTTCTGGGAAGAACCTGAGATAATTCAGCTCCGTTTCTTTGGCAGAGGATGACATCTGGCAAGGAGGTTTGCGATGCAACAGTGGGAATACGTCACAGTGCGCTCAGATGATCCTGAAATAATACAGAGGTACGCACAAGAAGGTTGGGAGCTGGTCAGCGCCTTCCCTATTGCCAGGAGCCTCGCCTTTCCAGGCAAGAAGGACCAGGCCGCACGTCCAGGACTGCTGTCGTCCAGGTTCAGCCTTATAGGGATCGTGCTGATAGCCTCTTTGTTGGTGGGCATCTTCTCATTCGTGGGCCGGTATAGAACCGAAGATGAGATTCCTATCTCACAGGTTGTTGCTGATGTGAAAGCCGGTAGGGTGACGGAGTTGTTAGTTTACGAAGATTCGAGCCTGATAGAGGTCCGCTATGGCGCAAGAGGAGATGTTAGAAGGGCAATAAGGGAACCAGGCGGAAATCTCCAGGAGTACCTGGCGTCAGCAGGCATAGCGCCGGATAGCCTGCCTCTAATACGTGTTGTGAAAGCAAGCACATGGGGCACGTATCTTGGTGTGATTGGTTTCCTCCTTCCAACTTTGATTTTTGCGGGTATCTTCATTTTCTTGTTTCGGCGCGCAGCGCAACCGAGCATGAGCATTGATCTAGTCCTGATCTTTAAGCGTCAAAAGGCCGGTGAGTAATACTAGCGGTTGTATTTCCGCGTAAGAGAAACAATGAGAGCTATCTGGAAGGCGACTTTTATGAGTAAGAACCGAAAGCGTAAGCTCTTCTGGCGGCTTGGCAACGACCCCCAGCCCTTCAGCCCCGTCTCCATCGCCAAGCACTCGCGTATCCGTGACGCGGTGGTGGTGGACGGCGTATGCCCATACTGCGCGGTGGGGTGCGCCCAGCGCATCTTCGTCAAGGGGGGCAAGGTCGTAGATATAGAGGGTGACGAGCGCAGCCCCATCAACGAGGGTACCCTCTGCCCTAAAGGCTCCAACACGTACCAGCTCATGGTCAACCCCCACCGCCAGACGCAGGTGCTCTACCGCGCGCCCTACAGTGACCATTGGGAGGCCAGGCCGCTTGATTGGGCGATGGAGCGTATAGCTCAACTGGCGAAGGAGACACGTGACACTACCTTCGTAGAGCGGGACGAGGACGGCACCCTGCTCAATCACACGCTGGCGATGTCGCACCTGGGCGGGGCGACGCTCGACAACGAAGAGAACTACCTCATCAAGAAGCTTTTCAACAACCTGGGCATAGTGGCTATCGAGAACCAGGCCCGCATCTGACACAGCGCATCGGTGCCCAGTTTGAGCGCCACATTCGGCAGAGGGGCCGCTACAACCTTCCAGGAAGACCTCCAGAACAGCGACTGCGTGCTCATCATGGGGTCCAATATGGCCGAGGCGCACCCTGTCGGGTTCCGCTTCGTAGTGAAAGCGCGCGAGCGGGGTGCGAAGGTGATACACGTAGATCCCCACTTCAGCCGCACGTCGGCATGCGCGACCCAATACGTGCCTATCCGCACCGGGACCGACATAGTATTCCTGGGCGGCATCATCAACCAGGTATTGCAGCAGGAACGCTGGTTCAAAGAGTACGTCCTGGCCTACACGAACGCTACTACCATCATCAATGATGAATACGTAGACGCAGAGGACAACGGCGGCATCTTCTCAGGCTTCAACGCCGCGAAACGCGAGTACGAGGTAGACAAAGCCGGGTGGCACTACGCCGAAGAGGGAGGCGCATCGGACGCGAGCGACGCCGAGCATGATAGCAAGATGGAGTCGTGGAGCCAGACCTCGGACGCGGGAGTCGGAACCAACCTGAGTCGCGACCCTACCCTTCAGCACCCCAACTGCGTGCTAAACATACTCAAAAGACATTACGCCCGATACACGCCTGAGATAGTAGCGGATACCTGCGGCTGCACCCAGGAGCAGTTCCTTGAGGTAGCCGAGCAGTTGATGGCGAACTCAGGGCGAGAGCGTACCGGGGCTATCGTGTACGCGGTAGGCTGGACGCAGCACACGACGGGCGTGCAGATAATACGCACAGCCGCCATATTGCAACTTCTCCTGGGCAACGCTGGCCGCCCCGGCGGTGGGGTCATGGCGATGCGCGGGCACGCCAGCATCCAGGGGTCTACAGACATCCCCACGCTGTACAACCTCCTGCCGGGATACCTGCCTCAGCCCGCCAAATCGCGCAAGCACGGCAGCCTGAAAGAGTACATTGAGCAGGAGACGGCGGCGGGTGGGTACTGGTCGAACCTGCCAAAATTCATAGTGAGCCTGCTCAAAGCGTGGTACGGCGAGGCCGCCACCCCGGAGAACGAATACGGCTACGGATGGCTCCCCCGCATATCGGGCGACCACTCGCAATTGATTACGTTCACCGAAATGGCGAGGGGGAAGGTGCGCGGACTCTTCTTGATGGGGCAGAACCCGGCTGCGGGCGCGCCCAACTCTCGCCTCAACCGCGAGGCGTTGAAGCGGCTCGACTGGCTCGTGGTGCGCGACTTCTTCCTGCTTGAGAGCGCCACCTTTTGGAAGGAAGGGCCGGACAATCCCAACCCGGCAGAGATAGGCACGGAGGTATTTTTCCTACCGGCAGCAGCGGGCGCGGAGAAGCCCGGCACCCTCACGAACACCCAACGCCTCCTCCAATGGCATGATAAGGCGGTTGACCCACCTGGAGACTGCCGCTCCGACCTGTGGTTCGTATGGAACCTCGGCAAGCGCCTCAAAGAGTTGTACGCAGGCAGCGTCGAGCAGCGCGACCAGGGCCTCCTCAACCTGACCTGGGATTACGGCTTCGATCTCCCCGAAATGCTACCCGATGGCACACCCAGCCGCATACACGGCGAGCCTGACGCAGAGAAGGTGCTGAAGGAGATAAACGGCTACCGCGTGAGGAGCGAGGGGCGAGGGGAGAGGGGCGAGTATGGCGCTAAGCCTGTGCTTCTGAAGGGGTTCGAGCAGTTAAAGGATGACGGCAGCACCGCCTGTGGCTGCTGGATATATTGCGGCGTATACCCTGAAGAGGGCCGCAACCGCGCTCACGAGCGCCCACCAAATCCGCAATCCGCAATCCGCAATCCGCAATCGGCCTGGTGCTGGGCGTGGCCCGCCAACCGGCGCATGATGTACAATCGCGCCAGCGCCGACCCGCAGGGCAACCCCTGGAGCGAGCGCAAACGCTATATCTGGTGGGACCCCGAACAGCAAAAGTGGACCGGCCACGACATCCCCGACTTCCCGGTGGACAGGCCGCCCGACTATCGTGCGGGGGAAGGCGCGAAAGGTATGGATGCCATAGACGGCGACTCCCCCTTCATAATGCACTCGGACGGCAAAGGCTGGCTCTTCGCGCCCACCGGCGTGAAAGACGGCCCCCTGCCCACTCACTACGAGCCTATAGAATCGCCCGTAAACAACCCCCTGTACGCCCAGAATGTGAACCCGGCGACCATCATACCCGAACACGAACTCAACCCCATAGCCCCATCATCCACCAACGAGCAGGGTAATTCGAAATTCGAAATTCGAAATTCGAAATCCACTTATCCTATAGTGGCGACCACTTACCGCCTGACCGAGCATTACTTGAGCGGCGGCATGTCTCGCTTCGATAGCTGGTTGAACGAGTTGCAGCCCGCCATGTTCGTGGAGATAAGCCCGGAGCTTGCGGCTGAACGCGGCATCGAGCACGGCGACTGGATGGTCGTGAGCAGCCCGCGGGGTGAGATAGAGGCGCGGGCGATGGTCACACCGCGCATGCAGCCTCTGATCGTACAGGGCGAAACGCTGCACCAGATAGGCCTCCCTATCCATTTCAGCTACACGGGCGAAGTCACCGGCGGCCAGGCCAACGAGCTTATCCCCATTATTACCGACCCCAACGTGAGCATGCACGAAGGCAAAGCTTTCATGTGCCAGGTGCGTAAAGGCCGTTTGGCGCAGGCTTCGGACGTGCCGACTGTGCCTGTGGCGAAGCGTCCAACCGAGGAGCCGACGCCGGACACGCCGCACCAGGCGCAGCCCGAAGGGAGATCGGCCTGAAGTTTTATTGTAAGGCTGCTTTTACATAGTATTACTTGCATAGCAAAGCAACACTAATGATATTGTGATATTAACTCCGATTCGGTATATTACCGATGCACAAAAGCGTGACTGGCTGTACAATTGGCTGTACCTGTGCATGTATCTTTGGCGACCCGAATTGGCTGTTGATCCAATCGCGTTGCGCATGGTTAGTAGGTAGGAGGATAGAAATGAGCAACGACAACAATACGGAGGGGACTACGCAAAGGTACCCCGACCCGGTATTCCAGGCGTTCACCGTCAAGACCACTCGGGGCAACGGCACAAAGAAGGCAAACAAGGCAGTCACTAACGTCCTGGGCCGGGGATGGACCGTCCGGAACTACGGCGACACGCGCAGCAACTTCGAGGTCTTCAAGGGCGAAAATGCGCTGCCGGTAGACGATGCCTGGAGGCTCACTTACCTTCTTCGCCAGCAGCCGGGTATTGCAAGTGCGGAACCCATCTTCAAAGCATGGATAACCGACCGCCGTGACTGGGGAATCAACCTGGAGGCGGCAGCAGCCGGGCCGAGACTTCAGGCCGCCATATTCGGAGGCATATTGGACTGGGTGTGCGGCAAGGGAAAGGATTTCGACAAAGCCAGGGGAAACGCGTGGAGCCTGGAGCTAACCAGGGTGACCGAAGCGTGGCCCAACCACTTCCCAGGCAACAAGAAGCCGGCGGAAGGCGTGCTCATCGGCCACCCGGATAGCGGCTACCGCAACCACCCTGAGATAGCCGATAGTCTTCTCGTAAGTAAAGGCTTCGACTTCTTCCGTGAAGACAACGATCCGAAGGATGAACTCCTTCACGACTTCCCCTGGCAGACCGGCGGGCATGGAACGGGCACGGCTAGCGTAATCGTCAGCCCCATGGGTGCGGCGGCTCCCGGCGCGCCGAACGCGGTATCAGGGTCGGCACCCGGCGCTAAATTGGTACCATTTAGGGTATCAGATAGTACAGTCATAGTGGATGCGCTGAATTTGGCTCGCGCCATTGAAAGAGCCGCCGATGCCGGGGTGCACGTTATTTCGATAAGTATGGGTGGGCTAGGCAGCGAACGGCTGCACGACGCGGTCGTTTATGCCAGGAATAAAGGCGTCATAGTGCTTGCAGCCGCGGGCAACTGCGTGGGATTTGTAATCTTTCCCGCTGCCTACGAAGAGGTCGTCGCGGTGGCCGCTTGTGACGCAGAGCTGGGCATATGGAAAGGCTCTTCGCATGGGGCAGCCGTAGACATCACCGCACCGGGAGATCGTGTCTGGCTCGCGGTCGCTAGCCCCAACGACAACGATGACATTGTAGCGCAGGGATCCGGAACCTCCTATGCGGTAGCCACAGTGGCGGGAATGG
The DNA here is from genome assembly GCA_036399775.1 of Chloroflexia bacterium. Taxonomy (GTDB): domain Bacteria; phylum Chloroflexota; class Chloroflexia; order QHBQ01; family JADMIH01; genus JADMIH01. Next base: position 63,335 of record DASWMJ010000096.1, on the reverse strand, counting down.
CCGCACTCTGGATCGCCAAACATGGACGCGCCAAACTGATCAAAGCGTGCGGCAGCGCGAGGAACATCCCCACGACGTTTATGCGGCTGCTCCGAGAAACTGCTACTCCGGTGCCCGCGTGGAGCCGAGGCGAATTCGGGGGCGGGTTGGTCAACGCGGATGCGCTGCTGAAGGCACCCCTGCCTGATGGCATGATAGGGCTTACCATGGTGGCGACGCCAGAGGACCAGGCCCCGATCAATAGGGGCGGAACAGCCACCTTCGCACATTTGTTTGAGCAAACGATGAAGGCTGACATGCCCGGCCCAGGAATCGCGGCTGCGCAACCCGTCGATCCGCAAGCTAAACTGAACGCTAACCTCGCGGCGCTGTTGGGAACAACAGAGGACAAATTGCCCACACAGTTAGGCCAGATAGGCCAGGAGTTGGCGTTCCACCTGGCTACCGATCCTGCTCTCTACCGACAATTCGATGCGGCCCTCAAGGCGCAGCCCGTAGCGGCGGCGGGTGCGCTCGGCTTAGCGGCTGCGGGACTTGACGAAACCGTTGGACCGGTCCGCCAGGAATTGCTTGCCAAAGGCGTTTCACCCGCATTGAAAGCGCGACTCTCCCCGTAATCTGACAAGCACGTAAAAGAGTGTGCGAACTAGCACACATAAGAATTGGCCTGAAGATTGAACGTGGCAGAATTCAGATTAGTTAGGGGCAGAAAATTAGCTGCCTTTAAGCGAATCGCACGCTATGGAAGAGGAAGTCCAACCCAACCTCTGGCAGAGCATGAAGCTGATGGACGCGCCACCCAGCCGGGAGGCTATGGGCTTCTTCACCGACGCTACCCTCTGTATAGGCTGCAAGGCGTGTGAGGTAGCCTGCAAGCAGTGGAACGGCCTGCCCGCCGACGGTATGCAGTGGACCGGCCAGAGCTACGACAATACCCGCCAACTCTCCGCCACCACCTGGCGGCACGTCACCTTCACCGAGATTGCGAATTTCGAAATGCGAAATGCGAATTTTGAAGGAGCAGCAAATTCGCAATCCGAAATTCGCAATTCGCAATCGGTAAAGTGGTTATTCAACAGCGACGTATGTAAACACTGTACGGTTGCCCCTTGCCAGCAAGCGTGCCCTACGGGGGCTATCATCCGCAACGAGTTCGATGACGTATACGTGCAGCAGGATATCTGTAACGGCTGCGGCTACTGCGTGGCGGCGTGCCCCTTCGGAGTGCTGGGGCGAAGCGAGGAGGACCACAGGGCGCATAAGTGTACCCTTTGCTACGACCGCCAGAAGGACGGCCTGGAACCCGCCTGCGCGAAAGCCTGCCCCACCGACTCTATACAGTTCGGCCCGGTCGAGGAGCTACGCCGCAGGGCAAAGGAGAGGTTAGGCGAGGTGCGAGCACGCAGCCAGCCACACGCGTACCTCTACGGCGCGGACGATGCCGGAGAGTACAAGCGCCTCAACGCCTTCTTCCTCCTCACCGAAGAACCCGCAGCCTATAACCTGCCCCCCGCTCCCTACGTGCCCTCCGCGAGCATGAAGCGAAAGTATATGTGGAGCGCGGCCGTAGGGCTGGGGTTGAGTATCGTGAGCGCGGTGATACTTGGACGCGGCAAGTGATACGGGAAACTCCAAAGCCGCTATACGAGCCTATCAAAGCACCATGAGATTGAAGATAGCCCTGGCGCAGATGCGGTGTGAAAAAGGGGACTGGCAAGGCAACCTCGTCCGCGCGAGCGAATACATGGCCTGCGCAAGCACGGAAGGCTGCCACATAGTAATCTTCCCGGAGATGGGGTTATCGGGGTATTGCGAGCCGTCGAAGTTCCCGCATGCCGCGCAGCCTCTCGACTCTATCTGGGTGAAGCGGTTCGTGGATATGGCCGCGCAGCACGGTATCGCGGCTTCGGGTGGTTTCATCGAAGCAAACCCGGCGGGCAAACCTTTTATCACGCAGATACTGGCGCAGGATGGCCGCGTGGCCGCCGCTTACCGGAAGATACACGTCGTTGACGAAGAAGCTGAGCTATTCTCACCGGGTGGTGGGGTCGCCATCTTCAACCTGCGATTGCCGCACGGTGACCTGCCTTGCGGCCTGGCGGTATGCGCGGACAGTGATCGCCCGGACCTCTTCGCGGAGATGGCGCGCAAGGGAGCGCGAATAATCTTCCACTCATCGGCCCCCGGCCTCTATGTCCGGCGAACTGACGAGGGATCGTGGCGGGAAGGCTTCGAGTGGTACCAATCTTACCTGGCGGAGCGTCTACCTGCCTGGGCACGCGACAACCGGCTCTTCATAGCCGTCGCCACGCAAACCGGCGCAACCATTGACGAGGACTTCCCCGGAGGCTCCTTCATCTTCGGCCCGGATGGCTCTTGCCTCACAGGCACGGATAGCCATGCCGAAACGTTGCTGGTCCACGAGCTAGAGCTATAATAGCCTGCTTACGCTGCCAACGTAGCCGAGCAGAAGCTGGACAAGTTCGTTCCCATCATCAGCACTCAGCACGCGGCGGTGGCCCCTGACCTCTATTCCCAGGGGCGATGTATAATGGAGAAGGGGGTGAAACTATGTCTAAGAGCATGTACAAAACGCAGATATCGCTGGAACCGGAGCAGCATAAAGCGCTGGCAGAGATCGCGGAGCGCGAAGGGCGCACTATTGCCGACCTAGTAAGAGAGATGGTAGGCCAACAGTTGGAGCAGCGCAAAGTAGCGCAAGAGGCCGATAAGCAAAGATGGCTTGCTGGCCTGGAACAGGTCCGCGCATTCCGAGAGGAACTGCTGAAGGAGCGAAATGGCGAGCCGATTGACTTCGACGTAGTAGAAGCTATCAACCAGATGCGGGAGGAGCGTGATGAGCGTAACCTGGGTATCCTCACCGGCTCTGGTGATTGATGCGAGCGTAGCAGTCTGGGCAGTAATGCCATCAATGCAAGATAAAGGCGTAGATACTTTCAGTCGTCTCGGTAATTGGCGAGCAAATGGACTGACTCTGGCTGCGCCCGTACTCTGGTTGGCTGAGGCTACGTCGTCTATTCGGCGGGCGGTATATGCTAAGGTACTTTCAGCTGAGAATGGACATAGAGCGATAGAGCAGCTATTCGCCCTGGAAATTGAGACGGCCAGCCTGAGCGAGACGCTGTGCAAGGCTGCATTCGACTGGGCGGGTCGGCTGGGGCAGGCGCGTGCTTACGACGGCTTCTACCTGGCCCTGGCCAATTCGCTGGGGGCGGAGTTCTGGACCGCGGATAGGCGGCTCGTCAACGGAGCAAAGCAGGCGGGCATTTCGTGGGTGCGCTGGATTGGGGAGAATTGAGCAGGCATGGACCTTGCCCAACTCGTAAACGAAACGTACAAGAAGAAGCCTAAGCTAGGCGCGGCTCACCTGTATGGACGTGACGCTTACCGCGACGTGCCCATCCTCAAGAAGCCGACATGGAACCACGAGGTGGCGGCGTACTTCTTCTTCGGGGGTATATCGGCAGGGGCGGCGCTCATCGGCTCGCTGGCAGAGGTTTTCGGCGGCGAGCGGCGCAAAGAGCTGGCCCGCACCGCCCACTACGTTTCATTCGCCACCCTCATCCCCTGCCCGCCCCTCCTGATTGACGATCTTGGCATGCCATCGCGCTTCCACCACATGTTGCGCGTATTCAAGCCTTCTTCGCCCATGAACCTCGGCTCGTGGGTGCTCCTCGTGCATGGCGCGGGCGCGACCATCACCGTCCTCAAGATGCTCACCGAAGATGTAGGGGTGCGCCAGATCATGCCTCTACGCATAGTGGCGCGTCTGCTCAAACTGCTGCCTGAGCGCCTCATGGCCGGGTTGGGCGTCCCTGGCTCTTTCATGCTGGCGGGCTATACGGGCGTGCTCCTGGGCACTACCAGCATACCTGTGTGGCACACCAGCCCGCTCTTAGGTGGCCTCTTCATGGCAAGCTCCATCAGCACGGGTGCTGCGGCAACCGGCCTCGTGAGCGCGCTGGTGGGACATGAGGGAGAGGACGACCACCAGCCACTTGCAGGGATAGGGCTGGCGGCGGGGGCAGTAGAGATGGCTTTGCTGGGCGGCTATGTGGCTACCTCCGGCAATGCCGCAAAGCCTCTGTTGGAAGGCGAACGGCGCGTGTTATTGGCCGGGACCCTCATCTCCCTCGCGCTTGCCGCTCTTTTTGAGCTTGTAGGATTGCGCTCCCGGCGACACGGGAGGCTGCTGAGTGTGTTAGCAGGCATGGCCGGTCTCACGGGAGGCGCGATGCTGCGGTGGGGGGTGGTGCGGGCGGGGCGGGCGTCGGCAGCCGACCGCGAAGGCACCCTCGAAGCTATGAAACCAACGGCTAAGAGGCCCGGCTGGGGGCCGCGATAAGTCATAGCGCACCCACGCAACCACTGGTACGTTCTGAGTATAAGAGTGAGAGGTACAGAATCAGGAGGCTGCGTTATGCTCGCCAAACGCCACCCAATCAAGCGCTTAGTCGCCATCATGCTGATGCTATCGCTGTTGCCGTCAGCGCAAGGTAATGCACAAACCTCGATTCAAGTGGCTGAACCCTTCCGCAACTACTACAACCAGCATCAGGGCTTGCGGGTGCTGGGCAACCCTATAACAGGACCAATGCAGGCTGGCGGGTACGCTGCCCAATACTTTGAGAAGGGGCGCATCGAGGACCACCGCCACGAGACGGCCAACCCGGACTGGGGCTTCGCCTACGGGCGGCTCACAGCCGAGATGACAGGGTGCGGGGCATACGGGCAGGTCCAGGGCACTACCTACTTTTATGAGAAGATCGAGAAGGCCAACAATCCTGGCCTCCGCCATGCCCCTCCTGCCGGTTTTCGGGGCGGCACGGCGGCTACCACCAATGGGAGATTTGTGCCCTACAGCGGCTCGCTTGCATCTGCGCCAGGCTACTACGTTCCGCAATACTTCTGGGACTACATCAACCGAGCCGACCTGTTCCCCGGCGGCTGGCTGCACGATGTCGGCCTGCCAATGATGGACGCCGACGAGGCGATGGCGTTCAAAGAGACAAGCTACCACAAGATTACGGTCCAGGCGTTCGAGCGGGCCGTGCTGACATACGATCCGCAGAACCCACCCGACTGGCGCGTGGAGCGGGCCAACATCGGAGTGGATGTCGTGCCGAAACTGCCCCAGCCCAGAACGCCGGGGATCGAGATTCCGGCTGCCGGGGCAAAAGTGACGCTACCGTTGCACATCCTGGCGCGCGTTGGGCAGCCCTGCGAGGCAGTAACCGCGACGCTGACGTGGCAGGATGGCACCCAGTTATCTCAACGCCTGACCAACCGCAGGGGCGAGGATGGGCGCGGCCTGCTGATATATAACCTCAATTGGTTCAGTGAAGGTACTTCGCCAGAGCCTGGGACACAGGGGGCCACACTTGAGATTCGTGGTGCATCGGGCGCTCTTTTGGGGAGACAGCAAGTAACCGTCCTCAGCCACGACGACCCCAACACACAGAGGGTCAAGGTCTACTGGGTTCACGATTATAAGGCCAGAATGGGCGAAATCGAAGGTGCGCTGGTGCCCGTAGAGAGGGTGATACCCAGGACGGAGCGCGTGGGCACAGCCGCCCTCGAAGAATTGCTGTGGGGCCCGGACGCCATCACAACGTCGTTTGTGGGCTTCAATACATCTATCCCTCTGCCGGATGAAATATTGAGCCACCGTGACTATAATCCCCATTGGGGTCCGCGTGTGAGGCTACTCAAGTTGGAGATCGAAAATGGGGTGGCGACACCCGACTTCTCCACCGAGATAAATGCCTACGGTGGCGGCTCAAGCCGGGTAAGTCTTATCCACTGGCAGATCGTCAAAACCTTAGAGCAGTTCCCCTCGGTGCGGAGCGTGGTAATCGCCGTCGAAGGCGAGACCGGAGATGTCTTACAGCCGTAGGGGTCAGGGGTCAGGGGTCCGGGATCAGGGGTCCGGAATCAGGGGTCCGGGATTACGTGATGGGTGATACTATTTTGTTGCTGATGGTGGGCTACAGGGTCATGTGTGCTCATAATAACTATCCTGGCCCGCGCACCTGCGACAGAGGGTGCGGCCATCCACATGTACTTCCCGCTCGTTCATGACCTCTTCTCCGCAACAAACACAGGTGACGCGCAAGCCTGGCTGGCTGATTATGGCGTCCATCGAGAGCGTTAGCGTTACCTGCTGGACGCGCAGTAGCTCGCTTGTAGGCATGACCTGGTATGCTGTGAGTTGGGCGTGCCAGGGGTCGGGCGCGTTGGGTGCATAGCGGCATGCCTGGTCGCGGGCGTGGGGGGTGGGAGAGATGCGAATCGCCTGCCCGGTGTGCGTATCCACGAATGTGGATGCCACCTTGCCGTAGTCTACCGGACGTAGCGTGCGGTGGCCCAGCCAGCAGCCCGTCGCCACCGAAATGCCGTCCGCGAAGCAGCCGTCGGTCTCCACGAAGGCGAACAGGCGCTTGTCACTTTGCGGGAGGTCTAGGTTGAGTAGTTCGGCGGCGTGCATGCCTATTCGCACACCAAGCACCTGGCGCGGGCATAGGTGGTTATGCAGCGCTGCGGTTTGCTCAAGAAGGGATTGGAGGGTGGGCATCAGGGGTTCCTAATCGGAGTTGGCGCTCTACATTAATTCCAAGAATTCGTCTACTCCAAGACCTGCCTGCCTGATGATTGCACGTAACGTCCCGCGATCTAATTCTTTGTGATCGGGAACTACTACCTGAGCAGGTGGGTTGTCACGGCGAAGCACAATATGGCTGCCCCTTTGCCGCGCTATGAGAAAGCCTGCCTTTTGCAGAGCCGCAACACACTCTCTGCCTGAAAGGCTTGGCAGGACGCTCATACCGTTAGAAGTATCGCATCAAGACGGTCTTCAGGAACTGGCTGCCCTTCGTCCCGTAGTACCTCTATATATAATTCAATGGCTTCTTTGATATTATTGATGGCATCCTCTTTACTCTCGCCCTGGCTTAGACAACCGGGTAAGCTCGGACATTCCGCTACCCAATAACCATCCTCGCCTGGATATATGATGACTTGCCTCATAACTCAGCCACCTCTTGAGAATTGTATACTGGCAATATAGCAACTTTCCGAGGGCTGTGCCAACACTTTGCGGAAAAGTAAATGTTCATAATTGGGCTAAAGCAATGGTAGGGGCGACCCGCCGGGTCGCCCTGGTGGGGGTGGCATACCATGCTTGTCGGCTGTCCCAGACCGGGCGACCCGGCTGGTCGCCCCTACGATCCCGTTATTCTGAACGCTTACGAGGAAAGGTATATTATAGATCCTGGAAGTGATCGAACGGCAGCAGTTTATACCTACGAGGAAGGCATTTGCAATGGAGGTGGCGCGATATGGGTGGAGATGCAAACCTGGCGGAATTGGACCGGGAAGTGCGCCGGTACGTCTACGAGGAGATAATAGAGCGCGCTACCGTGCCGGGCGCGGCTTTTGTCGCGCGGGGGCTGGGGCTGGCGGTTGATGCGGTGAGTGCGTCGTTCAGGCGGTTGCAGGACGCTCATATACTGGTGCTTCAAGAGGGCAACGCGGAGATATTGATGGCTCCCCCGTTTTCGGCGGTGCCCACGCCGTTCGTCGTTGATATAGGAGGAAGATCGTGGTGGGGCAACTGTATATGGGATGCGATGGGGATCGCCGCTATGGTGCGAGAGGATGCCGCTATCACCACTGGCTGTGGGGACTGCAACGATGCCATAATGGTGCGGATAGAGGGAGGCGAAGCGCGCCTGGCTGCGGGCGACGCAGTTATTCACTTCTCTATACCCGCGCGCAAGTGGTGGGATAACATCAAGTTCACCTGAAAAACGATGCTCATCTTCAGGTCTGAAGAGCATGTGGCGCGATGGTGTGAAATGTGGAACCAGCCTCGCGGGGAAACGCTTACTTTGCTACAGACCTGGAAGCTCGCGCAGGCGTGGTACGGCAATGACCGCCGGGACGCCGATTGGCGGAGAAGGACGCCGGAGGAAGCAATGGCGGTATTCGAGGAGATTGGTATGACGGGCGCGTTCTGGCAGTTACTTCCATAACTTCAACTTATCTGGATGATGCAGAAGCAAAGAGGCGTGATAATCCTGGCGGGGGGTCGCAGCACCCGCATGGGCACCAACAAAGCCCTGCTGCGGCTATCGCCCGGCGGTCTTACGGTTATCGAGCAGGTTGTGTCGCGGCTCGGTGAAGCTGGCCTCCCGCCCGATCTGCTCATAACGAATACCCCACACGAATATGCTTTCCTGGTGTTGCCTATTGCGCCCGACGACGCGCCGGGCGCAGGACCACTGGGAGGCATCCTGACTGCGCTCAACCACTCGCCCTATAAGCGTGTGCTGGTGGTAGCCTGCGATATGCCCATGCTCAACCCCATGCTCCTGCGCTATATGGCCTCCCTGCCCGGCGATTATGATGCGCTCATACCGCGCTGGACTGACGTATCGGGTCGCAAGCGCCTGGAAACGCTGCACGCTATTTATTCGAGGGGGTGCATAGGCCCTATCAGCGAGAGGATAAAGGCCGGAGATTTGAAAGTCGCGGCGCTGGCCGAGGATATTCGGGTGCGCTACCTGGAGGAGGGAGAGATGAGGCGCTACGACCCCGGATTGCAAAGCTTCCGCAACGTCAATACGCCCGAAGATTGGGAGGACCTGGCGCGGGACGACTAGCCTGTTATACCTGCGCCCTTGTCTGTCCGGCTTCTTCTAATGCGTACGCTATTGCCCACTCTACCGGCATCGCCTGGCCTTCCTCCCAGGCAGCCTGCCACGCCGGTCCTTTCAGTTGGAGGCGACTGGTGGAGAGAATGTGCTCGTATTCCAGGCGGTCCATGGGGAACAGGGGGACACCGCTCGCCTCAAGGGCGGCTGCCCCCGAGCCAGGCAGGCGCACCGCCCTTTGCGCGTCCCCTTGCGATAGGGATACTCCCGCCAGCGCGAGCATTGTAATAACCAGGTTGTTGAGCGTGCCGGCGATGTCTGCTTTATCGTCCAACTCCCGGCAGATTTGCAGGCTCTCCTCGGCTTCAGTCAGAGGCCAAATAATGTCCGTTGCACTATCACATAGCCCCTCTAACTCAGAGCCGCTCATGCAGAACATCGGGCAGAAGATTCGCACAGGCCGCGCTGCCGTTCAACCGTCTGCAAAAAAGAGTACCATAGATATTCTACAAAGCAAGCCCCGGAGCGATGTATGGGACTGCCGCTCCAACAATCTTGTCATTCTGAACGAAGTGAAGAATCTCGTCCCTCGCAGACCCTCTTGGATGAGAACTCTGAATAAGCATCTATGCCATGTCTATTTTTGCATCCGCCCTGGTTGGAACAAACTACCTCTTGACAACCTGGCAAAACCCCGATATACTAAGACAAATTTAGTCTCACCTAAATCTAGCAGAAGGACTATATTCGAGGTGAACACATGAGCCAGGCTACCAGCAGCGAGCCACTTTCGACCTCCCCCGGCGACGAAGGCCCCCCGGAGGCGGAGACGGTAGATGACGCAACGCGGGTACGGCCCGGCGATGTGGGTACTGTTTCCGCCGCTCATGAGGTCTTGCAAGGGCGTGGTAACAGGCGTGGGTTTGCTCGTATGCTCCCTTTCCTGGGTCCCGCCTTTATCGCGTGCGTGGCCTATGTAGACCCCGGCAACTTCGCTACCAACATCGCGGGTGGTGCCCAGTATGGATACCTGCTGGTGTGGGTTATAGTCGCCAGCAACTTGATGGCGATGCTTATACAGTCCTTATCGGCAAAGCTGGGCATCGCGACGGGGCAGAACCTTGCCGAGGTCTGCCGAGAGCAATTCCCCCGGCCCGTCGTGTGGGGCATGTGGGGTATTTCCGAGATAGTCGCTATGGCGACGGACCTGGCTGAATTCCTGGGCGCTGCCGTCGGCTTCAACCTCCTGTTCGGGATGCCCCTCCTGGCGGCAGGCATCCTGACCGGCATCACCACTTTTCTCATCCTGGCGCTTGAGAGACGCGGCTTCCGCCCGCTCGAAGCCGTGATTGCCGCGATGGTGGCGGTGATCGCCGTGTGCTACCTGATTGAAACGATTCTCGATAAACCAGACTGGGGCCTCATAGGGTACCACGCGATTACCCCGCAGTTCGCGGACACCGAAAGCATACTTATATCGGTCGGCATACTTGGTGCGACGGTAATGCCCCACGTCATATTCCTGCACTCGGCCCTCACGCAGAACCGGATTATGGTGCGCAAGCCGGAAGAACAGAAGCGCCTCTTCCGCTTTGAATTGATTGATGTAGTAATCGCCATGGGCTTGGCCGGGATGATCAACGCCGCTATGTTGATCATGGCAGCCTCGACCTTCTTTGAAAAGGGCATCACCAACATAGGCAGCATCGAGGAGGCCCACCGCACGCTAGAGCCATTGCTCGGCAGCGCAGCAAGCACGATATTTGCCATATCGCTGCTGGCGTCCGGCCTCTCCTCCGCGACGGTAGGGACCATGGCGGGCCAGGTCATCATGCAGGGCTACATCCGGCGCAAAATCCCCGTATGGGTGCGTCGCCTGGTAACTATGGTCCCCGCGCTGATAGTTATAGCGATAGGCCTGGATCCAACGCGTACGCTCGTCATCAGCCAGGTAGTCCTCAGCTTCGGTATTCCGTTCGCCCTCATCCCCCTGGTCATGTTCACGCGCCGCCGCGACCTGATGGGAGCGCTCACCAACCTCAAGGTAACAACGATAGTCGCCAGCATCGTAGCCGCGCTGATCGTTGGCCTCAACCTGTACCTGCTTTTCGAGACATTCACCGGAGGCGGTCTATGAGCAGCCGATTCAAGCGCATCCTCGTCCCCCTCGATGGCTCGCGGTTGGGCGAGTCGGCCCTACCTACCGCGATGGTACTCGCCCGGTGCTTTGAAGCGAAGATGAGCCTGCTCCATATCATCGAGGAGCGTGCTCCCCGGAAAGTACATGGCGAGCCGCACCTTACCTCGGCGACAGAAGCCGAGCAGTACCTGTCGGCGGTAGCGGAGCGCCTGGTGCCGGGCATCGAGGTAGAGCGACACGTACACGACACCGAAGAGCACGACGTAGCCGGCAGCATCGCGGCCCATGCTGCGGAGTTGCAAGCAGACATGGTCGTACTGTGTACGCACGGGCGTGGCGGCCTGCAAAGGGTCGTATCGGGCAGCATCGCTCAACAGGTGCTACGGCGGGTAACCGCACCGGTGCTCTTGGTCCGCCCCGATATGCAACCACTCTCGCAATTAGAGACCTTGATGCTCCCTCTCGATAAGTTACACCCTGCGGAGAGTGTGCTTTCGGTGGTATCCGAGATAGCGCGCACCTGCGGGGCCAAAGTGCGGCTGGTAAGCGTCGTACCCACCCTGGGCACCCTGACACGCGACGAGCCTGCCGCCGCTCGCCTGACCCCCATCGCCACGTCCGCAGCCCTCGACGCGCAGGAAGAAGAAGCGCAGATGTACTTACAGTCGGTGGTAGAGACGTTGGCGGGCCAGGGCATTCCCACGCAGCTAGAGGTGCGCCGAGGAGATACGGCACACAACCTGGTTGGGGCGGCAGCAAAGAGCGGCGCTTCCCTGATAGTGCTCGCGACCCACGCTCGCGCCGGGCTGGGGGCTTTTTGGACGGGCAGCGTAGCCGCCGGTATCATCAGCAAAGTGAGCCAACCCATCCTGATGGTGCGTCTCGGTCCGCACGACCATGATGGGTAGAGGATAAACGTCATACGTCGAGAATAATGCCCGGAGAATGATTAAGCCTATGTAACCTCTTTATGCACTTGCCCACGGCATATCACCTCCGACCATAGTTGCCATATCTACAGACTACACCTGACTGGTGCAAGCCCAATATATATCTTTATTAGGTCGTGCAACACATACCTAACATATGAGTATGATATAATCACTCCAAGTTGCTTTGTTCTCTGACGTATTGGTTGGTCCTTGCTCATTCGGGAAATTGAAAACCATATCTTGTTGTGAAGAGGTAGCTATGCCGCCACTCCCCAAGCCTAAGTTTAATTACGATTATGATGTTGCTGCACAGATAGATGCCCTACGGCATTATCGTGACACGGAGCCGGGCCGCGCTATACCCCCTAAGGCGACAGATCGAATCCTGCTTGCAACGTGGAACGTAGCCAACCTGGGTGTACAGGAACGTACAGACAAGGATTACCAGTTACTCGGAGAAATAATGAGTTGGTTTGATATTATTGCAGTGGAGGAAGTCAATGACAACCTCATCGGTCTGAGGTCCATTTGCAGTCATATGCCTGCTACATACCGTGTGCTGGTTTCGGATGCGAGCGGAAATAACGAGCGACTGGCTTTTCTTTATGACACGACCAAAGCAACCCTCTTAGAAAAGGTGGGAGAAATCGCATATTCGCCGACTGGTGCGCGGAACGTGAAGCTACCGGGTATTACACAGCAATTCAACGGCTTCGATAGAAACCCTTACTTCGCTGCATTCGAGGCGGGAACTTTTAAGTTCCTGCTGGCGGCTGTGCATCTTTTTTATGGTTCGGAAAGCTCAATTGACAAGAATCGACGTAGCCTTGAGACTTATGCTGTAGCCCGCTGGGCCGACCTCCGCCGCAAGAGCCAATATGCTTACACCCGGAATATCGTTCCTTTAGGAGATTTCAACCTCCCAAAAACTCAACCAGGCGATCAGATCTTCGATGCGCTTACCAAAAGAGGACTCATGTTGCCTGGTCATACATCACAAATAGGCTCAAGTATCGCCAGTGACAATCACTACGATCAGATAGCCTTTTTCCCTGGAGACACAGAGGATCATTTCACCGGAAATACAGGTGTATTTGATTACGATGGCATCATCTTCCACACCTTATACCAAGCCAATCAAAAGGATTTCCTCATCTACTGCCGTTATCATATTTCAGATCATCGGCCGATGTGGATAGAATTCAAGACGGGACCATAGACACCAGGCAAGGATGCCGCAAGGGCCAGAATGCCCTTGAAGAGTTAAGCTTACTATCTGTACGAGTCTAGATATTTCATTTAAGGCGCATCATCAATCTCATACACAGTATAAACCCCTGACTCCCCCACTTTTGTGAGCGAGTAATGCTCGCGCATCCATAGCCAACGCTCGCCCGATGGCGTATCCTTCCACTGGCTGTACATGCTCGCTTCGGGCAACACTATTAGACGCGGGCCGGGTCCCTCGAAGAAGCTCTGTATGGCGGTTTCGTCGTAGATGTAGAAGTCGCGGGCGGGCCAATGGGTGTAGTGGGAGAGGGCGGAGGTGATGCCGAACGACACAAAGCGTGGTTGAGCGTCCGCGCTACCTGGGCCAACCGCGCTCCGGGCAAGCGACACTATCCCTTGCTCCTCCACCTTGAACGCCGCGTGCATGCCGACCCACTGCTCCACCGACCGCCACCCCTGGTACGCGCCGAGGCACGCCAACACAAGGAGCAAGGCTGCCAGAATGCCAAACAAGAGGGCGCGCGACTCCCTCCGCGAAGGTATCATCTTCAAGACCAACTCAACAGCCACAGCCCCCCCGATACCTATCATCACCACCAGCGCAGGAAGATAAGCAAGCACGAACCTATGGGCCTGGTAGGGAGCGCCGCTGAACATGAGCGCGGGCGCCAGCCACCAGCTTAAGAGCAACCCAACTGCGGGCCACTCGCGCTCCCGGATGAGGGTCGCAAGCCCCAGCGCCAACAAAGGCAGATAGAAGTAAGAGAGGAAGCCGGTGCCTGCGTTCACCAGCGGAAATAAGAGGTAAAAGACGATATTGGGGTAGTCGAAAGTGGCGGTGCCATCGTTGCTCGTGACCGTGCGGCTGAAGAGGTTGGCGACGTTCCAATCGGAGAGGAAAGCGCCATAGCCGGCCCCGGAAGCGTGCGTGAGCGTGTATAACACTTCCGGCAGCAGCGCGACCACGAAGGCGGCAAAGGCCAGCCACAGCTTCGGACCCCACACAGTCTCCAACCGGGATTGCCTCCGCCTGATCGCCATATAGGCCAGGAGGGGCACGAAAAGGACCACCGACCCATACCGCACCAGCACGGCCATGCCAAGCGCTCCCCCCGCAGCCGCAGCCCAGGCCATATTGCTCCTTTTATCGTTGGGTTGCTCGCGGGCAGGCCACGCCTTCAGGAAAGAGTAGGTCCCCAGGAGAGCCCAGAAGAGTGCCGGTACGTCGGCCATAAGAGAGATGCCGAACCGCATGTAAGTACCCGTAACTGCCATCGCACCGCCCGCGATAAGGCCGCCGATTATGCGAGCGCGCGGCGATGTGCCCTCCCATAGCTGGCCCAGGATGAGGTAAACAAGGGCGGGAATCAGGGCGGTGAGGATCAGGGTTAGTACCCACGCACCTGCATGGCCGTCGCCAAAAAAAGAGCCTGCGATCACGTGCAGGTGGTAGCCTATGGGCCACCTGAAAGATTGAGAGTTGAAGAGGGACCAGGGAGGTTGTGGCTGGCCGGTGATGTCCTGCCTCAATGCAAGCGCCTGGTAGTAATAAGCGTAGCTATCCTGCCCGTAGAGACCATCGTAAGGGAAGCGTGCCAGCAGATATGCGATTAGCCCCGCGCACCCCACCACCAGCAGCCCGGCGGGCGCGATGTAGTGCAATATACCGTGCTGGCTATGTCTAACAATCATTTTGAGAAGAGGTAAAGAGGGGCATACGGATACGTGTGCTGCTCAACCAGGTTGTAACGGCTGCTTACCATTTGCAGTAGCCTGCTGCCTTCATCAAGCTCAGGTCTGTACACCAGCCAGAAGCGGCTATGACCCTGAGTGGCGGCTTCCAAAGCGGACACCGACTCAGCGTACCACCTGTCAGGCTCGTAAGGCAAATAGACAGCTCGCAGGTCAAAATCAGACGGCAGGCCCTTTATTTCTCCGCCGTAGTACTGGCGCAGCGTGGGAGTAAGCGCGGGTGGCGTGACAAGGACCACATCGCCTGGCCGAGCGCCCTGGCGCAGCGTGGCGGCAAGATCGCGCAGGCCGTCCGCCCCATGCGGCGGGTGCCGGTGATACAAAGCAAGTCCCCACATCTGAGCGACCAGCCATATCGCCAGCAAAGGAACAAACCAATTCTGCATTTCGAATTGCGAATTTCGAATTGCGAATTGGTGGCTGGCAGCTAGAACAACAAGCAAAGCGGGGAGCAGGAAGAGCATGAAGTGTGGGACGAAGAGCCATAGCCCGGTCGCGGCGGATATGATGGCGGGCAGGAGGAAGATTAACACGCTTATTACAACCAGCAGACGAAGTGCACGGCGCTCATGGTCGCGGCCCGCCCACCAGCCTGCCGCGAGCAGGCCAGCGCCCGCGAGCAGGCCAATCGCTTGAAGTACGCGCTCCCCTTGCAGGAGCGCGGCGGTGCCGGAGGTAAACTGCACAAGAGCGCCTATTACCTCCTCTGGCGTGGCGGGGTGGCGCAGGGTGGCTCTCGGCAGGGGACTTGATTGCCAGGACACGGCCAAGGCCGCGAGCCAGGGGAGCCACGAACCAAAGATGATCGCATGAGCCATGAGCCATGCCCTCGCCGACACTCTGCGTGATCCGGCTGCGGGGTGCAAGGCAAGCAGGCCAAACAGCGCGAGTATAGCCGGCACAACGTAATGGCTGTAGATGGCGAGTATGCCCAGTATCACATAGAGCGATGCGCCGCGCCCACTAACCCACCAGCGCCAACCGGAAGCGAGCGCGAGGGTAGTCGTGAGCGAGGCCAGCGCATACAAAGCAGCCTCCTGCCCTAGCTCCACCACGTAGGGGGAGACGGACATGAGCAGCGCCCCAACCAGGCCCGCAGCCCGCCCGGCCACGACCTTGCCGAGCCAGTAGGTGGCGGGGAGGGTGGCTGTGCTGAGTAGCACCGACATAGTCCGCACGCTGCCATCGCCATGTCCGAAGAGCGCCACCCAGGGGCGTAACAGGAGGACGTAGAGGGGATCGGATGGCGGGTTGGAGAGCACGGCACCGAGCATATCCGGGATGCCGGGCAGTTGCACCAGTTGGATATGATATGCTTCATCGAACCACATGCCGTAATCGGTCAGCCCGTAGAGCCGCACGGCCAGCCCCAGGAGCGTCACGCCCAGCAGGGCAAGCCAGACAGGGATCGGGCGGACAGCGAAGACGCGAGGCAGAGCGCGCGCAGTCAACACAAGAAGTTCCTCCGAGGATTAGGCCGGGAGAGATTAGCCTGAGCCTGGCCCGTAGCGGTATTATACAGTGTTCGCCATTCAAGTCTCAGCGCTCCCAACGCGTCTGTGAGAGCGCCCGGAGGTCGGAAGGGAACAAACCCACTATCAATGTCATTCTGAACGAAGTGAAGAATCTCGTCCCTCGCGCATTATCTTGAACAACGAGATTCCCCGAAGTAGCAGTATGAACATAAAGAGGAGCACGTTGTCGGGCACCCGAATCTTGAAGATATCCGCTTCATGTGCGCTCTGGATTGCGCTCATTACGGCTGTCGCGGATTTCCCCAACAGGTGGGCTTACATAGAGGCCAGGCTGCCGCTCGCCAGGCTGTGGGGAGAGCCGGACGCGCAGAACCGCATACAATCAGCCCCTGCTCCCTACGACTTACTCAGAGAAGCCGACGCCGCACTTCCTCCAAATGCTCCTGTGCTGCTAGTGACGCCGGGACGCGACATCGGGCGGCAGGAATACATTACCTACCACCGCGCTCTATACTTCCTCGCACCCAGGCCGGTATGGTGGATGGCCCCCACTCCTTCCGACGGCTCGTGGAAGTCGCGCTGGTGGATCTCCGCGCCCATCACGCCCGACTCTATCAGAGCAATAGCGGCGGAAAAAGGCGCGCATTACATCCTGGTTTATGACGTGGAAGATCTGGCCCAGTTCGGAGATACGGTTGTCGCGGAGGATGGCGGCTACCTGATCCGCCTGGATGGTGCCGCGCCTGCCACCGAACATACGCGCATATATACCCACCTCAATCCGATATGGCCCGTGCAGATCGTGGCAGGCGCGGCGGTGATGTGGGTACTCGGCAGCATGATAGTGGCGCTTGCCAACAGGTTGGGTTACAGGGCTGGTGGCATCGAGGCTGCGGGGCTGGCCTGGGCATTGGGCGCGGGCGTTGTCTCGGCCCTCATGTTGTGGTTCAACGCGCTAAATATTCGCCTGGATGGGCAAATACTCGTTCTGAGCGTTACGGCTGCGGCCTGGGGAGCGTGGCGCGTAACGTCTCGCCTCCGGTCTACTCGCTCATCTTCGGGACTGTTGGGCCTCAGGTCAAGTACCTCCTTGCAACTGTTGCACAGTCGGGATGATGAGGGAAAGCCACCCCGCTATCCTTGTCATTCTGAGCGCAGCGAAGAATCTCGTCCCTCGCGTAGTAGTTCGGGGAAGGCAAAGATGAATGGCCAGGGGCAAGATAATACGCGAGGGACGAGATTCTTCGCTGCGCTCAGAATGACAAAGGATAATCGGTTCGCTCACTTTTGGCAGAGGCTCAACTTTGCAGTCTCCCTGCGGCGACTGGCAGTTAGAGCGCGGGGCGATGCGGATGTACGCCCTGGCCGTAGACCCACCTGGCCCCTTGCGACAAATTGGCTGCTCTTATCGCTGATGGCAATTCAAACGGCGCTGGTAATACTCATGGCGGTGGGTAGGCCGTTGGAGGTATGGGACAGTTGGGTGAACTGGGCCATGAAGGCGCGTATCATATTCCTGGACGGGTATATCTCCCCCGCCGTGTATGCAGACCCTTCGCGCGCCGTGACGCACCTTGATTACCCACTCATGGTGCCGTTGGCGCAGGCATGGTTCTTCGGCTGGCTAGGCACGCCCGATGACCGCCTCGCGGGCGTGCCGTCGGTGCTGTTTTACCTTGCTCTTGTCGCGGTATGTTACGCCGCCGTACGCACGCGAGGCGGCGGGCGAACAGGCGCGCTCATGGCGGCGGCAGTGGTAGCCACTACGTCGCTCCTGGCGGGACTGGCTGGAATAGTCTTCGCGGAAATGCCGCTTGCGCTCTTCACGGTGATAGCGGGCTTATACCTGCTAAAGTGGCTGGAGGGAGGCTCCACCGGCGCTCTGCTGATAGCATCGCTTGGAGCAGGGCTGGCGCTCTTGACGAAGAAGGAGGGGGTGTTGCTCCTTGCTGCTCTCTGCGTGGCCGCGCTCGCTACTAATTTCGGCAGGCGGCGCGCGTGGCTGGGTGCAGGGTCGCTGGCGCTGGGCGCGGCCTTGCTCGCCGGACCCTGGTGGGCTTTCACCGCCCTGAACGGCATAGTAAACAGGAGCTTCTTGCCCATAACGCCGGTTACCTTGCAGGCAAACATTGGCCGGGTGCCGACAATCGCGCAGTTGGAGCTAAACAGCCTGCTGAACGCCTGGTGGAGCTATATCTGGCCCCTCGCGGGCATAGTTGCCATACTGGCTTTGTTCGCCAGAAAGCATAGCAAGCCATCCGCCGACAAAGTGTTGCTTGTAACGGCCCTCCTCTATATCCCACTCGCCGGATTTATCTACGTCTTCTCCGATTTCGTCCCATACGAGCAGCACGTCCTCAGTTCGATTGACCGGGTATTAGCCCCCATCGCTCCCCTGCTGGTGATGTGGATAGCTTTCCAAACGAACGCGCCGCCCTTTTCAATCCTGACCCCTGATCCCTAACCCCTGGCCCGCCCTGCTTGTAAGCGCCCACGCAGGAAGTTATACTGGGACACTATATAGCCTGGGATGAGGGGTATCGCCTTGCGAAGCTTAGAGCATCAGGCGGCAATAGATTGGCAGGTGCGCGCTTACCGGCCTGGGGACGAGCGCCAGTTGGTGACTCTCTACGCGGAGGTCTTCGGGCGGCCCCGCTCGATAGAGGCATGGCGGTGGAAGCTCATGGGGCGAGCCGGCTCGCCTGAGAACGTATGGGTGGCCGTGACCGGCGAAGGCCGGATAGTGGGGCAATATGGAGGTATCCCTCTACAGATGAAATTGCGTGGCGAGATACACCCCGCCGTCCACGCGGTTGAAGCTATGACTTCGCCCGACTACAGGAGGCAGGGGATGCTCACCAGCCTCGGCTCTGCCGCGCACGACGCATGGGGGAGATCGGGCCGCGTGATGGTGATAGGGCTGCCGAACGAGCAGTGGGGCACTCGCAACCGCGCGCTGGGTTATACGGACCTCTTCCCGCTGGGTTGGCTCCGCTTTCCTCTCCACATGGAGCGCGTGGCAACCCGCCCCGGCAAGCTGCCAGGACCCCTTGCCCGCCCGGCAGCCGCGCTGGGAGGCGCAGGCTCGCGCGCATGGCGCAGTCTGTCGCGCTCTAATATGCGCCGCAAGATGGCAGGAGTTAGCCTGAGCATGCAGGAGATAACCTCTACGTCGGCAGACTTCGACCGCCTGTGGGCATCGTTGTCGCCCATGTACGACAATTGCATTGTACGCGATAGCTCATGGGTAGGGTGGCGTTTCATAGCGACAGAGGGATATAAATACAGGGTGCTGCTTGCCCGCTCAGAAGGCGAGCCGGTGGGTTACATCGCGTACCGGCTGGCCGAGTCCGCCGAGCGGTCCACGGGGTACGTCGCTGACATATTCGTGGGGCCGGGCGGGCAAGCTGTGACGGCAAAACTGCTTGAGGCGGCGCTGGACGACCTTTCCTCCAGGGGTGCGGGCACGGTGATGGCGACGGCAGCGCCCGGCTCTGCCCTGCACGAGCATCTACGCTCAATGGGCTTCTTACCTGCAAGGGCTTCCACAGCCTTCATGTTTGAGATAGTGCCCCTGCAACCGGGCGTCGAGCCTGGCACGCTTGCCGACCCACGCACCTGGCACATTACCGCGGGCGACTTCGACGTAGTATGACGGCGAAGAGAAAGGCATGGGCTCGCAGGGCGCTGAAGTGGTTGGCGAACCGCGCGCTCTTTCCCATCGTGGAAGGGATATACGCGGCGGGGTTCACGCTGGTTGGCAGGCTACTCCGGCCCGGGGTACGGCTATCTCCACCAACGGGCAGAGACAGAGTGCTGGTGATAGCGCCCCACCCAGACGACGAGACATTAGGCTGTGGAGGCACCATAGCCCTCCACAGCAGGGCGGGCGACCATGTATGCGTGCTCATCGTCACCGACGGGGCTAGCTCAAGAGCGGGTGGCCTGGGCCGCGAGGAGATGCGGCGGCTGCGGCATGATGAAGCTGCGAGCGCCATGTCCGCGCTCGCGCCAGTAGAGCTTATACGGTTGGCGCTGCCCGAAGGCCGGTGGGAGCCGGAGGACTTGCAAGCCCCTCTGTCGGCCCTTATCGAGCGGTTGAAGCCCACGCTCATCTACACGACATCATGCGTGGACTTTCACCCTGAGCACCTGAAAGTGGCGCGAGTCGCGGCCCAGGCGTTGGATGCGTTACCAGAGCGGACAGAAGCGCTCATCCGTATCTATGAGCTACAGGTGCCCCTCACGCCTGTGCTGGCGAATGTGGTGGTTGGTATCAGCGCCGCCGAAGGAGCGAAGTGGCGCGCCCTGGCCGAGTACGTCACGCAGGCAGGCTCCTTCGAGTGGGTGCCGCGCCACGCCCGGTACTTACGAAAGCTCTACGGCATGCGAAGCACTATTGAGGTCTTCTGGGAGCTTCGCCCTGGGGAATACCGGCTGCTGATGTCTCGGTGCGCAGAGGTAAAGCCCCGGTTCAGGAGCATACGGCTGCGGCCCTTCAGCGACGGGCTGGCCTGGCTCATGGCCCTGCGGGCGCGTGTCTATCTGAAGGGTATTGCTGTGGGAAAAGCGCATCATGCCTGAGAATTCGCCCATAAGCGTCGTCATCCCTACGTACAATCGCGCCGACCTGCTGCGGGCTGCGTTGGAGAGCGTGCTCGCGCAGAGCGTTCTCCCCAAAGAGGTGGTGGTCGTTGACGACGGCTCGACAGACCATACGGCGGAGTTGGTCGGCGAGATTGCGAGCCGGGCAAGCGGGCGGTTAGAGGTTATATTCTTGCCGGGGCAGCATGCCAATCGCCGGGGGGATGCTCGTAACCGGGGTGCTGCCGCCACGACTTCTCCCCTGGTTGCCTTCCTCGATTCGGACGACATGTGGAAGCCACAGCGCATTGAGAGGCAGCTACAGGCGCTTGAGAAAGCCCCGGAGTCTGGATTCGCGTTCTGCAACGTCCAGCGATTCGACGAGAATGGCTTGATTGGTGGCCCATGCCTGGTGCCGTCGCTCGATTTCAACGGAGACATCCTGGGCGACATCCTCGAAGACCCCCGCGCCGTATCGAGCACGCTGGTTGTGCGGCGCGATCTCTTCGAGCAGGTAGGCGGGTTCAGCGAGATTCGCGTCAACGAAGACTACGAGTTGACCTTGCGCTTAGCCTTGCACTCCCAGGCCAGCTACGTGCCCGAAGTGCTGGTGCTGATGCGAGAGCATACGGGACGCACCTCTCGCGTATTGCGCGAGCTGCCCCTCCTCGACTACATCCGGATCGTAGAAGAATTCCTATCGAAGCACCCTGATTTGCCCAGGCAGACCAGGGCGCGAGGCAGGCGGGGCATAGCGAACGCTCATTTCAAGCTGGCGCGCCTCTACAAAGAATACGGCGACAAGGCCGCAGCCCGCAGGCACATCAAAGCGTTCATAAAACTGCGCCCCTGGGACCGTCGCGCCATCCCCACCTATCTCCGAAGTAATTTTGAATTTTGAGTTCTGAATTTTGAATTAGGCGATGCAATTTATACTGTTTATACTGCGTTGATGCAATTCAAAATTCAAAATTCAAAATTCAAAATTAGCGCCCTGGCGCGCAAGCCTGTGGTGGCCGATCTGGCGGTCACTTTCGGGGGGCGCGTGTTGCAGATGGCGCTGGCGCTGCTGGGCAATATCATCTCGGCGCGGGCGCTTGGGCCTGAGGACTTCGGGCGGTTCGGGCTGGTGATAGCCACCGTCAGCATCTGCGGCACGATGGCCGACGCGGGGCTGACCTACAGTGCCGTCAAGTCCATCGCGCAGTACACGGCCCGGAGCAGTCCGCGAGCCTACGCGATAGGAAGCACATATCTGCTCATGCGGGTGCTCTCCGGCGCTGTTGTAGCCATGCTTGGGATAGCCCTATCCGAGCCGTTGGCGCGGCTGGCGCTCGGATATGGGGAGCTTACGCCTTACCTGCAACTGTCGTTCGTCACGCTACTTGGCCTCTCGATAAGCAGCTATCCGGGCACCATCCTGGTTGGGCTGGCGAGGTTTGGGCGGCTGGGACTGGCGGGCGTGCTGAACGCGGCCATCACGCTGGCGGGTATTATTCTACTGCTCGTTTCCGGGGAGTTGAACCTGGGCACGCTCATCGCCTGGAACGTCGTCCTGCCCATCGTGAGCACCATACCGGCGTGGCTGCTCCTGCCGGGCGACTGGCTGCCCTGGCGCATAATACGAAGGGGCGAGGCGAGCAAGCCGGAGAGAGGAGTGGCGCGAGAGATGGTCGGATTTGGCGGGTGGATAGCCTTCTCCAATCTCGGCTCGATAATTGTAGCGCAGGGCGATTTGCTGCTGCTGGGCAGGCTGGCAAGCCCGGCTGTGGTGGGCGTCTACTCGGTGGCTCTGACGCTGGCGATGCGACTGGACGTGCTTAACCAGAGCCTCTTCACGGTGATGATGCCGCGTGCCAGCAGGCTACGGGGTGCTGGCGAGATAAGGACGTACTCGCGGCGGGTGCTGGCAGGCTCGCTGCTGCTAGCCCTCCTGCTGGGCGTCGTGGCGCTCGCCGCCCAGCCGTTGATAGCCCTCCTGTACGGCGAGCGGTACACGGCTTCGGCGGGGCTTTTCCTGGCGCTTATGGTGGTCGTGCTGTTCGACCTGGCGACAAGCTCTCTCTTCCTGGTGGCGTTCCCCCTGAACAAGCCCCGCGTGCTGGCCCTGGCAGATTGGTTGCGCGTGGGCGTCATGGGGGTGGCGGGTTGGCTTCTAATCCCCGTGTTTGCTGCGTTCGGGGCTGTAGCGGCACGGTTCCTGGCGCGGGTAGTGGGTACGATTGGTGCTCTGGTAGCGTTGCGGCGGGCTGCGCTCTCAACCGTAGAGGGGCCGGAACCCGACCGTGAAGTAGCTGTGGAGTGGCCTTTATGAGTATGTCCGGTGCTGGGTTGAAAAGAGAGATGGCCGCCCTGCTGAGGCGGGTCCGGCGGCCCTTGATGGGGAAGCCTGGGAAAGCGCGCCCACCTGACCCATCCTGGAGAAAAGTGGAGGCGGGACCACTGGCGGGCACCTTTTTCCTCTTACCATCAGGGCAGGGGGCAGAATGGACCGAACGTTTCATCCAGGGGCGATACGAAACGGCGATGTTGAACGCCCTGGGTGAGCTAGCCAAACAGGGCGGCGTGCTCTACGACATAGGCGCACACATGGGGTATTACACCTGCGCGTGGCTTGCCCTGGGTGGAGAGCGCGTTGAGGCGTTCGAGCCTGCCCCGTTCAACAAGCATGTGCTGGAAGAAACACTCGCCCGCAACCGCCTGTTAGACAGGGTGCGCGTGCATAATGTCGCTCTAGGCGACACAAACGGCCAGGCCACGCTCGTCATAAGCGAGGCGGATATTGGTGCAGCGAGCGCGGCCTACCTGGACCAAATCGGCGGCACCGTCGCGCCTACCAACTCAGCCCATTTCCCCCTGCCCGGCTCAAAGAGGGTCGCCGTGCCGGTACGCAGACTAGACGATCTCTCCGAGGAGATGAGCCTTCCCACGCCTGCCGTGTTGAAGCTGGATGTGGAGGGCGCGGAAACTTACGTGCTGGCGGGCGCAGGCAGGATTACGTCTGAATATCGCCCTACCATCCTATGTGAAGTCCACAGCACCGAGAGTGGCATGCAGATAGCCCACCATCTGTCGAAGCTGGGCTACGAATTGACCATCCTGGGAAAGAACGGCAACGAAACTGCCTGCATGTGGTCGGCGCGCTAGGGCTCAGGGGTCAGGGATCAGGGATCAGTGTAAAAGTGACCCTTTGTGTTTTCCCATCGAAGCAAAATAGTAACAGGCTCTGATCCCTAATCCCTAATCCCTAACCCCTGACCCCTAACCCCTGACCCCTGACCCCTAACCCCTGACCCCTAGCCCAGGTCGAAGCGATACCCCTTGATGACCACGTCCACGTCCTCATCCTCGGTCGGGCGGAAGTCGAGTTCGGGAGCGCGCACGAAACCCATGCGCTCGTACATACGCATCGCGACCTGCATGAATTCAATCGTGTGGAGCGTAATAGCCTCAACCCCGGCCTGGCGCGCACGTTCTATGCACGCCTCCACCAACGCAGCGCCCACCCCTCTACCGCGAGCAGCCGGTGCGACCGCCAGCAGTCGTATCTCCGGGTATGGGAGAGTTACAGCCTCCTCATTAGGCAGATAGAAGACCGTACCGGCTGGGTACAGGATAACGCTGCCCACAACAACCCCATCTAGCTCCGCGACTATACGCTCTGCCCGGTCATCCTGTGTGATCGTGTCCCGAATGTCCTGCTGGTACTCCTCCCAATGCGGGGAAGGAACAATCGCCGAGTATTCTTCGTAGGCCGCGAGTGTAACGTCCACCATCGCCGCACGGTCGCTATCGCGCGCATCCCGAACATGGAAAGTACCCTGTTGCTCCATCCCTCGACTCCTTTTGGGTGCATTATCTAACAACAAGTGAGATGAGGGCACCAGCCTGGCAGGACGTTAGCTCATCTACTTGCGATTCACGGGTCAGGTTCAATAATAACACAGTGTGCAGCCCTATCCAATCGAAGAACAACATACCGGTGAGGCTGTGTCAAAGTCGCGCCTCCTGCTTGTACAACCAAAACGAAGAGAAGTTTTCTTTTGACTTTATACGAAAATGGGCGGCGAAGCCGCCCATTTTCGTATAAAGCGAAACTCTTTTTCTAGTGTTAAGGCGTTTTGGCGACTTTGACACAGACCTGAACATCTTGGTAGTGATATGTGTTCGGATTAAAGAAGGAATGTTTCATTAGGGCAAATCTAACGCCTGCTTGTCTTACTTGGCAATCTCCTGGGCGAGCAGTGTAGCTACCATGCCGGGATCCACGTGCTGCCGGGTGAAGTAGTCCCACTGGTCGATCAACATCCGGAAGATGTCGGACTCGGTGATGATGCCGACCGGCTGGTTGTGCTCATCGACCACCGGCAGACCGCTCACCTTGCGTTCCAGCATGATGCGGGCTGCCTTCTGAATGGGCGTGGCAGAGGTGACTGTGTAAGGGTGGTGGGTCATCACCTGCCCTACGGTCAGCTTGCCAAGCAGGTAGTTCAGCTCGTAGATGCTCAGGCTTGTGGCCGATGAAGGCCGCGCTTCGCGAAGGTCGCCCAGCGTTACGATACCCACCAGGAGATCGCCTTCGACCACCGGCAGGCGACGTATGCCGTGCTTCATCATCAGGTTGTACGCCTCTCCCACCGGCATGTTGGGGTCAATACTGCGCGCAGGCGAGGACATCCACTCCCTGACGAGTATCTGTAGCTTATCCATATTTCCCTTCCTCCCAATATTCTATTCCTTACAGGACAATCATAGCGGGGGAACGTTGAACTATCGGTGCATACAGGTGAAAGAATGGTGAATGGCGCGTGCAAGATCGGGTCGGCTTGAGTGGGCGAAAGTGCGAGGTGCGGCAGTTCGTAAACCCCAGGGCACGTGGGCTGGTGAGTCTTTGCCGAGTATTGGCACTCTTCAGTCTGATATAATGAGAGGAATGAATTGTGTAACAGGTAGCGTAGTCCGTTCAACATCAGAACAACGTCAGCCGGGAAACCAGCATGAAGTTTCTAATAGTAGACGATGACAAGATGATAGTCGAGGCCGTTACCATCGGCTTGCAGTTCCAGTGGCAGGACGCTGAGGTGCATAACGCCCAGGATGGGGACGAGGGGTGGCGCAAGTTCATAGACCTCTCCCCCGATATCACCCTGCTCGACGTGAACATGCCTTACATGAGCGGGTTCGAGGTGCTCCAACACATCCGGGAGGTGTCGGACGCGCCCGTGCTGGTGCTCACCGCCAGGGGCGATGAGATGAGCAAGGTAAAAGGGCTGGAACTGGGGGCGGACGACTACCTGGTGAAGCCTTTCAGCCACCTGGAGCTGTTTGCTCGTATCAAAGCGGTGCTGCGCCGGACAGATATGCCCGCCCCCGTCAGCGCCGCGCCCTCCTTCGTCTCCGGCGACGTGGCGGTGAACTTCGACAGCCACGAAGTGACGGTCAAGGGCCAGCCGGTCAAGCTCACGCCCACCGAGTACAAGCTGATCTACCAGTTGGTGCGTAACGCCGGCCGCGTGCTGCCCTTCGATATGTTGCTGCGCAAGGTATGGGGTGACGAGTACCGGGGCGATATGGACTATCTGAAAACCTACATCAGCAGGCTGCGGAAGAAGCTGGGCGACGACTCGGAGCGCCCGCTCTACATTCTTACAGAGCGGTCGGTCGGGTATCGATTTACTCGGCTGCCCGCGAGTACCGGCGCGACTGACCAGGTCGACAAGACATGAGTACCCTGGATACCATCTCCGGTCCGGAACATCGCCCTGAGGGCAGCCGTGCAGGCCAGCCGGATACCCTCCGGGTGCGGCAATTGCTGGCGCTGAACCAGGCGGCAATCGCGATCACTGGAGAGCTAGAGCTTGACAAACTGTTGCAGCGCATTGTGGATGTGACTCGTGCGCTGATAGGCTGCCACTACGCGGCGCTCGGTGTGCTGGGCGAGGATGGTTACATAGCCCGGTTCCCCACATCGGGCATCTCGGAGACAGACCGCGAGAAGATAGGCGCGCCACCCAGGGGCCACGGCCTGCTCGGTGTGATGCTGAGGGCGGGGCGGACCCTTCGCGTTCCGGACATCAACAAAGACCCACGCCGAATCGGGTTCCCCAGGCACCACCCTCCTATGACCGCCCTGCTGGGGGTGCCAATCTTCGTGCAGGGTAAGTTGGTGGGTACTCTTTACCTCACCGATAAGCATGATGCCGCCGATTTCACGGAGGAAGATGAGTGGCTGGTGCAGCTGTTGGCGATCCACGCGGCCACCGCACTGACCAACGCCGCACTGCACGACGAAGCACAGCGAGGCAGGGAAGCGGCGGAACGGGAGCAGAAACGTCTGCGCGAGCTTGAACAGATGAAGGACGAGTTCCTCTCCACGGCGGCACATGAGCTGCGCACCCCTCTCACCACAATCAAAATGTCGGCGGGCCTGGCCCTCGAACAGTTGAAGCGCCTGGCTGCCCTGGACGAGCTGGACCCACGCATCGTAGACCTGGTTGCTTTGGTCGTAGAAGGTAGCGAGCGGATGCACTCCCTGGTCAACGACCTGCTGGACCTCACACGGCTGGAGCAGGGTAGGATTACACTCCATTTGGAAGAGCTTGATGTGCGCGACGTAATCACGGAGGCCGTGCAGGCTACGAAACCCCTCTTTGAGAGTAAGGGGCAGGAGTTAGCCGTGCGCCTGCCGGAGGCGCAGTGCGCCATCAGGGGTGACCGGCAGCGCCTGGAGCAGGTGCTGATCAACCTGCTGTCTAATGCTCACAAGTACACCCCAAACGGCTCCAAAGTCGAGATCAGGGCAGCCAGGTCTGCTGCGCAGAATCCTGAGCGCCCCCAGGAACGAACGGGGAAGGAAGAGCCTGCCTTGGGCCGGAGATGCGTGGTCATAGTGCGGGATAACGGCCCCGGCGTACCTCCCGATGAGGTGGAGCACATCTTCGAGCGTTTCTACCGCAGCAGCCTGCACCGCAACGACCGCACGGCCTCAACCGGCCTGGGGCTGCCCATAGCCCGCACCGTCGCGGAGATACATGGTGGGCGGCTGTGGGTCGAGTCCGCGCCGGGTGGGGGCAGCCTCTTCACGCTGGCTCTCCCTACCCTCCCTTAGCTCTCTCCTGATTTCTCCTCGATAAGCCGCGCCAGCACGCCCGACATTATTCTCACGCCTGATTCTACACCCATACCTGTCTGCTGGAACTCGACCTGGGGTACCGTGCCCAGGACCTGCGCGCTCAGGTGTTCGGCGGCTGGCAATCTCCTGCATCTATACCTGGTCGGCGCGCGCGGATGAAAGGATATTCACCAACTTGTAACCTGCTTATACCGAGATAATTACCTCCTGCGCTCATACTGATAATGTCAAACGTAGCCAGACCGGGAATTTGAACAGCTACCATAGTCAAGCGGACTTCACATCGATTATGAGCGATTCTTGACACACCGCCTAACAGTAAGACACAGTGAATTCTTGACACCGGCGACGGCCAACTCTATCAAACTCTAAATACCTGAAGCGGGAGGAAAAAACAATGTCACGCGAACTTCGTTGGAGAATCATCGCACTGCAAGTAATAATGGTAGTCGTACTGGGAACCGGCGCGGGCCTGGCGTTCTGGGGGAGCAACTTCACGAACGAGCAGATCAGGAGCCAACTGGCGCCACAGAAGATATTCTTTCCCAAGGACCTCGCAAGCGTGCCGGAACCGGAGAAGACCCAGTTGCAGCCCTTTGTCGGCCAGCAGGTGTTGAACGGTGAGCAGGCTCACGTCTTCGCTGAGAACTACCTCGGCCTGCACCTGCGGGAACTGGCGGACGGCAAGGTTTACTCAGAGCTTTCGACAGAGGCTCGTATGGAGAAGGACCCGACCGAGAAGGCTAAGAAGGAGGGCCTGGTGCAGACAGCATTCCGGGGCGAGACCCTTCGCTCGATGTTGAACCAGGCCTGGGCATTCTCGATCTTCGGCATGGTAGGCCTTTACGCGGGGTTTGGCCTGGCGGTTGTGGCGCTGATAGTGCTCGGTGCGCTAGTGTTCGAACTCTTCTGGGCTAAGAAGCCGGTAGACGAGCCGGTACGCACACCCTCGTTCGCTCCCACCAGGGCTTAACGTTAGGGTTGGCAGGCGACGCCAGACAGACACCAGACAACTGAATACGGGAGGTCGAGGCGGGCCAGGTTATCCTGGCCCGCCTCCTTTTGCGGCCTTACCCCTGCGGACAACGGTTTGCTCGCGGCGCTGATCCCTCCTGGCTAGTGGACGAGACGTACATCACCCACGGGATACCAGGCGAAGGGTCATGGGTGTACAAGTACACGTATGTTGCCTGGTTCCCCTCTAATTTAGATGCAATCATCCTATTTACCCTTGAGATTTCTATTGACAAAATCGAGGCAATTTGATACAGTTTAGTGTTCGGGCCGCTAGCTCAATGGCAGAGCAACTGACTCTTAATCAGTGGGTTCAAGGTTCAAGTCCTTGGCGGCTCACTACAAACCCTGTGTAACCGGGTATGAAAAGCCCCCTCAGTAGGTCTGAGGGGGTTTTGCGCTATTACTACAATTAGCCCGGCACTACTCCCTGCCAGCGCCCAATGTCGCCACGCTGGAACGTGGTGTCTATGCCGTTTGATGCGCGCTTAGCTGTTTTGGTAGACCTCCTGGAGCTGATTGTACCCTCTCGTGTCGTGCTCTTTATACGTCGCCTGGCGCATCATTTTCCACCCTCTTGGTTTTCGCTACTTCTAATCAACTGCTCTTCAAGGAGAGCTATTCGTTGCTCAAGGTTAGCGATGCGCATAAGAGCTATGTGAAGAGTTGGTAATGTCAGTCGCCCTGTTTCAGGCCCTACGAAGAGGCTTCGCATCTCCAGGTGGAAGGCGGGGTCTGCCAAGAAGATCCCTGCCCGAACACTTCTTGCTCCGCGACTCCTGAGCGCAGGATCGCATACCTCAAATGCTACTAACTCTGCCGCTTCGAGCGCACCTCTGTCCTTAAATTCAGGGTGCTCCCACCAACGCACTTCACTGACAAGATCAGGATTCAGTCCTACGGCGGACGTACCTGTGACGACACTACTGTCACGCCTGACGAGATGCTGTTCTATACGTCGCCTTAATGACTCAGCTATCCCAACGTATGCAACATATAGGTTTCGCTCTTGGCCTCCATACAAGGCATAAACTGCGGATAGCTTAGGTAACTCACTGATTGTCGAAACAGAAGTGGTCATCTGTATTCCCTTCAAATACTCCATACAAACCCCACGCATCGTGGTAGAGAGCAACTGAATACCAGCCAGAGGGGAAATGCTCACGCGATTGGTAGATGTAGCCGGGAAGCTCCTTTAGCTTTCTCTTATTATACGTATTTTCCTGTTGTTCTTAGCCGAGGAAGCACGCGTGATGTGTTATAATCGGCGAAGCAACAATGGCACTGAATGGCTCCTGGCTTGGGTGGACGAATCATGCAGACTCATTTCGTTGCCGATCGTCATATTAGCTACGATGGTCGGCAACTGGTACCTCACTGGATATACAGGAATTTCGATCTTCTTGGTGATGCAGCAGTAGGCTTCACAGGTCCCTGCCGTGTTGAATTAACTGAGATGGTAGACATAGAGGACGTGAAGGCTAGTGCGCCGATCTACAGCCCGCTTATGCTCCATATCATTGCGGAGTTCTTCACCGGTGATTTGCACCTGGGCGTTTATCGGCAGCGCCTCTTAATTGTTCAAGCGAAAGAGCTTTTGGAAACACTTATCGCTCAGAGTGCGATACGACAAGGCGATGACCTCTACCTCAAGCGTTCTGACAACACAATGGGTAAGCTTTCGGTATCCATCGCAACCACCAGCGGTAGCTCAACATTGATCCATACAGGCTTCAATATTGAAACCCAGGGTACGCCGGTGCCTACAACGGGCCTTGCAGACCTGGGTGTAGCTGTGGGCGCTTTCGCAGATGAGTTATTGCGGCGATATGCTAGTGAGATCGAGGATATTTGGCGAGCACGATGCAAAGTGCGGAGTGTTCACGAGTAATATGGACGATATTCAGCGCACGGAGCAATCTACAGAGCATAACGGGCCAATCACCAAGCTGGGCTTTAGCTCAACTGAGGCACGCCACGGACGTACTGGAGAGTTACGACTGCAAGCTGGCACGATCCTAACCCCGTGCCTCTTTCCGGTTGTGTGCATGATGACCGGGAGCACGGCGGTAGGTGGTGGCCTGTGGAAGTACATTTTGCAGGCCCATACCACTCATGGCCTGATGCGCCGTAATCTGCCGGTCATGTCGCAAGTGCTCCACTTTTTGGACTTTAGCTCATTGAACTCCAGGGCACTCGGCAATTGGAGAAGCTCCGGGCTGAAACATAAGTACAATGAAGAGGTCTCACCTCCGCTAAATTACTCCGCACCCATATTCTTAGATTCAGGCGGTTTCAAGCTGCTGTGGAGCGATAACGTTGATCTTTCCGCATATGGGCTGTCGCTCTCCGGTGGGAAGGGCGCTGAGGTCATACTAGAGTTGCAGCGCGACCTGGGTGGTGATATTGTTGCTACCCTGGACTACCCGTTGCCGCCTGGTTTAGCGCCACCTGAGGCCAAAGAACGCATGTCCATGAGCCTCGCAAACGCTATGGCATCGGCCTATTATCTTCAAACGCACTCAGATTACAACCCATTTTTGCACGTTGCGGTGCACGGACAGGATAGACAAAGCATAGGCCACTACGTTCGACAGGTATTTGCAAAATTCGAAGTGGGTGGGCTAATCGGGTATCCCTTTGGGCTAGCAGTAGGGTCTCTCGTACCGTTACGTGGAGCCAAGAAATACTCGGCAATTATTGAGTTGTTGCGAGGAGTAAAGGAGAACATCCCAGGCACACGGAGAGATAAGGTCCCTATTCACGTCTTTGGTATGACCGGCAATCTTGTGCCTCTATTGGCCTACATGGGTATTGACACCTTTGATTCCAGCACCTACGTGCAGGAGGCCAGGAGCCTGGGCTATTTCGATCCCGTCACACATCGGTCCAGGGCAGTACTTGAGCTTGAGGAGTGGCAATGCTCATGTGGGGTCTGCCGGCAAGTCACTTTGAGGGAATTACAAGAGTCGCTAACATCGGTAGTCCACAACCGTCCTCTTGAGAACGGCAATTATAAGAGCAAGTATTATGGTGATATCGCATTACACAACCTGGAGATGGATTTCAGAATCGTTGAACAGACTGAACAGGCCATTCGTGGTGATTACTTGCAGGACTTTGTTATCTCGCACGTTGCGAAGTTTCCGACCCTTAAACCGGCGTTAGAAGTGCTAGCCAGTGAGGACGCGACGTTGGGTGAGAAACTCAATCTCTTTGTTAGCGCACCCATGCCGGCAAAGAAACCTCCCATAATAGCGGCTCCTCAAATCTCGTTGAAGTATAACCCGAATTCATTTAATATCTTGAGTAATGGCTATATTCCGCCGGAAGATAAGAGAATTCTCCTGATCATTCCATGCTCCGGTGAGAAGCCTTATTCCTCTTCACGTACTCATCGCTTGATCGCGGAGCGTTTGAAGCAGTCGGCGGGTGAGCATTACGACAAGATACACATAGTTACACTTTCCGGGCTTTATGGACCTGTACCCAGGGAGCAAGAGACCTGCCCGGCTGTGCTGGGTTATGACTTTCGATTAGACCCCAGGGATAAAGCACAAATTGATCTCTTGACTGAGCGGTTAACAGAATATTTGAATAGATTTGGTGATCACTATGAGAGTTGTATTGGCTATGCGACGAGCTTATCATACCGCTGTGTATTGGAAGAGGTATCTAAGCGCTCATCTAGTTTGTCAGTGCTGCCTCGTAAGCTAAAACGCCGCCGGTTGACTGAGTTTTTCAGGAGAGAGAACATCAGTGAGTTGATGGATGAAACTGAAATTTATATCGGTGGTATGCAAGAGACCCCTGTTCCAGCAAAGATGACCACAGTCCAGAAGAGCGCACCGCATCCACTCCTACCTTAGCGACGTCACTGTCATACAGGTATCGATAATTTCTCTCTTATGTAGGTTCGTACGTTGTTGTAGGGATTCACCATCACCTGGCAGGACTCAACGTTACGATACAAACTAGTTGCTAGCAAATTTGCTGACGTTTCAAGAACTAAGCGATTTGTTACAAGCATCTTCGCGTGAAGATGCTGGACTTCAAGCACCTCGAGCCTTGCACCCAGAGCGCTTCTAACGGGCTGAGTTACCGAGCGGGTCCGGTAATCTTGCTCTCGCAACAGCAAAATAAAATGCAAATTGAGTTCTTCCCCAAGCAGAATAAGCAACTCGCTCAAATGTAGCTCTGTCTGGGTGCGGCGCTGGCGTCCTGCTACGATCAACGGAGGTCGTAGTCTTACGTTCTCTATCCAGGGACTAACTATGCTCACTTCACTCCCTCTCTGTGCAAAAAGGAGTAGCTCCGGAATGAGAAATGGCAGTGTCTTATAATAACAAGACATCATAGACCCCTTCTTCAAGGTCGGCCCTAAGAATTGTCGCTTGTGGATCAACAATTTGACCACCGTCAATCCAGGTCCGCCCCAGATGCTCGGTGTCCATCTGTTGGATAAATCTGCTCATCAGAGTCTCAGCTACTATATGACTGACACGGAGCGGTTCGTCTAATAGCTCCGTGCAGTTGGTCGTATGTAGACAAGCAGGACATCCATCACGCTCTCGACATTGCAATGGCACTAAGACACCTGGGTCTGCACCAGAAGTTGGAGCAGCAATTCTCTCTGCTATCGCCTCCTGTACAGTAATATTCAGCAGATCATCGTCATCATGTAAATACCATCTCGTAGCGAGCTGTGATTTCAGCTCTTCCGACGTAGTCCAGTCTGTTTGCTCAGCTAGATGAATGGGACAGAGTACAGAAGCTAGCAACTCTTTATAGATTTCAATCGGATTAGCCCTGAGTGCGTCAGCAAAAATCTCTGAAATTCCTGCACCACCCTCGTATCTTTCCCAAACAACAACCTCTCCACGGGCTTCGTTGAAAGCGTATTGAAGGACATCCTCATTGACACCACTAATCGATGCCACTGCCTTCTGAAGCATATGTGCTGCTGTATGTAGGATAATTTGGCTCCCGAAGACTTTAGTTTCATTAGTAATCATCACACCCTCAACGCGATCTCTCAAAGTTCTATCATCCAAGAGTTGCTGCTGTACCTCGTTCAGATTCCATGCAATGCCTTTTGTTGCCAAACCGTAACGCACTGGTTCGGTGCGACCTTGTGAATCAACGTATTGAGCCCTGAATGTTAGAGGTTGGGTGCCTGGAGTTACGATATACCTGTTTCTTGTGGTTACGAAGCGTACCGGCATTGATCTCACCAGAGATCCGTGAACAGTGATATCCCCTGTTAGAGCCTGCACAAACCGTAACGTACGGGACAGAGTCCGTACTTCTTCAGGTTGGTAGAGATAATCACGCTCGATGATAGGTTGAGCATAAAGGCGGACTGTTTGCAAATCTTGATCATGGCATTGCCGCCTGCGGGTCTCGTCATAGAGTGCAAAGCATTGTGGACACATCTTGACTACTTGGTCGCCTTGCTGGTCGCCTCTCAGCGGTCTCACATAGACCTTCTCTGGCCTGAAGGAGTTATCACGGTGTACACCCTCACCAAGAAGACGCACACCAACGGTTACTGTGCCTTGTGACCGATCAATCCAATCAGAACTGTTCTCGGTTTCTATTAGCGAGAGGAAGGGATGTAAATGATAATGATAGACTGTCTTGTAGGGTATTAGCATCCCCGCCAATTGCGTGGTGTCTTCTTCTTCAAGTTGGGGGGCCTGTAGCAAATTTGTAGATGATCTTACTTCTACAACGATCGGTTTTACTTCACTGAAGTAAGCTTCTGGAATGTAGTACCTTATACAGGATTGGCATTGCCTGGTATCGTGCTGGGTCGCAAGCCCTAGATAGAAGAATGCTTGAGACACAATTTTGATTGCGTCAGGAGTTGAACTCAATCTCCAGAAGTCAGTCCCGAAGTCATCGCGCTTGAAACGTTCCAGCGTACGGAAGAAGTTGTACAGACCATCAGCTAGATCGAAGTTAATGCCAATTTGCGCCTGTTGTCGTAACGTCAGCCAGGCATCTTCTACTCGATCTCTAAGCCTCCTTAATGCTTCGATGTTATCAGCATCCGCTTCGCCCATTATCAAGTTACCTAGCTGATCACGTATTTGGCTTAGGTGCTGCCTTATTGTATTCTCGATGGTTGCTTCTCCTGATAGATACCGGGCGATTAGCTCCTGGACCTCCTGTACTTGAGGCTGAAGATCGTCGGGCGACTGATTTTGAATGTCACGTAGGGTCCAACGAAGATTCAGATAGGCTTCGAATCTGATGCGCTCTTGGGTGATCCAGTCGAGGAATACACGTCGGCGCGACTGCACGGGTCCGCTTTCGAGAGCTACAAGCGCATCCCTAAAGTGAGTTTGAATTATTGGACATCCACCTAGCTTGCTACAAATCCATGAGATGATTGCACCCTTTACTCTGCCATTGCTCCACTGTATGTAACGAGATAGAGCCGTACGCTCTTGCGTTAACTTGTCATGCATTGCACGCACAACCGGATTCTGCGGGTTTAACGGTAATTCATAGTTTCCATGTATGAGGCGGTGTCTGCGGAAGAAGTAGAACTGATCACTTGCCGCGTTGCCAAGGATCATGAGTGTATATGCAATCTCATTTGCTGCACGCCCGGCTCGACCTCGCCGTTGAATAAAAGAGAAAACAGTACGTGGGGGCCGATAATGAATTGTTGTCTTTATTCTATCGTCGTCCACTCCAACCTCAAGTGAGGGCGTCGCAACGACTATATCGCCATCCCAATAACCTTCTTGACTAAGGGAAGAGACATAGGAAATGTTGAGTGGGCGCTCTCGCAGGCCGATTATTGGTTGGGTGCATCGGACGCCGCCCAGTAACCCACGCCAACATTCTCCCAGCAAGTAATGACTGGCGCATTGACCGGCAGTAGTATTTGGGCACCGGCGACCCTGGAATTCAATCTCATTTAGGATTGTGCGGAACCTCCACAATTGTCCGTTGTTCTCGGCGTCTCGCGTTTGGGCCTGAAGACGGCTCGCTAAGTCCAAGGATTCAGTAAACACAATGGCTCTGTCGCTCTGCTGATTTGGTCGGTCGATTTGGCTACTATGTCCAAGCCCCATTACACTCTGAATGAGAAGCGGAGCAGATTGTGCGCGATCCTGAACATCAGGTGCCTGTAAGAAATATAGCACCTCCAAACCTGAAGCTTCCATGTCATAGTCAGATGCACTATGAACGGTTACAGGCGTATTCTCATCGCCATTCAAGAAACGTCCAGCAAAACGTTCTGGGCTGGATATTGTGGCGCTGGCAGCGATTTTCGATAATGGTTGTTCAGGTCTCAACTCCTGCACTCTACGGACAATATTGTGGATGTGAGCGCCATATAAAGAGTGGTAAAGATGTACTTCATCGAACAACACTCCGCTTAGAGATCTTAAGTAGTCCTCAAAGTCTCTGGTGGGCGTAAGGTACAATCGGTCAAGAGACTCCGCAGTTGTAATCAGAATATTAGGCTTAAGAGTTGCGTGATCGTTCTTTGCAATAGAGACCTTGAACTCGGCAGCACAAGATTGGCGATTACAACGTAATATCGGCACTTGTGGAGAGGCACGCGTCACGTAGAACAGCGAACCTAGTCCACACACGGGACAAACTTCATTACGCAACGTTCTAAATCGATGATTGTCAAAGACTCGCGGGTTCGCCAGCGTGCGATCTCTTTGTGATGCTATGCCCCCAAACTGAAAGCCCAATATTATGCCTTCTCTCGCTCTTGCAGAGTAAGAGTTCGAGAGCATTTGGCGTTCTGCCTGGTAAACGTAGCGGAAGACCCTTGACAACTGATCCTTCAGCAAAGTCACGCGGGGATAGAGAAAGATGAAGCGTGGGGCAGGCCGATTGTCCCTTAGACAGCGTGCAATTTCATAGATCGCAGGTAGCAAAAAGGCTTCTGTTTTACCTGAACCAGTGGGTGCTACTACTACTAAGCTGCTTCGTTCGCGTATTGCTCCTAAGGTCTTCTTCCACCCCTCTATTTGGAATCGGGAGTAGCTTTGGAAACCGGCAATGTCACCAATTGCACGCTCTTCATCTACCAGCGTGTTGGCATCGACATTCGATGGAGGTCGCTGGCGCAAGACAGCCTCTGCACGTACCCTATTTACCAGTCCTCGACCATCCTGAGCAGCATTGAAGCGTTGGCGCACGTTGGATAGAACGCGACCCAACTCCACAGCCCTGGCATGATACTGGCCAGGGGCCAGTTCGACGAAGGCGTTCGGAAGTTCCGCAAGTAAGGATTCAAGTTGTACCTGATATGTCTGCCAGATCAGATCTGGGTTAGCTACGCTATTGGAACGATTCATGTCATCAAATATGTTGTTCAGTAGCGTGCTCAGTCTGTTCCAAGGCATTGCAAGCCCTCCCATAGCTGCGATCGAATATCTGCCGCGATTATCGTGGTAGGTCTACCTTCTTCGCCTTGCACCAAACATTCTGTATCTCTAATCAGTAATCAGAAATGGACTGAAGTGTGTTTCGCTATCATAAACATCCAATCCTTCTTTGCGCTTGAGGAACGTTACTACGAGGTACGTCAGAGGTGTCGCCGCAGTCTCGTAGAGCGACTTAACTATCCACTGAGTTATTATTGCCGACGCCAGGCCATCGAATGGTATAGTCCCCACAAAGGCAAAGGTCACGAATATCAAGGAATCGAGACCCTGGCCTACAATAGTAGAGCTAATGGTACGTGTCCAGAGCCACCGGCCATTGGTCGCAATTTTGAGCTTGGCCAATACAAACGAATTTGCGAATTCACCAACCAGGTAAGCAAGGAACGATGCGACTAGCAGGCGCGGCGCATACCCCAGGATGCGCTCATATGCGGATTGCCCGTCCCAAAAGGATGCGGCAGGTAGAATTTGGCCGATCCATATTGCTATCACCGCGAGCAGGTTGCACAAGAAACCAAGCCAGATTACCCTCCTGGCCTGCCGGTACCCATACACTTCTGTCAGCACATCCCCAAAGATATAGCTGATTGGGAAGATAACTATGCCCGCGGTCAACACTTGCCCGAACGCAGAAACAAGCTTGACTGCGGTTATGTTTGCAACTATTAAGCACGTGATAAAAATGCCTGTTACGATCAGGAACCAGAGTGAGTATCCGGCTGGCTCAGAGGTGTGATGATCTCGATTTGTCATAGTGATGCTTCTCCTGGGGGCTAAGTAACAATAATTCCATGATAGCAGTTTTGCTGGTTGAGTAAAAGAGAATCCACTAATCGATTAGGACTATGTGAAAGTCGTCCAGGAGAGGCAATCAAGAAGAGAGTTAGACATATATACGCTTCATTTCGACCGCCTTTATGTGCGTTTCGTCCACTCGCCAGGAGCCGTCCTCCTGCACGCTGCGCGCGAGAATGCAACATGCCGGTTGGGCATGGCATCTCAGACCTCGCATCTCAAGGAGGACCGGCGGCAAGGGTCGCCACAACCGGATTATGATCGCTGAGCGCCCACCACTCCTCCCCCTCCAGCACCTCACAACCCCGGAGCGCAGGCGCCCAGGTGGCGGGCACAAATATGCCGTCACAGTGGTAGGGCAGCGAGTCGCTCCGGCGCATCCACCGCAGTGTGCGGGCGAGCGCCTCACCTGGGTGCGCTGTCTGCCAGCACGGTACCAGGCCAAACTCCTCACGCAACCGTTGCAGCAACGCCCTCTCGCCTCGCGTAACTGTAGGACGCTGCCCAGGCTGGCGTAGCCCCACGGCCACGTTGAAGTCTCCCGCCAGGATCAAGGGGCACCCGTCAGACACCGCACCGGCGAAATCCAGGATAAACCCCACCTCTTTTACGTAAGAACTGCCCTTGCGCGTTGGGGCGTGGATGCTGAGCGCCACAACCGGTGACATGCCGCTGCCGGGCCACGCCCTTCCCTCTACCACCGCTGCCGCCACCCTGCCAGCGAAAGGTTCCGGCACAGCCAGTGGCGTCAGGCGTCCGTCGCGCACCCACAATCCGCTGCCCCACCGTCCGGCAGGGGTCGCCGCCCAGAGCCAGGCCTCCCGGCGCATATTCGGTAGCGCCGGGAGCCATGAATGCACCGGATCGCGAGACTCCTGCACGAACAGCAGGTCCGGTGCTAAAACCGAGAACACACGCTCCCATAGGGCAGGATCGCGCGGCCCACCCTGCCCCAGGTTATAAGTGGCCAGGCGCACACCGGCGTTGATAGGGGAACTCATCAGCCTATCTGTTCCCGTATTTCTCCTTGTACTGGAAGGTGCCTAACTGAGAGAGTAGCACGTCGTATGGAGGCTGGTTCTCAGGGTGGTACTCCATCACGGCACGCTCAAAGTATTGCACCAGGTATTCTTTGCCGTTGAGGTCGCTCTTCTCCACGAACTCGTCGGAGATCGGCAGCCCTTGCTGGGCCAACCCGCCGTTCTTCTCCCAGTACTCACGGAACTTACCGCCCAGCGTCTTGCCGGTCTCGTCGAACTTGCGCGGGTTGGCGGCGCTTGGCTGCTGGTTGGGCGCGCCGTTCGGATATTTCTTCTTGTACTGGAAGGTGCCCAACTGCGAGAGAAGCACCTGGAATTTGGGGTCGGTCTGCTCAGGGTGGTACTCGAACACGGCACGCTCGAAGTATTGCACCACGTATGTCTTGCCGTCCAGGTCGCTCTTTTCGTTCATCAGTTCCGAGACGGGAAACCCCTGTTGCGGGAGGCCGCCGTTGCTCCGCCAGTAGTCGAGGAAGATGCCCTTCACGGCCTTACCCGTCTCCGGGAAGGCCTGGCTCGCCGAGCCGGGGATGTCCGGCGCGCCGGGACCGGTCCCCTTGAAGGTCAGCTTTATCATCTTGTCGTCGTCTGCCGCCGGGTCTCCGCGCCCATCGCGGTTGCTGGTGAGGATGATGAGGTTGCCGTCTTTCTCCGGCGACTCGTATACGTTACGGATGCGCCCGAACTCCCCCTTGAAGTACGACTCCAACCCGGTTATCTTGCGCGGGTCGTTGGGGTCTATCAGGGCGCGATAGAGAGCCTGCCCCCTCAGCCCTCCGAACACCAGCGAGCCTTTCCAGGGACCCGCGCTCACGAAGGTCATGCCGGAGGGTGCCCAGGTGCCGTTGTCCCCGCTATTGATGAGAGGCGTTATCATGCCGTCGCGCTGCTGGTCGCCGACTATCGTGGGCCAGCCGTAGTTCTTCCCCTTCTCTACCAGGTTCACCTCGTCGTTGCAGCACCCGTGCTCCCCCGACGGCCCATGCTCGGTGGCGAACAGGTTGTTGGTCCCCGGCTGCCATGCCAACCCCTGCGGATTTCGGTGGCCGTAGGACCAGATATAGGAGTTGGGGAAGGGGTTGTCGGACGGAATGCTCTCGTCGGGGTTGAGCCTGAGTATCTTCCCGTTGAGGTTGCTACGGTCCTGCGCCAGCGACCCCTCGAAGTGCTCGCCCATCCCCCAGTAGAGCTTGCCGTCCGGCCCGAAGCGCACCACCCCGCCGTTGTGGTTTATCGCGCCCGTGATGTCATCAAGCAGCACCTTCTCCTCGCCGCCCCGCCTGGTCTGGGGGTTCTCATGGAAGCGCGATAGCCTGTTCACGTAGGGTCTTTGCCCGGTGGCATAGGTATATGCGACGTACAAGAAGCCGTTGCTCTTGAAGTCTGGATCGAGCGCGATACCCAGCAGGCCCGACTCTCCCTGCTCGACCACCCTATCAATCTTGAGCCAGGGATCGGGAAGCAGGCGGCCATTCTCGACCACCCTTATCTGCCCCGGCCTCTCGTTGATAAAGATGCGCCCGTCGGAGGCGAAATCCAGCGCCCAGGGCGTATCCAGCCCGGTAATAAGGGTCTGTGGGGTGATGTCGGCTGCCTGAAATGCCACAGGCGCGGCCTGTGCAACAGGCAGGTGTGTTGTGTAGGTCGGCGGGGTCGGCACCGTGCCGCCAGCCAACGCAAAGCTCATCGCGGCTGCGAGCATGTACCCTCGAAAGCGGTGTCTGCTCCTGTTGGTGTGTCTGATTCCCATGTGAATGGTTCTCCTCTGTCACTTCTCTTGCCGGGTCTTCTCTGACATGTCGAGGAGCGACCGGGACAGGGTTGGCCGGCCCACGCCGCTCACTCATGATGCTTTTTACAGCACCCCCCTCTTTCTCGTCAATGCTCGTAAAGCTAATCGGTTCGGGGCTATTCCCTGGGTCAACCCTTCACTTTTACGCGTGAACGGTAGGACGATAGGTCATAGGGCTGTGTCAAAGTCGCCAAAACGCCTTAACACTAGAAAAAGAGGTTGTCTTTGTACGAAAATAGGTGGCGAAGCCACCTATTTTCGTACAAAGACAACCTCTGCTCGTTTAGGCTTTACAGGCAGGAGGCGCGACTTTGGCACGGCCCTGGATAGCCCAGATGCGGCGGTTACAATTGGATGGAAGTAGGGTAAAATAGAATAATGCATAACATTTATAGTTACCCCTGGGAGATAAAAGCCATGCCTGCAACCCGCCAACTCTCTAACTACGTCAATGGCCATTGGTGTCGGACCGGCGGTGAATACGTGGATGTAGTCAATCCGGCGACGGGCGAGCAGATCGCGCAGGTCCCCATGTCCGGTGAGGCCGATGTCGCCTCTGCCGTGCAGGCGGCTGTGGAGGCTTTCCCCCGGTGGCGGCGCACGCCGCCCGAAGAGCGAATCCAGTACCTCTTCAGGCTGAAAGGTTTGCTTGAGGACCATTTTGAAGAGATCGCCCAGCTTGTCACAATAGAAAACGGCAAGACGCTGGTGGAGTCTCGCGCCGAGTTGCGCCGAGGGATAGAGAACGTCGAAGTAGCCTGCGGAATCCCCACGCTCATGCAGGGCTACAACCTGGAGGATGTAGCCTCCGGCATAGACGAGTTCATGATCCGCCAGCCTCTAGGCGTGGTCGCGGCTATCACGCCCTTCAATTTCCCCGTGATGATTCCACTCTGGTTCTTACCCTATGCTATCTCCTGCGGAAACACCTTCATCCTGAAACCGTCGGAGAGAGTCCCCCTGGCTATCAGGCGCATATTCGAATTGGTCGAGCAGACAGGCCTGCCACCCGGCGTGGTGGGCCTGGTCAACGGCGCGAAGAGGGCGGTAGATGCGCTCCTCGATCACCCCCAGGTGCGTGCTATCAGCTTTGTTGGCTCTTCTCCGGTAGCCAGGTACATTTACGCGCGCGGTGCGGAGCAGGGCAAGCGGGTACAGTGTCAGGGCGGGGCCAAGAACCACGCCGTCATCTTGCCGGACGCCGATCTTGAGATGGCGACGCAAATAGTCGGTGACAGCGCCTTCGGGTGCGCCGGGCAACGCTGCCTCGCGGTGTCGGTGGCGGTGACGGTGGGGGAAGCGCGGCATACTTTCCGGGACGCGATTGCGGATGTGGCCGCTTCGCTCAAGGTAGGCTACGGCCTCGAAGAAGGGGTGCAAATGGGGCCTGTAATCACGGCTGAGAGCAAGTCCCGCATCGAGGGCCTGATAGCCAGGAGTGCAACCGAAGGCGCTCACCTGCTGCTCGATGGCCGAAGCCCCGACATTCCGGGATACGGAGGCGGCAGCTTTATCAAGCCGACCCTGTTGGACGGCGTGCAGCCGGATGGAGAGCTATCGAGAACGGAAATCTTTGGACCTGTCCTCAGCCTGGTCCACGCAGAGACGGTGGACGAAGCTATAGGCATCCTGGCCCGCAGCCCTTACGGCAATGCGGCTTCGATCTTCACACGTAGCGGAGCCGCCGCACGCAAGTTCCGCTACGAGGTCCCTGCCGGTAACATCGGCGTCAATATAGGCGTGGCCGCTCCGATGGCTTACTTCCCTTTCAGTGGGTGGAAAGACAGCTTCCTGGGCGTGTTGCACGGGCAGGGGCGCGATGCGGTAGAGTTCTACACCGAAAAGAAGGTGGTCATAGAGCGCTGGCCGAGCGAGTGGTCCAGGAAGTTTTAGAGATGCGACCGGAGCCTGCGAGTAAGCTGCGCGCCCGCGACCTGGGCATCCCATTCGACGGCATGCCCGGCCTGCTGAACGCTATCACCGACGTGCAGGGCGTGGAAGTGGGGCACACAACCCTCATCTCCGGCGAGGGCGAGCTACGGGTGGGTCGAGGGCCTGTCCGCACAGGGGTGACGGCCATCCTGCCGCGAGGCAAAGCGAGCCTGGAGCCGGTCTTCGCCGGGTGGTTTTCCCTCAACGGCAACGGGGAGATGACCGGCACTACCTGGGTAGAGGAGTCGGGCTTCCTCGAAGGTCCCGTGATGATTACGAACACTCACAGCGTAGGCGTGGTCCGGGACTCCGTGATAGCCTGGCAGATAGAGACCCAGCGGGAGCTTAGGCTGAACAACTTCGAGGGCGCGTTCTGGTCGCTGCCTGTGGTCGGAGAGACTTACGACGGCTACCTGAACGATATAAACGGTATGCACGTCAGAGCGGAGCACGTCTTCGCCGCGTTGGACAACGCCCGGCCTGGAGAGGTGGCAGAGGGTAGCGTGGGTGGTGGCACGGGTAT
Source organism: Chloroflexia bacterium (assembly GCA_036399775.1). Classification (GTDB taxonomy): domain Bacteria; phylum Chloroflexota; class Chloroflexia; order QHBQ01; family JADMIH01; genus JADMIH01. The sequence goes on along the minus strand of DASWMJ010000096.1, from coordinate 19,890 downwards.
GATATGCTACCAGTTCAAGGGGGGCATAGGCACCGCTTCCAGAAAGCTGAGCGACGCTATGGGCGGCTACACCGTAGGCGTGCTAGCTCAGTGCAACTTTGGACTCAGGCACCAACTCCTCGTCGCGGGCGTGCCGGTGGGCAAGGAAATTACGGAGGACTTACCCGGACCGGCGGCGAGCAGCACGGCAGCCGGGGAAACAGGCTCGGTCATTATCGTCATCGCCACGGACGCGCCTCTGCTGCCCCACCAGCTAAAGCGACTGGCGCGTAGGGCGGGCATGGGCCTGGCGAGGACGGGCAGCATCGCGGGCAATAGCTCCGGCGACATCTTTATCGCTTTTTCTACCGCCAATCCGGGTGCCACCCAGGGTCCGACCGCCCAAATAGAGATGCTGGACAATAACAGTATCAGCCCACTCTTTGAGGCTACGGTGCAGGCCACCGAGGAGACGGTCATCAACGCCCTGGTCGCCGCCGAGACGATGGTAGGGCGCGACAACCACCGCGTTGCCTGCCTCCCGCACGGCAGGCTGGTGGAAGTAATGAGCAAGTACAACAGGCTATCTGAAGGTGAGCGCGAGACGTGAGAGGAACTTATGATGGACACGATTGATAAGTACGAGCAATACGTAATCACCAGCTTCGTCAAAGCCGTCCAACCTATAGTAATCGAAAAGGCGCTGGGATCAGTGGTAACAGACAGCGCCGGTAAGGAATACATTGATTGCTTTGCCGGGATATCGGTGGTAAACGCCGGGCACTGCAACCCGGAAGTGGTCGCGGCGGCTAAAGCGCAGATGGACAAGCTCATCCATTGCGCTTCCTACGTGTACCATGCCGGGCCAACGGCGGACCTCGCGGAGAAGCTGGCGCAAATAATGCCTGGGCGGCTGAAGAAGAGTTTTTTCGCCAACAGTGGCGCGGAGGCGATTGAAGGCGCGCTAAAGCTGGCAAAGCTCTATACCGGCAAAACCGAGGTCATTTCGCTCACCATGAGTTTCCATGGCCGTACCTGGGGCGCTCTCAGCGTGACCGGCAACGCGGGCCGCAAGCGCCGGGGCGGACCTTATGCCCCCGGTGTGGCTTTTATCCCCGCCCCCTATGCTTTTCGCTCCCAGGCAAGAAGCTGTAACGAATTGGTAGAGCAGTGCGCCGAGGCGTTGGAGGACGCTCTACGATTTCATACGTCGGGCGACGTGGCGGCCTTTATAGCAGAGCCGGTACTGGGAGAAGGAGGGATCATCGTCCCCCCGCCCGATTACTTCAAAGCAATAAAGAGCATCCTCGATAGGCACGATATTCTATTCATTGCCGATGAAGTACAAACCGGGTTTGGGCGCACAGGGGCGATGTTCGGTATCGAGCATTACGGCGTAGAACCCGACATCGTGGTGACCGCGAAGGGCATCGCCAACGGCTTCCCGTTGGGCGCTTTCACTACGCGGGATGAGATCGCCGCAGCCTTCCAACCCGGTGATCACCTATCTACATTTGGCGGTAACCCGGTCTCCTGTGCCGCCGCTATAGCGACCATCGAGTTCTTACAGCGTGAAGACCTTTCCTCAAAGGCGCGGCAGGACGGCGACTACATCATGGCGCAACTTAAGGTGCTACAAGCGCGACACCCCATCATCGGGGATGTGAGAGGATTGGGGCTTATGATAGGCGTCGAGCTGGTCTCCGACGACGGCTCAACTCCCGCCCCGGCGAAAGCCGAAGCTGTAAGAGCTTTGTGCCTGAAGAAGGGCGTGTTGATAGGCGTTGGAGGCGTGTACGGCAACGTGGTGCGAATCCAGCCTCCCCTGGTAATCACAAGGGACCAAATAGATCGTGTGTTGGAGGTCCTGAACCACGTTTTGCCGGCTGATTAACCCAAACTTAACTATTCTACGCCGTTCTCTTAATTATCATACTTTATACTCCTGAATAGGCGCTTCAATGCACTCAAGCATTCGCGTGTTTGCACCAATGCCTAACTTCCTGTTGTTGCCTGCTCAAGACTCCCGCGCCAACCGTTTGGGCGAGGTTGTATGGTGGGCAGTTATCGAATATAAATAGATCAAATGGCGGCATAGAGCCGATACAACCGCCTCACGCCGGACCTCCCACCGGCTGCGCGGCCCCGCTTAATCTCACACAGCGTTTCTTCTATGAATGCAGATCACTTTCCTTCCCAGGCAGAAACGACCATAGACGAGCCATCTCCTTCACAATGGGAAGTGTGGCGAGAGCGACTGCAACCCTTCCGTGCGCGTGGACAGCGCGTTATACTTTTCGCTTCAGGCGTGGCAGCCGCGCTCGTGGCGCTGTTGCTATACCAGGCCCTCGCGCCCGCGCCGCACCAGATGACGGCGCGCGAAGTGAACGACTCGGTCGCCCAGGCCCTGGCGTCTGCTACCCCGCCCCCTGCCTTTTCCGAGCGTGTGTACCAGGTGATAAGGCCCTCCCTCGTTCTTATCGAGTCTGAGTCGACAGGCGAGAACGGTGCGGTAGAGCATTCCGTAGGAAGCGGCGTAGTAGTGAGCGACCAGGGCGACATCCTGACGAGCCTGCACGTCGTTACCCAATCCACAAGCATACAACTGACCTTCGCGGATGGCTCGCAATCCCTCGCGGAGATAACGGTCGCGCAACCGGAGCACGACATCGCCGTCCTGCGAGCGCTCCAGCCCCCCACCCAAATCGTGCCTGCCACCCTCGGCAATCCGAACGGCGAGCGTGTCGGCAATGAGGCATTCGTCGTCGGCAACCCCTTTGGGCTGTACGGCTCGATGAGCGCGGGCGTAATCTCCGGCTTCGACCGCTCGTTCAAGCCTGAGCACAGCGACTACCGGCTGGAAGACTTGATTCAAATAGACGCCGCCGTGAACCCAGGCAATTCGGGCGGCCCGCTCCTCAATCGCTATGGAGAAGTAATAGGCATCGTCACAGGGCTGGTGAACCCCACCGAGCAGAACTTCTTCATAGGCGTAGGCTTCGCGGTACCAATTACCATTGCCGGCCCCGCCGCGGGAGCGCCACCGTACTAAACGAGAAATTAGAAGTTAGAAATTAGAAATCAGCTTCTTCTAACGAGCATAAATTTCTAATTTCTAACTTCTAGTTTCTGATTTCTACAGAGGAGATTACCTATGGATCAATTCAAGCGGCCCGAAGATAGGTTGCCGATGGAGCGGGTGCTCTACGAAGTAAAGAAGGTGATCGTCGGGCAGGACCACCTGTTGGAGCGATTGGTGGTCGCGCTGCTAGCGCGCGGGCACATGCTCGTGGAGGGCGTGCCGGGGCTGGCTAAGACGATGGCTATCAAGACCCTGGCGGAAGCCATTGGCGGCGAGTTCAAGCGCATCCAGTTCACACCCGACCTCGTACCCGCCGATCTGGTCGGCACGCGCATCTACAATCAAAAGACGGGCGAGTTCAACACCGCGCTCGGCCCGGTCTTCACCAACCTCTTGCTGGCCGATGAAATCAACCGCGCACCCGCCAAGGTGCAAAGCGCGCTGCTCGAAGTGATGCAGGAGCGCCAGGTGACTATCGGCGTCGAGACCTACCGCGTGCCCAATCCCTTCCTGGTGCTGGCGACCCAGAACCCCATCGAGACGGAAGGCACGTATGCCCTGCCTGAGGCGCAGGTAGACCGCTTCATGCTCAAGGTGCTGGTCGGCTATCCCAGCCCGACCGAAGAGTTCGTCATCGTCGAGCGAATGATAGGCGCTCTCCAGGCCGTGCAAAAGGTACTGGCTACGGAGCAGTTGTTGGACTTGCAACAAGAAGTTGACAAAGTGTACGTGGACCCTGCCCTGATCGAATACGCTATCCGCATAGTGGCCGCGACCCGCACGCCAAAGGACGTCGGCCTGAAAGAATTGCAGCCCTATATCACCTTCGGCGCAAGCCCGCGCGCTTCCATCAACCTGATGCTCGCTGCGCGGGCGCTGGCGTTCGTTCGCGGGCGCAAGTACGTGCTGCCGCCGGATGCCCTGGACATGGTACATGACGTGCTGCGCCACCGCCTCGTCCTCTCGTATGAGGCCCTCTCCGACAACGTGACCGCCGACGACCTTCTAGACAAGATTTTAGGCCGCATACCCGTTCCATCGGTGCCGCTACATGAGCACGCCAACATCCGCGCCAGCGCCTGAGCGCCTGCTGCAACGTCTCGACTGGCAGGTTATCCGCCGCCTGGACGGCCTGCTGCAAGGCGACTACCGTAGCCTCTTCTACGGCTACGGGGTAGATTTCGCCGACCTGCGCGAGTACCAGCCCGGAGATGACGTCCGCTACATAGATTGGAACGTCACCGCGCGCATGGACACGCCCTACGTCCGCCAGTACACCGAAGACCGCGAGATCACCGCCTGGTTCCTCCTCGATCTCAGCCCCTCGATGGATTTTGGCATGCAGAGTCTGAAGCGTTCGGTGCTGGTTGATTTCGTCGCGACCCTGGCGCGCCTGCTCACCCGGCACGGCAATCGCGTTGGGGCGATCTTCTACGGCAGCCGCGTCGAGCGCACAATTCCCGCACGCGGCGGGCGCATCCAGGTCTTACGTATCATCAACGACCTGCTCAAGCAGCCGCAGTTGCCGCGAGCGCCCTTCACGGACCTGAGTCCTCTGCTCGCAGCCGGAGTGAATAGCATCAAACGGCGCTCCCTGGTCTTCATCATCTCCGATTTCATCAGCGCCCCAGGTTGGGAGCGGCCTCTGAACTTGCTCAACCAAAAGCACGAGGTTGTCGCGATCCGGCTGTGGGACCCGCGAGAAGTGGAACTACCGGACATCGGCCCCGTCATCATGGAGGATGCCGAGACGGGCGAGCATCTCTACGTGGATACGCACGACCGTAACTTCCGCAAGCGTTTCCGAGAGGCGGTGCGGCAGCGCGAAGCAGAGTTGAGCGAGGCGTTCAAGCACGCCGGGGTAGACATGCTGGCCCTCTCGACCGAAGAGGACCTGGTCCGCGCCATCGTCCGTTTTGCGAGGCTGCGGCAACAGCGCCGAACGTAAAGGGAATTACGAATTACGAATTACGAATTGTAAGTTTTGAGTTGTGACGAATTACGCAGTTACGCCAAATCCCGAAGGGGTGACACAGGAGTAGCCCAGGGCGTAAGCCCTGTGGTTAGCATTTCCCTAGAACTCACAAGCCCCGTAGGGGCGACACTGTACGCTATGGAAGTTGGGAGATAGAGATTGAGTTTTGGACAAGTGAAATGGTAATACAATGACGTTCATGTGGCCCGCGATGTTTATAGGGTTGTTGTTGATACCGCCGATGGTTGTGGCCTACGTCGGGATGCAACAGAGGCGGCGGCTCATGTCCGCCAGGTTCGGCAACGTCGGCCTTGTGCAGGGTGCCGCCGGTAGCAGGCTGGGCGTGCGCCGCCACATCCCCCCGGCGCTCTTCCTGGTCGCCCTCACGATCCTCATTACAGCATTGGCCCGGCCCCAGACCCAGGTCAGCCTGCCCAGGCTGGAAGGCACGGTCATCCTGGCGTTCGACGTTTCGGGCAGCATGGCAGCAGACGATTTGGAGCCTACGCGCATGGAAGCCGCCAAGACCGCCGCACGCGAGTTCGTGAAGCGCCAGCCCTCAAGCGTGCAGGTAGGGGTCGTGTCGTTCAGCGACGGCGGCTTCATGACCCAGCCCCCCACCAACGACCAGGATGCCGTGCTCGCCGCGATCAGCCGACTGACGGTGCAGCGCGGCACGTCGCTGTCACGCGGCATCGAGTCTTCCCTCAACGTGATTGCGGCGGGCGCCAACCCTGAACTTACCCTCTCCGTCAGCCGTGACGGTAGCCCCACGCCTACGCCCACTCCCGTACCTAAGGGAACGTATATACCTGCCGCCATCGTCTTGCTCACCGACGGCGAGAACACGCAGTTGCCCGACCCGCTAGCCGCCGCGCAGGTCGCCGCCGACCGGGGCGTTCGCATCTACACGATCGGGGTCGGGAGCGCGGAAGGGGCGATACTCAACCTCGACGGCTTCACCGTCCGCTCGAGGCTTGACGAGGCGACCCTGCAACAGATCTCGGATATGACCGGCGGCACCTACCACAACGCCCAGGACGAGCAAGACCTGCAGGCGATTTACGACAATCTCAACCCGCAACTGGTGATAAAACCACAGACGACAGAAGTAACCTCTCTCTTCGCGGGCGCGGGCATCCTCGTATTGATGCTCGGCGGCCTGCTGTCGCTCCTGTGGCTCGGAAGAATGCCTTAATTTTAGATTTTAGATTTTAGATTTTCGATTTGGCTCCATCCCAATCAATCTAAAATCTAAAATCTAAAATCTAAAATTCAAAGGGGTTTGGTAGATGACTTTTCTTTGGCCTGGGGCGTTGCTCCTGCTCGGATTGGTGCCCTTGCTTGTCGGGGTATATATCTGGGCGTTGCGGCGGCAGCGCGTGGGGTTGCGCTATTCCAGCCTGTCTCTCGTAAGGGCGGCGCTCCCCCGCTATTCGCGCCTGAGACGGCACCTCCCCTTCGCCCTCTTCCTGCTCGCGCTTGGCGGCCTTACCGTCGCGCTGGCACGCCCGGTAAGAATTATCAGCGTGCCGAGCGGCCAGGCCACGATCATACTGGCGATGGATGTCTCTCAGAGCATGCGCCAGCAAGATATTCAGCCCAGCCGCCTGCAAGCTGCCGAGGCTGCCGCCCTGTCGTTCATCCAGCGCCAGAAGGCCAGCACGCAGATCGGCCTCGTTGCGTTCGCCGGTTACGCGGAGTTGGTCCAACCACCCACGTCTAACCAGGAAGCCCTGCAAATCGCGGTCGAGAGCCTGACCACTGCGCGCGGCACGGCGATCGGCAGTGGCATCCTTGAGTCTATAGATGCGATTGCGGCGATAGACCCGAACGTCGCGCCCAGCGTAACCGAGTTCTCGCGTGGGGAGCAGCCGACACCCGTCCCCAAAGGGGCGTATGTGCCGCACATCATCGTCTTACTCACCGACGGGGTCGCTACCACCGGGCCATTGCCTCTTGAAGCCGCGCAGCAAGCCGTTGACCGTGGGGTGCGAGTTTACACAATCGGGTTCGGCACCGAGAATGGGTCGGAGGGTTTTGGCGGCAGAGACCCCTTCGGCCAGGGTGGCCCGCCTCCCGGCAGTGGGAGAGGTGGGTTCCGCAGGGGTATTGACGAGGAAACCCTCAAGCAGATCGCGGAGATGACCGACGGCACCTATTACTCGGCGTCGAGCGCGGGCGAGCTTCTGAAAGTGTTGGAGGACCTGCCCACGTACTTGATTACCAAACACGAAGTGATGGAAATCAGTGTCGTGTTCGCGGCTATCGGTGCGCTGATGACTGCTATAGCTATTGCCCTCTCGCTACGCTGGCATCCATTGCCTTGAGAGAGCGCCGGGTGTATATGCCCACGATAGGCCCATAGAACCTTTATAATGAGATATGGTAGCTCGTGTTGCCTCTTGCAAGTGGCCCGACAAAGTGCCGTTGGTGCCATTCGGTGATATAAGGGAGCAGGCTCATGGAAGAAGTTAGCAAGTCGCCCCGCCAATCTCGACCAGCATGGACGCACCCGTCAGGCAAGAGAGCAGCCCTGACGGTGGCCCTTCTGGCGTGTTGCGCGCTGGGGATAGCGCTGCTGGCCGTGTTCGCTCTTGTGGGCGGGTGGCGAGTAAACGACCAGCCGGCGAGCAGCAGCCAGTCCACGCCCACAACCGCGACCAACGCCCCGGTGGCTGCCGACTTTCATCACGCCCGGACGCTGGAGAGCGCGGGCGTGCTGTACATGGCGTGGTCGAGCGATGGGCGTACCCTGGCAACGGGGCAGGGCAACTCCGTTGAATTGTGGGAGCCATCAAGCGGGCAACTCCTCGGTATCATGAATGTATACGCCGTGAGCAGCCTGGTATGGTCGCCGGGTAGCCTGAACGCGAAGCAGGACCTCCTCGCGGTAGGGGACACCAGCAACTCTATCAGGGTGTTCGATGCCCAGGCCGGAGAGGAGTTGCACCCCAGGCCGTCCAACATGGCCGCCACGCCCGGTGAGGACGCCGTCTGGTCGCCCGACGGACGCCTCATAGCCTCTCGATTCGTAGACCAGCCGCAAAACGCTTCAACCACGCCCCTACCTCCTGCCCCTATGCCCATGCCCCAGGCTCCCGGCACGTTCAGCCCGACCTACGGGGCGGTCAGGCTGTGGGAACCTCTCTCCGGCAACACGGTGCGGGTCATCAGGATGCCCCACAAGCAGGAGTGGGACGCTGGGGTGGGTTCGCTGCCGGTATTCAAAGTCGCCTGGTCCTCCGACGGACGCTACCTGGCAACCTACTCTCAGTACACCGACGTGCGCGTATGGGACCCGGCCACCGGCAACCTGCTCCACTCCTTCACCCTCGATGGTATGCGCCCTCTTGACGAGACAAAGCCTGAGCTTGCCTGGCAACCGGGTGGGCACACCCTGGCCGTCATCAGGGGCCGTACCATCGAGTTGTGGGACGCGAGCCAGGACGCAGGCACTCTGCTCCATTCGCTGCCGGACGCGCCGCCTCCCCCTCCCCCGGTGCCGACCGCCGTACCCACGATGTTCGACCCTCTGCACCCCGCCCCTCCCCCGGTTCCACCCGCTGTGCCCACCAACGCCGAGGGCCTGCCCATCACCCCGCTGCCCATGTCCACCTTTCCATCGCCTACCCCCAGGCCCACCTACGTCTATAAAGACCAGGGCTACCAGGCGATCAGAGGCATAGCCTGGTCGCCCGGTGGTGCCCTGCTCGCCTCGTTCGATGGCCACCATATCAGAGTGTGGGACCCCGCCACCGGCAGGCAGGTGCGGAGGATGCGGACCGCGTCTGAGGTAGTGAAGATCGCCTGGTCCCCCGATGGCTCCCTGCTCGCCTCGCTGGACGGCGAAGTATCGAAGTCGCCCCCGATATTCACGATGTATGTCAACCAGCAACCCGCCTTCTACGACGGTACTCTGCGGCTGTGGGACCCAATCACGGGCAACGAGTTGCAATCCGTCCGGCCCGGCCAGGTGAGCGATTTTGAATGGTCGCCCAATGGCAGCAAGATAGCCGTGCGTACCGGCATCTCAGCCTCCATTTGGAGCGCGGACGGCACCATCGCCGCCCCGAACGAGGGCCTCACCCCCACGCCTACCACTCAACCGGGCGCGACGGCCACAGCAGGCATCTCCTCCGGGGCCGTGTGCGGCGCGTGGAGCGTCGTGCCGGTGCCTGCCATCAACGCCCAGGAGAGCGAACTGAGATCGGTTGCGGCGCTCGGAAACGCGGCATGGGCCGTCGGTTACAGCAGCAACAGCAAGCGAGACGCCGCGACCGGCCAGATGCGGGACGCCAGGACGTTGATCGTACACTGGAGCGACGCAGCAGGCGCATGGGAGCACGTACCCAGCCCCAACTTCGGCAGCGGCGACAATGTTTTGAACGGGGTGGCGACCATCTCCAACAGGGAAACCAATGCAATCGAGGTGTGGGCCGTGGGCTACTACGCCGGGCCCAACTCCGAGCGAAGGGCGCTCGCGTTGCGCTGGGACGGCAAGACCTGGCAGCAAACGCCCATCCCTGGTGTAAGTGATGTAGACTCTGCCTTGAACGCCGTGTCAGGCAGCGCGGGCAGCGACGTGTGGGCTGTGGGCACGCTGGGTGGCAGGCATACCCTGACCCTCCACTGGGACGGCACGCGATGGTCGCGCATGCCCAGCCCAAGCCCCGGCGTAGAGCTGAACGAGCTGACCTCCGTGTACGCAAAGTCTCCGGGTGAGGCGTGGGCGGCGGGCAAGTATCTCTACCTGGGCATGCCTATAGGCGCTCCGCAGGGAGACCCGTTGGTGCTGCGCTGGGACGGCTCTCGCTGGAGGCCGGTGCCCGTGCAGTTCGGCGGCACTTACGTGAACGCCGTGAGCATAGCGCCCGGCGGGGAAGGCTGGCTGGCTGGCGGCTACGCCGGTGAGGGGGGAGGCAGCGGCGCACTCTCCCGCCTGAGGGATGGGCGCGGGGAGATAGTACCCTTCCCGCAAATAGAGTTAAGCGCGAATGTGCAGGGTCAATCGAACGTGCCCGACAGTAACCTCAACGGCGTAGCGGCTCCGGCGAGCGATGACGCCTGGGTGGTTGGGCATTTCAGTACCGACGGCTACGGCCCCACCTCCGAGTGGCAGGGCCACACTCTCACCCTCCACTGGGATGGGACAGCGTGGAGCCGGGTGCCCAGCCCTGACGCAGGCACACAGGGCAACGCGCTCAACGCGGTGGCTGCTTCCCCAGGGCATGTGTGGGCGGTCGGGCGCTCCGGCCCATACGAGTCGCCGCAGGCACTGATAATACGCTTCGATGGCCCGTGGTGCTCCACACCTACCGCCACGTCTACGCAGGGCGCAAATGTCCCCCCGGCAGGTTCGCCTTCACCCGGTGGAAGTAGCTCTCCTTCCGCAACACAGCCCCCAGCCGCGTCGGCCTCCTCGACTTCGCCGGCGTCAACTCAACAGCAGGCGTGTGCCCCGGCCTGGCGCGCCCTGCCCGACGATAACGCGGGGATGCTTACCTCGGTAGCGATTCTGCCGGATGGTCTAGCCTGGGCCGCAGGGAGAACCGATGGCTTTCCGGCACGCACCCTCATCAAGCGCTGGGACGGCGCTCGTTGGGTCCAGGTGCCCAGCCCTGGCGTAGACTCTTACGACAACATACTATATGGAATCGCTGCCTCCTCCGCGGACGATGCCTGGGCGGTGGGCGCGTACTATACCCCCAGCAGCACCGGCTTACTGCCCGGTAACAGCCTGCCCCTGTTGCTGCATTGGGACGGGGTTGCCTGGAGGATAATGCCCACCCCGGACCTCGGCAGCACGTGGGGCGGCACCCTTCAGGCAGTGACGGCTATCAGCAGCGATGCCGTTTGGGCCGTCGGCTCCCGCCGCAGCCTCGACACGGAGCCGGGCAAGGAGAGAGTGGAGACTTTGATCGAGCACTGGGATGGTAAAACATGGAGCATCGCGCTAAGCCCCAATCCTGGCAAGGTCGCGAGCAACCTCCACTCGGTATCGGGCACCTCTCACGAGGATGTATGGGCCGTCGGGAGCTTCTCCGAGGGAGGCTCTCAGTTCGCGGGCGACACCAAAACGCTCGTCCTCCACTGGAACGGCAGGGAGTGGGCACATGTTCCCAGCCCTGGTGTTGATGCCTGGGTCACTTCCCTGTCGGGCGTAGTAGCCATCTCAAAGGACGACGCGTGGGCCGTAGGCGTCACAAACGGCGGCGAGCATACGGACCCCCTGGCGATGCACTGGGACGGAGAGCGTTGGACGCTCGTGCCCCCGCCCGAGTCAACCTCGCATAACGGAGGCTGGCTCAGCGGAGTGGCCGCCGTCTCGCCAGACGACGTGTGGGCTGTGGGTGGCGACAACCCCGTGACTCTTATCGAACACTGGGACGGGAAGTCCTGGAGCGAGGTGCGAATCGAGCCCACAGTGCAGAGCGGCGATGTGCTCTTTGGGTCGCTTGCAGCCGTCGCGGTACTCTCTCCCTCCGAAGCCCTGGCTGTTGGCGGGGGCTACGCCGGCAGCGCCGGGGGCAGCGCACTCACGCTGCGCTGGAGCGATGACGACGATTGTGTTGCACCAACTGACTAGGGTTTGTGCTGCGAGAATTACTTGATTGCCGTCAAGGCATAGGCGATTGCCTCTTCCAGGGGCATGGCTCGCCCCGACGCCATGCTCTCTCGAAATAGCGCTTCTCCCAGGTGAGCCTGGGCAATCGCCAGCGCTTCCTGGTACTCAATCTGGTCGGGCGGGGACAGCCGGTAGCGGGTGGCCTCAGCTAAAGCCTCAGCCGCTCCGAAGAGCCGGGCGGCGAGCGCTGCTTGTTCTTTGGATACAGCCACTTCCGCCATGCCGGTCAAACATTCAACAATGCCCGGTTTGTCGTCCCATTCCTGGTACATGGTCAGGGCCTGCTTGAAGAGTTGTGTGGCGTGCTCCGGCTTGCCTTCGTGGATGGCGATGTGCGCGAGGTTGTGCAGCGCGTTCGCGACACTGGGCTTGTTCCCCAGCTCCTCGCTCAGGCGCAGGCTCTCCTCGTAAAGCGTGCCTGCCGCCGCGAAGTCGCCCAGCGACCGTTCTATGTCGCCCAGGATATGCAGAGAGAGCGCGATGCCTGGCTTGCTGTCCAGTTCCCTTCGTATTCGCAGACCTTCCTGGGCAAAGAGACGCGCCTGGGCATAATCACCCTGGAACAGCATCACGGTGCCCAGGCTATTGAGAGAACTGGCGATACCCGGTGTGTCTCCAAACTCTCTCCTTATCCTCAGGCTCTCCTCGTACAGAGCACGCGCGTAGGCGTAATCGCCCCCGGCGCGGGCCGCTACCCCCAGGTCGTTCAGCGCGCCCGCTATGGCCGGCATGTCGCCAATCTCTCTCCTTATCTGCAAGCTCTCGACGTAGAGGGCGCGAGCCGCCGGAAAGTCACCCTGGTACAACGCTAGCAGCCCGGCTACCGCCAGCGCCTCAGCGCGTAACGCTTCATGCCCCCTGCGTCCCGGCTGGGCGAGCAATCGCCCCAGGTAGTGCCTCCCCTCGCCCGGAAGGCCCCGTTTCTCCCAGAAGCGCCCAAGCGCCCCGCCGAGCAGCAGCCCCAACTCTGCACGGTGGCCCTCTTCGCTCTCACCGAGGCTCCAGTCGAGGGCAGCGCGCAAATTGTCGTGGTCGCGCTCGATGAGATCAGACCACGCCGCTTGCTCTAAGCCCCGCAGATGCGGCTCTGCTTCCTCGGCGAACGCCGCATAGTATCGAGCATGTGAATGGTGTGCTGCCTCGGCCTCGCCGCTTTCAACTAATCGTTCGTGAGCGTATTCGCGTATGACTTCCAACATCCGGTAGCGCCTATCGTCGCCCGCGCCCGCTGCCCGCTGCAACAGGCTCTTGTTGAGGAGGGACGCCGCCAACGTCGCCACATCCAGGGAAGGTTGACCCTCTACGTTGCATACAGCTTCGATGGCTTTTAGCGTACACCCACCGGCGAACACCGATATACGCCGGAATAGCGCCCGTTCCTGGGCTGAGAGCAGATCGTAGCTCCAATCTACCGCCCCCCGCAACGTCTGCTGCCTGGCGGGCAGGTCCCTGGGGCCTCCGGTCAGCAGCGCGAGCTTGTTCTCAAGCCCGGCACGTATCTCATCGAGTGATAGGTCCCAGGCGCGCGCGGCGGCAAGCTCTATAGCCAGGGGCACGCCTTCCAGGGCGCGGCAAATTTCGACTACTGTTGAGGCGTTCCCATCGGCGAGCGCGAAGCCCGGCTCGATGGCCCTGGCACGCTCAACGAAGAGGTCTATCGCGCCGAATCCCAGCAGCCGTTCCGGGTGCGTCGTTTCACCCATACCAGGCAGCGATAAGGAGTGTACGGGGAAGTTATGCTCGCCGTATATACGAAGCGCCTCTCTACTCGATACGATCAACTTCAGATGAGGGCTGTGGGATAAGAGGTCCCCAAGTAGCGGAGCGGCTTCCACCAGTTGCTCGAAATTGTCCAGGACCAGGATCAGTTGCCTGGCCTTGAGATGCTCCTTCAGGCTTTGCAGCAGTGGAGACGTTGCGCTCTCGCGTATCTGCAACGCATAGGCAATCGAAGCCGCCAGCAGATCGGGGTCGCGCACGGAAGCCAACTCCACGAAAAATACGCCATGTTCAAACTCCCCCGCGAGCTTTTTGGCAACCTGGATGCTCAGGCGCGTCTTGCCGATGCCGGGCGGCCCGGTCATGCTGAGCAGGCGAACGTCCTCATGTCGGAGAAGGTCGAGGGCATGGGCCAGGGCGTCCTCCCGCCCGATGAAGCCGGTGCGCTCGGCGGGCAGGTTATGCGTATGCCGGTGCGGTGCCTTCCAGGGGGCATTACCCGGCGCTCCCGCAGTAGGCGCAAGCGTGCCGGACCGGGCGAATTGTACGAAGGCGGCGTGCTCATCTTCGGGGATGTCCAGGGCTTGAGCCAGTAGCTCGGCTATCTGCCGGGACGCGTGGCGCTCCCCCGACTCTATCTTTTCGAGGGTCCTCCCGGAGTAGCCTATGCGCTGGCCCAGCATCTCCTGCGTCAGGTCCAGCAGCTTGCGCTGCTGCTTCAACCAGGAGCCGAATGACGGATCGCTGCTCATGTAGATTTCTCGTTGAGTATCTCAGATGCCCTGCGCCATTTTACCACACGCGTCTGTGGCTCGAAATCAGGTTGGGGGCAAAATGGGGGGCCGGTTGGCGGGCATCTCGCAGGGCAAAAAGATAGCCCTGGACACTCCTGTTGCCTGATAATCTATACGTATGCGGACATAAATCGTCGCACGCGAACCGTCAAGAGGCACGAAATATGCCGGTGAGCTTATGTAACCGTCCAGCGTAGCACCTATCGGTGTGAGTTCTCCCCGCTAACACAATTGCGACCTGATGAGCGCAAAAGGAAGAGATACCAATGCTTAGACATTTGAATTTTGGCTCAGAAATGAGGATGCGGTACATATATCCTGCCCTGGCCGCGCTGCTGGCGCTCGTCGGGGTGGTGCTCCCCGCTTCAAGCCAACTCTTTTTCGGCTCCCCTGCGCCGCAAGCGCCAGGTGCGAGGATTGACATCGGCAAGCTACCTCTGCTATTCGAGCCGAACGCCGGGCAAACAGACCCCTCGGTGCGCTTTACGGCGCACGCGGCGGTGGGCACGCTCTTTTTCAGCCGGTCCGAGGTGACGCTTGCTATCAACCCCGCGAATAGTGGCGAGAATGCGCCGGGGGCTGTCGAGGCTGGCACCGAAGTAGTGCGGATGAGCTTCATAGGCGCGGATCCTTCCGTAAATATCGAGCAGGGTGAGACGGCAACCGGCAAGGTAAGCTATTTCCTGGGCAGCGACCCCGGCCAATGGCACGCCGGTCTGCCCACCTATTCGGGTATAACCTACTCCGGCCTCTATCCCGGCGTCGATCTACGCTATTCGGCGGACAACAATCGCCTCAAGGGCACGTACATAGTCTCACCCGGAGCCGACCCGTCGCGGATAAGCTGGCGCTACCAGGTGCGGAATGCGGAATGCGGAATGCGGAGTGTGGACTGTGATGCCAGGCCAACAGTGGACGATGCAGGCAATTTGACAGTGGCGCTAGACTCCGCACTCCGCACTCCGCATTCCGCACTCGTGGAGACCGCGCCGGTGGCCTGGCAGGAGATCGGCGGCGAGCGCGTGCCGGTGGCGGCCGGCTACGTGGTCGCGCCGGACGGCAGCATCAGCTTCGCGCTCGGCAGCTACGACCGGACCCAACCCCTGACGATTGACCCGACGCTCACCTACTCTACCTACCTGGGCGGCAACTTCGCCGAGTACGGGTTTGGCATCGCGGCGGACGGTGCGGGCAATTTCTACGTCACCGGCATGACTAACTCCTCCACCTTCCCAACGGTCAACGCCTTCCAGTCCACCAATCATGGCATTGATGACGTTATAGTAGCCAAGTTCAACCCGGAGGGCCAGCCCGTCTATATCACCTACCTGGGCGGGTCGAGCATAGACTGGGGCCGCGACATAGCCGTTGACCCCGACGGGAACGCCTACATCACCGGCTACACCGCCTCCACTAACTTCCCCATCGCCAACGCCTTCCAGCCCGCCCTGGGTGGCAGCTATGACGCCTTTGTCACCAAGCTCAACCCGGCAGGGTCCGCCCTCGTCTTCTCTACCTACTTCGGCGGATCGGAGACCGAGAACTCCATAGGAAGCGGCTCCGGCGAGATCGCCATAGACTCCGCCCGCAACGTCTACCTGACCGGCTCTACCGAGTCCGACAACTTCCCCACCCTGAACGCCATCCAGCCTGCTCGCGCGGGCATCGAGGACGGCTTTGTAACCAAGTTCAACCCGACCGCCTCCGCCCTCATATGGTCCACCTACCTGGGCGGCTCCATCAACGACGAGCCTAGCGGCATAGCAGTCGACTCGAACGGCAACGCCTCTATCACCGGCTTCACCACCTCCGGCAACTACCCCACCGCCAACGCCTACCAGGCAACCCTGCGTGGCACATACGACACCTTCGTCAGCAAGATAAACGCGGCGGGCACGGCGCTGGTCTTCTCGACCTACCTGGGGGGCAACGACATAGATTACGTTGACAAGGCGTTCGACGTGGCCGTAGACCCGGCGGGTAACGTCTATATTACCGGCTTTACCGGCTCCACCAACTTCCCTATCGCCGGCCTGGCCTACCAGACGAGCTACAACGGCGGGGTCGACGCTTTCGTTTCCAAGTTCAGCCCCACCGGCGGCCTCAGCTACTCCACCTACCTGGGGGGCAACTGGTCCGACGACGCCACCAGCATAGACGTCAACGCGGCGGGAGAGGCATTCATCATGGGGAGTACCCAGTCTGACAACTTCCCCACCGTAAACCCTCTCTTTCCGCAGTTGCGGGGCAGCGAGGACGCCTTCGTGACCCGCTTCAACGCCGCAGGCTCCGGCCTCATCTTCTCCACCTTCTTCGGGGGGAGCAACAACCGCGAGATGCAGGCCCCAGGCGCTATCGCCATCGGCCAGGACAACACCATCTACATAACAGGCAATACCGAGGCATCCGACTTCCCGACCACCGCGAATGCGTTCCAGCCATTCCGCGCAAGCGTCCATGATGCCTTCGTGTCACGCATATCCGAGAACAGCCCCACAGCCACTCCCACTTCCGCCGGGCCGACCCCTACAGTGTGCGCGCTCAACGACTATTCGATAAGCCAGAGCACGGGCGCGACCCTCGTTCCAGGCACAACTTTCGTCCCCAACTCTCTTTGCAACGACTGCACGGCCCCGATGGTGCTGCCGTTCCCCGTGCAGTTCTACAACCAGACTTTCACGCAGGCCAGGGCAAGCTCCAACGGAAACCTGCAATTCACCAGCGATAACGCCCTGCCCTTCAATTCCTGCCTGCCCAACCCGGAGTACAACAACGTCATCTACGGCTACTGGGACGACCTATTTTTGGACTGCTCAGGCTGCGGTATCTATACCTCGGTCAGCGGCACCGCGCCCAACCGCATCTTCAATATAGAGTGGCGAGCGCATCGCAACGAGCCTCCTATCGTGGAAGTAAACTTCGAGATAAGGCTGTACGAGAACGGCAACGGGCGCTTCGACATCGTCTATGGGCAGGTGGACAATCCGGGGGATACCGCCTCGGTAGGCGTGCAGTACGGCACCGGCAGCCGGTTCACCCAGTACTCGTGCAATACGGGGGTGCTCAGCGAGGGGCTGCAACTTAGCTTCACCCTGCCTGCATGCAATAGCACACCCACGCCTGGGGTGAATACCGCCACCCCCACCGCGACGGTCAGCCCCACGCCCACCACCCCCGCGCTCCTCTATTCGACTTACTATGGCTCCTTCGAGCGCGATTCGATTGACGACATAGCTAAGGACGCGGCGGGCAACATCTACGTGATGGGCACTACCTTCCAGAACGACATTGACTACGGCGACATTTGGGTCTCCAAGTTCTCCCCGAACGGGCAGAACCTGCTCTACCAGAGGATAATTGGCGGCTCGCGCATAGACTACGGGTACGCGCTGGCGGTAGACGCGGCGGGCAACGCCACAGTAGCGGGTATCGCTACTTCCTTCGATTACCCCCTGCTCAACCCCATACAGGGCAGCCACGCCGGGGGCATCTACGACGTGGTGATGACCAAGCTCGACCCGGCAGGCAACACCATATTCTCCACCTACCTGGGCGGGAACGATTATGACTACGCCGAGCGCCTGGCGACAGACGCGGCGGGCAACGTCTACCTGGTGGGACGCACCGATTCCTCCAACTTCCCCACCACCGCAGGCGCGTACCAGACGAACAACAGGGGCAGCACCGACGGCTTCGTGACCAAAATAACCCCCAACGGCTCGGCTATCGTCTGGTCTACCTACCTGGGCGGCATCTACGCCGACGAGGTGCATGACATCGCGCTCGACAGCGGCGGCAACATCTATCTCACAGGCTTCGCCGGGTCGCCCGACTTCCCGATGGTGAACCCCTTCCAGTCCACCTATTATGACGGCGAAGCCTTCGTAACCAAGATGAACCCGCAGGGCACCGCGCTGATCTACTCTACGTACCTGGGCGGCAACAACCCACCGGGGCCGGGAGAGGATAACGGCCAGGGCATCACGGTAGACGCGGCGGGCTATGCCTACGTAACTGGCTACACCCAGTCGCCTAACTTCCCGACCACAGAAAACGCATACCAGCGCTTCTTCAGGGGCTACTTCGACGCGTTCGTGACCAAGCTCACCCCGGCGGGCAACGCCCTCGCCTACTCCACGTTCGTAGGGGGCACGCTCAATCCACCCTTCGGCGATGATGAAGCGTTCGACATAGCTATTGACGGCGCGGGGCAGGCCCACATCACCGGCAAGACCAACTCGCCCGATTTCCCTGTAGTGCGCGCCGTGCAGCCCCAGAAGGCGGACGTGTACGATGCGTTCGTGACCAAGCTGAATAGCTCAGGCTCCGACTTGGTCTACTCGACCTTCCTCGGAGGGAACTACAACCCACCCGACGCGGGTGGCGATGACGCGGGAACGTCTATCCTGGTGGATGGCGCGGGCAACGCGGTAATAGGCGGCGGCACCGACTCGCTCGACTTCCCAACCGCCAACGCCTTCCAGCCGGAGTTCGCCGGGTTTGGCGATGGATTCATCTCCAAGATAGCAGGCTCCAACCCTCTAGCGTCACCCACACCGGGCCTCACCCCTACTGCTACCGCAACGGTGCCGGGCGGTGTTACGGGCACGCCTGCAACGGCTACTGTAGTCGTCGCTACTTCTACTGCGACCGGCGCGCCATCTACGGCCACGCCCGGAATTGAGCCGACGGCATGCGCGCTCACCTTCACGGACGTGCCGCCCGGCAGCACCTTCTACACTTTCGTCAAATGCCTCGCCTGTAGAGGTATCATCTCCGGCTACTCCGACGGCACTTTCCGCCCCAACAACGACATCACCAGGGGGCAAATCTCCAAGATCGTGTCCCAATCGGCAGGCTTCAGCGAACCTGCGGGCACGCGCATCTACGAGGATGTACCTGAAGCCAGCCCGTTCTTTACGTGGATACAGAGGCTTTCAAACCGAGGATTGGTGGGCGGATACAGGTGCGGATTGGTGCCGGACGAGCCTTGTGTAGGGCCATCTAACAGGCCGTACTTCAGACCCAACGCCCCGGCCACGAGAGGGCAGCTATCGAAGATAGTAGCCTCTGCTAAAGGTATCACCACCACGCCTACCGGCCAGACGTACCAGGATGTACCATCTACCCACACCTTCTACATATGGATAGAGCAGCTATCCCAGCTAGGCGCTATGGGAGGTTACCCGTGCGGCACCGTACCCACAGAACCATGTGGGGCCGGTAACAAGCCTTACTTCCGCCCTGCTAACAATGTGACCAGGGGGCAGGCATCGAAGATAGTAGCTAATACCTTCTACCCTAACTGCCAGCCTCTTCGCCCGGCAACCCTGAGGCGTCTTCAACTACCCGTTCGCAGCACCGATGCCTACCATATGCCCAGGCGATTGTCCAATTCTCAGGGCTTAACTGGCTCTTAACTGCATTCTTGGCTCGCACATAATCCCTGCTATTGGAAGGCGGAAAAGGAGCGCTGATCTCAAGGCGAAGCTTTTCCGCCCTACTTAGCAGGGTCGCGGCGTCCCGATAGTAAGCCCTCTCAGACCCTGATGACCCCAAATCACGCCCTGCCGCTAGGGCGGATGCAAAGTCAGGCATGAGGTTGTCGGCAATGCCAATTGGTCCACATGGTGCGCTCCAAGCGGTAAGCAAAGGCCCGTTGAGCCTGTGGTAGCTTGGTTGCTCCATGATGCGCTGCCAACCCTACCACTAC
>DASWMJ010000095.1:0-88613 GCA_036399775.1 Chloroflexia bacterium | reverse complement strand
ACCACCCTCTATGTCTCGTATATCATGGTTGGGTGCTGTGGCTGATGGTCTCAAACTTGTCATCTACTTGTCTGGCTGATTTTAATGCGACACCATTGACCCGGTGGGTCGCCCTGCCAGGGGTCACGCGTAAAGTTGGTTTGACACTCCAACCAGGGCGACCCACCGGGTCGCCCCTACGCAGACATTTCTTTGTTAGTGCTGTACTCAGAATGACAAGGATGGTGGGTTTTGCTGCTGGATAGAGCCTCTTATATGTGGATTTAGATGCCCTTGCCCTGGAATACCCTTTACAATATTAGCCTGACTGCAACTTACGAAGGTATACTTGAATATGCGCGCTACCTACGACAGGACAACTCAGAAAGTTGGTAAAGTGGCTACCGGCAGTTACATCCTTCCTTATGATTACCGCAGGGAACGGAGAGTTAGCGGGCGCAGGCGCTTTTTCCTGGGCGTAGCCGCGCTTTATCCGCTGCTGCTCGTGGGGGTTTCGCTGGCACAGGTCGTGGCCCCGCAACGGGAGGGGTTGTTCGCGCTGTTGCAGGTCTTTGCCCTGTACTTGTTCTTGCCTCTTGCCTTTCTCTTGCCTTTCGTGTTCATGCGTGGGGCGACGGTCCTGCGTGTGGCGTTGATTGCGTGCGCCCTCGTGTTCTGCCTGCGATTCTTCCCCAGGCTGGATGCGCCTGTAATCGTTCCAATCCCAGGCTCTACCCAGGTAAGCGTGGTGAGTTGGAATGTGCGCGTAGGTGGAGAGCAGGCCGAACGGGTTGGCCCTGTGCTGCGGTCCAGGCCGGCTGAGGTTGTGGCGCTCATCGAGGCAGACTGGGAGTGGCTGTATGAAGACCAGGCGCTGGCGGAGGTCTATCCCCACCGCCTGGCCAACCCGAACGAAGCGGCTACCGGCATGGCGCTGCTAAGCGTCTATCCCATCCTCGAGCACGGCATAGTAGAGAATCCAAGAGACATATGGGACATCCCGCGTGTGATGTGGGCACGGCTGGACCTGGGAGCGGGGCGCACCGTGCTGGTGGTCGTGGCGCACCCGTCGCCGCCTTCAACGTCCGGGCGGAACTGCGCGTCGCTGACGTGCTATGCGACCGCCAAGCGCGACATGCGCATCGAGGCTACACGTGATTTTGTGGAAGCCGCCTTGAGGAGAGGGGACAACTTGCTGCTGGTAGGCGACTTCAACGTGACGGAGCGAGAGCCTGCTTACAATGAACTAGCAGTTGGGTTGCGCGACGCGCACAAGCGCGTGGGCACAGGTCTAGGGAACACATGGGGGCCGGCCTCCTTCATGAGCAAGGCCCTCCCGGTGCTGCGCATAGACTACCAATTCAGCAGCCCCAATGTCACGCCCCTCAAAACGTCAGTAGACTGTACCCGGCACGGCAGCGACCATTGCATGGTAAACGGGACGTTCGCAATAGAGTAGTGCGTATGGACGATGTGTCTGTACGTGCTGCATTGCAGACCGCTTTCCCGACAGGAGTAGTGGAGTTACTACCCAGGCTAAGAGGTTCTGCCAATCGCCATGCTTCTGTACATCTTGCTACGAGGCGGCTATTCATCAAAATCTATGCATCGGCCAGTGGGTTTGAGACTGAACGGGAAGTGCTCCGGCTACTAAGCAATTATGATGCAAAGCTTCCGACGATATTACCTGAGCAATCTGATGTCAAAGGTAGCCTGGCGTGGCAGGCATTCCCATGGATTGAGCTTGACCCCATTGAGTTTGACATGCCGGTAGCGGCAATATCCGGCAAGCTGATGGCCTACCTTCACTCTGCTCCTACCTCGCCGGTGCTGGAGCAGTCGCCTCCTCCCCTTTCGCACGTAGATGAACGACTTGCGAGGCTAAACAGCTTTCCGGAAATACATGAGCGCGCCACAAAGGTCTGGGCCGCAGTCCGCTTGCGAGTCTTAGAGGAACTCAGTAATTATGACACGCCACCCGTCTTGCTACAGAATGACTTTGGGAAGCGCAATATCTTTCGCAGGCGTGATACAGGGCAGGTAGTAGTTATTGATTTCGAGCGCGCCGGGGTAGGCGACTCGCACTGGGAGCTAGGCAAGTTATGGGATCGAGAACTACGCGAGGACCCCGCGATAAGACACGCCTTTCTGCAGGGTTATAGGGCACAACGGGGGCTTCTAGATGAAGAGTGGCCTAATCCCGCGTTATTGTGGCTGATTAGATTTGTCGCCACCCTGGCAATCTTTCCATATGCTTCGAGAGTAGGCGATAGACCCTTCTTTGAACATGGCCTGTTCAAGCTGAAATTGGTTGAGGCTGAATCTAGCCAGTGGACTTGATTTCTCTGTTGAAAACGTATGCCTCTGCCCTATGATTCAGTCCTCACGCGTCACGTTTTACGCCCTTGTATCCAGCGCGCCAGGCCGAACGTTAATAGTTGCGTAAGCTGTGTAAGATGGAGTTGCTTGCGGACGTTAGCTTATTTAAGGTACAATCGCAGTTGTGGTAGTTTCTTGACTGTGGCTCTGCGTGCTACTCTGCATGGTTATATAGCTAATCCGCTACACGCACCTGTACGTTATCTTTCCAGGGCCATTCTCATTTACAAGGAGTCGTATGAAGACACAGCGCCGGCGTGACCGGACGGGGCGCAGTCCAGCGAACGGCCCGATCTCCAATGGCATAGACGGTGCCACTGGCGACGTCTCGTTGGAGGTCAGCGAAAGCTCTACGACCGAGGTATCAGACGGTACCAACGGGCGTGAGAGCGGCAACGGCCAGGGCAACGGCCATGCCGTGCAGGCCGCTTCGCAGGCCATAGCGCCCACCCTCCCGAAGCGCAGGAAGCGGGTTGACGCTCCAACCGTTGAGAGCGTAACCGAGACCCTGCCTGAGCGCCCCTCCAAGAAAGCTAAGACGGCCCCTCCCCCCGTCGAGACTGTCGCGCCTGATACCTCCGCAGGCGGTGGGTGGCGCGCGTTTATCACTTACGAAAACCTCTTCTGGCTGGGACTCTTCCTGGTCGCCCTGGTCATCCGCTTCTGGGACATCGGCAACAGGGGCATACACCACGACGAGAGCCTGCACGCCCACTTCTCGCGCCTGCTTTACGCGGGACAGGGTTACACGCACGACCCGATGATGCATGGGCCGCTTCAGTTCCACCTGATCGGGTTCATGTACTGGCTATTCGGCACTACCGACGCCACAGCCCGGTTCGCCTCGGCGTTCTGCGGCCTTTTCGTCGTCATGTCGCCATTCTTCCTGCGCCGCCAGATGGGTAAGATGGCCGCTATGGTCGCGGGCTTCCTCCTGCTGGTCTCTCCGAGCGTGCTCTATTTCAGCCGCATGGCCCGCGAGGACGCGATCTTCTCCGCGATGGAGATGATATTCATCGTGGGCTTGTGGCGGTTCGTTTCCACTCGCAGGCCGGGCGACTTCTTCGTGGCGTGCGCGGGCCTCTCCCTCATGTTCACCATCAAGGAGACCGCGTACCTGACTACCGCGATACTGGCGGTATTCTTCCTCGTGCTATTCGCATACCAATCGGGGTACGCTATATTGGGCGCGCTCGGCGCTTACGTGGCCGCGTTCGGTGGGTTCGCGCTCTTCATAAAGATGAACACCGTGGTCATCGACCCGGCCACGAAGCAGGTAATCGGCGGGACCATACCGCAACTGCCCAATATTCCCTCGACCAACCCCAACTACGAAATGATCATGAATTTCGTGACGGCGCTGCTGACGCACCCTCTCATTGTGGGCGCTCTAGTGCTCACAGTGGCGTTCGTCGTGGGGTTGGTGGCACTCTTCCGCATGAAGGCCGCACGTCTCCGCGCACAGGTTATAGCTGAGCGTCCGGTGGTGATGCGCCGCGCGGTGGGCAGCCTCCCCAGCCGCCGCGTCAGGGCTGAAGCGCCGGAAGCCCTCGAAGTGGTTGAGATGCAGGGCAACGGCGTGGAGGTCCATGAGACGCCTGTCGCAGCCGCCTCGACCGAAGTTGTGGTGGAGGGGCCACAGGATGAAGTGACCGAAGTCTGGGACCGCAAGCGGCTCGACCCGAAGCCCGGCAGCCTCTTCTCGCATTACGAAGCAGGCTCGCTGCCGTACCTGGTGGGTGCTCTCGCGTCGCGGCCAAAGGTGCTGCTGTTGGGCTTCGCAATCGCGGCAGCCATATTCACGGTGCTATACACCGTCTTCTTCACCGATATGCCACGCGGTATCGCGTCGGGCATATTCGCTTCGCTAGGCTACTGGATGGCGCAGCACGACGTAAGGCGCGGCGACCAGCCCTGGTTCTATTACATGCTGCTCATACCGTTGTATGAGCCTATCGCGGTCTTTTTCAGCCTGGCGGCAAGCATATTCTTTAGCTGGCGTGGTATTCGCTGGCTCTTCCGGCACCGGAGAGAGACGCAATATGACACGGCGGCGGAGCGGCTGGGCGCGTTCAACACCGACCGTCCCGTGCCTTTCTCCAAGTTCAGCGCGTTCCTGCCCCTCTTCGTAGCCTGGTGGCTGTTGGGCGCGGTGGGAATCTATAGCTGGGCGGGCGAGAAGATGCCCTGGCTGATGGTCCATATGGTGCGCCCAGCGATATTCTTCGCCGCGCTCTTCATCGGCGCGCTGGTGGCCTCCCTGATAGCACGCCGCAGGGCGCGTATTGCCGAAGCAGGCATGACGTTCGCGCCGGTGCCTGTCGCAGCAGCCCCCCTTGTAGAAGAGAGGACGCTGCCTGGGCGCAGAAGGCCACCTGCTTTGAAGTCCACCGCCCCGCCTCCGCCCCCGCTACGCACGCAAGCCCCGCCCTGGGAGACGTGGAACAAGCCCGGCTCCTCGTTCCCTATCCTGTCGTTCCTGGGGCTGTTCGCCCTGCTGGCATTCTCGTGGGGCCTCACGATGAACGCCTTTATATTCGCCAACAACTATAGTACGTGGTGGATGACCTGGCTCTTCCCCTTGGCGATGATCGCCCTGGTGGCCGCTTATGCCGTGTGGCTGGGGCCTGGGCGTGCGCTGCGCTACCTGGGCATGGCTATCCTAGGGCTGGGGCTGATATACCAGTTCCGCTCCTCAATCAACCTCACCTATAACCACCCGGACGTGCCTACCGAGATGGCGGTGTACGTGCAGACCTCGCCCGACATGACGAGGATCATGCGCGAGATTGACGCTTACTCGGCGCTCACTACGGGCGGCAAAGACGTAAAGATAATGTACGACGGCTTTACGTCGTGGCCGTTCGTGTGGTACCTGCGCGATTACAAGAACGCGCAGCTTATCGGGCAGGGCGCGGAAGCTAACCCCGACGTTGCCACCACGCCCATACTCCTGCTTGAGTATGGGGTGCACAAGGATAAGCCGAAATTGCTTGAGAACTATATACCGCAGCGTTACGCCATGCGGTGGTGGTTCCCGCAAGACTGGTATATGCAGAGGTTCCTGCCTGGGCAAGACTACAGGACTTCGCCCGCTACGAGCCAGATCGGGGGCGCTCTCAACACCATAATGAGCAGCATCATGACCCCGCAAAACCAGGCCGAGGTCTGGAAGTACCTCATCTTCCGCGAGCCGCCGCAGGAGCTAGGCTCCGAGGACCTGATACTCTTCTTGAGGAAGGATATAGCGCAGCAGTTCCACTACATACAGTATGCGCCGCCACCTTCTACCGATGTGCCCTGACGAGGGGTCAGGGGTTAGGGGTCAGGTATTAGGTGATGGGTTATTGGATGTTGGGGATTAGACCTTTCACATGCTTAGAATTGATTGTTATCAAGTGGCCGGTAGAACGTAGATAGCTGTTATAGAAGGAGACTATGGACAATCGCCGTTTTAGCGCACGCGCCGACGCAGGCGCATCTTACCCAGGGCGCAGAGATGCCAGGGATATACCTTTCGTCCCGCTATTCGATCGCGCTATCGAGCTTACGCGCCTCAACTGGGAGATAATCTTCTTCGTCGGGTTGATTGCCATTACAGTGCTCACCCGCCTGTGGGACCTCGGGCCGCGCGCCCTGCACCACGACGAGTCGATACACGCCTACTACTCGAACTGGTTTCTGAAGTCGGGCAACTACACCACGACGGACATGCTGCGGTTCCAGGGCGGCTACGACCCGACCTATCACGGGCCGTTTTTATACTTTATGACGGCGCTGGGCTACCTGCTCTTCGGCACGACGGATGCCATCTCCCGCTTGATGCCGGCGCTGTTTGGCATCCTGCTGGTGGGGCTGTGCTGGCTGCTGCGGCCCTTCATCGGGCGCGTCGGCGCGATGGTCGCTGCGCTCTTGATCGTGCTCTCTCCCAGCATCTCCTACTATTCGCGCTCGTTGCGGCATGACATATTCGCCCTCACGGGTACAATGCTGCTGTTCGTCGCTATACTGTGGTTCTTACGCACACACCAGGCCAAGTGGGTCTACCTGGGGGCGCTAGGTTTCGCAATAGCGTTTTCCAGCCACGAACTGACCTATATGATTGCGTTTATGTTCGTGGGCTTCATGGTTATCTCGGCCTTTTCACGATTGAGCAATTCATACCAGCCTAACTTTGGCGCTCTGCTCGTCATGGTCGCCGGTATTGTTTTAAGTATCGTGGGTTTGATGGTTGGCGCTTATTTTTCAACATTGCCGGAACCTGAGGCGTTGCCCGGCGTGCTGGCATTCACCGTTGGCATTGCGCTGACCGCCCTGGGCTTCTACTTTGTATCTCGTACCGGGCTAGACGCAGGGGATGAGGATGAAGTGAACCCGGTGCGCTCGGCTGCCGCTTCGTTTCTCAGGCAGCCCTGGACCCTGTTACTGGCTGCTCTCATTTTCTTCGGCATCTACATCGTGTTGTTCACCAACCTGCTTACCAAGCCCCAATTGGTGCTGTCGGGCTTCGTGGAATCGCTCAGGTACTGGCTGGGCGAGCACAAGACCGCCAGGGGCAACCAGCCACTCTTCTATTATCTGATGCTCATGTTTGTGTACGAGCCGCTGGCCTTCTTCGCGGGCTTCGGCACGATGATCTATATGTTCTTCAAGTGGATATTCGGCAACGGCGACAGGCCTTCTCCGGCCAACGACGTTGACGTGGCCGATACAGGCGCACACGACGAGTACGGCCAACGGCTTCCCCTGATTGGCGGACTGCGCGGATTTACTCTCGCCTTCCTGGCTTTCTGGTCCATCGGCGCGCTTATGGCGTTCTCCCTGGCGGGTGAGCGTATGCCCTGGCTGAATATGCAGAACGCATTACCATTTTCATTATTGGCGGCGGCGGGCATCGGTAGGCTGCTGGCTAGTGTCGAATGGCGTGAGGTGTGGAAGGGCGGCGGCGCGTTCCTGGGCGTGATAGTAGTGCTCTTCATCTTCGCGGCCTTCGTGCTGGTAGCTTTCCTCACCGGCGCGATGCCTGCTCCCATCGGAGAGAGCGCGGGCTTCCAGAGCGGTATGCGGGCGGTGCTACTATTCCTGTTCACCTTCGGGCTGCTCGCGGGGGCGGGCTGGCTCGCTTACAAGCTGCTGCCTGGGCGGGCGATCAAGGTCGTAGCGGTGACGTTCGCCGTCATACTGCTCGCTTATGGGCTGCGCTCGATGATGCTGCTCAACTACAGGCATGGCGACGTACCCATCGAACTGCTGGTTTATACCCAGAGCGCGCCGGACGTGCCGATCGTGGCTGACATGATCCAGAGGCTGTCGCGGGACGAGACCGCTTTCGACGCCGGCAGGTCGCCCACAGACGTAACGGGCGGGCGTGGCCTCTCGGTCGCCATCGACACCAACGAATCTATCACCTGGCCTTTCAACTGGTACCTGCGCGACATGCGCGACATCAAGTACTTCGACACCACCGCCTGGACGGCCAATCAGGCGAACATCATCGCGCCCAACCAGCCGGTGATACTCGCCAGCGACGCTACCGAGGGCAATGCCAACTTCCAGGCTTTCATCAAGGACAAGTACACCAGCCAGAGGTACGTGCTGAACTGGTGGTTCCCGGAGGAAGCCTACAAGAAAGACAACCAGGGCGACCTCGGTACGGCTATAGGCTGGCTGATGGGTAAGGGCATGAAGTACATGCTCTACCGCGACCCCGGCCTGCCGCTCGGTTCGAGGAACTTCTACCTGCACATCCGCAACGACCTTGCGGTGAAGGCAGGCGTGGGCGCGGCGACGGGCGTGCCGGTTGCCACAAATACGAATGGCGGGCCGTCGCCCGATGGGCCTATATACGGTATGCTCGACCTGGCACCAGCCGGGGTTGAGCGCGGTCAGTTCAACCTGCCTCGCACCATTACCACCGACGCACAGGGCAACTTCTACGTGGTAGATACCGCCAACATGCGCATACAGAAGTTCGACTCGACCGGCAAGTTCGTCGCGATAATCGGCAGCGGGCGCGGCGAAGGTGAAGGGCAGTTCAAGCCATACGATGAGACGGCTACGGGTACGGGGCCGGGCGGCATCGCAGCGGATAAGGCTGGGAATATCTACGTCGCGGACACCTGGAACCACCGCATCCAGAAGTTCGACGCTACGGGTAAGTTCGTAACGCAGTGGGGATCGTATACCAGCCTCGGCGATGCTGCGGCAGCCGGAGACCCCGCCGTCAACACGAAGTTCTGGGGACCGCGTGGTATCGCGCTCGATGCCGGTGGGAACGTGTACGTTACCGATACGGGCAACAAGCGCGTGATGATATTCGACGGCAACGGCAAGTACCTGCGCCAGATAGCGAGCGGCATGTCCCCGGAGAAGATCGCGTCCGCCTACCCGTTCAACCAGCCCGGCGAGATGAACGAGCCAATCGGCATCGCGGTTGACGGCAGTGGCGCGGTGTACGTGGCCGACACGAATAACCGCCGCATACAGAAGTTCGATGCGGCAGGCAAGTTCGTGGCCCAGTGGCCGGTGGGCGGCACCAACTGGGACGCAGGCCCATACCTGGAGCCGTTCCTCGCGCTCGACAGCGCGGGCAACCTGTACGTCGCCGCGCCCACCGGCCGGAAGATACTCAAGTTCAACGCCACAGGCCAGCCTTTGGCCGAAAAGTCGGCCCAGGGCGCGGTGAGCCTCAAGACGCCCACCGGCGTGACGGTCGCCGCCGATGGCAGCGTGTACGTCGTGGACGTAGGCTCTAATGGGGTGGTGAACCTGGGGACGATACCGTAGGCGTGATGCGTATTGCGTAGTTCGTATTGCGTAAAACGTGATGCGTGAGTTTAGTGTTGAGGGGTGGGTCGGTGTGGCCTGCCCCTCTTTTTTGTGTGCTATAATGTCGACCAGCGTTGCCCGGCGACTAAAGTCGCGGGCAACGGTTACGAAGTCCGCCTACGCGGACTATACTGGATAGAGTAGTGGTGTAGTCGCCGCAGGGCGACTTTGTAGATGTTGCCCGCGACTTTAGTCGCCGAGCACGGTTGGCAGAGGAGTCGCTGTGTCATTTATTAGGAAATATCATACTTTGTCTTGGAGATTGATTGGGCTGGCGCTGTTGTGCCTACCTCTATTCGTGAGTCGGGCGGCTACTGATGTAGCGGCGCAGGCCGCCCAATCCACCCCTGCCTGGTACATGGTGGACCAGTTTGATGGTGAGTTGTGGGCTATCGGGCTGGATGTTAGTGGGAATGGGTGGGTCGCGGCCAGGGAAGCGAAGGCGCTTGGCGAGACGCGCATGTACCAATTGCAGGGTGGCAAGTTGGCCCGCAGCAACTTTGCTTTTCCGAAGGTGCTGGTCAACAGTATCGCCTTGAGTAGCGACGGTAAGGAAGGCTGGGCGGCAGGGTACGACGAAGGGCTGTCGAGGGGGGCGCTATTACACTACAGTGGTGGCCGCTGGGCAAAGACCGCCGACCCGGTACTGGACGCGATTGACGAATACGCTCCGGACCAGATGCTGGGGGAACTGAACCTGGACGCGACGGGTCGCAACGGCTGGGCTACCGGCCTGACCGCGGAAGAAGTTTTCCCCGCCCTGATCCAGTTGGTAGACGGCAAGTGGCGCGATATGACATCCACCGTGCCCGACGGCGTGATGTTCTACAGGCTGGCTGCGGATCCGACCCTGAAGCATGTGTGGGCGGCGAGCCTGGGCGTTGAAAGCGCCGATGCGGCGCTCTACAGGCTGCAAGCGGGCAGGTGGGTGCCTGCCGGCAAGCCCCTGGGACAGTACTTCATATTTGACCTGGCGGTTGATAGCAACGGGAACGGGTGGGCGGGCCTGGAGCGTGGGCTTGACGAGTCGGGGCTGCCAACGAACTCCCCACCGGCTACCGGCTTCGTCCGCTTCCGCGCCGATGGGTCGTGGACGCTGGTGGAGAGCGAGAGCCTCGCGGCTGCGGCCAATGACGAGCTTCTTTTTAGCACGGTCAAATTGGACGCGGTGGGCAACGGGTGGGCGGTTGGCTACCAGGCAGGAGTTGGCGCGGGTGAGCCACCTGCCGTGCTCATAAGGTTGCAGGGCGATAAGATCGTGGGCCACCAGTACCCTCTCAACAACGAGGTAGTCGGGCCGATCTACCAGCAGCCTATCTTTGCCCGGCCACTCGACCTGGCGCTCGGCCCGAATGGTGCCGCCTGGGCTGTGACGTTCGAGGGGATATTGCTGCGCTATGGAGGCTTGCCGCAGGGTGGCGCTCTGCCTGCCCCGGCAGTGGGGTTTGACGGCGAAGAGCAGTGCCATAAAGAGACGGGAAGCTGCCTGAGAGGTCCCTTCCTGTCGTACTGGCGGGCAAATGGTGGCGTGACGCAGTTTGGCCTGCCCGTCACGGACGAGGTGGTGGAGAGGCTTGGTGACGGAAAGATATACGTCGTCCAGTACACCGAGCGGGCGCGTTTCGAGTACCATCCTGAGAACAAAGACCCCAGGTATCAGGTGTTACTAGGTCTGCTGGGGAACGTGCTGGCGCAGGGACGCGAGAAGGAGCAGCCGTTCCAGCGCGCTAACCAGATCGAGCCTCTCTATTACAAGGAGACGGGCCACAACATGACAGGGGCAATCGCAGATTACTGGCAGACGAATGGCGGGCTGCCCGTCTTCGGTTACCCTATCAGCGAGCCTTTCCGCGAAAAGAGCCAGACCGACGGCAAAGAATACCTCGTCCAATATTTCGAGCGCAACCGCCTGGAATACCACCCTGAGCAGCGCGACCCCAACTTCCAGGTGCTGCTAGGTTTGCTGGGGGTGCAGCAGTACGTTCGCACGTATGGCGCGCAGCCGTGAGGCGTATTGCGTATTGCGTATTGCGTATTTGTTGAATCACAAAGGTTTTGGATTGAACCGCACAGGCGCAAAGACGCTGAAGTTATTATAGGGATTTACGCAATACGAACTACGCAATACGCATCACGTTTCACGTTTTACGGCATATGCGGCGATAGTGGCTCCCTGGCCGAGGGCTGCGGCTAGAGGGGCGTAGATCAGGCTCAGTAGCGCTAGCGGGGCGGCGGTGAGGAGGACCAGCGCAACCTCTATGAGGCTGGCGCGTGACGTGCTGCTCCCTATCACTTTGGCTGAGCGGGTGCGGAGCACGTTGTAGAGGAGGTTGTGGCGGAAGCCGAGCCTGTTCTGCGCGCTCTGCACGAAGCTGAAGAAGTCATATTCGGTAGAGAAGAAGTTGGCGCTGACTATGCTCAGCCCGGCTTCGTCCAGGCCTTCTTTTAGCGTGCTGGGTGTGAAGTGCGTGAGGTGGCGGGGCACGTCGAGGTGGAACCAGCCCTTGCCGCTGAGCCTGGCTTCCCAACTGCCAAAGTTGGGTACCGCGACGAGGAGCATGCCGCCCGGCTTCAGGATGCGCGCTACTTCGTGCAGCATCAGCCGAGGAGCGCGCACGTGCTCAAGGACGTGCCATAGCACGACTAAGTCGAACTCGGCGCTTGCGAAATGGGCATCCTCCAGCTTCTTAGCCGTGACGGGCAGGTTCAGCTTCTCGCGAGCGTAGGCTGCGGCCTCTTCGCTCAACTCGGTGCCATACGTCTCCCAGCCTCGCTCCCTCAGTTTGTTGAGCAGCAATCCGCGCCCACACCCCACGTCCAGCACCCTGCCCGGCCTCTGGTGGCGCTCGGTGTAATAGACGCGGAAGCTATAGAGGGCGTCCAGCAGCCATTCCACCACGCCCGCGAACCTCTGCCCGCTACCATAGTAGCTCGATGGGTAGAAGTCCTTTATCGCGTCGTCCGGCGGAACGGGCCATGTAACGTGAAGCCTGCACGAATAGCAATATCCGACGGCAAATCGCTTGCCGGTGATGTAGTCCTGGGTGGCGAAGAGGAGCTTGAAGCGCGGGCGCGGGTGGAGGCACTCTCCCGTGTTGGCAGGTTTCTTGTCTGGACCTCCACTCTGCCTTGCCTGCCTGTTGAAGATCGGCGACTTGGGCCAGGGTTCTATGCGGCGTATGGTGCCAAGTGGGTTCACGGTCGGTCTCTCTGGGGGAGTTTGGTCGCCAGGGGAGGGTTGGGGCGATTATAGCATGGGGTCGCAGGGGACGTCAATCGTGGCGACGCCTGGTCAAACAGGGCAAGCGGATATAAATGGCAGATTATAGAAGACCCTATCCAACGGCAAACCTACTACCCTCTGTCATTCTGAGCGAAGCGAAGAATCTCGTCCCTCGCGAATCCTCTTGGTTTGCGAGCATACTATAAGCATTGTACGCGAAGAGCCAGATTCTTCGCTTCGCTCAGAATGACAGGCTTTGACTTGGTGTCCTCTATTCTAAATGTGTTTGCCCTCATCTGATTACGTCAACGCTTGGCGTGTGCTTGGCATCTTTGCGCCCTGGCGGTTAGAAGAAGCACCTGCGCTGTTTGACGGCGTGCTTCGCAAGGTGATACAATTACGGAAGTATGCAGTCGCGGTTGCAATTCTCTAAATACCCGCCGACAATTCACGCCTCTCTTGTGCGCTCCCATGTGAGCATGGTCGGGGGCGTATCGTTGTGATGTCCCCTGCACAGGCTACTTACGATGCTGCGTTGGTGGATTCTTCTCAAAGCGCTACCCGGCATGTTGCGCGTGGCGTGCGATGGTGGGAGACGCTTTCTATCTTCGTCCTCACCTCGGTAGTTCTTTCTCTATTCATTCCTCGCATCCTGACCTACCTGGACCCCGTTACGGGCGACGAGCCGTTCTATCTGATGACGGCCATCAGCATGTGGGAGGACCACGACCTCAACGAGTGCAACAACTACCGCGACTTCGATGAGGAGCGACTCTACCCGCCCGGCTACGCTTTGTTTAAGCTGCCCAGGGGCTTCAAGGGGTGGGACAAGGCCCCGTTGCCTTTGATGCCGCACAACGCGCAGATCTCGCCCTGGTGGCGGGCTTGCGTCAGCACCGACCCTGAAGACCCATTGCCCGACGACGGCACCGGCAACGAAATGTATTCCAAGCACGGCCTGGGCCTGAGCCTGCTTATCCTGCCTTCGTTCGTTATTGGCGACCGCGCGGGAGTGGTCTTTTTCCTGACGCTGCTGGGCGCTGCCCTCGCCGCTAACGTCTACCTCTTTGCCCGCGAGAGCACAGGCAAGATGATGCCCGCGCTGCTCACATGGGTGGCGTTCGCGTTCACGGCCCCGCAAATGCCCTACTCTTACCTCATCTTCCCGGAGCTGCCCGCCGCGCTCTTTGTCATCTACGCTTTCAGGCGTATAAGGCTGTGGAACAACAATACCCTACAGCTTGCGTTGATAGGCTTCTCTATCGCCTTCCTCCCCTGGCTGCATTACCGGTTCGTGCCGGTGAGCGCGGGCCTGTTTGCCTACTTCGTATACCAGGAGTTCAAACATCGTGGCGCGGCGAGATGGGGTAAGTACGTGCTGGTCGCCGCTCAGAGCGTGGTTTCGGCCGTATTGCTCATGGCCTTCTTTTACCATCGCTACGAGACTATCTATCCCAACCCGGACGACCACGCTGGCATCAGCGACGTGGCGGGCACTATACGGGGTGTGGTGGGCCTCTTTATTGACCAGCAGTGGGGCCTCTTCATCGCCGCGCCTATCTTCATCCTGGCGCTCGTAGGCGTGCTGGTAATGGCTGTGGAACGTGGCTGGCGTAAAGACTTGCTCTGGATAGGCATCGTATTCCTGCCTTACTTCGCGCTGATCGCCAACTACGCGCAGTGGTGGGGCGAGTGGTGCCCACCGGCGCGCTACCTTGCGTCCGTGCTGCCCCTGCTTGCCTTGCCTTTTGCCGTTTCGCTCGATAACATTAAGAGCGTGCTCTACAAGGGGATATATGGCGCGCTGCTTGCTCTCAGCATCCTGGTCATGGCCGGGTTCCTCTCCCAACCGAAGTGGATGTACAACCAGCCGAACGGCAAGAGCCTGGTGATTTTGAACGGCCTGCCCGAACTGCTGAGGAGCCTGCCGGGCAACCTCCCTGCCCGGAGTATCACCGACGAGGTACTCGCCTCGCTACCCACGTTCGTCGTGCCTTATTTCGCCTACACCCGCGTCGGCGAGGAGCTTGGTGACATCTGGTCTGCCCTGGCGTGGGAGCGGAGCATTGTACCCGTACTGTTCGTGGGATTTGTGCTCGTGACCAGCCTTGCCATAGCGTGGTGGCCCAAGCGTGACACGTCGGAAATTGCCTCTTACCAGGATGACCACGCGGACGAGCAGCCTTCTCATATGGTGTCGCTGCCCGTCGCGGTGGAAGAACCGGAGATTGCCGTTCTCCCCTCGGTAGAATTGTCGCAGAAAGAGAGTAGCCGCCCATGAAAACGTGGCTGCCGGGCGATGCGCCGGAGACGGGTGAGAGTACCCAGTTGGAGGAGCACGCGAGCACCCAAACGGGCGGCGTGGCTGGCGACGGCGTGGCTGGTGACGCTAGCAATGGGTCCGCACCCCCTCAGAAGGTGGACGTAGAAGCCCAGGCTTCTCCCGTCAAGAAACCAGGCCTGCGCGAGAGGATAGGTCAGTCGTGGGTTTGGCGCACGCGCGGTTTGTGGCTCGGCCTGCTGGCCCTGGCCCTGGCGATGTATGCGCAGAAGCTGACGACCGTTGATAGGATGATCATCCCGTCTATCAGGTGGTACGCGCTGGCTATTATCGTCATGCTCATCGCGTGGGCGGGCACCTACAAGAACAAGAGTTGCCTGGTGGTGCCTGCAAACTGGGCGAAGCGCATTATCAAGCATGAAGTCCCCCCGAAGACTGAGGCGAAGGCCGAAGCGAAAGCTCCCCCTGCCGAGATCGTCAAGACCACCCTCCCCGTGCGGTCGCGGCCCGCGCAGACACCCACCCCTCAGCGTGTAGAGACGACCCTTCCTGTGCGGTCTAAGGCACCTGTGGCGGAAGCATGGCAGCCCGGTGAGGTCGAGAGCGATGGCGACGGGCGGCAGCCTATCAAGGGAAGGGTGCGCGGGTCTGCGGGAAGGGAAAACGGGGAGCAGCCCCAGGCGCAGGAAAAAACAGTTGCCCAGGAAGTCATCACTCCGGCCAAACGCTCGCGTTTTGCCCCGGTTGCCGCATGGCAGGTATTTGCTGAGAAACGTTCGATGCCCTCCCTCTCGTGGGTGCGGTACGTGCTGGCTTTTGTCGCGCTGGCTATCAACCTGTGGGCTGCGGGGCAGTTGCGCGCCGACTACTTTTCGGCGGTGGGTGGCTTTACATGGCTTTTCAGCCTGATCCTGCTGGTGGTGGCGTTCCTGCGCGAGCGCCGTCCGAAGCTCCGAGACATGGACGAGGACGCGCAGGACGTTGAGGACCGCACCGATGTCAGCATACCGCGCAAGGTGGAGATATTCGTAGTCGTCGGCATTATGGTGCTGGCGTTCGCGTTGCGAGTCTACAAGCTGGGCGACCCAACGGGCGG
Organism: Chloroflexia bacterium; assembly: GCA_036399775.1. Classification (GTDB taxonomy): domain Bacteria; phylum Chloroflexota; class Chloroflexia; order QHBQ01; family JADMIH01; genus JADMIH01. Next base: position 72,827 of record DASWMJ010000095.1, on the reverse strand, counting down.
CATGCACGGCGACGAGGGCGAGACGGGCATGGACGCCCTCAATATCATCGCGGGCAACCGGGTCTCGCCCTTCATGACGGGTTGGTTCAGCCACCCCAATTTCTCATTCTGGAGCATCGCGCTGACGATGCAGGTGTTCGGGGTCAGCCTCTTCGGCCTGCGCCTCTTCTCGACCTTCCTGGGCACGCTCACCGTGCTGCCCCTCTACCTGCTGGTGAGGATGTGGTTCGGTAAGCGGGCGGCCATGATAGCGGCCTTCCTGTGGTCCGTCATGGACGTGTCGCTCTACTTCGGCAGGCTGGGGCTGAACAACATCACGACGCCTTTCTTCCTGGTCACGGGCTTCTATTTCCTCTTCCGGGGTCTCCGCAGCAAGCGCACGCTCGACTTCATACTGTCGGGGTACGCTTTTATGCTGACGATGTACTTCTACTTCGGCGGACGACTGACACCCTATATATTGGCCGCGTTGCTGGGGTACCTCTTCCTCTTTATGCCATTGCTGCGGATACCTGCGGCATACTGGCAGTTCCGCAAGGTCACTCCCGGCCTGAGTCACCTGTCGGCGTTGAGGCAGGCGGCGTGGACGCAGGTGATGGGCGTGGGGCACTACTTCGGGCAGATCGTGATCCTTGCCATAGCGTGCATTAGCTTCGCGTCGCCCTGGTGGGTCTACTACACCGACCACAAAGCTGAGTTAGAAGCACGCCCTAACGATAAGCTGATATTCAACCCGGCCAACGAAGCGCGCATGGCGTCCTCTTATGGTGCGACCCATTCTCCTTTGTACCTCGGCTTGCGGATGCCGACGCCTGACGACATATACCCTCTGCTGCCTGTGGTGTTCGAGCAGACGCCCGCGAGCGTGATGCTTACGCCCGACGGCTTCTGGCCGCGCATCCTCTGGGGGCAGACCACCACTACGCTCTCGATATTCACCTATCGCGCCGATGCCAGTTCTTTCTACACGTTCACCGGCGAGCCTGCCGCAAAGCCCATCGAGGCGGCGCTTATCATCCTGGGGCTGGCGCTGTCTGTGTGGCGGTGGCGCGATGCTCGCATGGCGACCCTTTCGCTATGGTTTTGGGCCACGCTCTTAGCCGGGGGCGTGCTTACTATAGATGCGCCCTACATGCCCCGTATCGTGGGTCTGGTGCCCGTACTTGCTATCGTCGCGGCTATACCGCTCAATAAGCTGGCGGCGGAGTTTGTGAACGCCGCGAGCACATTCAGCTTCAAATGGGCGCAGAAGCGGCAGAAGATCATGGTTGGGGTGGGGCAGGCGGTGAGTGGGCTGGCTATAGCGTGCCTCCTCTCCTACCTGGGCAGCCAGAACTACTCGGATTACTTCAACCGCTACCTCAACTTCTACTTCTACCCGGAGGTAACGGGGCAGGCGGTTTTCGTGGAGGAGATGAACCAGCGGGTCATGTCCGAGGGGCGGCCCACGCCCAAGTATTACGACCTGGGCATGCACGTGCTCTACTGGGGGCACGGCGACAATCGCTTCCTGAATCACGGCACGGAGGGGCAGGACATGACCAACCCCTCCAACGAACTGCCTGTTATAAACAACGGCGATAAAGACGTCGTGTTCATGGTATGGAACTTCAACGCCCACTACCTTTCTGCCATTCGTGCGTATTATCCAAGCGCGGAGGTGAGCGATTACATCTACGGGCCGCCCGGCACGAACAACCGCCTCTTCACCTACGTCCGCGTCACGAAGGAGCAGATAGAGTCGCAGCGCGTGACCGTCGCCACGTATACGCCCGCGGGCGGCTCCCCCATCCAGCAGATTGAGACAGGATTTGGCACGAGCAGCAAGAATCCGGCACCACAGGGCCTCACCTACCCGGCGGAGGCGACCTGGACGGGCGGCATAGTGACCCCGGCGTTCGGGCGCTACCGCTTCATATTGAAGACTCCCCAGGCAGGCAGCCTGAGCATAGACGGCACGCCCGTGCTGACGGCTACAACAACGACCACGGCTACAGAGGGAACAGAGGTAGAATTGCTGCTGGCGAAGGGCGTTCATGAAGTGCAGCTAACGGGCACGCTGGTTGACGCCGACACGCAGGTCAATTTGCAGTGGGCGGCAGGCCCCACGGAGGCGTCGGTCATTCCGCGCCAGTACCTGTGGAACGGCACCGGCAAGGCTCTTTACGGGGAAATTCGTGCCTTTGGCCCAGATTTGCTCGCCCCCGCGCCCGCCGAGGGCCAGCCGCCCGCGCTGATGAGCCGGATTGACGGCTTCCTCGGTTTCAGGCACACCCCTGAAGCGTTGGGTGGCGGCGTGTTGCAAGGCGTGTGGAAGGGCACGCTCAAGATCGTGCAGCCGGGTATTTACGAGTTCGACGTTTACTCGAACGGCGATAGCGTGGTGTTCATAGATGGGAACGTGGTGGTCAACAACATCCGGGGCGGCGACCAGCCGCATAACGCGCCCGCCCAAGTGGAATTGCAGCCGGGCGACCATACATATGAGTTACGATACAACTGGTCGGGCGGCACGGGCTACCTTGAGGCTTTCTGGACGCCCCCTGGCGGTCAAAGGGTGCTGATAGGTCCAGATGCGCTGCATACTACAGCCGGAATCGTTCAGCCCGGGGCAGCGAGCGAACCGCCGCCCGTGCAGCTACAGCCTGACGCGCCTCCCAAAAGGATAGAGCCTGACTCGGTAATCGGCCAGGGCGCGGGTATGCTCCAACCCAGGGGGCTGGATGTCGGCCCCGACGGCAATATCTACGTGGGCGACCGGGGGAATGGGCGGATTATGGTCTTCTCGCCCGATGGCAAGGTGCTGCGGACCTTCGGCAAGGCTGTGGCACAGGGCAACGAGGCGAACGCGGGTCCGGGTGAGCTTGTGGACATAAAGGACCTGGCGGTGGGCAAAGATGGCAACGTCTACGTGTTGGAAGGCACCATCCTGCGGGTACACGTCTTCAGCCCAACGGGCGAGGTCGTGAAGGTCTACGCGCCTGACCAGCTTGGCCTGTACGGGGCGAACGGCATTGATCTCGGCCCCGATAACTCCATCTATATAGCCGACACCGGGCGCAACAGGGTATTGAAGGTGCCTCCCATGTCGGAGAACAAACCGCCCGAAGCCAACGTGAGCCTCGCCGGGAGCGACCAGGATAAGTTGGAGCAGCCCGTGGACGCGCTAGTCGATTGGAGCGGGTCGGGCAGCGTATACATGATTGACCTGAAGGAAAGAGTGGCGCGGTATGGCCTGGATGGCAGTGTAGCCAAACAATGGCGGGTACTCGTAGGCAGGGACGACGGGGGCAGCAGGCTCGCGATCTCCCCCGATGGCGCTGTGATATACATGTCCGATCCCGACAGGTCGCGCGTGGCGGTGCTTAACGTGGCTACGGGCGAGACCTCGTTCTTCGGGACGCCGGGCAGCGACGCGGGCCAGTTCAGGAACCCAAGCGGCATCGGCGTGGATACCAACGGGCGGGTCTACGTGCTCGACCGCACCAACAATAACATCCAGATATTTACCATTGACGAGTAGGCGAGCGTGAGCGTAATAGGGCGCGCAACGATTTCGTTATACAGAGAGTGGCAAGGACGGAGGGAAGATGGGGAGAGGCACCGGCAGGAGGAGCCAGACAGCCAGGTCTGAGAGTAAAAGGATGTCAGGCAAGGCCAGGTACGAGGGCAACCCCAACGTCGTTGTGGTGATGCCCGCCTACAACGCGGCCCGCACGCTGGCGAAGACGCACGGCGACCTGCCGAAAGGACTGGTTGACAGGGTCATCCTGGTGGACGACGCCAGCCGGGACGATACCGCAGCCATCGGGAGGCAGCTTGGGCTCGACGTGATAGTCCACGTGCAGAACAAAGGGTACGGGGGCAACCAGAAGACGTGCTACCTCGAAGCCCTGCGCTCAGGGGCCGACATTGTGGTGATGGTCCACCCCGACAACCAGTACGACGCCACGCGCATTCCCTCCATGATCCAGCCCATTCTCGACGGCAAAGCGGACATGGTGCTTGGGTCGCGTCTCCTTTCGGGGCGCAGGGCCACGCTCAAGGGCGGCATGCCGATCTGGAAGTATATCTCCAACCGCTTTCTGACCACTGTTGAGAACCTCGTTTTGGGCACGCGGCTCTCGGAGGCGCACACGGGCTTCCGGGCGTACTCGCGGGAGTTGCTTACGACGATACCCTTCCTGCTGAACTCGGACGACTTCGTGTTCGACAGCGAAGTAATAGCGCAGGCCGTAGCGTTTGGCTTCAAGATAGCGGAGGTGCCGGTGCCCACTCGCTACTTCCCGGAAGCGTCAAGCGTGAACTTCCGCCGCAGCGTAACGTATGGCCTCTCTACCCTGAATGTGTCGAGGAAGTACCTCCTCAACCGGCTAAGCGTCAGGCGCTATCCTATATTCACCAAGAAGCTCTCAAGCATAATCAGCCACGAGCACAAGCAGCAGATTTTCCGCAACGGGCGAGGAGCATAATTGTTCAAGTCACGCCAATTCATCATAGGCATAGTAATCAGCATCATCTTCCTGGTGTGGGCGCTGTGGAATGAGCGCCTGGATCATGCCTGGGATGCTATCACTCATGCCAATTACTGGGCGATCCTTCCTGCCCTTCTCTTGTACTTTGCGGGTGTGTGGGTTCGCGCTCTGCGCTGGCGTATCCTGCTGAGGCCCATAGTACCCAATATGATGCTTCGCAAGACCTTTGAGGTTGTGGTAATTGGTTACATGGCTAACAATGTTTTACCAGCGCGTATGGGAGAGTTGGTGCGCTCCTACGTGTTGAGCGTGCGCGAAGGGGTGCGTAAAACTTCTACGCTCGCCACAATTTTTGTGGAACGTATCTTCGATGGAATCACTATGATCGGGTTTGCGGCGGTGGTGATCGTATATATTCTTCTTGTCGACCCGGCGGTCCTCAGCACAGGATCGGGACACCGCTTCGGCACTTTCTTGACTGAGTACAACGGACCAATACTCTTGACCGCACTCTTGTTCCTGGTGGCCCTACTCATCTTTATCGCTGTTGCTTCATCGCGCAGCCTGGTGGAACGGCTGGTAGCATTTGGCTTGAAGTTCTTGCCGGGCAGGTTGCACGAGCGGGGTGAACGGCTGGCGGGATCATTCATAGATGGACTTGGCTCGTTACGCAGCCCCTCCCTTATGGGGTCAGTGTTCGGACTGTCCGTCATAGCCTGGCTATTTGAAGCGAGTATGTACTATGTGATAGGCAACTGGGGCTTCAGCCTGTTGACCGAGGATGGCATGCAGTTGCCTTTCTACGCTTATATGATGGCGACGGCCTTTGCCAACCTCGGCACACTCATACCCCAGGCTCCGGGCTATGTTGGTGTCTTCGAGTGGGCCATCAAGATAGTGCTGGTCGGCGCTTTTGGCGCTCTTGGTGGGCCGACGACATCTTACGTCGTAGTGCTGCATGCCGCGCTGCTCGTGCCCGTCATCGTCCTGGGATTTATCTATATGTCCCGCGAAAGTCTCTCCTGGCGAGATCTCACGCAATTGGAAAAGACGCGTGCGCGTGCCTCGGAGCAAGCGCACGAGTTGGAAGGTCCTCTGACCGATATAGAGCTTATGCAGGAAGGCAAAATCGGCGCGGGAGAGGACGAGGCCGAACTGGAGCGGGCGGGCGAGAAACGGCGATAATTTTGAGTTTTGAATTCTGAATTTTGAATTAGGTCGGCCTTGTTGCTGCCTGTAGCCCAGGGCTGTTTCGTGTGGAGGGTTCTTGGACCTGTTTCAGGCGTTCATTTTGGGGTTGGTGCAGGGGTTGACGGAGTTCTTGCCGGTGTCGTCGTCGGCTCATTTGGTATTTGTGCCCTGGCTCTTTGGGTGGAATGAAAAGGCAATCAATAGTTTGCAGTTCGATGTGGCCCTCCATATGGGCACTCTGCTGGCCGTGCTTGCTTACTTCGCTCGTGATTGGCTCAGGCTGGCTGGCGCGTTCTTCGCGTCCGTCAGGGATAGGCGTATAGGTGACGACCCCGACCGCAGGCTCATATGGTTCCTGGCGGCGGCCTCTATACCGGCGGCCTTAGCGGGCGTGGTCGCGGAGAGCAAAATAGACGAGCTATTCCACGATCCGGCCAATATACGCACGGGCATACTGGTGATTGCGATTATGATGATCGTCATGGGCGCGTTGCTGCTGCTAGCGGAGAGGGTAGGCAGGCACGCGATGGACCTATCCCAGATCACATTCGGCACCGCGCTGGCTATAGGTGTGGCGCAGGCGCTGGCGCTCATTCCGGGCGTGTCACGCTCAGGGAGCACCATCACGGCGGGGCTTTTCTTCGGCCTCAAGCGCGATTCTGCTGCCCGCTTCTCATTTCTGCTTGCTACGCCTGTCGTGCTGGGCGCGGGGTTGAAGAAGCTGTACGACGTTGTGCAGTCGCCGGAGGGTATCCCTGCTGCCCAGGTAGTAGGGTTCGGTGTCGGCTTCGCTACGGCGGCGGTGTCGGGCTTCCTGTGCATCTATTTCCTGCTCAGGTACCTGCGGCAGAGGTCGACCGCGCCCTTTATATGGTACCGCTTCATGGTGGGGGCGGGCCTGCTCGCGCTGCTGCTAGTTGGCTTCCGCGCTTGACACTGAGCGTCGGGTGCCATATAATAGCGAAGTTGACTCTAAAAAGAGGCGTTTTCTAAGATGGATGGTCGGAATACCGATTTGGTATATAATATGTCCCAGTTGCTTAAAGAGCCGGTGGGGTCCACGCGCAAATTGAGCCTGGAAACATCGCAGCTTGCCCTGGACGAGCCTTCTGAAGCCGTAGCACCGGACGTTACGCTGCTCAAGGCGAACCACGTGCATGGTGGGGTGAAGGTGACGCGCCTACAGGACGGCGTGCTGGTGCAGGGCGACGTGGAGGCCAGGGTGACTGTCGAGTGCAGTCGTTGCCTGACCGAATTCGCGGTGCCGGTGGAGGGCACCCTTGAAGAGCAATTCCTGCCTACTGTGGACGTGTACACGGGCTTCCCGGTGGAGCGCCCAAGTCTTGAAGAGTATGACCAGGCGTTTCAGATAGACGCCAACCACCTGATGGACCTGGGTGAGCCTGTGCGCCAGGCCCTGCTGGTGGCGATGCCGATGAAGCCCCTTTGCAGAGAAGATTGCGCCGGTATATGTCTTGTGTGCGGCGCGAACAGGAACGAAGTGGACTGCGGGCATGCGGACGATGTAGAGGATACCCGCTGGTCGGGGTTGCGGGAGCTTCGCATTGAGGACTTCCCGGTTGGAGAGAACTCTAACAATTAGCGTTGTAGCGTGTTGTTGCCGCGTAGTATGCGCTATGCAGGCCGAACTTAAGAAGGAGCTATAAAATTATGGGTGCGACACCCAAGCAGAGGATTTCGAGAAAGAGACGCGGGGACCGCCGCAGCCACCACCACCTCAAGCCGTTGCAGCTTGTTGAGTGCCCGCAGTGCCACAACCCGCGCCTGCCGCACCACGTCTGCCCCTCGTGCGGTACTTATCGTGGCCGCCAGGTATTGCAGGTCAAAGAAGCCGGCACCCAGGCAAGCTAGGTCACTCACGTCAACCTGACAACGGGCGCGCGACGCGGCGCTGCCGGCATTTTCTCCCGCGCTATGCAGGGAGCGTTTGGAGCATGGCATCGTGGCTAAATACGCGGCGATTACGGGCTGGGGCAGCGCGGTACCCGGTCGGGTGCTGACTAACGCCGACCTTGAGAAGATAGTTGATACCTCGGACGAGTGGATCACCACGCGCACGGGCATCAAAGAACGGCACATAGTAGCCGAGACGGAGTCGACCGCTACCCTCGCGGTGACTGCTTCACGCCAGGCGCTTGAGCGTGCCGGAGTTTCGCCCTGGCAGGTGGACCTCGTTATCTGCTGTACGGCTACCCCCGATTTTCTCTTCCCCGCGACGGCCTGCCTGGTGCAGCACGAGATAGGGGCTGAAAACGCGGGCGCGTTCGACCTCGAAGCGGCCTGCTCCGGCTTCATCTACGGCATCAGCGTGGGCACCCAGTTCATCAAGGCAGGCTCCTACAAGACCGTGCTGGTGGTCGCCGCTGAGGCCCTATCCCGCTTCATAGATTGGCAGGACCGCGCCACCTGTGTGCTTTTTGGAGATGGCGCGGGGGCCGTCGTGCTGCAAGCGTCCGACGCGAAGAGCGGCCTGTTGTCGTTCGTGCTCGGCTCGCACGGCGTGGGCGGCGACCTCATAAAGCTGCCCGCCGGTGGAGCGAAGTTCCCCGCGACAGAGGATACGCTCAAGAGCAGGGGCCACTTCATCAAGATGAATGGGCAGGAAGTGTACCGTTTCGCGGTGCGAATCATGGGGGACTCCGCCATAGAAGCCCTCGAAAAAGCTGGCCTCAGCTATGGGGACATATCCCTCTTCATACCCCACCAGGCAAACCTCCGCATCATTAGCTCAATAGCCGACAGGCTGAGCCTCGACCCTGAGAAGGTATTTATAGATATAGCCAAGTACGGCAATACATCGGCTGCGTCCATTCCCATCGCGCTATGCGAAGCAGAGGAGCAGGGGCGTGTGCAGGGTGGCGATAACCTCCTCTTTGTTGCCTTTGGCGCGGGCCTGACCAGCGCGGCAGCCATCGTCAAGTGGGGGTCTTGAGTGCTGACCGCAGATGCGAAGTCAGCCAGGTGCTTGCCGCGAATGAACCAGCTATCCCCCTGTCATGCTGAGCGCAGCGAAGAATCTCGTCCCTCGCGTATTCTCTTCCCTTTATTTTCTCTCCTTGTATCCCCAGCATTGTGCGCGAGGGACGATATTCTTCGCTGCGCTCAGCATGACAAGGATGCAGTGGTGCTTATCCCCGGCATCCCAACTTTGCAACAGCCCCGCTTGAACGCTACTTACCTCGGTATTGGGTGGCGTAGATGAGTGATTTGTTGGGTGTCGGGGATGTGGCTTGGATATTTCCTGGGCAGGGTTCGCAGGCGGTGGGGATGGGGCAGGCGCTCTATGATGCTTACCCGGAGGCTCGCAAGCTGTATGACGCTGCCGATGATGTGCTTGGTTACTCTCTCTCTGCTCTTTGCTTTTCCGGTCCCGCGGACGCTCTACAGCAGACTGTGAATGCGCAGCCTGCCCTCCTTGTGACGGAGTTAGCCCACCTTGCAGCCCTTCGCTCGCGTTATCCTGATGCTTTCGAGCGGGCGCGTTTCGTGGCGGGGCATAGCCTGGGGGAGTATTCGGCGCTGGTGGCTGCGGGCGCGGTCTCCTTTGAGGATGCCCTGCGGCTCGTGGCTACGCGCGGCAAGCTGATGCAGGAAGCAGGCTCCGCGCTGGATGGGCCTTCGGGCATGGCTGCGATCATCGGCCTGCCCGAAAGCGAGTTAGATGCGGTATGTGAAGCCTCAGGCGTGGACCTCGCGAACCTTAACGCTCCTGGGCAGGTAGTAATAAGTGGACCTGCCGGTGCGCTCGAACACGCAAGTTCTATGGCGAAGGAGCGAGGCGCCAGGCGGGTGATACCTCTACAGGTAAGCGCGGCCTTTCACTCGCGCTGGATGCGCCCTATGGCGGAGGAATTTGCCGTGAGCATAGAGTCCACGTCCTTCTCTGAGCCTCAGATAGAATTGGTTGCTAACGTGACCGCGAGGCCGGTGCGCGATGCGCGGGAGATACGCGGCCTCCTGGAGATGCAAACGTACTCACCAGTGCTGTGGGTCGAATCTGTGAGATACATGGCCGAGCAGGGCGTACAGACGTTCGTGGAGGTTGGCCCAGGCAAGGTGCTGTCCGGGCTGGTGAAGCGCATCGCGCCTGATGTGCAGGTGCTGGCATCGGACGATCTGCTGGCCGGTGCGGAGTAAATCTGTACCGGCATCGGGCAAGCTGGCGAAAGGATACAGGCTGTGACGGACGTTGAACTGATTGTGGATTGGGTGCAGGCTATGGCGGCGGATATGCGCGGTGAGATCGAGGGGATGTCGCCGGAAGAATTGGCTTGGCAGCCCGACCCCGAAGCAAACAGCATTGGCGTGACTGTGTGGCACGTGTGCAGGTGGCTCGATTTGCTTACTGTGCAGATACTTGAGGGCAGGCCCGCCGAGGAAGAGCAGTGGCACACACGGGGCTCGCGCGAGCAGACGGGCTACGACCCTCGCGGCATCGGCCTCCGGGGTTTCGGCGCTATCTCAGGCTACACATTAGAGGAAGTAGCCGCCGTTCCATCGCTTACTGCGACTGAGCACACAACTTACCTCACCCAGGTGTGTGACGCTCTCTGCGAACGGCTCAATGCTATGCCGGAAGGCGATCTGCACCAGCCGACGCTGGGGCTGGGCGGCAAGCGCACCCCGTATCAATGGGTGAAGATTCTCCTTCCCGGCTGCTTCGGGCACCTGGGAGAGATAGCGGCGCTCAAGGCGATGCGCTCGCGTGAGACATACTACCCGCGCGCTGTGGCGGCGCTATCGTAGCCGATCTGCTCGTGGAGCATAGAGGACTATTATGGTCAAAGTAATCGCGGAAGTCACCTTCTCGCCTCTTGGCACCGCCACTCCAAGCCTTAGCAAATACGTGGCTGCCGCCCTGGCCGTGCTCAAGGAGCAATCGGAAGTGGAGTACCAGCTAAATCCGATGGGCACCGTGCTTGAAGGTGAGAGAAGGGATATAATAGATGTCGTTGAGCGCATGAACGAGGCTATCTTCGCGGCGGGTGCGCAGCGGGTAGGCACGACGCTCAAGATTGACGAACGCCGCGACAAAGACGCTTCGATGCAGCATAAGGTCGATTCGGTGCTTGGTATGTTGGGCGATGCGTGAAGCGTAGTTCGTATTGCGTAGTTCGTATTGCATAAGCGTGAAGCGTGAAACGTGATGTGTGAAATTGTCGGGTAGCGCCGTTGCAAAGGTAGAATGCCTGGGAATGCCACCCCAGTATCTTTGTCATTCTGAGCGCAGCGAAGAATCTCGTCCCTCGCGTACAATGCCAGGGCGCAAGGAGAGAAAATAGAGGCAAGAGGGTTTGCGAGGGACGAGATTCTTCGCTGCGCTCAGAATGACACAGGGTAGTTCGTTCTCTTACGTCAGGCATCCATCTTACTTTGAAGTAGTTTTGCTAATATCGTGAGTGAGGATTGTGGAGGAGCATGTTCAAGAAGATACTGGTAGCTAACCGGGGAGAGATTGCGTTGCGCATTGTTCGCGCTTGCGAGGAGTTGGGCATCGCTACGGTGGTTGCTTACTCTGAGGCCGACCGCGATACGCTGGCCGTGCGGCTGGCGGACGAGGCGGTATGCATTGGCCCGGCGGCCCCGGCGCGTTCTTATCTACATATCCCCTCAATTATCAGCGCGGCTGACATGACGGGCTGCGATGCACTCCACCCAGGTTACGGCTTCCTCTCCGAGAACCCCTACATAGCCGAGATATGCGAAAAGATGGGCATCGGCTTTATCGGCCCCAGCCCCAATGCCATACAAATGATGGCGAACAAGGTCGAGGCGCGCAAGCTGATGCGCCAGGCGGGCCTGCCTATCATCCCCGGCACCGAAGAAGCCCTTTTGAACGCGGACCAGGCGCAGGCTGTCGGCGACGAGATAGGCTACCCCTTATTGATGAAGGCGGTCGGCGGAGGTGGCGGGCGTGGTATGCGCGTGGTCAACTCCTCCGATGAGCTAATCGAGGCGTACAATGTAGCCAAGAGTGAGGCGTCGCTGGCCTTCGGCAACCCGGATGTCTACCTTGAGCGTTACCTGTACCAACCGCGCCATATAGAGGTGCAGGTGCTGGCCGACCAAGCAGGCAACGTGGTCCACCTGGGAACGCGCGATTGCTCTTTGCAGCGCCGCCACCAGAAGATATTGGAAGAGGCACCGGCCCCCGGCATCTCTGACAGGCTGGCGGAGCGTCTCGGCGCGGCAGCGGTTAAGGGCACTAAGGCCATTAAGTACCACACGGTAGGCACGTTCGAGTTCCTGGTGGACGAGAGCGGCGACTTCTTCTTTATCGAGATGAACACTCGCATCCAGGTGGAGCACGGCATCAGCGAGATGGTGACGGGCATTGATCTTGTGAAGTGGCAGATAAGGACGGCAGCCGGGGAGACCTTGACGCTCAAGCAGAAAGACATTACAATCACCGGGCACGCGCTCGAATGTCGCATAAACGCCGAGGACGTGGAGCGTGGCTTCCTGCCCCAGGGTGGTCCGATAGAACTTTTCCTTGCCCCCGGCGGGCCGGGTGTGCGGGTAGACTCGCACCTCTACTCCGGCTACGTAGCCCCCTCCAACTACGACTCCCTCCTGGGTAAATTGATGACGTGGGGGAAGGACCGACATGAAGCCATAGCGCGCATGAAGCGGGCGCTCAAAGAGTGCATAATCGTAGGGCTGCCTACCACCATCCCGTTCCACCAGGGCATCCTCACAGACTCCAGGTTCGTGGCGGGCGACGTGCATACCGGACTGGTCGCGGAGTGGGTGGCCGAACAGGTAATTGACAGTAACGGCCTGTTGAGGGTTGATGCGACGGTAGGGCGATTGAACGGCAAAGTGACAAGTTAGAGTCAGGCGCGGAGGACTGCAATGCAAGATGCAAAATTGGGCACGGTACGCATCGCTCCAAGCGTGCTGGCTACTATCGTGAGCCTCACCGCACGTTCGGTCAAGGGCGTGGCAGACATGAGCGCCATTTCGCGCCCCCCTAGCCGCGTATTGCAGCGCCCCAACATGGGAAACGCGCCCGGAGTCACTCTTCAGGTGCGTAACGCGCAGATAGCCGCCGACGTTTATATCGTAGCGGAGCCTGACACCAACCTCAAAACGCTGGGCCAGGTAGTGCAACGCAAAGTGCGTGAAGCCCTGGACGAAATGGTAGGCATGTCCGCCGACCAGGTGAACGTCTATATAGAGGATGTGAGCGAATAACAGAATTTTAGATTTTAGATTTCCGATTTTAGATTGGGACGGCCCAGTCTCCGAACTTAAAAATCTAAAATCCAAAATCTGAAATCTAAAATCTAAAATCCAAAGATGGCCTCAGCATCACGACGACAGGCGCGCATTATCGCGCTGCAAACGCTTTACGAAGTCGACTCCACCCAGCACCCTGTCGGTGACGTGTTGAGTCGTAACCTTGACGAGCCGGTATCGGAGAGCGCCAGCCCGCCGACGCCGCTCGAACCGGCAGGGCAGGCATTCGCCCGCGAGCTCGTCGAGGGGGTGCTGGCCCACACCGGCGACCTGGACGACTTAATAGCGCGCTCGGCCCCAAGCTGGCCGTTGGACCAGATGTCCAGCATAGACCGCAATATATTGAGGCTTGCAATTTTCGAGATTCTATTTGATAATAGGGTGCCTCTCAAAGCGGCCATAAACGAAGCCGTCGAGCTTGCAAAGCGGTTTGGCAGCGATAGCTCCAGCCGCTTTATCAATGGTGTGCTGGGGACGGTGGCATCTGAGCAGCCGGCGCGAGGCTCACGCAAGGGTGCTGGGGGGAGTGGCAGCGTCCCTCCCAGGGCGCAACAGGCTTAGAGAGACTCATAAGAGAGGCACAGACGGGACACAATATGGCTTCCCAACGCACTGAAATATACCAGAAGCTCCGGCCTCTGCTCGCCGAAAGTCTCGGCGCTGACGAGGACGAGATAACTATGGATACAAACGTCTACGACGACCTCAACGCCGACGGGATAGAGTTCCACGACGAGGTCATCCCGCTTATCGAGGAAAAATTCGGTGTAACTATTGACGATGAAGACGTGCCCGATCTCACTACCGTGCGTGAGTTGGTAGATTACCTGGCCGAAAATATTTAGACCCTGAACCGGGAAAGGAGAAACACACAATGGCAAATGCTGCGGAAGAACTCAGAGAGGTAGCGGTCCAGAAGTATGGCGTGGACGCGGCGGAAGTCGAAGGGCTGGACGCGAAGGCGCTTACAGACCTCGTGCTGGCGAAGATCGCGGCGGAAAAATACAAGGTCAGCCCGTCTGAGGCCGAGGGGCATGACACCACCGGGCTTATCAACCTCCTCCTTCAGAACATGGTCAGCGATCTGCTTAAAGTGGACAAGAGCAAAGTCACCAGCGAGACCTCCTTCTCCGACCTGGGGGCAGACTCGCTCGACATGGTAGAGTTGCTGATGACCATAGAGGACGTGTTCGAGCCGTTCGGTGAGATGAAGATACCCGAAGAGGATGCAAACATCGCAACGGTGGGCGAGGCGTCAGACCGCATAAAGCAGTACATGGACACATACGTCGGGGCTGCCTAACCTGATCCGGTAGAGTTCTCGGGGTGGGGCGCAACACACTGTGCCCCTACCTGTTATATGCTTCTTGCCTTGCGCCTGTGGGTGGTAGAGCCTATAATGGTCCTGCCGCCTTTTTGTATTTAAGCCGCCTGGAAACCGCCCTCTATGAGCACAACAGCCCCAAGAGCCAAACCCCGCCTCCCCATAGGGCGCAAGCGCCAGGTTCCCAAGTACCCGGAGCACATCCGCCCCGACGGCAGCCGCGACGTAGAGCTGCCCATCATCGAGCACCTGCGCGAGTTGCGGTCACGACTGATGAAGGCCGCGCTCGCAGTCATCGCCACCACTATCATCAGCCTGACTTTCGTTGAGCAAGAGGTGATACTGCTCAAGTACCTGGCGGGTAAGTATACGCTGACGGCGCTGGAGCCGACCGAGGCCTTTACTACTTTCTTGAAGGTCGCCTTTATGACCGGCCTAGCTATGTCTATGCCCTTTCTCATCTACCAGCTATACCAGTTCCTTGCGCCGGGCCTGACCAAGTCCGAAAAGTACTGGGCGCTGTTGAGCCTTCCAATGGTCGCGCTCTTCTTCCTGATGGGCGTGCTGTTTTGCTACTTTATTGTGCTCCCTAGCGCGACCGGCTTCCTGCTGGGGTTCGGCTCGGAAGTTGTGACGGCAACGCCCAGGATATCGAAGTTCCTTGATTTCGTACTGAACTTCTTGTTCGCGGTGGGCCTGGCTTTTGAGACGCCGGTGGTAATCTTTATCCTCTCCAAGCTGGGAGTCGCCACGCCAAAGCGCCTGCGCAAGTTCCGCCGGTGGTTCTACGTGATAGCATTTGTCGTAGCCGCAATCATCACCCCCACGCCGGACCCCATCAACCAGACCATCGTGGCCGTGCCTATTATCATCCTCTACGAGATAGGCATCCTCTTTGCATGGCTTGGCACCAGGGCACAGAATAAAGCTGCTAAGGTGGCTGCACAAGAGTGAGAGGTTCCCAATAGTCTAGTTCGATCCCGATAATATGAGAAAGACTCTACCTCTCTTATTGACCCTCTGTTTGACACTACCTCTAACACAAGTTGGGGTAAGCGCTGGCGCTGCGCCTTCGTTCCAGGGCGACAGCAAGCACTTTCCGGAGACAGGGCATACAGTGGAAGGCCGGTTTTTGCAATACTGGCAGGAGCATGGAGGATTGGCGCAGCAGGGTTTCCCCATATCGACAGAGATGCAGGAACGAAGCGAGACAGACGGCAAAACGTACACGGTACAATACTTCGAGCGCGCTGTGTTCGAATTGCACCCAGAGACTCAGCCTCCTCACGACGTGCTGCTCTCCCTGCTAGGGGTTTTTGAATACACCCGCAAGTACGGAGAGCAAGGCGCGCCCGACCAGCGTGCTAACTCCGATAGCCCGCTCTTGTTCAAAGAGACAGGCAAGACGCTGGGTGGTAAGTTCAGGAGATACTGGGAGGTGCACGGTGGATTGCCCCAACAGGGTTTCCCAATCTCCGATGAGTTCCAGGAGAGGAGCGAGCTAGACGGCAAGACTTACACGGTACAGTACTTCCAGCGCGCGGTGTTCGAGTTACACCCGGAGAGTACCGGTACGGAGCATGAGGTGCTACTGTCGCACCTGGGCAGGTTTCAGTACGATAGGCGATATAAGAGCGGCGCGGCTGTGCCCACAGCTACGGTAGGCACGGTTGGCGTACCTGCCAATGCGACACGATGGCTGCGCGAGCATGCGGTCCCTTTGAATACAACCGAACCTAACGATGATTTCAGCGATTTGATGCACCTGAAGCAATTCATCGGCAGCGCGCGCATTGTCTCGTTGGGCGAGGCGACGCACGGTGGGCGCGAGTTCTTCACCATGAAGCACCGTCTCCTGAGGTTCCTGGTGAAGGAGATGGGCTTTACGCTGTTTGGTATGGAGGAGGGCTGGGCGGAGTCGCTGAGCGCCAGCGATTACGTTGAGGAGGGCAAGGGTAGCGCGGAGGAAGCCGTTAATAATTTTCTCGCGTGGCCCTGGCAAACACAAGAAGTGATAGACATGCTCCGGTGGATGCGGGGCTACAACGAGGGCCGGGGAAGCGCTCCCGAGATCAGCTTCCAGGGATTTGACATGCAAGAGCCAGGTGGGGCTATGAGCGTTGTTATCGCTTACCTGCAAAGGGTAGATGCGCCGGCAGGGGAGCGGGCAGCGGCGCGATACAGGTGCTTAGGCTCTTTGTTCGATTATCCCTCGATGCCCCAGGAGGCCAAAGCGCAATGCCGGGCAGGACTGCAGCAGGTTCACGACGAACTGGCCGCCCATCGAGGACCTTACGAAGCAGCTTCCTCCGCACAGGCGTTCACCCAGGCCCAGTTCGCGGCCCGTATAGTCTTGCAGGCGGAAGAGCTTTTCAGCAAGTCTGACAATTACCAGGTTCGGGATCGCTATATGGCCGAGAACCTGGCGTGGCTGTTGGAGCAGCGCGGGCCTGATGCTAAGGCAGTGGTGTGGGGGCACAACGGGCACGTCGGCACTGCCCAGTACGCAGGGCATGAGTATCCTAGCATGGGTATGCACTTGAGACAGAAGTACGGCGATGCGATGCGGGTAATAGGCTTTGAGTTCAACGGAGGTTCCTTCAACGCCACGTCGGGGAGGCTGGGGGTAAACACGGTGGCGGCAGCGCCGGAGGGGAGCTACGGGCAATACTTCCACAGCGCAGACATACCGCTCTTCTTTCTAGACCTGCGTGGCATCCGGCGAGGGTCTGATGCCACAGATTGGCTGGTTGGACCCAGGAGGATATGGGACATAGGACACCGCTTCTACCCTGCCGACCCTCTGCTCGCTACAGCGGAAGTAAGCCTTCCCCAGACTTTCGACGGGGTTATCTTTGTAGATATGATAACCCCAACCACCTTGCGCCTTAGACGGTAGCCAAGGCTTACCCTACTTCTATCTCTCGCCAGTCGGTTAGGCACCAGGGCGCAGGATAAGCCGAATCTCTTGACAATCGCCTCCTTAGGTGGTAATATAGCTGAAATGACAGCTATTATTTTAGCTTATATCTTGCGACATGGCTATTTGTTATCAGATAAGAGGAAATAGAATATGCCAAAGACAGTAACGGCAAGCGAAGCCAAAAACAGGCTAGGTGCTGTCCTCAGTTGGGTACAGACCAACCATGATGAGGTCATCATAGAAAATCGGGGCGAGCCTGCCGTGGTTATTATGTCTTACTCCGAATATGAGAAGGTGAAACAACTCAAAGAAGAGCAGCGCCGACAAGATGCCCTCCAACGCTTGAGAACATTACGTGACGAAGTGAGAAGTCGCAACCAGGATATAGCTACAGTCGAACAAGCTCTGCACATAGCAGACCAGTTCAGTCATGACCTCCTTGATGATCTAGTGAAGAAAGGCGAAGTTAGGTTCGAGCAGGAATAATTCGCCATGCCCAGCTTCTATGACAAATACGAAACGACGAAGCAAGCCAACCGAATTGCGTGTGCTGATTGATACTAACGTCCTAATAAGCTACCTACTCGCACCGACCCCACACAGCACAATCCCTTTAATTATCGATGCTGCATTCGAGCGCAAGTACATTCTCCTCATGCCGAAAGCCATTCTTACAGAGCTTGCCAGCACGGTAGGGTCCAGGAAGCACCTGGCGAAGAGGATTAGCATGGAGCAGGCACAAGAGTTTGTTGATATGCTGAAGATAATCGTTGATCTCATACCAAGCGTCCATGAACCCATTCCACCCGTAACGAGAGACCCAAAAGATGATTACCTGCTAGCTTATGCTCTCTTAGGCAGAGCCGATTATTTAGTCACAGGAGATGACGATTTGCTAGTTTTGGGAGCAATCGAAGGGGTCGAGATCGTAAGACCTGCAGAGTTCCGGGAGGTACTAATAGCAGGTAAGGAGGGCTTGTAAGCAAACTCCATAAAATACCTCGCGGGTATTGGCGCTCATGGCGGTTTGTTCACCTTTCTAATTTAGATGTGCTGGCGCTGCTCTCGTCCTTAAGACCTATTGACACACTTATACCCGTCCGGTATAATGCCCCTACAAACCAGATACGATGGAGTTGATCCGGAGTAGTAGGCCGGTCCCCATACAGCGAGCAGAGGAGGGTGCAAGCTCTGCGCCGGGACGCCGCAAGGAATGGCTGAACTCGCCGGGGAGCCGCACAGTGATCGGTCATGGACCCTTAGCTCGTGCCGGGCCGCGCCCGTTATAGCGCAGTAGAGAGGATGCCGCGAGGCGTCAATCAGGGTGGTACCGCGTGAAGCCGAGTGCTTTTCGTCCCTAGTGGGCGAAAGGCATTTTTATTGCCCTAGGGATCAGGGGTTAGGGGTTAG
The DNA here is from genome assembly GCA_036399775.1 of Chloroflexia bacterium. Taxonomy (GTDB): domain Bacteria; phylum Chloroflexota; class Chloroflexia; order QHBQ01; family JADMIH01; genus JADMIH01. The sequence continues at coordinate 54,241 of DASWMJ010000095.1, read as the reverse complement.
GGGTTAGGGTGTGAGGTAATTTTGGTGCGTTGGGAATGTTTACTCATAGGAGGAAAGCGAGATGAGAGCAGACGAGAGATACCGGCCACAGGAGATAGAGCCGCGCTGGCAGAAGGAGTGGCTGGATAAGAAGATGTACTTCGCGAAAGAGGACCCGGCCAGGCCGAAGTTTTATACGCTGGTTATGTTTCCCTACCCGTCGGGCAACCTGCACATGGGGCACATGCGTAACTATGCGATAGGCGATCTGATAGCGCGCTATCGCACCATGCGCGGGTACAACGTGCTGAACCCGATGGGCTGGGACGCGTTCGGCCTGCCCGCCGAGAACGCCGCCATCCTGGAGGGCATCCACCCCGCCGAGCGAACGCCCAACAACATCGCGGTTATGAAAGACCAGTTCTACAAGATGGGCATCATGTACGACTGGGACCGCGAGGTGGCATCGAGTGATCCTGAGTATTACAGGTGGACGCAATGGCTGTTCTTGCTGATGTACGAGCGTGGGCTGGCCTACCGCAAGAACGCGCCCGCCAACTGGTGCCCCCAGGACAAGACGGTGCTGGCGAACGAGCAGGTGGTAAACGGGCGGTGCGAGCGGTGCGGCGCGGAAGTCACCAAGAAAGACCTGACGCAGTGGTTCTTCCGCATCACCGAATACGCGGACCGCCTGCTGGACGACCTGGACCTGCTGGACGGCTGGCCCGACCGCGTGCGTACCATGCAGCGCAACTGGATAGGCCGCTCCTTCGGCGCGGAGATTGACTTCCCGGTTGATGGGCATGACGAGCTGATACGGGTCTACACCACGCGCCCCGATACGGTATATGGCGCGACCTTCATGGTGCTGGCCCCTGAGCACCCACTGGTGCAGAAGATTACCACGGAGGAGCAGCGCGGCGAGGTGGAGGCGTATATCGCGCAGGCGCGCAAGCAGACCGAGATAGAACGCCTGTCAACCGAGAAGGAGAAGACGGGCGTCTTTACGGGCGCGTACGCCATCAACCCCATGACCGGCACGCGCATACCTGTGTGGATAGCCGACTACGTGCTGGTGACATACGGCACAGGCGCGATACAGGCGGTGCCCGGCGGCGATGAGCGAGATTACGACTTCGCGCTGAAGTACGACCTGCCCATCATTACGGTAGTGCGGCCTGCGGAGGCGGTTGAGGAGGGAGGGAATGATCCTGCGGTAGCACCTGTGTATAGAGGCGGTGCCGGCGAACCTATGTATACGGGTCCGGGTGTCATGGTGAATTCCGGCCCCCTGGACGGCATGAGCACCGCCGACAGCAAGGACGCTATAATCGCGCTGATGGAGGCCGAGGGAAAAGGCAGAAGGGCCACCAGCTACCGCCTGCGCGACTGGCTGATCTCGCGCCAGCGTTACTGGGGTACGCCCATACCGATCATCTTCTGTGAGAAGTGCGGTGAGGTACCTGTGCCTAAAGAGCAGTTGCCTGTGGTGCTGCCCCTGGAAGTAGAGTTCAAGCCGGGTGGCGACTCGCCCCTGGCCGGGGTGGAGAGCTTCGTCAACGTGGCGTGCCCGAACTGCGGCGGTCCTGCGCGGCGGGAGACTGACACTCTGGACACCTTCATCGACTCTTCGTGGTACTTCCTGCGCTACTGCGACCCCCACAACAGCGAGGAGCCGTTCAGCCGCGAGAAGGTGGACTACTGGATGCCGGTGGACCAGTACACGGGCGGCGTGGAGCATGCCATCCTGCACCTGCTGTACTCGCGCTTTTTTACGAAGGTGCTGGCCGACGCGGGCATGGTGGGTGTGCAGGAGCCGTTCTCCCGGCTGTTCACGCAGGGGATGATGACGAAGGACGGCGCGAAGATGTCCAAGAGCAAGGGGAACGTGGTGCCGGTGGACGATATGGTGGACCAGTTCGGCGCTGATACGGGCAGGCTGTTCGTGCTATTCATCGGCCCGCCCGACGAGGATGCCGAGTGGAACGACCGGGGCGTGGAGGGCATGTTCCGCTTCCTGAACCGCGTGTGGCGGCTGTTTGAAGGGAACGTGACGGTCGGCTCGGCGGGCGAGGGCGCGGGCCACGCTACGGTGGACTACTCTCAATCCGACCGTGAACTGCTGAGGAAGGTACACCTGACCATACAGAAGGTCACCAACGACGTAGACCGCTTCCACTTCAATACGGCGGTGAGCGCCATCATGGAGATGGTGAACGCCATGCAGAGCTACCGGGACGCGCACGGGCCGGAGACACGCGCCTACTCGGATGCGGTTACGACGGCCCTGCTGCTGCTGGCCCCTATGGCTCCCCATATAACCGAGGAGCTGTGGCACCGCTCAGGCGGGCAGGGGAGCGTGCATACCCAGCCCTGGCCCCAGTTCAACGCCGACCTGGCAGCCTCCGAAGTGGTAACGGTGGTCATCCAGGTGAACGGCAAGCTGCGCGACAAAATAGAGCTGCCCGCCGACGTTACGCAGGACGAGGCGATACAAGCCGCGTTGCAAAGCGAGAAGGTGGGGCGCTACCTGGACGGCAAGGAACCGAAGCAGGTCCACTACGTGCCAGGCCGCCTGGTGAGCATAGTCATCTAAGAGGAATTAATTGGAGTGGGGCATGAGTGGAAAACCGCCTTCAGGAGTTGCCTGAAGGTGGTTTTTCATTTGGTCACACAACCACCACTGGTACTCGTTGCACCGTGTTGTTTCCCATGCCGCGGGCTGTCCAGTACTGATCCACCGGCTGGACATTGCCTGCACTATCCTTAGCTCGGCAACACAGTTCGTGAGGGCCTGGCGTAGCGGCATCCCAGGTGTATGACCAGGATTGCCAACTGTGGTCATGTGTTGGCTCGTCAAGATCGGCTGGTGCCCATGTAATGCCTCCATCTGTGCTCACCGCGACGGCTGTTATTCGACCTGCTCCTGACCAGGCTCTACCCAGCAACCTGACCGTGCCCTTCGGCACGAGACGTGTCCGCGTTAGAAAATCGGGAATGCCCGGTGGGATCATGAGCGAGCGAACACGCATCAAGCTGACAGGCTCGCCCGGCTCACTGCGCGATTGGCTGTAGCGGTAGGCCACCTCCTGTTGGTAGCCCTCAAAGTTATAGGTGATCGCCTCAATCGAGCGCAACCACTTGACGTGCGCCATACCGTACCACCCTGGCACAATCAGGCGCAGGGGGTAGCCATGCTGTGGCTCAATTGGCGCACCATTCATCGCCCAGGCGAGGAGAACGTCTTCGTGCATAGCCGCCTGGAGAGGCAAGCTGCGCTGGTAGTCCTGCTCCACACCACCCTCGATCCCGCGATCCATTCCCGTGAAGAGGACCTCCCGGACACTACCACTATCGTCAATCCCAGCATCGTCCAATAGGTGCCTGAGCGGTGTCCCGGTCCATTCAGCCGTTCCTACGGCTCCGCTCAACCAGGGTTGGCTGATCGGGCGGGGTTGCAGCAGGGCGCGTCCGTCACCCGCGCATTCCAGCGTCACACGCAAGGTCCGCGTAGGGCGCTGTTGAAGCTCCTCAAGTGAGAGCGAAAGGTTTTTGCGGACGTGCCCATGAAGAGTAAGCCGCCAGGATGCGGGGTCTACGAAAGGAATATCGTAATGGATAAGGGTGTAGTGCATGCCGGTTGGCGTGACGTCATAACGGAGCGCCTCAAGGGGCATGGCCTTGTTCCGCAAGGCGAGCTGCAATTCTTCCTCGTGCAGTTGTCTGCGGGCCTCGATCCCGCTCCCATCGCCCACAGTGGGTATCGTCAGGTTGGAAGGTCCATGTAGCGCGGGCGTTGTCACATCGTCACTCCTTTGGGCGCATGTTTGAGACACTTGTCTCGTGCCTTGAACGGCACCTGAACGGAAGCTTGTTGAGCGCGGCGCTTGCCATCCGGCGAGGACAAGCGCCACGTCGCTACAGGGCGCTAAGAGCCTTCAGTGACCTCGAAGATCTCGTCAGCGACCAGGCCATGAGCCTCTCGATGCACGGTGTTGGCCGCCTCCGCATCTGGGGCTTCGACAAGGCAGAAGACCTTACCTTTTTCCTCATCCACCCAGTAGCGAAGGTATTTCACATCGTGCTTTCCTTGCTCAGCGAGATCCTTCATATGGGCCTCGGCGACAGCCTCCGCCGTCGCTCCCGGAAGATTATGAACATCCATATACAGTGGCATAAGATTCACCTCCTGAAGTGATTGCTCGGATTAGATGGCACTGTTACAGCAATTACCCTTCGTCTCCCCTCGTCGCCGGGTAGGCAGAGCCTGAAGGGATGCCTGGCCTGTTCGGTAGCGGTGATTGCGGCGTCTGAGTATCGCTCTACTCTGAGTGGCTTACCGCCAACTAAACGAGCTTACAGAAATTTTACACCACCAGTGCAAACAACTGGAATCATGATGGGAACATAAATGAAAAGCCGCACAAAGGGTTGCCTCAGTGCGGCTTTTCATTTGTGACCACGCCCCAATCAAGAAGCACATGGGCTTACATTCCCCACATGCTTCTTGATAAAAGTATCTCCCAATACAGCGAGGGAGTCCCTACATGGGGACTCCCTTACCATTATTGCCTGCGATCGCTTGCTTACTTTGTTTTGTGGCGACTGGAGGCCGAAAAGATGTCAAGCGCGACGAGTTCGATCAGTACTAGCGCCGGTCCAGGCATTTCGACCTCCTTTCGCCGTTACGTACCGTTCTGAGTATGTTCTTTACTATGTGTCTAGTTTAGCAAGGTCTAAGGCATTATGGATGAGCATTGTGGGTTATCTTCGATGGGACCTTCGGCGGATAATCATATGGACCTTAGGACCCGGCCCGACTTAGCTCTCTATATAAGTTAACGCAATTGAGCTACAAAGGTTGCTACCGCTTGATACCCAGGGTCTTTGGGTCGCGTTCCGGCCCATAGCGGCTATCGGTCCCGAAGCGGAGAGCTAGTATGTCGAACGCGAATAATGCTATACCGAGTAGTAGAATTTCCATCGCTTTTCTCCTCTCATTAAGTTAAGAACGTGACCCTTTCTCATTGTTTTAACTATAACCTAGAACGACCGCAAAAGCATGAGCCATTAGCACTAATTTTCGTAGGGCGTTAGTAGGGGATGCAAAAAAGCGTGCGTCATCCCGAATTTTTATTGGGGGTGACTCATGCACATAAGAACTCGTGCTCCCCTCCGCAACCACTCCCCGCACGCGGGAGGGAAGTTCAACCAAATGAAAAAAGCAGAAACTAGACGGCGCCGCCTGGTTTCTGCTTTTTTCATTTGGTTGAACTTACGGTATTACGCTTGGACAAGCGTAAATCTTAAAATCCGAGGTGACTGATGTTGAGATTACAAATAAGTAAGTTGGGGTTATTCCGGCGGGCCTGTGCCGCTTGCGACTGCCACCGCCTCCTGCGGGACGGTAACTGGTGCGGCGTCCGGGGTAGCCTGCCCATTGCCATTTCCATTTGCCGGGGATGGGGGCGGAACGACCGTCCTGGGTTCGCCTGTGCTCGCAGCCTGGGCGTCGGCTGCCGGGCGAGGTGGCTTTACACCGCCCTTTGGAGGCTTGAGGGAGACTATCATGGTCATGTTCTTGCCTTCCATCTTGGGGGGCGCTTCTACGACCAGGTTATCTCCGAGCATGAGTCTTACCTGCTCAAGCACGTCTCTGCCCAGATTGGGGTGGGCTAATTCTCGCCCTTTGAACTTTACCGTCAGCTTGACTTTGTTCCCTTCGTCCAGGAACCGCCTGACCATCTTGGCTTTGGTCTGCACGTCATGGTCGTCAATCTTGGGGCTGAAGCGGACTTCTTTGATGACGACTTGCTTCTGGCTTTTGCGGGAGTCGCGGTCTTTCTTGGTCTGCTCGTACCTGAACTTGCCGTAGTCCATCATCTTGCAGACCGGGGGCATTTCGTTGGGGGCAATCTCAACCAGGTCTAGCCCGCGCTGCCTCGCCAATGCTATAGCGTCGCGGGTAAACATCAATGTGTTCTCTCCACCTTCACCTACGAGGCGGATTTCACGCGCTCTGATGCGTTCGTTTATACGAAAATCTCTACTGATATCTTTTCTCCTTTGTGTTCAGGTCAATAAACCAGGGGTATGAGATAACATTATCACATCCGCCCCATATCGTCAATAGCCTTTTGGGGTAGTTTTGCGCCCGCCTCTAGTCGCATCGTGCCAGGCTAGCATCTACGCTAACCGCAAAGAAACGCAAAGTTCGCAAAGGTTCTATGGTTTGTTGCTTAGAAGTTGAGATAAGCCCGTACCTGACAAACAATAATGTTCTTTGCGAACTTCGTGTTCCTTTGCGTCTTTGCGGTTAGCGTAGTCTCCACTCACTTGACTGAATAGACTTCGTAGACGGGCAGGCCGTTCCTGTGATAGAAAGTACGCTCCAGGACGACCGTTTTTCCTGCGGCTTTGGCTTCTGCAAGGAAGGCGTCATGGCGCGGGTATGCGGTGCCTTCGCGGATGTGGAAGAGGTAGAGGGTGTTGGGGTCGCGCAGGAACTCGCGTAACGTCTCGTAAAAGCGCGGGGTGGGGGCCGGGTCAAGGCCGTAGGCTTCGATGGGGTCCACGCGCTCGTGGCTGAGGAACTGTACGGGCCGCCTGAAGCCCCAGTCCATAGCCACTACTTTGTCGTCGCGTGCCTCAAGGTAATCGGTTAGGGAATAAATAGCGTCGGAGAAAGTGGAGCCGCCGCCGGTCTTCGCCAGATCTCGGTGATAAGAGTAGTCCACGAGCAAGTCGAGTGACAGGATGCTCCCCACTATCACCACAGCCGGTAATACGCGGAGTGCTATGAGCAAGGGCCTACGTGCTCTACCTGAGAGCCACCCTGTGGCGCGCCTGCCGAGAGCCACCGCGAATGCAGCTATCACCAACTGTGGCAGGGGCAGCAGCACCAGGAGATGCGTGCTCCACAGCCCGGAGATAGTGACCGTGCTCTGGGCAACTATCAGGCCAATGAGCGCCAGGGCCGAGGTAATGGCGCGCTGATGGCGAGCAGGGTGCGGGTCGAGGGCCAGCGTAAGGGTGAGACCCACCCCGGAGGCCCAGAAGAGGATACCCGCGGCGTCTATGGGCCATAGGCCGAGCAAAGCGCTAGGGGCAACGCCTTCGGGCCTGCCCGCGCCGCCGAACCACCATAGCGCGCCGGATAAGGTGGTGACAGCGAGGAGCATCCAGCCTAAGACAGAAACGCTCTCCGGTTTTCTGATGGCCCCGAAAGTGACGAGCGTCGTGCCTGCGATAATGAGCAGCAGGGTCAAGAGCATCATCCCCGAACCGCCGAGTATGCCCGCTGCCAGAAGGAACGCGGAGGCGCACGCGAGCGTGAGAATAACGATCCCCCAGGCTGCTATGCCTGGAAGTTGCAGGGACCTTCTCGCGTGGGAAGCGAGCACGAACGCCACGAGGCCGATGGCAGATATGGCAAAGAAGGTGGGCGTTAGAGCGTTGGCGTAGATGCGTAACTCGCCCTGGAACCAGAAGTAGCCGCCATCCAATAGCACTTTGAAGGCGTCGGCCTCCGTCCAGAGATTACGCACGAAGGCAGCATTGTCTACACCGTGAGAGGTCTCCCCGGGCCTTGAAAGAGTAGACCGGATGAGTTGTATGGTGCCCCTGGTCTCCAAGTTGTAGAGCAGAAACGGGAAAGCGCCTACGCAGAACGCGATGGCCGCGAACGCGCCGATACGCGCCCATCGCCCCATTTGGCGGCTCCATACCCTGCGGGTGTCCCATAACCGGCGACCCCAGAGGATGAGGGCGCAGAGCGCTACAGCAACGATGAACCAGAGGAAGAGGAGCTTGGTTGTGAGGCCGAGGCCAAGCAGGAAGAAACCGACATAGAGTGGCGCGTTGCGGCTGCCGAGGGGTCTGTGCCGCACCCAGGTGGTGAAAGCCAGCAGCGCGCCCGTGGCAATAGGCACGACTTCCGAGACGACGTACACGCCCAGCCGACTCCAGAATACCCACGCGGGCGATACGGCGAGCAGCAGCACTGTAAGTCTCGCCTCACTCGTGCCGAACCAGCTACGGGCAAGGAAGAACGCCAGTATGAGGGCAACCACGCCCACCAGCACGGTCATCAGCCGCAGAGAAATGACGTTTACGCCCCCTACCGCAAAGAATGGTATGGCAAGGTAGGTGCTGGTGATGCCCTGGTAGTCGCTACTTGACATAAGAGGCAATTTCACGCCCAGGATGTCCAGGCTCGCGCCGCGCAGTAATTCGACGGGGTGGCCCAACACAATCTGCATCGCAGGGATTACATCGAATGCTTCGTCAGTGTAAAGGCCGGGCAGTTCCAGTTGGTAGAGACAGATAGCCAGGAAGATGGCGCAGGAGAGCGTGATTACCGCAGCGTCTATGAGGCGGGTAGCTCTGCGGGCGATAGGCGGCGCGTCTTCCAATTCGGCGGGCGGGGCGGGCTGCCGGGTCAGGGTGAGGCTAGACATCCCGCCGTTGTCCAACTAGTTCGCCTGGGCCGGCATTGCCCGGCGACTGAAGTCGCGGGCAACGGTTACGAAGTCCGCCTTCGCGGACTATGCCATGAGAGTAGTCGCCGTAGGGCGACTTTGTTGTTGTTGCCCGCGACTTTAGTCGCCGGGCAATGCCAACCGGAGAACTATTAGTTCGGGTGAATGGAAGCATCGTAGCGCCTACATATAGCAATTGAATGATTAGCATGAATTAGGATTGCGCAGGCGCTATCTCACCCTGACAATGCCCTTCTCCGCCTGCTCTTTGATATTGGGGTCGTGGGCGGTATCGCGGGCTTGCGCGAACGAGTGCATCGCGGCTGCCCTGTCGCCCATCTCCTCGTGGGTCAGGCCCAGGTAGAGCCAGGCGTCGGCATAGCCGGAGTTTAGTTGGACCGCATGGGAGAGTGCATCAATAGCCTCTTTGCCGTGCTTGCTCTCTCGGTGGGTGATACCGAGGCCGAACCAGGCTTCAACGAAATTGGGCGAGAATTGCGTGGCCCTGGCAAACGCGGCCTGGGCGTTTTGCAGGTCGCGGCGCTGGGTATAGGTCTTCCCCAGGTAGTATAACGCAACGGGCCACTGCGGCCTAACCTGTACCGCGCTCCTGTACTCTCTAAGCGCCTCGTTCCACTGCCCGCGCTCTGAGTATGCGTGCCCCGCGTACAGGTGCGCCTCACCTGCCGCGCCGCCCACCTCAAGCGCGTCCGCGTACAGTTTGAGTGCGGCCTGCTGGTCGTTCATCGCGTTGTGTGTGCGCCCCTGCCCGATCAATGCCCTGGCCGACGTGGGAGAGGTTTGGAGGGCCGCGCCAAAAGCTTGCAGAGCTTCTTGGTACCTCCCGGCGATAAGGTAAGTCTCCCCCAAAGAGAGCGCACCGGCAGGGTTGTCATGCTCGCCCTGGGTGGCGCGGCCTGCGTAGTCAACGGCTACCGGAAGATTGCCCTGCATCGTATAGGCCCGCGACGCCAGGGCTAGAGCGTCAGCGTAGTTGGGCGATAGCTCAAGCGCGGTTCGCAGGGAGGCCAGCGCGCCGTTCGAGTCGCCCAGGGCTAGCTGTGCCTCGGCCTTCCACCTGTAAGGTTGGGGGTCGGTATCGCGCAGATTGATTGCGGATTGGCTTGCTTGCATAGAGTCGAGGTACCTGTCGTCGTTGAAGAGTGACCGGGCTAATCTTATTAACGCTTCAAAGTGCGTCGGGTCGCGTTCTACGGTGGCTTTGTACTGCTCGGCTGCACGAGGCCAATCGCCCTGCACCTCATAAGCCTCTGCAAGATAAAAGTGGGTGTCTGGTCGGGCGGCGTCGGCCTGCACCGCTCGCTGCCCCTCGGCAACGGCGCGCTGTATCTCGCCCATGCGGATTAGCAGTTGCAGGTAGGAGATGTGCCCCTCGGCATTCGTGGGATAAAGGCGGGTCAGCCTATCGAACAGTTCTTGCGCTTCGGAGGCGTCCCCGGCGTTCGCCAATAAGCGGCCTGCCTCAAGGAGCGCGACGGGGTGGTTGGGCTGCACCGACAACACCTGCCTGAACTCGGCCAGGGCCTCGGTCGTGTGCCCACTCTCCTGCATCGCTCTGCCGAGTTCCAGGTGCGCCTCCCACAGTTGGGGGTCCTGTGCTGCCATACTGAACTCAGCAGTCGATTCAGCGCGCGCCCCCAACGTCTTGAGGAACTTGCCCCGCCAGAGGTGGTCGGCGGGGGTGTTGGGGGCCACTTGCAGGCCACGTTGGAGGATAGCGGTCGCGCTCTCCGTATCGCCCATGCCTGTGTACGTATCGTATAGCTCCTGGTAGGCGGGATAGTAGCCGGGGGAATAGGACAGCAATTCGTTCAGGGTGTTGATTGCTTCCTGTGGGTTGCCCTGGGCAGTCTGAAGCTGGGCGAGGGCAAGATAGGGTTCCGGCGCGGCGGCGTTGAGGGAGCGGGCAGCTTGCAGCGATTCGGCAGCTTTAGCGGTGTCGCCCATATTGGTGTAGACACCAGCCATTTGCAAGGGAATATCGAGACGTTTGGGGTCGAGCCGGGCGGCCTCCTGCATCTTCGCCAGGGCGCGCTCGTTCGTGGTCGGCTCACCCCGGAGGTTGCGCCACACGCCTCCCAGAAAGGTCTCGGCAGGCTCCTTGCGCGCTTTGTCGGCTGCGGCCATGCCTTGATAGAGGTAGACGGCGGCAAGCTCCCTGTTGAGGCGGATGATACCCTCTGTGGCTAGGTGCGCCTGGGCGGTGTCGCCTGCCACCTGCGCCCTGGCCTCATCCGTCCTTAGCCTGTCGAGCCAACCTGAGTAGAGTCGTTCTGCCTGCGCCAGGGCTTGCTGCGCTTCGTCTGGCTGCGCCAGCATCAGCCTGACGAGGCCCATCAGCCGGTAAGCTGGTGCGGCTTGCGGTTCGCGCCTGACTACCTGCTCTAACTCCGAGAGCGCGGCGTCGGGCTGAGACTGCCTGTAGAGCGCCTCTGCCCTGTCCAGGCGTGGGAGCACGTCGCCGGGGGCGAGCGCGAGGCACTGGTCGAGGTCTGCGACTGCCTGTATTTGCTCTCCCTGCGCGATATGCGCCCTACCACGGGCGAGGTATGCGCCCGACATGGCCCTGGTGGTTGCGTCCCGGTCGGACAGCACCCGATCGGCGTCGGCTATCGCGCCTGAATAGTCGCCCATTTGCAAGCGTAAGAACGCCCTGTTGGTCAGCGCCTCCGGCCACATCGCGCCCGCACTCTCCAGCCGAGCGAAGAGTTGCAGGGCGGTATCGTTCTCGCCAGCCGAAATCAGGCTGGCCGCTTCTACGAAGGCCGCGATTTGCCCCGTTCCGCCGCCATCATCCAGGGTAGCGCGCGCCCCGGATGCTGCCCTGGCTGCCGCGCTGAAGTCGCCGCTCTCCAGGTGGGCGAGCGCCAGCGTGAGCGGCACCAGGGGGTCAAGCCCCAGGTTCGACGGCAGGTACACATCGCCGTGCGGAGGGAAGACGAGCGCGGCCCGGTTCACATCGGTGAAACGCTGCCAGGTTTGCTGCCGCACGCCAAAGGCAGGGCCGAGGCTGAGCGAAGCGGTTATCTCCCCCGACGGACCTACCTGCCCCCACCATAGCACATCGGCCCGTATGCGCGCCCGCTCGGCTTCGGCTTCCTCGGGCGTCTTGGGCTGGGCCTGGGTGGTCAGCAAGGCCAATCTGGGGATGGTACTTGCCGATGCCGCCCTTGCTACCGAATCGCTCAGGCGCGGGGGAACCAGGTTGGCCGGGTCACCCGCGAACGCAGCTACGCCTATTACCACCGATTCCTCGCCAGAAGGCTGGTTGTTCATGCGCGCCGCCACAGCCGCAGCCGATAAGCAGGCGAGCAAGAGCACTACCAGGGCAACGGCGGTTCGCAACCTGGGTTTCCGTAATGCTCTGCCAGATCTGGGTCGCAGTGTAGCCTGAGATGCTGCCGCGCCGACCTGCTCCTCTAGTTTTGCGTCTGTTGGGGAGAGTTGAGTGGTGTGCGACTTTGGGGGATGCGTGGTGGATGGTGCAGGCGCAGCTTGGGCCTGGATTGCGGTCTCGTCCAGGTGGCGGGTAGTGGAGTCGGGGAACGGGTAGGGCTGCGTGTCACGACGCCTGCGAGCTATGTCATAGACGAGGGTAGCCAGCCCGGCGACCAGGAGAACCACGCCCACCGCAGCTAGCCACGCAGCATCCACGATTAGCTCCTACTGTCGGCGTTAGATGCGTTGCGGGCGCGCTGCTCCGCCCAATCCTGCATTCGCTGTCGCAGCCTGGCTTCGTAGCCGCGCTCGGTTGGACGGTAGTAGCGTCTCCCCCTGAGCGAGTCGGGCAGGTGGCTCTGCTCTATCTGCGCGCCCTCGTAGTCGTGGGCGTATTTATAGCCTTTGCCATAGCCTACAGCCTTCATCAGTCCGGTGGGGGCGTTTCGTAGGTGCATGGGCACCGGCTCATTGCGCGTGTGGTTCACGTCGTCCTTGACCAGCTTGTAGGCGGTATAGAGGGAGTTGCTCTTAGGTGCGAGGGCCAGGTAGACGGTCGCCTGGGCCAGCGCGAGGTCGCATTCAGGCATCCCAACGAAGTGGGCGGCCTGCTGGGCGGCAATGCAGAGCGTGAGCGCGTTGTGGTCGGCCAGTCCCACATCCTCAGTTGCCATCCTGATGAGCCGCCGCACGATGAAGAGGGGGTCTTCTCCAGCCTCAAGCATGCGCCCAAGCCAGTAGAGCGCGCCGTCGGGGTCGGAGTCGCGCACCGACTTATGAAGGGCAGAGATGGCGTCGTAATGACCCTCGCCTGCGCGGTCATACTGGAGCCATCGCTTCTGCGCGGCATCCTCCGCGTCGGCCAGGGTAATATGGCGCTCTCCCCGGCTGTCGGGTTCTACCGAATGCGCCGCCAGTTCAAGCGTATTCAGCATCGAGCGGGCGTCGCCGTCCGAGATTTGCAACAGGTGGGCGCGGGCATCGTCGTCCAGCCTGACGCGGAGGCTGCCCAGCCCGCGCTCTTCGGTGATGGCACGCTCCAGCAACTCATTCAAGTCTGCTTCATCGAGGGCGTGGAGCATCACCACTCTGGACCGCGACAGGAGGGCCGAGTTGACCTCGAAGGAGGGATTCTCGGTGGTCGCGCCGATGAGCGTGACGGTGCCTTCCTCCACATGGGGTAGGATGGCGTCTTGCTGGTTCTTGCTGAAGCGGTGTATCTCGTCTATGAAGAGGATGGTGCGCTGCCCGCTCCCGGCGTAACGCTCCGCCGCCTCCTTGACGATCTTCCGCAGGTCGGCCACGCCCGCCGATACCGCGCTGACGGGGGCGAAAAAGCTATTGGTGATATTGGCTACCACGCGGGCAAGAGTTGTTTTACCGCTACCCGGTGGCCCCCACAGGATGAGAGAGGGCACGCGGTCGGCCTCTATAGCTCGGCGCAACGTCTTGCCGGGCGCGAGGATGTGCTCCTGCCCGACGATCTCGCCGAGCGTCCGGGGCCGCATCCTGGCCGCCAGGGGCACGTCAAATTCGCTGCTTTCCACGCCTGTAGTAGAACGTTTGTCCATATTTCAATTATACCACAGCAGGCAGCCGCCGGTGCCCTTTTCCCCACCAGGCTGAGAATTCGCAACAATCACGAGACATCCCGAATTTTATATTCGTGCTTGCCTCATGCACACAAGAACTCGTACTTCCCTCCCCGCACGCAGGGGCGGGACTTTCAACCAAATGAAAAAAGCAGAAACTGGGCGGCGCAGCCGCCCAGTTTCTGCTTTTTTCATTTCATATAAATCGCGCGTGTGACACCCCTTACCTCTTCAATACTTCGCTGGAGGTGAACTTGCCGTTTCGCCCTACAGTCTGCTTTGTAACGAGCAGTGATTTCCTTGCATAGTTCTGGGAAAGCATAATATAGCGGCGAAAACATATAGCCCAACTCTGTAGTCACTTTGGACAGAGATGGTGCATCTTCTCTAGTAATTACTCCAGCCAGCGCTTTGGCAACATTCGAGCGGTCTACGGGGTGAGGTATTGCTCTCTTGCTCTACAGCACGTGATAACCAGACATCCCATTCTAGTTTGTTATGACATGTGGGAAGTAATTCATACTCTGCTCTCTTGAGTGCGATCTTGGATAATAAAGGATTGTCGCCAGGGACATTCAGTGCCAACTCGACGCCGTTTCAAATGGCGTTGAGTTTTGTACGCACCGAGCGCAATGTTTTACGATGTCGCTTCAGGTCGGGGTGGTGGAGGACTTCGTCCAGCTCCACGATTCGGAGTAGTGTGGATTCTGCACTCGATAGATCCCCTGTTTGCAGATGGAAATAGAGCATGTTGATACGTATGGTCCTCTCCCCTGCCACGTCTCCGAGTTCCTGCCGCAAAGACGCAGCTTGTGCGTAGCACAACAATGTTCGCTCAGGTTGTCCTGACCAGGAATAGGCCAGAGCCATGTGGTAGAGCGTCCTCGCTTCTCCCGACTGCTCACCCACCGCTCTACGCAACTTGAGCGCCTGCTCGTAGAGCGTCAACGCTTGTGTGAAGTCCTCGGCCCTCAGGTGAAAGTCCCCCATGCGTGTGAGAGTAGTCGCCTCCCCCGAACGGTCCGCTACAGTGCGTTGCAATTGTAGAGCCTGCTCATAGAGGCGCAGCGCTTCGCCGCGTTCCGCAATCTTTTCACAAAGGCTGCCGAGGTCTGTTAGGGTCTGCCCGAGGCCTCGCAGGTCGCCGGCGCGCTCCTGGATCGACTGCGCTGCCTCGTAGTATTCACCAGCTTTCTGCAGGTTGTCCAGCCGCTCATATAGCTGGCCGATGGAATGGAGTGTTGCCGCCTCCTCTACCTTGTCGCCAGCCTTCCTTTGTAAATCAAGCGCCTCGTGATAAGTGGTGAGCGCTCTATCGCTGTCTCCTTGCTGGGCTGCTATCTGGCCAACATTGGTAAGTGTGATAGCCAGTGTCACGTTGTCGCCAAGCTTATTTAGAAGGTCGATCGCGCGCAAGTAGTAATCTTGAGCTTCAGGGAGCCTGCCCCTATTAGCCTCCATCCTACCAAGATTGACCAGACGAGCAGCAGAGACAGTCTCGTCGTTCGGACCCTGCCGCAACAAACCGGCACGTTCCAGGCACTCGGTTGCCTGCCCAGACTCCCCCATATCTGCGTAGACTTTTGCCATGTTGGTCAATGTGCTCGCGACGGCGGCGGACGCGCCCAACTCTTCGCGCAAGGCAAGGGCCTGCTGCAACTGCTCCAGCGCCACCTTATGATTCCCCAGAGAAGCGTAAACGAGGCCGATACCGTTGTGGGTGGTTGCTCTTCCCCATTTGTCAGCGTTACGCTCCTGGATCGCGAGGGTTTTTTCGTAGAGCGCAAATGCCTGCGACAACTCTCCCAGGTCGTCATGCAAAGCGGCTATCGCACCCAGAAGCCGTCCTTCCATCACGGTATCTCCCAACTCGCGTGCGGCTTCCAGCGCGGCATTCAGCCACTCCACACGCTCTTGTCCTAGATTCCTCCATTTCAGGAATACGCGCATCTCCCACACCAGTTCTATGAGCCTGACCTTATCCCTAAGGAGGGTATCCTTTGCGCGGCTGATCTGCGGGAACTCATGGGTCAGCAATTCCCAATTCTCCCGGTTCTGCTTCACCAACAACAAATAATAAGCTGCGTGGCGCTCAATTGGACTTGACATCTATTTTTAGCTTGCAGTAGGTACTCTGAAACTGTTTGCCTGAACTCTTGTCGAGTCGGGAGAGTTGGGTAAGCGACTTTGAAATCGGCTTCTCCAGCATCTTAAAATCCTCTATCCCGCCTCCCATTCTAATTCTCGCTCTCAATGTCGCCAGGATGTCGGCATCGCGTTTTGCAGCTAGCATTCCCATTTTCCATTTGTAGTCGACAAGTACCTGCATGAGGTCCGCCGCCCGGTCCAGTTCGCCCCGCTTGATCAGCTCGTCTCCCAGGTTCCAACTACTGAGCGCGTGCGTCTGAGTATCTCCTGTAGAATCGGCAATGGCGATGCTCTTCTCATAGCACTCTACGGCGTGAAGTGAGTCACCCAGCGCGGAGTATGCATTACCCAGGTTGTTTAGGGTGCGCCCTTCGCTAAATAGATACCCGCCTTTCCGATCCCCCGCCAAGGCCCGCTGATAATTTTCGAGCGCCTTCTGCGGATATCCCTGGCTAAGGTAAGTATTGCCCAGATTATTCAAGGTGATAGCTTCTCCTAGGCTATCATTGAGGGCGATATTGAGCTCGAGCGCAGCATTGTGATAGGCAATAGCACGGTCGAATTCTTTCAGTTCCGAATAAGCCAGCGCCAAATTGTCCAACGCCGCGCTTTCCCCTTTGCGGTCCCCCAATGCGTGCGCGAGCGAGAGGCGTTGCTCCAGATAATGCACCGCTTGGTTCATTTCCGCTAACCGGCAGTAGGTACTTCCCAGATTGCCCAGGTCC
The DNA here is from genome assembly GCA_036399775.1 of Chloroflexia bacterium. Taxonomy (GTDB): domain Bacteria; phylum Chloroflexota; class Chloroflexia; order QHBQ01; family JADMIH01; genus JADMIH01. Next base: position 37,858 of record DASWMJ010000095.1, on the reverse strand, counting down.
TGCCCCTCCGACCATTTATCACCGAGCGCGCGGCTGATAATCAGTGCTCGCTCATGACATTCGATAGCCTTGCGCAGATCCCCGAGGTTCATGTAAGCATTTCCGAGATTACCTAGTGCTATCCCCTCGCTTCGCATATGCCCCAGTTGGCGTGCAAAAACTATCTGCTGCTCGTAGCAGCGGATCGCTTGCTTAGCCTCTCCCCTGGCGTCGTAACATAACCCAAGATTACCGAGGGCTACACTCTCTGCCCCTTGATCCCCGTAGGCCCTAGCTGCCTCAATGCTCCGCTCTTGATAATCGCTAGCACGGCCTATTTCGCTTATCGCCAGGTAGCAAAGCCCCAGGTTGGTAAATGCTGCACTCATACCACGTAGATCGCCCTCACGCTGGGCTAACGACAGACGCCGGTTGTGATATTCAATTGCCTGTTGGATATCACCGAGCGCATAACATATATTGCCCAACTCTGACAGGAGATGGCCCTCAGCCTGCCAATCGTCCAAGCGTTCGGCAGCCTCCAATGCCAGGCTGAGGCGAGGGAGCAGGTCGGTTCGCAAAGAGTAACGTAGGTCGCTAACGGCAGTAGCCGCTTTCGCGTAATCGACGGTGAGTGAATCGAGGGCTGGAGAGTTACCTTGCGCCCATCGCCAGCCTCTATCGATCTGCGCTAGCTCTCCATCAAACCGGCGCAACCCCTCGACCTGGTCGGCACCGCCCGCCAGATAGAGGCTAGATACCTTCTGTAGGACCGTTAGATAATACTGAGCATGTCGAAGAGGGGCTTCATGCAAAGTAGTCATCACGCACTCATCTCTTCCATCAAGTTATTTGCGTAGTCGGCCAGCAACTGGTGCATCCAATACCGATCATCGGGCCGACGCTCCACCAACCCACGTTGTATCAAGCGCGATGTAGCAGCTTCCGCCTCGTCTTCAGCGCACTCCCACACTGCGGCGGACGCGCCTATCTCCCAGGTAAGTGGCTCGCCTCCAAATACCGCTAGCATTGCGAAGCGCTCCTTGTCCGTTTGATCCAAGCGGTCCACGCTCATGCCCAGTATAGCTTTCAGGGAGGGCGGCTCCTCCTGCGGCAAACCCAGCCGGTGCTCAGACTGTAACAACCCTAGCCTCGCCTCTCGACGCTCGATCAACTCGTCCACCAGCTTTCGCATGCGCGAGGGTACAGAAGCCTCTATTGCCAGCAACCGTCCGGCCAACTTGATGGCAAGTGGTAGACCATCGAGCTTGCGGCACAACTTCTCGGCAGCCTTACGATCGAGAGCCACAGCCTCGGGGGCCAACTTGCGTAACATCTGAAGCGAGCTTGCCAGGTCTAGCAGACCCACCTGTAGGGTTCGCTCCGGCGTGGTCAGGTCATACGCGATCTGAAATTCACGAGTAGTAAGAAGGGTGCGACAACTCGGCCCGCCCAGCAGAAAATGTCGGGCGTGGTTGGGGTTCCATATGTCGTCCAATATGAGCAGCGCCCGGCGACGAGAGAGAGCATTGCGAAGCCTGGCTTCGCATGTAGCTTCATCCCGCTCCGTGCGCAAGTCTACGTCGAGCGCGTCGCCCCAGGTGGTGAGAAACTGGCGTACGGAAGGATTTGGGCCGAGTTCGACCCAGAGGACCCCGTCAGGGTAGAGAGCGGAGACGTTGCGTCCCCTGCCAATAGAAATCGCCAGGGTTGTCTTGCCTATCCCGCCGAATCCTCTTAGCGCGAGGGGCGCTGCCTCTGATGAATCAGATATCTTCGCGGCCAGCATCTCCTCGATCTTTCCCAGAGCCTCGTCCCTGCCAAATACCCCCTGCGGTGGCAGTGAGGGTACGAGATATGGATTGGGCAGTTGAGGTGGGGGAGGTGGATCAGACAATCTAGGGGGGGAATATTTATCGGCTTCGGCGCGCAACTCCTCCCATTCTTGAAACATATCATGGTAATTGTATGCCGGATGGTATTTGGTGAGTACTTTGTTTATTTGCTCCAGGAAGAAGCGTTGGGCTTCCCTGACCTCCTCTTCGCTGGCATTCTTGCCTAGGTTGCGCTCGACGAAGAGGGTCATCATACCAACTAGATAGCCAATTGGAGGTATGGTGCCGACTCTCCTGATATCCTTGTATTCAGGCATCTGATATCTACTGATCGTGGAACGGTTCACCCCAAAGTGCTTGGCGGCATTGATCTGCGTCCCGAAGACCCTTGTGACTAGGTCTCCCGCATATTCTTGGACGGTCATAGCCGGCCCGAATGCGGGCCAGGGACTTTTACCTTTCATTCTTATGCCTCCTGCCTGAAACCCCAAAATGACATCTCAGGCAACACGAACAGTTATCGCCTGTTGTTTGACTGTTGCCTCGCAACGCTCTAGCTCCTCCTAGATTACTCGCTGTTGCAATCATGTCGCTTTTATGTTGCGGCTACGTTGTCGCGCGCTCTTGTGAAATTAGGGGGCAAGCAGCCAAGAACTGTTTGCCCCGACCGAAAAGCGAACGCTGGTGAATCTGAAGGTGCACCTCACTTCACCCAACTCCCGGCAGGCACTAACACCGTAATCGGACAAGCTTGCCCCTCGCTCTCCCGGTCAGGGCCCAGTAGAAGACGACCCACCCTTCAGTGCAGTCCGGAAGCATTGAATGCAGCATCAAACCTCTTCTCTGGGTACGGAAAACTAACCGGCCAACAAATAGGAGAAAGAGCATGAAAATCTTTGAAAGGTTTAGGCGGCCCGTAATACAGTTAGTGCGTCGTAGTAGGCCTGTGGCGCTGGCTCTGGCCCTGCTCCTCGTCGGTCTGGCAGGCAAGTCTGCTACGAATGGCCAGACGCCCGCAGTCAACCACTCAGTGCTGAACAGTCCGCTGTTCAACAGCCCGACACTTCGTATTGTGACGGAGATTGTGACTATGCGCGATCTTGTGACTGTGCCAAGCGCGTTTGCGGATGGCGGTGAATGCGATGGCGTTAATCCTCCGCCCAACATCGACTGTCCGGATCCCACGCCAACTCCCACGGCAACGCCCACTCCCGATCCGGGACATTAGCCCCGGTTGATGCAAAAGCAGGGTTCATGCAGGTGTATGAACCCTGCTTTTGCGTTGAGTTCCGATATGCGCCTGTATGTAATGCACACAATGTAGACTGCGACTTATGTTTGGTGACATGCCGTCTGAAGGCTTGTTCGATAGAGCACTTAGACAACTTTGCTAAGACTCAAACTCCATCTTCCTTAGAATCGTTGGCGGCCTTATACTGCTCGATTGCTCCTTTGTAGTCGCCTCTGGCTTCCAACACACCTGCGTAGCTAAGGTGAATGGAAGACTTGATCTCCGTAAGTGTTGTCGGCCTCAACCGCTCGAATGCCTGTTCGAACAGCGTATCAGCGGCATCTCTCTCGCCCTTTGCCTCCATGATGAGGGCAGCGCCATGCAGCGCCTCGGCATGCGTGCGGTTAGGCTCGATCCACACATGGCTATCTATGGTCTGATCCGAATTAAGCAAAATCTCAGCGTATCTTATACTCTCCTTTGCATACTCTGCTGCCTGTCCTAATTCCCCAGTTATGCGAGCAATTTCAGCGCAATAGCGATGTACAAAGCTTAACAATCCAAAATGGTCCGTACCTGAGAGGAGTTTCAAAGCTTGGTCAAGCGGCTGCGCTGCCTCCCTTGTCAGTCCTTCTTCCAGCAAAATTTCCCCGAAGTTGATATGCATGGCAGCTTCCGCCGCTCGATTGCCGGTGGATTGGAATAACTGGATGGCTCGCTTGACGTACAGGCGGGCGTAACGCCACTCTTTGCGTGCCTTATATGCGAGCGAAAGTCCCCAGAAGATATCTGCTTGTCGATCTGGGGCATCCAGGTCCTCAAGCAGGAGCAACGCTTCCTTATAGGCACCGATAGCGAGTTCGATTTCATTGAGCGCCCAGTAATCATTCGCCAGATTCTGATAGACGCTGAGCCGGAAGACAAGGTCCTTTATCGGTCCCTGCACTATCGCCGTGACGCACACCAGGTGGTACTTCAACGCGGAAGATGGTTGTTCTTCCGCATAAAGAGCCGCGCCAAGCAGGTTTTGTGAGCGCGCACGTGCCTCTATGTCCGGTCCCGCAAGCCTAACAGCAGTCTCGAACTCGATCCTGGCGCGAGAGGGTTGCTTGATCTGCAAGTATGCCCTACCTCTAGAGTAAGGGATGAGATAACGTAGCTGGGGAGGCAGGTTGTCAAAGTATGGGCTGTATTGCTGTTCCACCTCCTCGATAACCCGCAGGCCGTCATCTACCTGACCGTCGCGGATCAGCATCTTCGCGTAGTTTATCCTCGCTTCAAATTCCTCTGCTAATTGCTTCTTATCTGCCATACTAATCTTCTTGTCGGCATCTCATTAATGTGTCTTACCCAACCCATGTAATTGGCACTATCTGTATTCTAGTATCTAACCCGACGTTAGTGGGGTATCGCACACCTTCCCTCAGTGGCTCAATTGCATCCTACCACTAAAGTCACCTCTCTGCAATACTTGATTTCGCACATATAGTATATATAATATATAGGTAGCACGTTCAAAATGCTGATTCAGAGCGAATTCCACTATACCCTCGGAGAGAGCACAGGATCTCATCTTCTATGGGCGAGCGCTGCACCTGGTCAGACTGTGCGATCCCGCCACGCGGCGGGCTACCCTCACCTCCAATGCGTCAGCCACTTTGAGGAAGTGCGGTTAAGCGAGGCAATGCGCGCCTTGACGCAAGTTGTGGCACTGGGCGCGACTATCGGGGCGCCTCGTCTTGACGCGGAGCGTGCTGCTCTGATGACGAGAGATTGATTACCCAGGGTCGGAGTGATCATGGCTGATCATCTTGTATCTGCTGTCCATTTGTCACCTCAGGGCGCGCATCTTCGACATGCCAGGTATTATGCTCAGGTCGCAGTTGCTGCCGAAGGTCTGTATTTGCAAGGTGGCGATCAAGCTGCGCTGGGATTGCAACGCTTCGACCAGGAACAAGGCGAGATAGATAGAGCGTGGAATTGGCTGCGTATGCAACCTGCTGGCTCATCGCCGCACATAGATAACTTGTTAGTGGACTATGCAAACGCTACCATAAATATTGGCGACTTGCGGTATAGAAAATCGAACGAGCGGATCCCGCAACTGGAAGCGGCGCTGGCGGCGGCGCGGCGGGTGGGGCGTAATGCGGCGGAGGGCGGCTTGCTAGGCGGTCTAGGAAACGCCTACGCCGCGCTGGGCGATGCTCGCAGTGCTGTCACTTATCACGAGCAACACCTGGCAGTCGCACGCGCCATAGGCGACCGGCACGGCGAAGGTAGTGCGCTCGGCAACCTGGGACTGGCTTACGCTGCCTTGGGCAACGCCCAACAAGCTCGCGCCTGCTATGAGCAGCAGTTAGTGGTTGCTCGCGAGATCGGCAATCGTAAAGGGGAAGGTAGTGCGCTCGGCAACCTGGGGCTGATTAATTTGGACTTGAGGGACTCTCAAAGAGCCATTAGCTACTCCGAACAGGCCCTAACTGTTATGCGTGAGTTAGGGGACCGGCGAGGAGAGGGTAGCGCCCTCGGCAACCTGGGGCTGGCGTACGCTGCGCTCAATGACCCTCAGAAGGCGATCTTCTATATGGAGCAGACGCTCACAGTCATGCGCGAGTTAGGCGACAGGCGGGGCGAGGGGAACGCGCTCGGCAACCTGGGCAACGCCTACGAGGACCTGCAAAACTTCTCGCAAGCTATCACCTATCACAGGCAGGCCCTCGAAATCAGCCGCGAGATAGGGGATCGCCGCGCTGAAGGACAAGACCTCGGTAGCCTGGGTGTAGCCTATGCTGCGTTGAGCGATATCCCCAGGGCGCTCAGCTACTTTGAGCTATGGCTGGAGATCACGCGGGAGATAGCCGACCGGCGCGGCGAGGAAGGCGCCCTGAACAACCTGGCCCGAACCTTTCTCGAGCAAGGAAATTTCCAGCAGGCCATAGCCCACGCAGAGAGGGCACTGGAGATCGCGCAGGGGATCAATGACCGTTCGGGCGAAGGGAATGCTCTGAGCATACTGGGAGTCGCCCATGGGGCCGTGGGCGATGCCCAGCGCACAATTACCTACCATGAACAGTTGTTGGAGGTCACCCGCGAACTTAGTGACCGGGCAGGCGAGGCAACGGTCCTCGGCACATTGGGACGTGTCTACGCAGCGATTGGTGACTCCCGGCAAGCCATCCTTTACTTCGAGCGGCAACTGGAGATTACCCGTGAAATCGGGGATAGACGCGGCGAAGGTAGAGCATTGCACAGCCTCAGCTCGGTATATCAGGCCCTTGGGGAGGAGCAGCAAGCCTTCACCTACAGGGAACAGGTATTGGCGCTCGCACGTGAGATCGGGGACAAACGAAGCGACGGACCTCAGTAACAGGTCAATCAAATTTGCCTGGGCATGGTGAGTGTTTGTAGCTCGGCTGCCCGCCGGTAAAAACTCACCGCCTTCTCAAGGTCACCGCGGGCCTGCAAAACTATAGCATAGCTCAAGTTGAGGGCGTGTCGGACTTCCTCGAACCCCTCCGTGTGCAGTAAAGCTAGAGCCTGCTCGAATAGGCGGTCAGCAGCCTCTTTATTACCCTGGTCCTCCTCAATAAGCGCCTCAATATGCAATGCCTTTGCATACAAACTGGTAGGGTCCTGCCATGAAGGGTCGTTCGCTCGGCTATCGCCAGATTGCGTAGCCTCCTTGTAGGATTGAGCGAGTGCAATGCTTTGTTTTGCGTGTTGAATACCCCTTTCATAATCGCCCTGTCGGCGCGCTAAGTCGGCATAGGCGCGGTGCAGGTAGCTCATAACGGCGTGGTTGCCCGTTCCCATGACCAAGCGCTCTGCCCTTTTAAGCAGCTCCAATGCATCACCATACTGCTCCCGACCCGTATGCATTTTTGCCAGTTTCAAGCAGAAGTATGCCGCCTCGGCGCGGCTATCGGCTGCTTCGTATATGCGTAACGCCCACGATCCGTATTGTTTAGCTCGGGGCCAGTCCTTCTTAGCCTCGTATGCCATAGCAATTTTGCAAAGAGCCTCAGCTTGTTGCTCTAAATCGTTGAGGTCTTGCATAGCAGGCAATATTTCCTCATACAAATCAATTGCCCGGTCTGGCTCATTCAAGGCGGAATAATCGTTGGCAAGATTGCGGCATACACTCACGTAAAGGTTGGGGTCTTTGGTTACGAGATTACGTATGCTCTGCCAACACGCTAGATGTTGTTCCACAGCATGCTGTGGTAAATCCAGCATTAAAAAGGCGATACCCAAGAAATTGCGGACCCGAACAGTGGCTTCTTCATCTTCCCTTATACTTGCCAGCGCTGCTTCTAATTCTGTGCGCGCCACTTTTGGCGCGCCAGCCTGCAAATGCGCAATGCCACGTAAGAAAGAGACCATGTAGGAGAGGCTGGGCGGAAATATATTTGCGGAAGATTCTATGTGCCGTTCTAACTCATCAATGAGTTGCAAAGCCTTGTTCAGTTGGCCCACACGCATCAGCATCTTGACATAGTTGCATCGGGAGAGGAAATCTTCTCGCTGCGCATCGAAACCGGAATCGTCGCTCTGTTGCTGTGAAGCAGAAAGGAAATCAGTAATGGGTACTCCTAATCGCCGTGCGAACACATCCAGGGCTTTGAGAGATGGGCGGACTGCACCCCTTTCAAGGGCGCTGATATAGCCCTTTGTAAACTCAGACCCGGCAAGGGCTTCCTGTGTTAGTCCACTTTGCAGGCGTATCTTCTTGATGCGCTCACCTATAGGCCCGTATGCATGCGTTTTGGTTAGTGAGATTTCCATACCAGGTTCGCCCTTCCTGAAGCTGTCTCAAAGCAGTGCTACAGACTGCGGTCATAACATGTAGAGTACTGAACGAACACCTCGTTTGCGCACGCAAACTAAGCAAATACTACTACCTGTATAGTAGCTTGCCACATTATAGCATACGTAGCGGTCCGCTTATGTATGTCCAGCAGTCGCCAGGCTGGCTATCGCCTAAAGGGTAGTCGTTGATCGAGCGGTTTCTCTGCTGAGTTGAAAGGGCGCTTAGGGACTAGGAGGCCACAGCGTCGGCCCTTGCTCTACGCTCTCTATGGCAATTTCGACCAGTTGTCGCTGGACCATATCGCTTGTTGTAAGGATATTAATATGATTGGTTATCACTATTTTCTCTGCTCCTCCGTTTTCATGCTACAGGCGTAGTTTACATGGAGGAGGCGCTAAACAAACGTCTAAAGCTGCCGATAATCAAGGATAAATGCATATTCTTCGATTCTTTCTATGATACATTCAGCAATCAAGCATCTGGATTATACTCCTGAGAAAAAACCGGATCATCCCATGCCAGATCGAACTGTTCTTCGAGCAACTTCCAAAGCTCCGTTTGGCTTTTAGTTAGCGTAAAGGTCAGACGCTTGCTAAAAGAGAGGTCGGGATGAAGCGTGTAAACTTGCACGCTAGCCCAACTAACCCCACCTTCGCATTCGACCATAATCATCCCAAATGGGAGCAGTGACTTGCAGACATGAAGTACGCTTTGCTGGTTAGTCGGCTGAGTAATTTTACCAGCCTCGAGAATTTCTAAGGTTCGTTTCAGATCGTTTGCAGTTATTGCCATGGGAATAACAGGCGGCCAGTTTTGAGCCCTTCTTGAATGTGGACTTATATCCGTTATTATGTCATCAAGCTGACGAACAACATCCGACTTGGGGTCCAGTATCAATATGCGCAGATCATATTCACGACGTTGAACAAAGTCTCGTAATGGTCCTCTGTTTGCTTCGATGGTTCTATACAGGGTCCAACCACACATACGCACTTTCTTGGCTGTGGGCAACAACTGCTTCAATCTATCGACTGAATGGGATTCGCTCTTCCGAAGGAATGCCTCACTAACGGACTCGCTCCGTATCTTCTCCAACTCATCTCTAAGTGCCTGTGTTGTCTCTAAGGCCACATTCTTGGCCAATATTCCCCTCTGGTACTTTGCTCTGTCATCCTGTATGTTTCGGAAGAATAAATACGTGACCACGAAGACTAATAACACTGCGACGACGTTAGGGATGACGGATAAGAGCAAATTGATAACTGGGTCACCTGATGCAGCTTTACCGGAAACAGAAGTATAAAACAGGCAAAGAGCTAAGATAGCCACAATTGAGCCCAGATAGCCTACCTTCTCTATGCTGTTCCAATGAGCTATCTGCTCATCCTGCTTATCCTGCTTATCCTGCTCATTTTGCTCATGCTTCGACTTCATATCACATAATTGCCTTACGTTGGTAGTGCTATCCACTTGAGCTAGGTTCCGCCCACCGACCTTTGGCTTTCATGGCGGTAACTACGCGTTCCCTGGCGATCTGATCAGCAACGTCCCGCAGGCTGCGTTTGGTTTCCTGCGCCTGCTGCAGCACCAACTTGGTATTATAGCGCACCTTCTGCCGCGTCATCTCTTTAGCCTGCTCCAGAGTGCCGTTGGTGTATTCCACATAGGCAGAGATGCTACCCCCGCTATTGACCACGAAATCTGGCAGACATATGACACCATGCTGCTCAAGGGTTTGTTGTGCTTCCCTGGTTGTGGGGTTGTTGGCGGCTTCTACAACTACCGCAGCCTGGATACGGTCAACGTTACCCATGTGGATGACGTTGCCAGCGGCGGCAGGTACAAGAAAGTCCACAGGTAGGTATAACTCTTCACCCCCTGCAAGCTGCTGAGCGTCGGGGTAGACAGCCACGCTACACTGTGGAGTGTGCTGTTCCTTCCCCCATACAAGGTGCGTTAGCTGATCAATGTTGATACCGCCAGGGTTGTAAATTGCTAGTGGTTCGTCGTCGCCAATCTTGTTCGAGACGGCCACGATTCGTGCGCCGTAGCTCGCCGCAAAGCGCGCTACAGCCCTTCCCATTGCGCCGAAGCCCTGAATTGCCACAGTAGCCCCTTGAAGCTTCAGGTTCCCACTACACTGGCAGTACTCATCCATGGCTTCTACGACGCCCATACCGGCGATCCCCTCCTCGTCGTATGGGATTCCGCCCAGGTAAGCTGGTTTGCCTGTCGCTACCTGGCGGTTGTTCCCTAACTCATCAACCACCAAGGCAGCGTCCGACTCGCGCAGCCCCATATCTAAGCCAAAGACATATTCCCCAGGGATAAGATGACGGAGCGCCCGCGCATACGCCCGGATGATGGTCTCGCGCTTTGAGTCTTTCGGATCTGCAACGATCCCACCCTTGGCCCCGCCGAAAGGCAGGTCCGCCATAGCACTCTTTAGCGTCATCGTGCGAGCTAGCTTGCGCACATCATCCAGGGTAACGTCCTTATCCATGCGAACGCCACCCTTACCGACTCCTCGCGCAGAGTTATCTATTACCAGATATCCTAGCATACCAGCCTTTGGATCGCCTACGATGATAATTTTCTCTGGTCCAAATTCATCCTGTGCTAGCGTATAATCAGTCTGTTGCATAATTAGCCTCTCTATCCAATGACCTGGGTGAAGAGTTCAAGTATCCTACGGTAGGCAGAAATGAGTTCTTCTAGACTGGAGAGGGATACCCACTCGCCCGGTGCGTGGTGGGCCTCCCCAACTGGCCCAAGTACCACGCCCTAGTACAGCCCCCAAGTAGTTTTCATCAGCCACCGACAGGCCATAGTTATATTCCACGCTCCCGAACATGTCGTGCAACACATCTTGGACCAGTTGCACAAAAGGGTGCTCAACCGAGGTGACATATGGTCGCAGATAAGGAGTGCGTCGTTCAGGAACAATGACGGTGATAGGCATGTCATCAGCTTGTTCTAGCTTGCCGTGCTGATAAAGTTCTTCTATCAGTCTTTCTACATCTCGTCTTGCGCGGCCCGGTTCTTCTGGACGGCTCGCCATGGATCGGTCCGCCAACCCTCCGCTTTGGGAACCGAATCTATGTGGCCCTACAGCAGTATGCTCGATCCCCCTGGCCCTTTTCTGCCAGTACGTTGAACCGCCTGTCTTTGACGTATTGCCTTTCCACCGCAAAGCCCCACTGCTTGAGCCGCCCGTCTATGAACTCCGCCAGCTTCTCCTCTCCAGGTCTGGCTTCGCTTGCTTCCTCGCCTGGAAAGACCGAGTTTATGGATACCAGCTTCTCCAGCAATTCGCGCACTTGCATTGAGCCACTCCTTTATTACAGGGAGTGAAATTCGCACTGAGGGATGAGATTACCACTTGTAAGCTCCGAAAGCAGCTCCCCACCGTCTACTAATTCATAGGGCATGATTACTCCACCCTTCGCCAGCACGTCCTCCAGCCTCCTGCCGGACCACAAGGTTCGATCCTTGCCGAAAAGCTTGGGACGAGACTCGGCGGAGTACGGACGAGAATTCAACAGAGCTTGTGCCATAAGCACAGTGGGCCAACCTGTGAGATGCTGCATTGCAGTGAATACCTGTTCAGGACCTAACTCCGGCTCCTCTTCCGGACCAGCGTTATCTAGTTGTGGATCGCCCAGCACGATGCACTCGACCATCCTTTTTTGTATGCCGTTCTGCTCGCTCCACACGCGTAGCAACACCAAGTCAGGGCTAGCGCTTGGTACGTTCTTTATCTTCTCCTTGAGTGTATCGTCTTCGATGCTCTGCTCAACACAATCGAAGTGCCCTGCGTAGCGCAACGTCTTGTAGTCTAGGTTGGGGACTCCCACATAGCCTTCATCGAAGGGCATCAAGGATATGCCATCGGACGTTGGGCATGCTTCGATGCTGCGGATCTCTAATGCATCGGCACTACCATTCTGGGCAAAGTAGAGGCGCATTACCGCGAGATGTTCCTCCGCTTTTCTTCTGGCTTGGTCATCTGTTGCGTTCTGCGCCTCCCTGTCTATTTGGTTGATGATCTCTTCTATCCGTTCGATGATCTCCATATTACGTATCTGTAGCGGGTCCACTCCACGCGCACCCTGGCCGGGGTTTTCGCGCTCATCATGAGCGTACAGGCCCTGGACCGGGACCAAATGCCCATTGCGGCGCATGATGGTGGTATCGGTATATTCCTTAACCACGCCCTCCAGGCTCCAACTCGCGCCATAATGTAGCTCTCCACCCTTGAACGCATGTATAGGCAGCCCGCCCACCCGAATGTACAGTGAGTCTCCACCGCTCTGCAACAGCCAGTCGCCAAGGATGTTGACCAACCCCGGCGCAAGTCCGGCTTCCGGCACAAGCCGCATGGAGCGACCCTCCGCGACGATGCGCTGGTCCCACGCTCGCTGCCCCATTGCACGCCAAGTGTCCTGACCAAGATCAATGTAGTCAGCATCAGCTTGGAAGGCTATTTTTGTGTAAAGCTCATGCCCTGTGAATGTGGCTGCGTTGATTATCAGGTCAGGTTCCAACCAGACAATAACCTCCTTAAGCTCTTTATCCGAGATGTCATCCTTGTCTAGTTCTGGCTTCAATTCCCGTATCTTTTTGATTCGCCCTTCGTGATATGCCTTCTGTACGGCTGACATAGTGGAACCGCTGGTTCCACTATTTGCAGAGCGGAGACTGCTGAGAAGGCGCTCCTCCTCGTGCGCGCGGACTTTATCATAGACGTACAGAGTGTAGTCTTCATCCCCTAGAAGGTGCACCAATTGCCTCGTGATTGCCCACCCTTGCCGACCCAGCGCGGTGATGACGATGCGTTTTTTCGCTGACATTGCGGTTGTCCTCCTTTTGTATTCGCCAATAGCTGCGACCAGACTTTCAGTTTCTACCTTGAATGTTCACTTTCCTAATAATGACGGGGCCGGTTGGTGAGCATAGATGCCATCTCTGCCTTCTTGCTTAGAAGGCCCAGCCAGCATTAGATTGCTTATCAATATCATGCGGTTTATCTACCGCTCTTCCAGAGCTTCATGAGCAGCTTCGTACAATCCAGGCTCAGGGCGCATCTGGGGGAAAAGGATCACATCCTGGATAGAAGGTTGGTCGGTGAAGAGCATTACCAACCTGTCAACACCGATGCCCAGGCCGCCGGTGGGAGGCATACCGTATTCGAGGGCGCGCAGGAAGTCCTCGTCCAGAAGCTGCGCCTCCTCGTCGCCTGCCAGTCTCTGGCGCATCTGTGCCTCGAACCTCTCGCGTTGGTCGAGAGGATCGTTCAACTCAGAGAATGCGTTAGCCATCTCGCGGCGACAGATATAAAGCTCGAACCTCTCAGTGAGAGTAGGGTTCGTGCGATGCGTCTTCGCCAAAGGTGAGGTTTCCTTTGGATAATCGATAACAAAAGTAGGTTGAACCAGCCTGGGTTCCACGCTCAACCCGAACAATTCCTCGATCAACTTACCCCGGTTGAGGCCCTCTGCTCCATCTACCCCTTGTGTATCTCCCTCGCCCTCGTCTTGAGCTTGATCCTCTATATTGCCAGCTATCGTGTCGAGGGAAACCCCGGTCGGCGGTTGGTGGTCTTTTGCAGCCTTCTCTTGCCGCTCAATTTCCCGCTCTACTGCTTGCAGCAATTCAGCATCGCTGAGAGTTCCTATCTTGATCCCAGTGTGCTCCTTGATTAAGTCGAGCATAGGGCGTCGCGGCCAGGGGGGCGTGAGATCGATAGTCTCCCCCTGGTATGTAATCAGGGTGCCACCGATAAGCTCATGCGCTATTGTGACGAACAATCTTTCGGTAAGGTCCATCATGTCGTTGTAGTCTTTGTACGCCCAGTAGATCTCAACCATCGTGAACTCAGGGTTATGGCTGCGGTCCATACCCTCGTTGCGGAAGTCCTTGCAGATCTCGTAGACACAATCGAAGCCTCCAACAATGAGGCGCTTGAGATAGAGCTCGTCGGCGATGCGCATATAGAACTTGGCGTCTAATGCGTTATGGTGCGTCTTAAAGGGGCGCGCCGATGCACCGCCATAAAGCGGTTGCAATGTAGGCGTCTCGACTTCAATTCCTCCAATGGCGTTGAATATATGCCGGATGGTATTGATTATCCTTGTGCGCGTAAGAAAAACCTTCCTGACATCAGGGTTCATGATAAGATCCAGGTATCGTTGCCGGTAGCGCGTTTCGACATCTCGCAACCCGTGCCACTTATCAGGCAAGGTGCGAAGCGCTTTGCATAGCATTTGTAACCGGTAGGCGCGTATCGTGACTTCATTTGTTTTCGTTCTGAAAACAACCCCTTGCACGCCGATAATATCGCCAATATCAAACAAGCTATATAGCTTGAACTGCTCAGCACCTACATCATCTGACCTTATATAAACTTGTATAGTTCCAGCAGAATCCTGAAGGGTAAGGAAAGCAGTTCGGCCATGATCGCGTCTAGCCATAATTCGACCAGCCACAGATACCGTGTCGTTCTGCGCCGCCAGGGCGTCATATGAATTCTTAATCTGTAGCGTGCTGTGGGTTAACTCAAACTTGTATGGATAGGGGTCGATCTTCATCTCGCGGATCATAGCTGCTTTATGCGCCCGCTCTTGCTTGGTCTGTTGCTCGGTCATTATCTAACTCCTGAAAAACACGAGGATCAAAGAGTTTGCGAGAAGATCAACTGTTAGAACACCTAGGGGTAGGAGCACTTCACCTAATGGCTCATGCTTAGGCAGGGTCTACTCAATTCTTAGATCGCCAGACGGATTAGCAGGGATACCTGCAGCTAGTTGGCGCGGGCACCAACATCGAAAATTCAGTATCTTATATTATCGCACAAGGCTAATTTTGTCAATTATAATTATCGAACTTCGATATTATAATTGACAAAGCTGGCGTTTATCAGGGAAAGAGACTAAAATGAAATTGTGCTCTACCTGTCCGCTTTAACTCTAGGGAATCCATAGCTAACTAGGAGAACATGAGTACTCGTTTGTTAGCCGTGGCTTCGGGTTCTGTTGCAGCCGTCAACTCATCCTAACACCGGGCTATTTAGGTGCCACGATTGCAGCGATAGTGTCAGGCAGATTCATAATAGGGTGTAAAATGTTGGGAAGGTCTAGGTCAATCGAAAACTTAAGTCGATAGCACGACATTGAGCCAGGTCGAAGTCACTTGCTGTATTGCCATTTATCATTGAAGAGGCAGCGATATGGTCAACGGAAACAACTGGCCGGAATATCACGAAGAGGACAGCCCACAAGAATACGCAGCTAATCTGCTTACGAGAGTCTTTAGGAAACCAGCGAGGGCCGCTGAACACTTCGGTGTGCATAGGTCTACGATCACCAGATACCAACACCCGGACTATAGCGATCTCGGTAGTACGCACGGTCCACCACCACTAGGCTACCTGGCAAGCCTCATGCAGTTGTTTGTGGAGAAGGAGGGCCGCACAGAAGCAGAGAAAGAAATTCTTCGGAGTTTCTTCATCGAACAAATGGGGAAATTGTTAAGAAAACATTCAGCCAGCTATAATTACCGTAGGATCAAAGACTGGGCGGAACTCAGCGCGGTCAGTGATGAATTCCTGGCGTATTTAGCAAAGAGGAAGTCGAACCAAAAGCAACCACCCTTACCAGAACTGAGCAATTTAGCGTTGCGTATTGCCAACGCTGTGCTCGACTCAAGCCTCACAGAGAAAGGCGAAAGCCCGGATACTGATCTACAAGGGCGCACCGATCAACTACCAGTTCTGCCAGCCAAGCCTTACCGAGAGCTGATTGGTCGCGATGCGAATATAGGGCAAATTATGGCTGCGTTGCGCGACCCGGCAGGCAAATGGGTCATGGCGGTAGATGGCATCGGTGGCATCGGCAAAACGGCACTGGCTCGTGAGGTTGCTGACCGATGCCGCAGAGAAGATCTGTTCACAACGATAGTGTGGGAAAGCGCCGCTGCTAATGAGTTTGCTCATGAAAATAAAGGAATACGTAACCTGACGTTCGAGACTACTTTGGACGCCATAAGTCGCCAGCTTCGTGCATTTAACGCGTTAAAGCTCAAAGGAGAGGAGAAGGAGGCTGCAGTAAAGGTCTTGCTGCGATCTCGGCGCGTGCTGGTGGTGCTGGACAACCTGGAAACTGCGGGCGAGTCACAGAACGAGATCGCGCTTCACTTGAGTTCTTTACTTAACCCTAGCAAAGCGATCTTGACGAGCCGCCACCGCTTTCAAGGTGACCTTTATTTTGTCCATCTGGCCGGTTTGGATGAAATCGGTTCTATTTTATTCATGCAGCAAGAGGCAGAGGAGAAAGGTCTCAAGCGAAGCTCGCAGGCAAGGGCGAGAGACTTGCAGCAAATCGCCAAAGAGACAGGCGGATCGCCTTTGGCTATGAAATTAGTGATTGGTCAGCTTGAGTTCTTACCTCTAGAGCAGGTCTTGAAACAACTGAAACAAATCCACATCTCAGACAATGAAGATGCTGCAAGCAAAGAGGATGAGTATGTGCGTTTCTACAAGGGGATATTCTTTCCATCTTGGAAGTTGCTCTCAGAACATGGCAAGGCACTGCTCACCTCAATGGCCCCGTTTGAGCCAAATCTGGGAGGTACATACGATGCAGTCAAGGTCACCAGCGGCATGGCTGATGATATACTACTGTCTGGCCTCAGTGAGCTTTGGAAGCTCTCCTTTGTTGAAGTAGGAGGGTCATCGGGTTTGAATCCTCGGTATTATCTGCACCCACTCACCAAGCACTTCATAATGTCGGATATTATAAGAGTGACATCAGCAGGCAGATTCAGGCACAGAGGACCATGACGTAGGGCTTCAAGTAATAGCTATGAGCAAATCCACTATTCCGAATCGCCGGGCCGTCACGATCAAGCGGCTCAGACGCAACACGCCGCTACAGCGTATTGGCAAGCTCTGGCGGTTGCGCGAACCAACCGAACTTACCTCACTAGCTCGCCAGTCTGCGTGCTACGAATCGGCCGTGCGAAACTTTACATCCTACTATGCAGAACTTGCCGTCGCTGCCGACAATTGCCTGGCACTTGCCACTGCCAATCAGGAAATGTCTAAATTACTAGATGAAGATGATGTGACTCAAGGAGGAAGACAAGAACACGAGATTTCCTTCGAACAAAGGCGAAGAGAGAGCGCCACTACGAAAGAAGCCTTGATCCAGGAGGAGGCGTGGGCACTCTCCACATTAGAAGGTGAGCGGGCAAACATTCTGCAAGCGCTACAGTTATCGTACGAAACAGGCCAATGGCAATTGGTAATGGACCTAGCACAAAGCCTGGTAGCTTTTTTCAATCGTCGAGCCTACTGGGCCGACTGGCTGTTCGCGCAGGAACTGGCCCTAGAGGCTGCTCGTCGTTATCGCGATCCAGAACGGATAGGAGTGGCACTGAACAACCTCGGCAGCCTGTATTTATCGCAAGGAGAATGGGGTGCAGCACGAGACGCCTTTGAAGGGGCGATAGAGCAATTCCGAAGAGGAGGAGACAGTCGGGGTGAAGGGCAGGCGCTCACCAATTTAGGCATCACCTACGCCGAGCAAGGCTACTTCGAAAAGGCAATAGAACTGTATGAACTGGATTTGGCAATTTGCAAGCGCCTGGGTGATCAGCATGGTGAGGCCTCCACCCTGGGAAACTTAGCCCATATTGCGCGTGACAGGGGGCAATGGGAAGAGGCGCTCCATCGCTTTGAAGAGATATTGACCATATTCCAGGCGGTGGGTGATCGGCAGGGAGAAGCTATGACCCTCAACAACCTGGGGCTGGTCAGTGACGATTTGGGACTGTGGGAGCAGGCTGCCAGCTATTACGGGAGGGCGTTGGAGCTTTGGCGCAAGCTGGGGGACCAGTACAATGAGGGCTCAACCCTTAGCAACCTTGGTAGCATATACCGCAAGCGAGGACATCTGCGCGAAGCCAAGAAGTGTTATGAGCAGGACCTATTGGTGCGTCAACAAGTCGGCGATCTTCGTGGCGAAGCACATACGCTGGGGAACCTGGCAGGGGTGCTGATACAGCAAGGGGATTTAGATCAAGCTGTTTCTCTTTATGAGTGGGTAGTGGAGACTCTGCGTGCGGTTGGGGATCGCCCGGCTGAGGCGCAGATGCTCAACAATCTAGGCGCTGCTTACCGCCGCCAAGATCGCCTCGTTGAGGCCACTGCTGTACTTGAGCAAGCTCTAACTGCCTGGCGAGACCTGAATGACCTCCATGGCCTGAGTAGCGCATTACAGAACCTGGGCGGGATAGCAATGGCGCAAGAAGACGTCGAAAAGGCGCGTGTCTGCTATAAAGAGAGTTTACGACTGAATGAGCAATTGGGGGCACTCCATGGCGTGGCAGTGAACCTGGCTGGGCTGGGGAACATTGCCGGTAAGGTTGGCGAATTTGACGAAGCTCAGCGTTTCTATCTCCAGAGCCTCAAAATTCGACGTGAGCTTAAGGACCGCTATGGTGAGGGTATTACTCTGGTCAACATGGGCTTGCTACTCATAATGAGAGAGGGCGAACAAAGTATAGAGGAGGTCAGGGATCTCTGGCAGGAAGCCGAGGTGGTGCTCAACGAACTGGGTGTCCCAGAAGCAGATAAGGTGGCGACATGGCTGGCAGAACTGGATTCGCCAGAGATGGGCGAGATAGAAGTAAAAGAACAAGAAGCTAAGAGCTAATCGAGCCAACATCTATATCTTCCATGCCATTATCCTTAGTGATGTTACGCAAGTCACGGTTCAGGGCCGCAAAGTCGCTTCGGCATGCTATCATGCAACGGAGGGTGCTGAACAGGCAATTGGCGGAGCAGCAGAAGGTCTATGCGCAAGCTGCCCAACGTTACGAGGCCTTTTACTCGAGGCTCGTTCACGCACTCAATGATCATCTACAACCGAGTACGCAGCGAGTCCTGGCGCAGAGGACTTTTGATAGCGACTCGACCATCGATATGAACCATGACTGGTCAGATGAAACGAACGAAGGACGAGAGAGGCAACAGAAGAAGGCAAGACAATTAGAGATGGAAGCGCTGGCTACTCTGGCCGAGGAGCGCCCTAACATATTGCGTGCGCTGTGGTCTGCTCACGAGCGGGGTAGGTGGAAAGAGGTGGCGGAACTCGCTCAAGACCTCGCAATATTCCTCTACCAGGCATCATACCGCTCAGATTGGCTCGAAGTAACCGAGTTGGCAGCGCGAGATGCCGCACTCGCAGGCGATCCGAAACTAGAGGTGGAAGCATTAAACTATATAGGTGTCGCTTATCGGCAGGTGGGGAATCTCACGGAAGCGGAGACATATCTAAGCCGCGCACTTGAGTTGTATAGACAATTGGAGGATCGAGAGGGCGAGGCGCTGGTGCTGGGAAATATGGCTGGCATCCACTTCGCCGGCAAGGCGCCAGACATAGCACTTGAATATTATGAGGGTGCATTTGAGGTCTTCCAAGAACTGCGAAATAAGGTTGGACAAGCGCTATCGCTGATGGGCATGGGCATAAGCCTTGTCAAGCTGCACCGACTAGAAGAGGCCGGTTCGCGATTACAACAGGCTCTAGACCTGCATAAAAACATCGGTGATAGGTTCGGCGAATCTCAGGCACTGAACAACCTGGGTATAGTGCAACGCTTAAGAGGTCAGCCTGAGAAGGCTATTGTGAGCGTGCAAGCTAGCTTACAGATAAAGCGGGAGATAGGAGACCGATATGGCACTGCCCTCGCCTTGAGTAATCTGGCACGGGCTTTCTACAAATTGGGCCTGCTCGAGCAGGCCATAGAAGCCTGGGAAGAAGGACTGGAGTTGTTCGAGGGTCTGGATGCGCCCGATGTCGAGCGGATCGCCAATCACCTCGACCAAGTGCGCCATGAGTTACAGGCGAAAGAGCCGCAGGGAAATGTCAGAACTGACGGAATATAGTTACCCCAGTGGGGCTTCAGCATGATGGACAGTTTCCTATTCCTAAATTCAAACCACATCGAAAATCCAGCGACTTAGCAACAGCCCTGTGGTCCATATGTTGCTGCCCAACTTTGAAAGTCGGTTATTCTCGTGATTCTAGCTCTGGTATCCTGCCGGTCTCCCTCTGGATGCCACTCAACAGTTATACTTGTCAGCACCTTTATTTTCTCTGTATGCTCCTTATTGCCTACGCAGCTCTGCGCATACGCGTGCACGCCAAGTTCCGTTTGGCGAAATTCAGATGCGTTCCTAGCAAAACTAAGCAATATCAGATCGTACTGCGGCTGTTCGTAAAGGCGTTCAGCTGCTTTTCTCACGGCTTTTTCGACAATTGCGTGTAGTGTGCAAGTTAGCATCCAACGCTTGGCCCCCTTGTACAGTCATAGAAGACGGCTCATGCTTTTCCTATGTCTACCCACATCTACGTGCTGTTGCACATTTTCAGGCTGCTCCTGGACCTTTTCGCTACCAGTCGTCTATCGGACAGTCAGAAGGATGTTGAAATAATCCTGCTACGTCACCAAATCCGCATCCTGCCGCGCAAACTCCCCGATTGCAGATCTCATCGTGTCTCCGTGTGGAAGAAAGGCCTTCTTGCTGTACTCGCTGCTCGATTCGCAGCATTGACCAAAGACACAACCCACAAGCTTGACGAGGCTATTCCACTGTTCAAGCCTGACACTGTACTCCATTGGCACCGAGACTTGGTACGACGGAAGTGGACCTTGCCGCGGGTCGGAAGACCACAAGTTGTGCCTGAACTACGAGATCTAATCGTACAACTGACAAGGGAGGACCCTCGATGGGGCTATCGCAGGATCGAGGGAGAGTTGCTCAAGCTTGGGTATGCGGTCAGCCGGTCAAGCGTCAGGAACATCCTCAAACGCCGACATATTCCTCCTTCTCCTCAGAGTAGAAAGCAGGGCAGTACCTGGCGCGTTTTCTTGGGACATTATGCAAGCCAGATAACAGCGTGTGATCTCTTCACGTCGGAAACCATACGTCTGCAGACACTCTACGTGCTATTCTTCATTGAGCTGGGCACGCGCAGAGTGCATCTTGCTGGCTGCACTTCTCACCCTACCTCTACATGGGTTACATAGCAGGCACGCAACACCGCTTGGGACATTCGGGATATTTGGGACGTGCAGAAGTTGGAGAACAGAGAGGCACCAATACGGTTCCTGATCCATGACCGGGATGCCAAGTTCACCTCTTCCTTCAACACAGTGTTCGAGGCTGAAGGTATCTAGACTGTGCTCACGCCTTACCGATCACCGAAGGCCAACGCGATTGCCGAGTGCTGGGTGAGAACTGTTCGCGAAGAATGCCTGGATCAGGCGCTCATCATAAGCGAGTGACACCTGCGGCGAGTGCTGCCTGGGTACATGAGATACTACAATCAAAGACGCCCGCACCAGGGTATCGGCCAGCGCATCCCGATCCCGCTGTTAAAGAAGAGAGGACCTACGCCAGCAGCGCGATATCCCGTTTGCCGAAGGTATGTGCTTGCCGGCATCAACCATGACTATTACCGCGCTGATACTCATGCTGTATAGCTCTTTCATGGCGCAGGGACGAGTTCTTGCACACTACACCTTTGTGTACTTTGTGATCCTATGCGTCTTTGCGGTCAGCTCGTAACTATGCGTAACGCCCTGCTCGTGGCCCATGTTATAATCTCCAATAGACTAAATCGAGCAGAGGAGAGTGGAGAGAGTGGCACAAGCACAGGTTGTTATCGCTGATGACGATCCTATCATCAGAATGGACTTGCGCGAGATGTTGGGCGGGATGGATTACGAGGTGGCGGGCGAGGCGTCGGACGGCAAGAGCGCGGTTGAACTGGCGCGCAAGCTTAAGCCCGATCTGGTTATCATGGACATCAAGATGCCCGAACTGGATGGCATAGAGGCGGCGCGGCTGCTGACTGCGGAAGAGGTAGCGCCCGTGCTGATGCTGACGGCCTACAGCGACCCTGACCTCGTGCAGCGCGCCACCCAGGCAGGCGTGATAAACTATCTGGTCAAGCCGTTCCGAGAGGCGCAGCTAGGCCCTGCCATTGAAGTAACTCTTGCCCGCTTCCGCGAGTTCGCGCAGCTACGCAAAGAGTTGGGTGACGTGCGAGAGGCGCTGGAAGCCCGCAAAGTAATAGAGCGAGCTAAAGGAGTGCTGATAGACCGCTACGGCCTGTCCGAAGTAGAAGCGTTCCGCCGCATACAGAAGCGCAGCATGGATAGCCGCAAGCCCATGAGAGAGGTAGCGGAGGCTATTTTGCTGGCGAGCGAGATTGACCGGGACGTGTAATTATGAATTTTGAATTCTAAATTCATAATTCCGTCTAGGGTTGGACGCTCACGGACTGGCCCTTATTCTACCTGGAAGAGGCGCAGGTGGGCGCGTTGGTCTTGCAGGTGCCCTTGGGGTCGATGCTAGCGGGCGGGTAATCGCGTTCAGCAGGAGGATCTGAATTGCTGCTCTTGCGTGGGCGGCTTGAGGCTACACGGTTTGAATGCGCAGGTACCCGGCGAACCACAGGAGCGTCGCGAGGAGCAGTATCACCAGCACGGCGATAGAGAAGATAAGGTCTATTTTGCGCTTGACGGGCCTCAACTCGGCCACGCGCTCTGCCAGCGCCTTTGAGTTGGTGAGGCCCTTGAGCCAGGCCGTGTCGATAGCGCGTTCAAGGTTGGGGCGCAGCCCGTACAGCCCGGCGCACGCGGAGGCCACCAGCAGCCACCACTCTATGTCGCTCAGTTCAAAGCCGAAGAAGGCGACAGACCACAGCCCCGCGAACCACCCCCAGCATGCCAGCAGCGTCAGGGATTGCAGGATAACGTAGAGCGTCATACTCTTCTTAGGCGCGGGTCCGCTTTTCACTATTTACCTCTCGAAAGTTATTTGAGGCGGGAATCGAGGTCCCCGTATTCTGAGTGCTGAGTGAGTATTCGTCAACTCAGCACTCAGCACTTTTCTACTATCCCTTACCGAATTTCTCTTTGAGGCTTGCCAGCTCGGTGTCTACCTCTTGCTCGGCTTCCATATCGGAGAAGCGCGAGTCGAGGTCCTGGCCTTGCAGTTGGGCCATAGCTTCCGCGCGGGCCAGCCGCTCGTCGGCGACAGTCTCCATGCGGCCCAGGCTCTCGTCGGCGGTATTACCCTGCACGCTCTGAAGAGCGGAAGTGATGGCTTCCTGGGTGGCGGCGCGGCGCGTCTTGGCAACTATCAAGTCGCGCTTGGCCTCGGCTTCCTGTATCTTGGCTTCCAGCTTGGCGAGGGCTTCGCGCAGGTCTCCCACTTGGTCGTGCTGGGATTCCCACTGCGCCTTGTAGTTGTCCGCCAGCTTCTGGGCGGTGCCTCGACGCAAGAGGGCCTCCCGCGCCAGATCGTCCTGGTCGCGCTGCACGGCGATCTCGGCCTTGTGCTGCCAGTCGTCGGATACCGACTTGTTGCGCTCGTATTGAGAGCGCAGCCTGGTTTCATCGGCCATCGCCATAGCGGTAGCCGCTCGCGCCTCGGAGAGTTCGTTGCGCATCTGGCGCAGGTACTCATTTACCATCTTCTCAGGATCTTCAGCCGAATCGATCATCGCGTTGATATTCGCGCTGATTAGCGTTGAAATTCGCGTAAGGATAGACACTGTTCAACCTCCACATTGCTAAGAATAATGAGCCGCCACAATTGTATCACGTTTTAGCGCACCTGCCTATATCTATACGGTATAGCGCCCAAGGTTGTTGCAAAGTAAGTGTCGGTTCAAGGCCCGACGGTCACGAGGTTACGTATCTGCTCGTAAACTGCGTCCTTGATGCCTGGCACGCTCATAATGTCCTCAATCGTCTTGAAGGGGCCGTTCGCGCTACGATAATCAACGATGCGAGCCGCCAGCACTTCCCCTATGCCGGGGAGTTCCTCAAGCTGAGCGGCGGTGGCGGTGTTCAGGTCCACCTTGCCTGCGGGTTTAGGTTGTGGTGTTGCCTGCCGGTTCGCCTGGGCTATAGAAGTGCTTGATGGTTGTGTGGGCGGTGACTGCGCTATGGGCGTCTCGCCCTTGCGAAGGACCGAGATGTGCTGCTCGTCGCTCACACGCGCCGCCAGGTTGATTAGCTCCATGTTGGCCTCCGGCTGTGGGCCGCCCGCAGCCTGGATTGCATCGGAGATACGCGAACCTTCGGGCAGCACGTACACACCAGGACTTACAACGGCTCCGCTCACGTAGACGGCAAGCATCTGCGGCGTAGGCGGTGCTGCTACCGCTTGAGTGGGCAGAGCGTTGGGCGCTGCTGGTGTCACGGTGGTCTGCGCCTCCGACCTGGCGATTGGGGAGGGGGAGGCGAGGGATTGACGAGGCGTGATTGCCCCGCTTTCTATCAGCACGGAGTTATGGGGAGGGGCGTCCACCACTGCCACTTTCCAGAGGATGGCCCCCGCAACTCCTGCTATCAGCACGAGCAGCAGCCACGCGAGTGATACCCGTTTGTTCAGCAGACTTTTCATTCGACCTGCCGACTGAATACTATCGTGTGGCCAGTATAACGAGCGAGTTGGGCTTGAGGTCGAGTACCAGGTCTCCGGCATCGCGCGCGAGCCACGCATTGAGGGTGGCGTCGCCTGTCTTTGCGGGGTTGTTGTGAGTGGCGTCAAAGAGGGTGAGGTCGAACTGCGCGCTTGCGAAACTTGATGGGAGGCCGACCTTAATGCGGGCATCATAGTAACCCGTATACCAGAGGAAAAAGGTTGCGCGGCTCGGCCCGCCGTAGGCCATCATACCGAGTGAGCGGTCAGATGGCCCACGTTTGATTATGATGGGCAGCCGATCGGGTGGGCGGTCCTGGTACGCTTTCAACGCATAATAGGTAGGCTTGGGTTGGGCGTCGTTAGTGAGTATCCCCCAGCGCCCCCAGTAGGACTTCGGCCCTCGGCCATCTTTTAGCTCGAAGAGGAACGCGCGGTCCAGCCGTTCGCGCTGCATGCTCTCAATCGAGGTAAGAAATGCTATCGCGCCCTCTACCTTGTCGGTGGAGCCGTTCGCGCTGGTGTCGCCGGGGCCGCCCTGGAGCACGTTGAACTCGGTTATGAACAGCTCCGGTGTAAACTGGGGATATTGCTCAAGTATGGTACGTAGCTCGCGTATGTGGGCGGCTACCTGGTCGGGCGATTGGCCGTAGGAGTGCCAGGAAATAAAGTCAACGCGCCCCTTGCTGCCCTGCATTGCCTCGTGCTTCATAAACTCGTCCAGGTGGTCGGGCGAGAAGCGGGCCACAGCCGGGCCGCCTATGTGGATGGAAGGGTCCGCGCCCGTCGCGGCCTCTACCGTCACGTCGTACAGCTTGAGGTACTCCTGGAAGCTGGCCTGCCAGAAGCCTGACTGGTCCGGCTCGTTCCACACCTCCCAATAGCGCACCTTCAGCCCACGCTCCACGTTGACGTGCGTCACGGTTGCCTTCACGAGCGCGGCCCACTCGTCGTAGCTGGCGGGTGGCCTGACGCGGCTATCGCCATGCATTGATAGGGTTTCGGGCATGTACGACAGGCAGATCAGAGGCTCTTTGCCCATAGCCCGCACGCCGTCCAGTATGCGGTCAAGCGACCGCCAGTTATACGTGAGCGCGCCGTCGGGGCCACGCGCCACGATCTGGTAGTGGTTGAAGATGTTGTCGAGCCTCACCAGGCCCGGCCCAAGCTCGCGGCCCAGGCTTTGCACGTTGTCGAAGAAGCCTGGGTCCTCCGACTCGCCGCCCTGCGCGAGATCGATCTTCATAGCGCCGTCGGGCGCGGGCGTGCCGAACACTTCAATTTCGTAGGCAAACGCCTCTCGTTCCTTCAAGGCGCTATATCCCAGGTGGCCCAGCAGGACGTGGTGTTCTACGGGATTCTCCGGGTGGTACTCGAAGCGCGCGCGCTCGAACCACTGGACCTGCAAGCCGTTCTCGTCGGTGTGAAGTGTAGAGATGGGGTAGCCGAATACCGGCAGCCCGCCGTGCGCCGTCCAGTAAGAGAGGAAAGGCTCGGCCACAGTCTGGCCCGTTTCGCGGAAATAATAGATCGAGGCTGTGGGTTCTTGTGTGCTGAGCGTCAATTCTTGCTGTTGGTATCGCGGACCGTTGAAGCCCTTAGTCAATTCGCGCCCCAACAGGCCAAGCAGCACCTCGTAGGGTGTCCCTAAATTCTCAGGGTGCCACTCAAGGCGCTGGCGCTCGGTCCACTGCACCAGATAGCCCCCCTCCCGGCGCGCCTCGGTGATGGGATAGCCGAATAGGGCAAGGCCGCCGTAGCGGTCGAAGAACTGCACGAACTCCGGCGCGAGCGTGAAGCCCGTCTCGGAGTAGAAGCGTCCCTCGTCATCGAGTGTGGCGGCTTTTAAGCGCGGCCCAGCAGGACTATGCAGGCAGGCAACACAGAACACGAGCACGGCGATAAGCCGCACCGCTATAGTGTTGGCTTGCCCACGGGAACGCATAATGGTGTTTGGTCCTCTACGTCAGCAAAAGATGTCAACCATGCCTCAAAATGGCGCTGGCGCAGAAGATTATAACACAGGTTGTAGTAGCCGGGCAACAGGTACGGTCATGTCGCCTGGCGCTCAATACTCGGCGCGTCTCCTGGTGCGCTCCTGCCGCCACCGGAGGCCCGACTCCCATTCGGCGTGCGGAGTTGGGTGGCGTAGCAGGTCCACCAGCGCGACACCTGTGGCGAAGGCGGTGATTATCGCCATGATAGGATTGGTCCAGTACCGGAACACGTTCTGGTCCTCGATGTACAGGCCCAGCACGATCAGGATGGCGGCTGCGACAGGGCCTGCCAGGTTAGCAAGGATCCACCACTCGGAGTGATGCACTCGACGCCGCAACACGACGCTCTGTGCGTAACCTAGCGCGCCCCCACCTATGCAGCCCATACCTATCAGCAGCATGAGAACAAAGCATGCGCCCACGATGTGCTTGTCGGCGACCAGCCCTACGAGCTGCTGGCCTATCACAAACAAGGCTATCCAGCGCACGGCTCTGCCGATAGTGGTTGCCACCAGCCACTCCAGGAAGCCCTTCCACTTGAGATAGGGCATGAGTATCAGCCCCTGCCCGGCACCGAGCAGCACCCCGGCTACTATTCCTCCCACCACAGCCGCTACATAGCCGTTCCAGTCCGTTACGTACGCGGCGCGATCGAGCGACAGCAAGCGCGTCGTAGCAGGCTCGGCTTGCACGATAAAAGCTTCTACCGCTTCCCCCAGGCTTTCGCTTATGCCGAACGCGACGAGGTTGACCACGACCCAGAGCAGCCACAACCCGCAGTAGAGGATTCCTGATCCCCCACGGTGGGCCTCGGTATAAGCATCGCGCTCCATTTCATACATGCTGCCAGGTTTCCTCTCGTGACGATGTGTGCCCAGGTACGGTTGACGCGTTGGAGGTCTGCATAGCTATTTGAGAATCTTGAAGCCCTTGACTTCGATAGCAGGTACGCCCGATGCTCGCCATGTAAGCTCTCTCAGGCGGTGGGCAGTCCTTATCTTGTCGGCGATGTAGGTAGGGCGGCCCGTAGATGGGTCGAACTGGATGATGTAGTCGTGGAAGTAGTCAAACTCCTCTTCGCTCGGCTCTATCCGCTCGCCGTTGAGCGACTGCATAAAGTCAAGCCTTTGCTTCGCCAGCTCGAACATGCCGTCTACCGTATAGATTTTGTACTTGATGAACTGGCTTGGCATGATAGGAATGTTGGGATCGAATGCGCCGTAAGGTTCGTTATTGCGATAATGCCGCAAGACATAGATGAGGTTTTCGGGTTGATTGACCCGCAACGTGACTTCCTCATCCGCCATAATGGTTGAGATTTCGTACTCCACGACGTTCGCAGATCGCCACTTGTTTAGGGCCTGCTCGTAATCGCTAGCGGTAATATTGATGGTGTCCCTGTCCACCTGTTCGGGGACGGCGAGCTTGTAGAGGCGAACTGTAACCACGCAGGCGATGACTAGGGCCAATATGAGGATAGCGCCGATGAGGGTGCGCTTCCTGCCCGTATCATCAATATCTGTTGTAGCCTGTGTACGTGATGTGGATACTGTCATAATTCCGGAAATGTGGGCCGACAAGAGACAATTCAGAAGAGCTAAATATATCTGGGGCCATTATAGCAAGAAGAAATAGCTCGGTGAAGAGTCTACAGACGTAGGTTAAGGCCTATGCAAGCTCAGTCTTGTGCCCGACGCAGGCGAACCCACTACCCTTTGTCATTCTGAGCGCAGCGAAGAATCTCGTCCCTCGCGCATTCCCTTGCCGTTGTTCGTTACCTGTACGTTATCCCCAACTAATATGCGAGGGACGAGATTCTTCGCTGCGCTCAGTACAGCACTAACAAAGTTATGTCCAGGAATAAAATGTGTAAGGTAGGGGCGACCCACCGGGTGGCCCTGCCAGGGTCAAGCGTAAAGTTGGTTCGCCATCCCCACCAGGGCGACCCACCGGGTCGCCCCTACGCAGACATTTCTTTGTTAGTGCTGTACTGAGCGCAGCGAAGAATGACAGGGATACTGGGATGGCTTTACCCCATCAACCCGACTTTGCAACAATCTTGCGATGTAGATTCTTCGCCACGTTAGATAAACACTGTCCTAATGCAATATCTTGCTCAAGAAGAGCTTGGTGCGCTCGTGCTGGGGGTTGCTGAAGAGGCTGTCGGGCTTGCCCATCTCCACGATGCTGCCCTGGTCCATGAAGACGACCCGGTTGGAGGCGGCACGGGCGAAGCCCATCTCGTGCGACACCACCACCATTGTCATCCCCTCGCGTGCGAGGTCCAACATCACGTCTAACACTTCCTTGATCATTTCTGGGTCGAGGGCGGACGTAGGCTCATCGAAGAGCATGATCTTGGGCTGCATAGCCAGGGCGCGGGCGATGGCGACGCGCTGCTGCTGCCCGCCCGATAGCTGCGCGGGGAGGTTGTTGGCTTTCTCCGGTATGCCTACCTTATTGAGTAGCTCCATACCGACTTCCCGCGCCTGGCTCGCGCTACGCTTGCGTACTACCTTCTGGGCGAGAGTGACGTTTTCGAGCACGGTCAGGTGAGGGAAAAGCTCAAACCTCTGGAAGACCATGCCCACTTCTGCGCGCACCTTGTTGATGTTCGTGCGCCCCTTGCTCAGTTCGATGCCGTCCACTACGACCCTGCCCCCGCTAGGCACCTCAAGGTGGTTGATGCACCGCAACAGGGTGGACTTGCCCGACCCGCTAGGCCCTATTATCAGCACCACCTCGCCCTTCCTGACTTCCAGGTTGACATCCTTGAGGGCCACCAATTTGCCGAACTGCTTGGTAATGTGCTCCATGATGATGATAGGCTCGCCAATCTGGTGCGCTATCTGCTCTATTTCAGCCAATAGTTTCCTCCTGGGCTCGTATTGCGTATTGCGTAGTACGTATTGCGTAAGACCTTAAATAATCTCGGCGTCTCTGCATCTCTATACACATAATCTTAGTGCTCTTTGTGCCTTTGTGGTTCAAAAATACGCAATACGTACTACGCAATACGAGTCACATCTCAACTCGTACTTCGACTGACGGGCGTTTGCGCTCTATGAAGCGGCTGGTGAGGCCAAGCAGGTAGTTGATGACGAAGTAAATGAGGGCGATGACGTATAGGGTCTCCATCGAGTTGAAGTTCTGTTGGTAGATGATGACTCCTCGCTTCTGTAGCTCAACGAAGCCTATAATGGAGCCTAGCGAGGTGTCTTTGACCAGGATCGTGAACTGGGCAATGAGGGGGGCCAGGGTGCGGCGGAACGCCTGGGGTAGAATCACCAGCCGCATCGTTTGCCAGTAGGTGAGGCCTAGAGAGCGTGCAGCTTCGGTTTGGCCGCGCTCAAGGGAGAGGATGCCTGAGCGTAGCAGCTCGGCGTTCACGGCGGCTGTGTAGAGCGTCAGCGCAACTACCATAGCGAGGGCAGGCCGCTCGAGTATCCTTGCTATCTCTATCCCCAGATAATCGTTTCCATCGCCGACCTTCACTCCTTTGAACATATCGAGGCCGGGGAAGCGCAGGTTGATGTAGAAGATGAGCAATATAAGGGGCAGGGCGCGGATCACCTCTATGAAGGCGATACAGGGCCAACTGACGTATCGCGCTTTCGAGAGCCTGCCAAGTGCCAACCCGGTCGCCATGGGCAGGCTGAGCAGGATGGAGACAAGGGAGACTATTACCGTAGCAGCCACCCCATAGGCAAGGAATTGGAGCGTCGAAGGCTCGAATATGGGGACGAAATTCCTCCATTCCATTCGGAACGCGAAAGGCAGCAGGAGGACGAACAGCAGAACGCCTGCGAGCTGAAGGGCAATCGTCGCGGGGCCGTGCCAGCGTGCGGCTGCGGGTACTGGGAGGGTGGACCCTGCTGTGGGCGCTGTAGCGAGTTGCTCTGTCATCTCTGGATGGCCCACCGCCGCTCTACGACGTTCACCAGCGCGCCCATAGGCAGGGTCATGGCGACGTATATCGCGCCTGCTATCAAAAGGATGTCCGGGTTGAAGGTGCGGGCCTGCACGAGGCTTGACTGGAAGAAGAGTTCCGCCACCGATACGGTCTGCGCCAGGGAAGTATTCTTGAGGAGGGCAATCATCAGCGTACCGAGTGGTGGTATCGCCGCCCGTAGCGCCTGAGGTAATTGTACGTAGCGCATGGACTGCATGAAGGTAAGGCCCAGCGAGCGCGCGGCCTCGATGTTGCCCCTGCTTACCGTACTTAAGCCTGCGCGCACTACCTCGCCGACGTAGGCAGCAGTATAGAGTCCCAGGCCGATAATCACGACGGTGATAGGTGCCAGGTTGATGCCCGCTTTCGGAAAAGCGAAGTAGACGAAGAAGAGGACCGTCAGGAGAGGAATATTGCGGAAGAATTCGGTGTAGCCTGCGGGTATGGCGCGCAGAGGGCCTATGGGGGCCGAGCGTAGCACGCCCAGCACGATCCCCACAACCAGGCTTATTAGCGCGGAAGTCACGGTGAGCCAGAGGGTCAGTAAGACCCCCTGGCCTATCAAGTTCCAGTACTCCGGGGAGAGTCCGAACATATACTCAGGCAGGAGTAGCGCCCTCGCAGGGCGCTACTCCGATTATTATGGTTGTTAGGGTTGCTTTGTTACGTCGCGCCATTCCTGGGGCGGGAACTGCGGGACCTGTTCGGAGAGCCACTTCTTGTAGATGTCGCCCCACCCGGCGTTCTCCTTGAGGTCGCGGATAGCTCCGTTGACCTCGGCCAACAGGTCGCTGTTGCCCTTCTTCACTCCGGCAGCATACGGCTCTTTCGTGAATTGGCCGCCGACTACCTTGAACTTCTCAGGACTCCTCTTGGCGAAGCCGTACAGGATGATGTCGTCTGTGGTCACGACTTCCACCCTGCCGGACTCCATAGCCTGCACCGCTTCCGCGTAGGTGGCGAAGAGTTCAACCTTTGCTTCTGGTGCGAAGGTGCGGATGTTCTTCTCAGAGGTAGAGCCGGTTACCGTGCCCACCGTCTTACCTGCAAGGCCCTTCACATCCGTTATCGTGCTATTTACAGGCACGAGCAGCGATTGGCCTGCCACATAGTAGCAGTCGGAGAAGTCAATCTGCTGGGCGCGCTCCTCGTTTGCGGTCATGGTGGAGAAGATAACGTCTACCTTGCCCTCGTTGAGGTAAGGTATGCGGTTAGCAGAGATAGCTTCGGTGAACTCAATGGCATCCTCGTTGCCGAAGATTCGCTTGGCTACGGCCTTAGCCATGTCTACATCGAAGCCCTCCACTTTGTTCGTCTGGGGGTTGAGGAAGCCGAACGTGGGGACATCGTACTTGACGCCCACGATTAGCTTACCACGTTGCTTGATCGCGGCGAGCGTGCCGCCGCCCACCGTGCTGGTCATCACGCCCGTTGTGGCGGTTATGGTGACTGTGGCAGTAATCGCCGGGCCGGTTGTAGCTGCCGGGCTGGCTGCCGGGGTGGTAGCGGGCTTGGCTACGTCGCGCCAATCCTGGGGCGGTATAGCGGGCACGTCTTCGGAGAGCCACTTCTTGTAGATGGTCGCCCAGCCGCCATTCTGCTTGAGGTCGCGGATAGCGCCGTTCACTTCAGCGAGCAGATCGCTGTTGCCCTTCTTGATGCCCGCTGCGTATGGTTCGGTGGTGAACTGGCCGCCCACTACCTTAAACTTGTCGGGGGTCTTCTTGGCGAAGCCGTAGAGGATGATGTCGTCCGTTGTCACGGCCTCTACCCGGCCAGACTCCATAGCCTGCACCGCCTCGGCGTAGGTGGCGAACAATTCAACCTTTGCTTCCGGGGCGAACGTGCGGATGTTCTTCTCAGAGGTAGAGCCTGAAACTGTTCCTACTGTCTTGCCTGCTAAACCCTTCACATCTGTTATCGTGCTATTCGTCGGCACGAGCAGTGCCTGGCCCGCCACATAGTAGCAGTCGGAGAAGTCAATCTGCTGGGCGCGCTCCTCGTTTGCGGTCATGGTGGAGAATATAACGTCTACCTTGCCCTCATTGAGGTAGGGTATGCGGTTCGCGGAGATGGCCTCTGTAAACTCGACCGCGTCCTCGTTGCCGAAGATACGCTTGGCTACGGCTTTAGCCATGTCTACATCGAAGCCCTCTACCTTGTTGGTCTGGGGGTTGAGGAAGCCGAACGTGGGGACATCGTATTTGACGCCCACTATTAGCTTGCCGCGCTTCTTGATGTCGGCTAGCGTGCCGCCTGTGCCGGTTACCGGGGAAGTTGCCGTTGCTTCTTCCGTAATTTCAGTAGGCTCTTCCACAGCCGGCGCGGTGGCAGTGGCCTGCTCTACAACTGTGGTGAACGTAGGCGGCACGGGAGTGGCAGCCTCCGGGCCGCACGCTGCTAGCATGCCGAGCACCATTACCAGGACGACTAACGAGCTTAACTTACGCATTCTTTCCTCCTTATAGAAAATGCCTCCAGCGGGGAGTCGCAGAGAGCACAGCACGCTTACCCAATCAGGTGCTGTCCAGAAGAACGTCGTGCAACCCGCCCGACAAAGAGGGCTGTAAAACCGCCGGTATCGTGTGTCGCCTAGTATAGCATAAGCGCGCGGGTGATGCTAGCGGAGGCGTGAAACGTAAATCGTAGTACGTATTGCGTATTGCGTAAGTTACTCTACCACTCGCCACTCGTCCCTAACCCCTAACTCCTCTGAGGAATTCGCTTATTTCTTTGTTCATGTCGTTGATGAACTCTTCGTTCCAGGAGTGCTGGCCGCCTCTGTAGACGTAGAGCCGCCTTTCGGGATGGCCTTTCACTATGCCTTCGAGCATGGGGAGTGGGGCTGAGAAGTCATGTTCTGATGCCAGGATGAGGATTGGGTGGTCGAGGAGGGGTAGTTCTGAGCGTGAGTCGGTGAGCATCAGGTCGTGGAGCAGTTCGCCTGCCGCCTTCAAATCGGCTTGCTGCTTGTGGTCTATGTCGCGCTCGGCTAAAGCTGGGATCGCGTCGGGTGGCTTGTGGAGTATTATCTTGTGCATGAGCGCGTCGCTTGCGCGCAGCCGATCTACGAGACGCCGCAGGGGGCGGATGCGCAACCCATAGGCGGCGACGGGGCGGGCAATCTTTGAGGCTATGGCGGGCTTGCCGAGGAAGGGAAGGTGCAGGACCTGTCCGGCCACGCTCTCACGATGCTCGACGCTGTAGCGTATAGAGACGGGCGCGCCCGTAGCCACGCTGGCGAGTACGATCTGCTTACCCGACAGCCCCGCCTCCTGAACAAAGCGGTGGAGCCACCCTACGTAGCCATCAACATTGTGCTTGCGGGGCGGCAGCATCGTCTCCGACTCGCCGCAGCCCGGAAGATCGGGCAATACCACGCGCCAGTCCTCGGGCACCCCCTCGATGACAGGCCAGAAGGAGTCCCCTCCACCCATCAATCCGTTGATCCCTACATAAGCATAGTCTGCGTCACGTGGGCCGCGCGCCGTGTAATAAACGCGCCTGCCATCTACTGCCAGCGTGTCCTTCTCCATATCGGGCGTTAGTTCCACATCTTCCTCCTGGTTGGTCGTGAAGAACCTGTGTTGCAAGGTTTGTACCGCAAGTCGCCAGGCGGCACACAATTTGCAGTTAGTACCGGGGCACATTGGCTCACCTTAGATTTCAGGAGGAACGAAATGTCAGATAATAACAAGTCCGGCGACGGCAACATTATCAGCAACCGCACCTATAACCTGCTCGCTATTCTGTTGAGCAAGCTGGAAGGTCTTGAGGCTTACAACACCTACGAAGAGGATATGGAGCAGGAGGACATGAAGCTCCTGGATCAGATTCGGCGCGATGATGAGAGGCACGCCCAGATGCTCCGAGAGACGATTGAGAAGATGATCAAGGAGGGCGGGCTGAGGTAAGCGTGAAACGTAAAACGTGATGCGTATTGCGTAGTACGTATTGCGTAATATCTCACAGCAGACGCGCAGAATACGCAATACGTACTACGCAATACGTCCCAGGGGTGGCGTTCGGAGGGCCGGGCGTCACCTTTTGTTTGCTACTTCTTTTAGTAACTCTTCCAGCTTCTGCGCTTGCACCTGGCGGGAGTAGTGCTTATGGACGAAGTCGCGGCCATGTTCGCCCATTTGTTGGGCTTGTCCGGGGTTGGCTGCAAGGCGCTCTATCGCGTGGGCCATGCCTGCCGCGTCTTCGGGTTGGATTGCCAGGCCGCCGGCCGCCTGTTTCATTACCCGTTCGGCCTCGCCTGCGACGCTCAGTATTACGGGGCGGGCGCACGCCCACGCCTCAAACATCTTTGACGGCATCGCACCTCTGAAGAGAGACTCGTCCTTTAATGGCACGATGGCGCAGCCTGCTGCCGACAGGTATGACGGCATCTGGTCGGATCGCACTTCGGGTAGGAAGCGAACGTTGGTTAGCCCCTGCTGTTCCGCTATTTGCCGTAGATGCGTTTTCCTCGGCCCTTCTCCTACGAACAAGAATATGATGTCGTCCCGATGGCGCAGGAGATCGGCGGCTTGTAGAAGCGTCTCAAGCCCCTGGGCGATGCCGTGTACGCCCGCGTACATCACAACGAACTTTCCCGCCAGCCCCAACTTCTCTTCAACCTGGCGTGCGCCCGCCTCAGTATAGCGGAACTTCTCCGTGTTCGCCCCGTTTGGTATCACCGTTATTTTTGATCCTGGGATGCCGCGCTCGACCAGCCTTGTGCGTATGCCCTCGGTGACTACCACTATGCGCGTGGCCCGCCTGTACATGGCGACTTCCAGCTTTTCGGCGGCGGCAATTGCTCTCTTGCTGTTTAGCTCGCCCAGCGCGACCGCCGACTCCGGCCAGAGGTCGCGTACCTCGAATATAAAGGGTATGCGCCGGACTAACGCGGTGATAAGCCCGGAGGTTGCCACGAATAGCGGTGGGGATGTGGCGTATACAACGTCGTACTTCCCCTTGAGCAGCGTGCCAGCCAGTGCGCTCATGCCCATGTAGCTGAGGTAGAACTGCATGCGGGAGCGAAACGTCTTCTCAGGGGAGGTCCACACCCATAACCTCAGTACGTCTATGCCGTCCTCGGTGCGCCTCTCGGAGAGTCGCCCTCTGTATTCGCTGGGGATAATGCCTGATGGGTGGTTGGGGACTTCGGTTATCGCGGTGACTTTGTGACCCTGAGAAGTCAGGTAGCGGCACATCTCGTAGGCGCGCGTCTGGGTAGCCCCGACTTCGGGAGGGAAGTATTGTGAGAAGTAGAGTACCCGCATCGCGTGGCTTTGCGCTAGCCCACAGAGATTATTGACCTTGCTACGGAAATTGGCTCACCGGCCAATTGGCCCGCATTGGCAATTTGAATTCGCCACCAAGTTTCGATGCTGAGCATCTTCCAGAGATCGTTGCTGCGGTCTTTAGCGCCTGATATGTGTTCATTGACCGCCGTCTGCACATACTCCGGGTTGAGAAGTCCCGATGAGTTGGCGCTTTGTTCGAGCAGTATTTCCTTTACCCAGGAGGCCAGGCTGCCCCGGAACCAGGGCGCGATTGGGGTGGGCATGCCTTTTTTATCGGTCCGCTTGTAGACTACGGGCGGGAGGAGGTCCTTCACCGCACGCCGAAGGATATGCTTCATCTCAAGGTTCTTCAGCTTGAGCGCGCTGGGCACGCGAGTCGCATGCTCGATGAGCCGGTAATCTAGCAGGGGGGCGCGCGATTCGAGCGAAAACGCCATGCTCGTGCGGTCTTCGACTTGGAGGAGGGCGGGCAGATACCATTTCAGGTCCATGTAGGTAGCGGTGGATAGGGCGGTCCTTCCTTCAGTTCCAGCTACGAGTGGTGGTATAGCAATGTCCTCTTGCCAGCCGGTTTCAGCCTCGCTGAATCTCTCGCCTGCCCAGTCGCCCAAACTACTATCAGGGCGCAACCTGCCACTCCTGCCCGACTTATAGGCCCTCAGCAACGATTTACGCGTGTGCTCCCTGCCTAGTAGAGTTGTCGCATCCTTCAGAAGCGCGGCGAACAGGATGGGGTTGCGCCTGGCCTGCCTCAATAGTGTTCGCAGGTAGGCCGGGATGTAGCCGAAATAGCCGCCCCAGGCCTCATCGCCTCCCTGCCCGCCGTTGATTACGGTCACGCCTGAGCGGCGGGTAAGCTCGCACACGGCCCATTGCAGCAGGATGCCCGGCCCGGCTGTCGGCTCGTCCATGTGCCAGACCATCTTCTCCATCAGTCTGGGGAGGTCCGCCGCCACCGGCACGGTCTCGCGGTGGTCGGTGCGGTAGCGCGACACGACGGCGCGCACGTATCGCCGCTCGTCGTACTCCTCGCCCTCCGCGAACGCGCCCGAAAAGGTGCGTACCGGCTCGCCCGACGGCTTGAGCTGCTTGCTCAGGAGGGCCACAATCGCGCTGCTGTCCAGCCCGCCGCTCAGGTGGGATCCGAGTGGCACGTCCGAGCGCAATCGCAGCCGGACGGAGTCTTCCAGCAGATCTCGCGTCTTCTCGATGTAATACTTCTCAGGCCGCTTGCCCAGGGGTTCTTCGTTGTTCGGAATGTCCCACCACTGCCGTATCTGCATGCCATCTGGATCGGCTAGCAGCCAATGGCCGGGCAGCAGACGCTTGATACCCGCGAACCACGTGTGGTCGCCTCGCGTGTACATGGCGTTCATGTATTCGGCAATGGCGGGGAGATGCGGCCTCGCTTCGACGGAAGGGTGAGCGTGCAGCGCCTTTATCTCCGACCCGAATACCAGCGTCGTGCCGTCCCACCAGTAGTAGACCGGCTTTACGCCCAGCCTGTCCCGCGCTATGAAGAGACGCTTCCGGGCGACATCCCAGAGCGCGAATGCGAACATGCCGTTGAAGCGATGGAGGCACTCTACGCCCCACTCCTCGTAGGCGTGGATGATCGTCTCGCTGTCGGAGTGCGAGTGGAACCTGTGGCCCTTTGCTTCCAGCACCGGACGTAACTCAACGTAGTTGTAGATTTCGCCATTGAAGATCAGCCAGATTGACCGCTCTTCGTTCGTCATCGGCTGCATGGCGGCGTCGGAAAGGTCTATAATGCGGAGGTGGCGGTGCGCCAGGCCCAGGCTGCCGTCGTGGTAGAAGCATTCGCGGTCTGGCCCTCGGTGCGCTATGCGATCAGCCATGAGCGCAAGCACCCTCTCGTCGGGAGGGTTGCCGTCTGTATTGTATATGCCTGCGATGCCACACATAGCTTAAGTATACATCACTTGGGGCATCCAATCATAAATGTCTTCGGACGAGGGCTACTTCAAAGTTGGATGCATGATGCAAGCGAAGCTACTACCCTCTGGCATTCTGAGCGCAGCGAAGAATCTCGTCCCTCGCGCATTATCTTGACATGAGAACCTAGAATAAAGCATTGTACGCGAGGAGCGAGATTCTTCGCTGCGCTCAGTGCATCACCAACTAAGTAATTACAGGATAGAGGCGACGAAGCTTGATGCGAGCATCTGATGCAGAGAAGTGCCAGTTGATGGTAACTTGGGCAGTGTTGCGCTCGATGCACCACGCATT
>DASWMJ010000094.1:0-87465 GCA_036399775.1 Chloroflexia bacterium | reverse complement strand
GCGTAGGGGCGACCCGCATGCTCGCCCTGGTGGGGATGGCGAACCAACTTTACGCGTGACCCTGGCAGGGCGACCCACCGGGTCGCCCCTACCTTACACATTTTATTCCTGGACATAACTTTGTTAGTGCTGTACTGAGCGCAGCGAAGAATCTCGCTCCTCGCGCATTATCTTGCCTATGCGCTAACCCCGAACTAATACGCGAGGCACGAGATTCTTCACTTCGTTCAGAATGACAAGGATGGTCGGGCGGCGTTCCCACGCATACCTGACCATGAGGCGGGTGTGATTGGTGGACGGTAGCAAACAGTGGTAAACTCTACAGCAGAAAAGCCTATCGTCAGGCATATCCCTATGCAGACACTCCACGAAACTGAAGACGCTACCCTCCCCGATGAGAGAAGTTCGGTAGGAAGGGCTGTATCGCGCGCTCGCAGAGGAGGCGTCATGCGTTGGGCGGGGCC
Source organism: Chloroflexia bacterium (assembly GCA_036399775.1). GTDB lineage: Bacteria > Chloroflexota > Chloroflexia > QHBQ01 > JADMIH01 > JADMIH01. The sequence goes on along the minus strand of DASWMJ010000094.1, from coordinate 87,001 downwards.
GGTGGTAGGGTTGCTCCTGCTTGCCATGTATGTGACCTTCCTGGCCAGGAACGACATTGACGATATGATGGGCCGGGGCGCGCTGCCCGCGATCCCCGGAGGCTGGCGCAGCATAGCGGCTGTCCTGGGGCTTGCGGTCTTCGCTGTAGTGGTTGCGCGGGCCTGGCAGGATGGTTGGCGTGGTACGAGGCTGCGGGCGTGGGCTATATCTCACCCGGCCACACTCGCGCTCGGCGGCATCACGCTTGGCGCGCTCTTTTTGCGCGTCTTCGGCATCAGCGACAATCTGCCCTACACCAGCTACCCTGACGAGCCTGCCGTAGCAGACCGTGCGCTCGGCATCTTGCAGACGGGCGATTACAACCCGCACTACTTCGTCTATCCCAACCTCTACACCTATATGCAGGCGGCGGTCTACGCCGTGCGCTTCTTCTACCTGGTCTCCGCAGGCCAGCTTTCCAACCTCGATAGTATAACCCCCACCGATTTCTACTTGTGGGGCCGCCTGCTGACCGCCTTGCTGGGCGCGCTCACGGTGCCACTCGTCTACCTGGCGGCGCGGCGCTTGTACGGCGTGACTGTGGGCCTCATCACCTCCGCGTTCATGGCGACCAACAGCGTCCACCTGGTCCACTCGCAACTGATAACCACCGACGTACCGGCCACCTTCTTCAGCGCGCTATCGCTGCTGGCTATAGTGCGGCTACTGCCTCCCGGCGAAGACCTCAAGGCAAATGATGGGCAAGCACGTTTAGCGCCGGTAAGCGGGTACGTGGCAGCGGGCGTCGCTATGGGGCTGGCGGTGGGTACCAAGTACAACAGCGCGCTAGTGCTGTTGCCTTTCCTGGTGGCGCACGCCTACGCGGTAGCGGATGTGCCTGAGGAGCGGGTTCGACGCTTTTTGGGGGTGCGCCTCTGGGCGGGATTGGGTGCGGTGGCCGCGACTTTCCTCCTCACAACGCCCTTCATAATATTCGACCTGCCGAGCTTCCTCAACGAAGTGGCCTCGGTGATTACTCACTACAGGTTCGGCCACCTGGGCTTCGAGGGAGACGACAACTGGCGCTTCTACACGGAGATTTTCCTGCGTACTGACACATGGCCGACCTTGCTCACCCTGGTGGGCATAGTAGTAGCGTTTGTGCGGCATAGGCGCGCCGACGTGCTGCTGCTGATCTTCCCCCTGGCGTTTTATCTCTCGATGAGCAGCTACCGGGTGAATTTCACGCGCAACCTCCTCCCTATGCTGCCCTTCACTTCCATCCTGGCCGCCGTGCCCCTGGCGTTCGCGGGCAAGGCTCTGCTGGCGCGCATACTTGCTTCGAGGCGGATCAATCCCAGGCTTGCCGGGCGAATCGCACCCTGGTTGCTTGCGCTGCTGGTGGCGTTGTCGGTGCTGCCCATGACCGCATCCGCCTTGCAGCGCGGCTACCGCCAGACGCAGCCCGACACCCGCGTGCGCGCCTCCCAGTGGCTCGATGCCAACGTCCGCCCCGGTACGAAGCTCTGGCTTGAGCCTCAAACACCTGTGCTGACACCGGGCCGCTATCTCACCGGGCATAGCGAGCATGTCACCGATAATCCACCCGATTGGTACGTCGCCAACAGGTACGAATATGTGGTGCTGAGCGAGGGCGCGTACAAGGATGTCGTATACGACCACCCGGAGGCAAACCCGCCCTTGCGCGATGCGTACCTGCGCTTCTTTGCTGACAACGAGTCTCGCCTGGCCGCCAGCTTCGAGTCGAACAAGATAGACCACCCAGGCCCCAGCATCCGCATCTACCGCACCGCCTATACCCCACCCCGGAGCACGGCTGACGTGCATGCCCAATACCCGCTAGGCGCATCGTTCCGCGAGGTCTCAGCGAACGGCGGCACAATTCGCCTGCTCGGACTGGACTACCCGCAGGCCGTAGAAGCAGGTAGCGCGCTGCCGCTCACCCTCTATTGGGCCAGCGATCGAACCCTATCGGAGAGTTACACGATCTTCGTACACCTGTTTGACCAGGCCGGAACGACCTTAGCCCAGCGCGATACCGCCCCCCGCAACGGCACCTTCCCCACGTCGCAGTGGGTAGCTAACGAAGTAGTGGTGGACGAGGCGGACCTCTCGCTATCCGACGGCCTGCCTCCCGGCAGTTATATGCTGCGAGTAGGGCTTTATCTGCAAAAGGACGGCCACGTGCAGCGTGCATTTACGCTCGCCGGTGGGCCTCCTGGTAGCGGCCCCGACTACATAGTGCTAGGGCCGGTTATGGTACAAGCGCCCGAACAGAAATAGTCTTCTACATATGCCCAGATCTAATTATCCTCGGTAAGCACTTCTGTCCATCCTTGCTCGGCGACTAAAGTCGCGGGCAACTATTACAAAGTCGCCCTGCGGCGACTATCCTACTAAGATACCACTCTATCCCAGATAGTCCGCGTAGGCGGACTTTGTTTGCGTAGCCCGCGACTTTAGTCGCCGGGCGGTGTCGGGGAGAACGACTATATCCTATGGTATATCCAACTACCGAACAGGCATACATCCTGCTATCTTTTTCATATGCATAGCAAGGAGGCGCATGCCCGCGAAAGTCGAAGTAACGAAGCGTGGTAGCACAACGTAGAGTAATTATGTAAATAGAATTGGAGGCAAATACCAATGGGATTCTTAGATAAGCTTTTCGGGCGCAGAGATGAGCCTGAGACACAACAGCCCCCACAATATCAGCAGGGGCAGCAATCGCAGTGGGGACAAAACGCGCCCTCCGGCCAGCAGCCTGGGCAGCTTACCGACGAGCAGGCGATAGCCCGCTACCGCTATATGCTCCAGACCGCCCCGCCGGAGACCATCGAGCAGGCCCACGCCGAAGCGTTCGAGCGCCTGACGCCTAATCAGCGCCGCATGGTGCTACAACAGCTAAGCAGCACTATGCCCGAACATGAGCGGCGCGCTATGGGATCGCAGATGCAGGACGACCCGCGCACACTGGCCCGCATGGCGACCCGCGCCGAAATGCGACAGCCCGGCACTATGGAGCGCACTTTCAACAATATGCCTAACCAGCAGGGCATGGGTGGCGCAGGCATCGGCATGGGCGGGCTGATGGCGGGTACCTTCTTCAGCAGCTTCGCTGGTATGTTCCTCGGCAGCATGATCGCCCAGCAGTTCTTCGGCGGTTCAGACTACAACGACGGATACGCCGAGGGGTACCAGGAAGGCGAGGCCAGCAACGACAACTCTGATACCGGCGACGCAAGTGACACAGGCGATCCAGGCACCGACGCGGGCAGCTACGACACCGGCGCAGGCGGCGATTATGGCTCCTACGGTGACGCCGGTGGTTACGGCGGCGACTATGGCGGGGGCGACTTCGGCGGCGGTGACTTTGGCGGTGGAGATTTTGGTGGGGGCGACTTCTAACTAATAGAAAGACTAGAATCTTTAGTAAAAACGAGAAAACAGGCGGACGCGCCATCTGTTTTCTCGTTTTTGAACATCCTTTTACAGTAATGTGCTTGCCGCTTGCAGGGTGAAAAGGGTTATCTCTGGTCGGCAGTTGAACCGGACGTGTGGGCGGACCATCCCCACGCCGCGATTAGTGTACTGGAGCATGTTGCCAACCCGGTACAGCCCAACCGGGTATTTTGTGCCGAATGGAGGCAGCCGGATCGGGCCGACGAAGGGTATGCTCACCTGGCCCCCATGCGAGTGCCCTGAAATCTGCATATCGAAGCGCCCGGTGACCGCGCTGGTATCGGCAAAGTCAGGCTCGTGGGCAAGCAACAGGGCGGCACCCTCGGCGGGCAGCTTGCCCAGCACCAGTTCGATGTCTGCTTGCTTCTGCCAGATGTCATCCACTCCCGCTATGTGGAGCAGATGGGGGCCACGCTCTATCGTGTGTATGCCGTTGCTGACGTTGATGATGCCGCTCTCACGCATAACTTCGCGGATTACGCCGGAAGTTGGAGCATAGTCGTGATTTCCAAGCACCCCTGCTACTCCATCCCGCGCCACAAGCTTGCGGAGACCGTGGATGAGGTCGTTCGCTGAAAGCTCAGGCCGCCGGGTGACGAAATCGCCTGTTATGGTTACGAGGTCGGGTTGCTCCCCGTTGACCAGGCCAACAATTTCGAGCAACTTATCCCTGTCCAGCCAATCGCCCATGTGGATGTCGCTGATCTGCGCTACTTTGTAGCCGTCAAACCGTAGGGGCAGCCTGGGGAGGGTTATCCTCACAGGGTTCACGTCCACCCAGTTAGGCTCGACAAGGCCAACGTAGCCCAGGCCGCCCGCGCTGATCGCAGTCGCCCTGAGGGCTAAAGAGCCTGTCAGCTTGAGGAATTCTCGGCGGGAGAGCTTGCGGCGATGCATGCTATTCTCTCACCGAGCGATCTGCGAGGGAAATTATTTTGCTGAAGAGGGGCATATTGACATGGTAGAGTGTCGAGTTAGCGTGAGTCTACCCTTTGAGTCACACGCCGGAAGCACTCAGGTGCGTACTGAAGGCTTCTTTGACGCTTGTCGCCCGCCAATGCTACAATGCTCGCATGCAACAGAAAAGCGATAAGGCTTACCCTCTGCCCATTACCCGCGCATTAGGGGCAGCGGTGAAACTGTGCGGGGGCGAGGACGGCGCTGCCTGCCACGATGCGGTGCTTCAGTTGGCGGACGCCCTGACCTACTACCTGGGGGCGGTGGCGGTGGCGCAGTATTCGCAGGCTCTCTACCTGGAGCAAGCGGAAGCCGATCCTACCCTCAACCGGAGCCTCCGCAGCCTCAGACGCGTTCTGCCGGGCCAGTGGCTCGGCTGGACCGCGAGGGGGCTGGCAGCGACACCCAACGGCACTGTGGAGGGGCTTGCGCGGTGGTATGAGGAACGGCAAGCAGGCGAGGTCGCCCAGGCTTATGCAGAGTTGCGCCGCGTCATGGTAGAGCGCCTGGCGTATGCGGGTGAATATGGGCCGCAAGAGCGCGTGTCACCCCGCCTGCTACTTGAGCTTGTAGACCAGTACCGCATCCGGCGCGGCAAGTCCCAGCCTGACGCATTGTCACCCGACACCAATCTACAGGTAGGCTGCTCGCTCCTTAAAGGGCTGCAAGCGTTATTGGAGAGCGCGGACTTCCTGCCTGAGTACCAGCTTTACGCCCCCCAGCAGAGGCAGATGCTCATGGGACAAAAGGCCACGACCCCCATGCCGCCTATCCCTGTGCCGGTGGGGGCCGAAGCAAGCGTCCTGTTTTACCCGCCGGGAGAGATGCCCGACTACACGAAACGCCCCAACTTGCAGGCCGAGCGGCAGCCCCTCTTCCCGTTGGACCCCCTGCTCATATACACACGTTGCGAGGAGTGCGACCGATACAGGGCCGCCGCGCTACGAGAAGTCATATCAGGCGTGCCCTCTTACCTGGGCCTCGACCCCGATTGCCGGCACGCTATCCAGCCGCCCCTCTTGAACGAGGGCGTATAATTAAGATACAACCAGTGAAGGAGGAAAGCGGATGGGACCGATCTACGACGCGCTCAAGCGATTCTTCGATGAGGACGAGTGGCAGTATTCCGAGATAGAGGGGAGGCCCGCCCTGAGCCTGAGCTTCGCGGGCAAGAACGGCACCTGGACCTGCTACGCCCGCGCCGAAGAGGACAAGCAGATGTTCCTCTTCTATTCTTACTGCCCAGTGAAAGCGTCCGAGAACAAGCGGCCCCTGCTCGGCGACTTTATCACACGCGCCAACTACGGCCTCTTCATAGGCAATTTCGAGATGGACTACAACGACGGCGAAATCCGCTACAAGACGAGCATCGATGTCGAAGGCACAGAAATCAACTCCGCGCTCATCAAGCGCGTGGTGTACGATAACCTGGCTGTCATGGACAAGTACCTGCCAGGCGTAATGTCGGTGATCTATGGCGGGGCCTCGCCCACCGAAGCCATCGCTGAAGTAGAGAATTAGGGTGTGAAACGTGATGCGTGATGCGTGATACGTGATACGTGAACCGCAAAGACGCGAAGGATCGCAGAGTTCGCAAAGGTGTTTTTTGTTGTTTGAACCACAAAGACATAAAGAACACTAAGATTATTGGGACTGAACCGCAGCGGCGCTGAGACGCAGAGGTTATTTAGGGTTTCACGCATCACGCATCACGCATCACGCATCACGCATCACGTTTCACGCTCCCAGCATGACCAGCCCCACCGCACAGGCCACCACACCCCTGGACGGCGTTATGCGCCTCGCCGGGTGGATTATGGCGGTGGTAGGTGTGGGGGGCTATCTTTTTTGGGCGCTGGATGGTGGGCTGGTGCGCGAAGGGAACTGGGTAGGGGTAGACTTCCACGTCTATTACCAGACGGCCCAGGCCCTCGCTCGCGGGGAGAACATCTACCAGATCGGCACCTCTCCTCCCTACGTATACCCTCCTCTGCTGGCGATACTCGTGACGCCTCTCACCGTTCTCCCTCCAACCGCCGCCACTATCCTCTGGAAACTCTTCCAGCACGTTTGCCTCATTATCTCCGGGTGGCTACTGGTACGGCTCGTTCCGGCGCGTATTCGTCCCCTGACGGCAGGCTTGCTCCTGCTGGGCTGGCTCGCCCACCCGCTACAGGAGGAGATACACGTAGGTGAGTCGAACAGCTTGATAATGTTGTTGATAGCGGGCGCGCTGTGGGTGATAGTGCGTAGGGGTCAGGGGTTAGGGGTTAGGGGTCAGGAGCGAAAAGACACGAGTGTGGAGATTGAGGGTGCGCCGCAAGGGGGACTGCGAAGCCTAACCCTTAACCCCTGGTCCCTCGCTCCGGGCATCCTCCTCGCTCTGGCTGTTAGCATCAAGGTGCTGCCTGCGCTGCTTGTTGGGTATTTGTGGTGGCGTGGTCCGCGCGCCGTCGCGGCTGTGGCTACAGGCTGGTTTCTGGCGGTGCAGTTGATCTCCCTCCTGATTACATCTTCCACTGCCTACTACTGGCTCGTAGAGTTCCCCGGCCTGTTTGGTCAGGTGTTCCCCTTCCCGGACAACCAGAGCATCAACGCCTTCCTCGCCCGCGCTCTCCTTCCGACCGACCCCAACCTGCCTCCCATGCAGATAGCGAGCGGCGAGGCATTACGCCCAATTCTGACGTGGTTAGCGAATTTGTTGGTGTTACTGGCTGCTGGATGGGTGCTGTGGGTTGCCCGCCGCCGTTCGGCCTACCCGGCAGGCCCTGGCAGGAGCGTGCGCCTGCTGCTCGAAGTGGGACTGGTGCTGCTGACGACCCACCTAGTATCAGGCAGCACGTGGCCCCATCACCTGATACAATTGTCGGTGCCTTTGCTCGGCCTCCTGGGCGCATGGTGGCTGGCCCAGGAAGAGCAGCCAGGAATAGTAGTGGGACGCAATACCTTGCTATTGGCCCTCGCCATAGGTATATCTTTCGCCGCGCTGCTGCACAGTCCAGCCGAGTGGATGTTCGCCGTCACCAAGCTAATTCCCAACAGCCCAGCGATTGCCTTGATAACAAGTGGCGTAGGGCTATGGGTAGTGCTTGGGCTGTGGGGGATTGTGGCGGCAACCCTTGTGCGCCAGGCAAAAGAGGAGTTGAGCAGAGGCTAGAGAATCGCACCATCTACCATCTATCTCCGATCTCTTCTTCGATCCCTGACCCCTAACCCCTAACCCCTGACCCCTGACCCCTAACCCCTGATCCCTCGTCAAACAGAAATGCTCATCTCCATGCGGCGCACCTGCGGGACTATGCGCGTGCTTTCCGTTGCGGGGGATGGGTGGATGGCAAGCACCAAGGCGGCCATGTCGTCGGAGGGGCGGTTGGCGTCCAGGTCGAGGGCCTTTTGCATGAGGAAGTCGGCCATGTCGCGGGCAGTGGGAGAGACATGCGCCTGCAAGCACTCCCTGACCAGGCCGGGCAGGTCAATCGGCTGCCCGCTACGGCTGCCCGCAGCCATCAGGCCGTCGGAGTAGGTGACCGCGTAGGTGTGCGGCTCAAGCGGCAGCTCGGCCATCACGGGTTTGGTCATGGGGTATATACCGATGGGGTTGGAAGGTTCCTCGATGATAGTGAGGGTATCATCGCCTGGGCGCGACAGCAGAATAGGGCAATGGCTATTGCGCGAGAGAACGAGCGTGCGCGTGGCAAGGTCCAGCGACACTATCACAAGCGTGGCCGACACCTTGCCCGACCTGTAGGCATAGAGATAATCATGCACCGAGCGGGCGACGGCCCCATCGCGCACGCCGTCTTTTATAAGGCTTATGGCCTTCGTGGTGATGAGGTGAGACAGCATCTTAGCCGAGCGCCCGCTCCCCTGCCCATCCGCGAGCACCACAGAGAAACCACCGTGCGGCCTCTCGACTACCTCGACGGTGTCGCCGCTCTCCCCGGTGGCATATTTATTTGTCTTGGCAACGGCAATCTGTACGTCCAGCATGTGTGCGTGGCCTTCGCATGGGCTTATCTTCGCCCATACATCATAGAGCAAGAGCGCGGACGCTGCAACAGCACCCCCTCTTCTGTTTAGGGCTGTGTCAAAGTCGCGCCTCCTGCTTGTACAGCACAAATGAAGAGAAGTTTTCTTTTGTTTCTGTGCGAAAAATGGCGGCGAAGCCGCCATTTTTCGCACAGAAACAATCTCTTTTCCTCATGTAAGACGGATTTAGCGACTTTCACACACCCCTACTCTTCTGTTATCTCTGTTATCATGAGTGTAGGTGGAGTCGCTATCTTCTAAAGGAAAGAACCATAGGGCCGATCTTCAATAAAGCACAATTACCTGCGCTCATGGGCAGACCGGGGCGGTGGGTTGGGCCTGCGTTGAGCGTGGGCGCGCTGCTGCTTTACACCCGGACCCTCGCGCCGTCCCTGGGCGGTACGGTGGACAGCCCTGAGTTCCAGCAGGCTGCCTACTCTTTGTCGGTGGCTCACCCTACCGGCTACCCACTCTACCTCCTCCTGGGCAGGCTCTGGATCGCCATTTTCCCATTCGGAGACGTGGCATTCCGCATGAACCTGCTCTCCGCCATCTTCGCGGCCCTGGCGGTGTGGACGCTCTATGCTCTCGTGCGGCATATCACTTCTAACACGGTGGCGGGCATCGCAGCCGCAGCCGTCTTCTCGGTACAAGGCATCCCCTGGTCGCAGGCGAGCGTCGCTGAGATAAACACCTTCAACACCCTACTGGTGGGGCTTACCTTCCTATCCTTCGTCCTCTGGGCTGATGGTCGTCTACCTCTACCCCTCGCGGCACTCGCCTTCGGGTTGGCGGTCAGCCACCACCGCACCGTGCTGTTGTACGTAGTGCCACTCGCCTTGTACGCCGTCTTCGCGTTGAGAAATAGGGGCGCGCCTCGCATTCGCCGATCTCACCTGGTACTCTCCCTGCTGCTCGCGCTCCTGCCCTTCGCGACCTACGCCTACCTCCCCCTGAGGGCTTACACTACCCCCTGGTACACCAACACCTGGGAAGGTTTCTTGCAGCACATATTGGGCGAGTCGGCTCTATCTGCTATCCGCAGCGCGCTCAGCCAATCGCTCGTTGGGCGCTTCAGGCTGCTGCTCGCGGGCCAGATGTTTCGCGGCCCGGAAGGCTGGCTGCTGCTTGGCCTGGGGTTACTTGGCATGGCGGTTATGCTGTTTGTGTTAGTTCGCAGACGCCGTGCCAGAGGCCAGGGCGTAGCGGCAGGGCACCTGGACAGGCTGCGCTTAGCCCCGGCTGCACTCTGCGCCGCCGCATCTTTCCTGGGCATAGGCTTCGCGGCGATCTACGACATATACGACATCTACGACTACCTGGCGGTGCCGATCTTCATGTGGTGCGTGCTCGTGGGCGTCGGCTTTCTGGGGCTACTCGCCTTAGTGGAGTTTGCCATCTCGCGAGTTAGAGCCATAGGCCCAATTCAAAATTCAAAATTCAAAATTCAAAATTTGGAAGGGATAGTGGTGTTGCTGGCGGTGGCGTTGCTCTGTACCGTCACCGCCACAGGCAGCCATACTAGGCGCGACATCACGGTGGATTTCAGCAAGCTAGACCGGCGGGGGCATTGGGCGACACTCAAGCAGGCTCTCGACGGGGTGCCGCCAGGCACAATCCTGATAGGCGACTGGTCCCAACTAAACGAAGCCCTCTACTTCCAGCGCATAGAGGGCTGGCGGCCCGACCTGATCCCCGTACCACTTGAAAGCGTGTTCGTTGGAGAGGGCGCTCTACTGGATGGCTGGCTGGGAGAAGGCCGCCAGGTATACCTGTTCGGGCAGTATGGGCCAATAGAGCACCGTTTCACTACGGAGTCGAGAGGTCCGCTCTGGCAGGTGGCCGCGCGCAAGGTCGAGGAGGCGGTGCCGGAGATGGTCCATCGCGTAGACAGGCGCTTCGGCAACAGCATCGTGCTGGTCGGCTACACTATAGAGCCTGCGGGCCAACTCAAGCCGGGCGATTTGCTGAAGCTGACCCTCTACTGGCAGCCAACCGAGCGGATATACGAGCGATATACCGTCTTCACCCACGTGGTAGACGAGGCAGGCGTCAAGGTAGGCCAGAAGGACGACGAGCCGCAGCGGGGCTTCGAGCCGACTATACTATGGCAGCCCAACCAGACTGTCGTGGATACAATCGAAGTGCCGATTGCCTCTGATGCGACGCCTGGCAGCTACAAGCTTATCGTCGGCATGTACAACTCCGTCACCCAGGAGCGCCTGCCGGCATACGGGACGGATGGCGCTTCCCTAAGCGACTACCCCGCGCTGGCAGACATATCCCTCATAGCCCCGTAGCCCGCCGAATAAGGTAACCTCACTGACGAATCGCGGGCAGCACTTCTTCGGCAAATGCCTGCAACACGTCCAGGTGTACCACGTTGGTCAGGTAGAGGATAATGTAGTCCGCCCCTGCCTCGATGATGCTGTTGAACGTCTCGATGGCCTCCTGCGGGGTGCCGATGAAGCCTTGCGGGTAGCCCCTGAAGTTGCCCTGGCGGAACTCGTCCAGGCTGACCTCGTGGCCTACCAGCTTGCTTACATCCCGCCGTGCTTTGGCGGTGGCCTGCTCCGGCGTTTGCCCAGGCAGCACCAGGTGGGTGAATACCTCAGCCGACTTGATGATACTGTTGTAGTCGCGGCCCAGGTCTTCGCAATGCTGCCTTGCCACGCCGAACTTGTGCCTGTACACGTCCGGGTTGATGCCGCCGATGTTGCAAGCGTCCCCGTACTTCGCCACCAGCTTGAGCGTGACCTTCTCGCCGCCGCCCCCTATCCAGATGGGGATGTGCGGCTTCTGCACGCCTTTTGGCTCGTTGATTGCGCCGCGCACCTGGTAGTATTTGCCCTCGAAGGTGGCGTACGGCTCGGTCCACATGGCCCGGATAATTTGGAGGGCTTCCCCCAGCATCCGCAGACGCTCCGGTCCATCGGGGAAGGGATAGCCGTAAGCCAGGTATTCCTCATCGTACCACCCCGCGCCTATGCCGAAGTCCAGCCTGCCCGCGCTCAACACGTCTACGGTTGACGCCATCTTAGCCAGGAGCGCCGGGTTGCGATAGCTATTGCAGGTTACCATCTGCCCTATCCTGACCCTGGATGTCTCGCGGGCCAGGGCGGCGGTGGCTATCCAACACTCAAAATTGGTCTCGATCTCGCCCGTTGGTACAGTGTGGAAGTGGTCGTATACCCATATCGAATCGAAGCCCAGCCGCTCAGATTCTTTGCCCACGCGCACCATCGCCTCAAATTGCTCCACCGGGTCCTTTATATCTTCCAGGTCGCGGTGCCAGCCCTGGGGCACCAGCACGCCAACTTTGACTGCCATCTATTGCCTCCTCTAATATGGTCGTAGCGCAGCCTGCCAGACTGCATCAAGTCAGCCGCCTTGTCGCGCTTCTTCGTCCAGAAAGTGCGCCACCTCTGCGCGTCGAGGCGGGTCCGCACCCTGGCGCATGCACGTCAGGGCGGCAACGGCAGCGCCAAAAGCCAACGATGCGGTCAATGCTCCCTCCGGCATTTCTTCGAGGTCAGAACGTGTGGTGACGCCCCGCTCTACCAGCCCCGCGAGTAACCCTGCGCTGAACGCATCGCCCGCGCCCACCGTATCCGCTACCTGGACCGAGAAGCCGGGCACCCCAATCCGGCTGTCCCGGCGTAAAGCTAGCACGCCTTCGCCACCCTGCGTCACCGCCACGAGCGCAGGCCCGTGTGCCAGCAGGTCTGCCGCCGCCTGCTCTATAGATTGCCCCGGCGCGAGCCATGCGAGATCGGCGGCGCTCACCTTGACTATATCGGCCAGTGAAAAGAGCTTGTCAAGCAGGGCGCGGTATGAGCCAGGGTCGCGCACCAGGCCCGGTCTGAGATTGGGGTCGAATGACAGGAGTGCTTTCCCCTTCAAACGGTGGACGGTCTGCAATACCGCTAAAGGCGTGGTGCCACGTAACAGGCTGATGGAGCCGAAATGCAGGATAATCGTCTCGTCGAATAGCTGGGCGGGCACTTCTTCCATGCCCAGCAAAGTGTGGGCCGCGCCTTCATCGTAGAACGCATAGGCAGGCTCGCCTCCCTCTATCGCTACGAAGGCCAGCGTGCTGGGCGCATGGCTGGGCAGGAGGAAGCGCGTGCCGATGCCCTCGGCCTCTACGCGCTCCCTCAGGTAGCGCCCGAACAGATCGGAAGAAATCTTGCTTGCGAACGCCACCGGCTGGCCGAGCCTCGCCAGCCCCACCGCCACATTGAAGGGCGACCCCCCGGCGTGCATCCTGAAGCCTACCGTGCGCCCTCCCTCCTCGATAGGCAGGAAGTCCACCAGGACCTCTCCCATGCAGGTGATAAGTCGCCTCATCGCATGGCTCTCGCGCCTTCAGGGAAGGTGCTCGCCGCGATGTCTACGAGAAGATGCATAATGTACTCCCCAACATAATCACTTCGGCATGCAACCGCAAGGCGCGTGCCCTGACCCCCAGGGCTGTGTCAAAGTCGCGCCTCCGCTTGCACCGCCCGATCAAAGAGAGGTTTTATTTTGTATCTGAACGAAAAACTGGCGGTGAAGCCGCCAGTTTTTCGTTCAGATACAACCTCTTTTCCTCATGTCAGGCGTAGCCAGCAACTTTGACACAGCCTTAGTCGAATCCCTGCCAGATTGTGCGTCAACGAACGAATTTATGCTAATATACTGCTGATGATAGGCGACATGCCATAACAGACTAGAAGGAGGGGCCAGGATGAAGGTAACAATCAGCAAGGGGAAGTTCGACGGGATAAATGCTTGTGCGAACGAGCAGGGGGTGATAGCGGCTGCGGCTATGGACCAGCGCGGCTCGCTCAAGAAGGCAATCGCTAAGGCGCGGGGCGACGGTGGCACGGCTACTGAGCAGGACCTCTCAACCTTCAAGACAGCCGTCACAAAAATCCTCACCAAACACGCTACTGCTATTCTCATGGACCCTGAGTATGGGCTGGATGCCATCAAGGAGCGTGCGCCGGGAACGGGTGTGCTTCTCGCCTACGAGAAGACGGGCTACGACGCTAGCGTAAAAGGCCGCCTGCCCGATCTTCTCTCCGAGTGGAGCGTGCGCCGGTTGGCCGAGGCCGGGGCCGACGTAATCAAGATACTGCTCTACTACAACCCGTTCGATGATGCTGAGATCAACACGGTCAAGCATGCGTTCATCGAGAGGGTAGGGGCGGAGTGCGCTGCCCTCGACCGCGCATTCTTCCTTGAGCCGCTGGCCTACGATGACAACGTTGGTGAAGAGAAGAGCATCGAGTTCGCCAGGGTCAAGCCCCGGTACGTAATGCAGACGATGGAGGAATTCTCTAAGCCGCGTTATGGGGTGGACGTGCTCAAGGTTGAAGTGCCGGTGAATATGACATACGTCGAGGGGACACGCGCTTACGGCGGGCAGACCGCCTATACGCGACAGGAAGCGCTTGGCCTCTTCCGCGAGGCGGCGAGCGCATCGAGCAAGCCCTTCATCTATTTGAGCGCGGGTGTGACCGACGAAATCTTCAGAGAGACGCTCGAACTGGCAGCGGAAGCCGGAACGCCGTTCAGTGGAGTGCTATGCGGGCGCGCGACGTGGCAGGAAGGCATCCCGGTCTACGCGAGAGAAGGTGTCGGCGCGCTTGAGGCCTGGCTGGAGGATCGCGGGGTCCAGAACATCGAGGCGCTCAACCAGGTACTCGCCAGGGGTGCCCAGCCCTGGTGGACGGTGTATGGGGGCAAGGAGAACATCGAGGTCGCCGGTTAGCCGCTTGATGGGGCAACCTTGCGCCCGCTGGGACCACAGGTGAAGAGGCCGAAGATTGCATAATCCTCTGCACCCCGCAAGACCACCCTCCAATAGGAAGAGCTTTATGCAACAAGACCCTGCGCCCACAATCAAATTCGGGTGGTTCATGAGCGCCGAAGGAATTCCTGAGCAAGAAAAAGTACCCCTTGTCATGGACGAGGAGATGCAGGTCCTACCTGTTGTAGCCGAGCACTTCGACTCCATCTGGGTGCAAGACCACTTTTACGCATTTCGCAAGCCCTCAGACGCATGGTTGGAGTGTTGGACTACGATAACATGGTTGGCTGCGCGCTTCCCTCGCTTGCATGTGGGGCCTATCGTGCTTGGGGTAGGCTATCGTAATCCTGCTCTACTGGCGAAGATGGCTGCAACCTTGCAGGTCTTGAGTGAGGGCCGGTTCATTATGGGCATTGGCGCAGGTTGGCGTAGCTCCGAATATGCCGCGTACAGCTTTCCCTTTCCACCAACGCTTACCCGCGTGCAGCAGCTTGGCGAAGCAGTCGAAATCCTGAGGCTGATGTGGACGCAGGAGGCTCCCAGTTTCCAGGGACAGCACTTCCGGCTCGAAAATGCATACTGCGAACCGCGTCCCGCTTTCCCTCCGCCAATAATGATAGGAGGGGGCGGCGAAAAGCTGGTGCTACCACTCGTTGGGCGGATGGCCGATATCTGGGACCGCTATCACGGAGGTGCGCCTGGAGAGGTAGACCTGGAGAGCTACCGCCGCAAGAGGGATATCGTCCGCAAGCATGCTGCCGAAGCTGGTCGCGAGCCTGAGAGCGTAGCGCAAAGCTTCACAATTGAGAACGGGCAATTGCCGGGGTCGAGGGAGGACTCTGACACCTGGCTCACTCATCTTCGCCCCCTGGTTGACCTGGGAGTCCGGCAGTTCATACTCGGGTTTGGGCATGTTACAGAGGCCGACAAGGTTCGCCGCTTTGCCGAAGAAGTAATAGCCCCACTCCGCGCAGATGCTAACCGGTGAAAGGTTGGCGAACACCCATGAGGATGCTACAGGCAGACCATAGGCGTATGTTGAGGTGTCATAACGTGGCGTATGAGAAGAAATACAAGTTTTGTAGATCGGAGAAGTCACTGCGCGAGAGGTTATCTTGCTGATAACCTCTCGCGCAGTGACTGCCGTACTTTACAACATATATCAGGGTGCTCCCGTGGCTTGTCGCACGCTGTAAATCCTGATTTCATTTTCCTGGTCATGGAAGACCTGAACAAGGTCAAATGAGCGGAAGAAGTCATCGTACTGTTCTACTTCCAGGGCATACTTGACTCTTTCGTTGTAGTATCGGCCAAACATCAGTTGGCTAAAAACCAGATAGTTATACTTCCGGTCCAGGTACCATTGGGGGTCATAGTCTATTATCCTGGTGAAGCCCCCAACCTTGAAATACGCCTGGTCTATGTAAGGTGAGTATGACTCAATGGCGATAGTTGAGCCTTTGGGCAAATGCTGGTTTGTCCATGCCACCGCTATTTCTCGGCTCTTGATACTGTCGATTTTGTTGTTCGTGCCGTTTACCATTTGCACCGCCGAAAAGGCCACCGCCACCAAAGCTAGCGCCACGCCCGCAAAAATGGGGGAATTACGCATAGCAGGCTGCAAGTATGGGCGAGAATCGAGCAGCCTGGCAAGGAAGGACGCTCCCAGCAGGAAGATAAATGGCATCATCGGCAGCAACGTGCGATCGTTCCGCACTACGAATGCGTTTATAAAGGCGAAATATGCGGCAGGGAAAACAACGAGCAGGATGATAGGTGTCAGGCGCATATAGATAGCGCGAACAACCTCGACGACGGCAAAGAGGGCGATAATACCTTCGTTTGCCCACAGGTATCCCGTGTACCAGGCAATAGGATTGCCATCCATGCCGATATGACCTGATGAATAATGCTGCAATTCGCTGCTTACATCAGAGATGAATTTCGGGAAGTCAAATATGGCAAAAGGCGTCGTCAAGAGAAAGGCGACCCCGGCGGCAAGGAGCGCCCCATACAGTCGCCGCTCTCTAAGACCATCTCGCACACCCTCGCCAAAGAAGTGCGCCGCGAGCAGCGCCGTGATAATGAGCACGCCGTTATATTTGCTCCCGGTGGCCAGACCCGCCGCGACGCCTGCCAGCACGTAATGGGTGGTTTTGGCCCTCTGGTATACGTTGACCGATCCACAAAATGAGAGAAGCACAAAGAAGGTAACAAGGGTATCCGGGGTTATGAACCGGCTATTGATAACGTTGGTCGGGGACACCGCCATGAGCAGAGAGGCCAGCAAGCTCACCGCCCTGTTATGGGTAAGCCTGTTGGCGATGTAGTAAACAAGTAGTACGGAGCCGGTGCTTATGATGAGGGTCAGGATCCGCCCCATAAGCACGGTAGCAGGCATGGCTGTATAGCCTACGCCCAATACCAGCACTGACGGTGTAGGTATATCGGCAAAGCTCCTGAGACTCCCTGTTATATTGCCGACCAGTACGAAGGGTAAATAGATTAGGGCATTCAGGTAAAAGAAGAGGGAAGGGTAGTTGAAAAAGTGCGGGTTGAAGTCTCCCGTTCTGATAATATCCTGGGAAATTTGTACGTAGTGAGGCTCGTCAGGATGGTAAAGGTAAGGTAAGCCATTCCCAATACTCCAGCCTCGCACCACAATAGAAAGTAGGATTATCGCGAATAGCCACCACTTGGAATGGCGTTGCACACTCGCCGCATGCGAGCCGTCACGCCTGTCGAGAAACATCATGAGCAATATTTACATTATACTATTACGCATGTCAAATGGGGTCCCCTCGTAGCGTTCATAGTGCTCTACGCGCTGTGGTCGCTCCGTGCAGATAAGCTTGTGTCGGCCACCTACGTAGGCCATCCGGTGGTCTCAAGGTCAAGGCATCAGTAGTACGTCTTTCATGCCACTCTTTCGTAATCGCGATACTGGCCAGCCATGATCAGAAAGCTGGTCACCCTACCGGCGGTTTCTGAGCACAGAAGTGGTTGGCTCCGCAAGTCCTGCGGCTCGCGGGCTGGGAATAACATGGCCTGTACCCTATAGCCGGTCAAGTTGGACTTTACATAGTATAAAGCTATTGCATCATGCTCGATTTTCTGATACTATCTTGTTACCGAGGATTATTTTCGTGATGAGCTTATCCTCGGCAGCGTCTCTCTTTTGGTCTCGCGCCTGTACGTTTGTGTACAGTTAGCCAGTTATTTCGGAGGTGGGTATATAAAAACTCACCGTTTAGTTGATCTTTATGTTATAGCCCGGAGGTCCACTTGCTTACCATCAATGTGACACTGCGCGACGTAGCCCTTAATATCGGGCGAGATGTCACAATCAGTATAGATGAGCAGTTACCCACGCGCGAACTGCTGGCGTTGCTGGTACGCAAGTTAGGTTGGCCTGAAAAGGATATAACCGGCCAGTTTGTCCGCTATGCTATGCGTATTGATAGGAATAAAGCCTGGCTTCAAGGGGACGAAGCGATCAAAACGCTAGGCCTGCTCAACGGAGACATAATTACGCTAGGTCCAGTGATGAGCAGTGGGTATCCATCCTCCCAATATCGCCCGGATAACCGCGCTGCCGCCCAGGCTCAGCAACCTCAAGCTCCACTTCAGCCACCAGCACAACAGCAACCACAGGCACCATACACAATCACCCCTCTCAAACGTCCTTGAACCTGACCTATACAGGAGAGACTATTCACCAGTATGAGCGCCACTACGACTACGACATTTAAGCCGGAAGCAAATGAAGAGCTCTCTTTGGGCGGGAGCGTATACAGGGTGCGCGGGCTTGCTCAAGCAGGACCGCTCGCAAAAAGACCCATACGCATGATAGGCGGGCGTGCCCAGGTATATCAATTGATACAGAATGATACAGGCAAACTTCACGCCCTCAAGGTGATGCTGCCGGCTTTCCGTGATCCGCAACTGGTGCGGAATCAAAGCTTGCTTTCTCAATTAGCTCCACTGCCAGGCTTTGATGCATGTAAGCAAATCTATCTTACTCCTTCGTCACACCCTGACGAGCTAAAATCTTACCCCGATCTGATTTACAGCAGCATCATGCCCTGGATAGACGCCACCACCTGGACGGCGGTAGTTAGCGCAGACTCCGACATCGATGTTGACGAAAATGCAAGCTGGGAGATAGCATACCAGTTCCTGGTATTGGCCCGCGTGCTGGAGCGCAATGGGATCGCACACTGCGACCTGAGCGGCGGTAACGTGATGGTGAACCTGGATAAGCTCACTGTTAACCTTATAGACTTCGATGAGGTGTATTGGTCAGGAGCGCCGAACCCGGTGGTGCTGCCTACTGGCACGCCAGGCTATCGCAAGAAAATGGAGAGCCAATGGAAGAGCACGGGTGACCGCTTTGCAACAGCAGTGCTTGTGGCTGAGATGTTGGGCTGGCGGGACGAAACGGTACGCTCCAAAAGCTCCGGCGATAGCTTTTTTTCGGATGAAGACTGCGCCACTCAAGACCCTGAGAGATACCGGCTGTTGGGGCAGTTTCTCAGTGATCTACACCCCTCGTTAGGTGAGCTTTTCGAGCGGGCATGGCAGGCTCCCAGCCCGGATAAGTGCCCCAGCATTGATGAGTGGCGAATGGAGTTGATGTGGGCAAGGGGGTGGGATAGAGTACCTCTAGATGCACGTGACAGGGCGAGACTAACGTTGCCCACTACCGCTGAAAGCAATACTGCGGTGAAGAAGGCAACTCCGGCGAGCAGCACTCCCGGCTCCACACCAGGGGGGACCAGAGGGCGCGTAACGCGAGTTCCAACTAAACAGCCGGCAGTACCCGGTAAGAAATCCTGGGCTGGCCGTGTGTGGCTTGCGATACTCATCATAATATGTGTGGCTATCGCTCTTTATATATTTGGGTTTATGCCTCGTTATTAGGGCTATTAGCGGTGGTATTATCCAGGCTATAATCTGAAGCTCTCGGCAACGTCTCATAAGGGTGAAAGGACAGAGATGAACTACACGAACAAGGCTACGGCCAGGACCCCGGCACATGTGATCTTCTTGATAGACATCAGCGGCTCCATGAACCAGATGAGCTATGGGCAGTCGCGCATAGGCGTGGTGTCCCAGGCGCTCACCGAGGTTATCTTCCAGATGGTTGACATGTCAACAAAGGTGGTTGGCACACAGCCGGAGATAAGGCCCCGCTTCAAAGTTGCCATCCTGGGCTACAATGAGCAACCCTGGAACACGCATGGCGGTTTCGTGCCCATAGACAAGCTGGCCGAGATCGGCACACCGATCTTTCGCCCCGAAGGGGAGACGAACACCTTTCTCGGCTTCCAGACGGTGGAGCAGCTATTGGACAGCATTATTCCGACGCTTGGCCCTGAGCACCCCGCCCCACTCGTGTGCCACCTGAGCGATGGGGAATACAACCAGGGCAACAGTCCGCTAGCCCTGGTGGACCGCATACGCGCACGCGTCACCCCGGACGGGCCGGTGCTGGTGGAGAATATCTTTGTGAACGATAGTTCTTTGCGTGTGCCCTTCAAATCTATACAGACCTGGCAGGGTGTAACCAGTGAGAATGACCTTGTGGGCGAGTATGCTAAGGAGCTTTTCCGCATGTCTTCCCCTATACCCGTTTCGTATCTCGAAACCACTCGGTACTGGGGCTTCAGCAATATCCAGCCGGGTGCCCGCTTGATGTTCCCAGGCTCTAACCCCGAGTTGATCAAGACCGCTCTCGTAACTACCGGCTCGTCTGGTGGTATGCCAAGACAGAGGCCGAAAGAATGACGAATCCTGCCCAGAGAGCGAGGGTTGCGTTTATCACCGACTCCAATACTGAAAGCGTCTTTCGCGCTGGTGAGCCTGTCGGCGCGGGGATTCATGTTGACTATTTCTTCCAGAAGTCTGCCGATGCGATGGAGACGGGGGCTAAGAACGAAGACAGCATCGCGTGGGATGTCGATCCTTCTGGGGAGATAGTAACCTTTGTAGTGTGCGACGGAGTGGGTGGCTCCTACCTGGGACACGTGGCGGCGAGATTCCTGGCCCAACGTCTGGCAAGCGGCTTCAAGACATGGGCGCAGACTGCCTCCCCAGAAGATATGTTCACCGGCGAGGAATTGCAGCGGCAGTTGGATAGGTGGCGAGAGAGTGGGCAGGCGCTCCTGGAGAAGCAGCCGGTCAGCACCGACATAAGCCCTCTATTGGCCGAGGTGCTCAAGAATCGCAAGCGTGACGGCAGCCACGCCGTCTTCTTCTGTGGCTATATTGATTTGCGGCCTGGTCGCAATTCCTTTTTTGCCTGGATGGGTAACGTTACGGGACAGGTGTTCGACGTGCAGGGCAAAGGCTTGCTGGACCTATCGAAAATGAAGGACGATCGTGTGCGCTGGACTACGGCCCATGGTTGCCTGGGCACACCCCAGGTGAGCTGGATACAGACCAGCCGAATACGCCGGGTGCTGGTGACCAGTGACGGCCTTGAGGAAATATTTGGGCGTCTTTCGCGCGTGTACAAGCGGAGCGACTACGCAGCAGTCGTAGCAAAGCTGCGAGAGAAGAGTTACAGCGACGATGCTTCTATGCTTAGCTTGTGGCTACCGGGTGGGGAGATAGAGCCTGCCCCGGAGGTCGCGGCTGGGGGAGAGGAACTCGCGAAGACAGCTACTGCCGAGTCTGAGCCGGCAGCTATTGTCTTGGGGAATGATCACTCAGCTACTCAGAAGCGTTCCAAACCGCCGGCGCGATCTACATATTCCCTTACGCCGGCTGAAGTTGCCCCTGGTCCTGTGTCCGACTCCAACCCGCCGATGCAAACTATGGATGATAGTCGATCTGCCGCTACCTCACGCTCCACGAAGCGTGAAGTATATCTGCCCGTATGGTCATCGAAGAAAGATAACAAGGTAAGGGTCATAGGGCTGGGGAGCGTTTTGCTTGGAATGTTGTTAGTCTTTGTGGTAGCAGGCATGTTGATCACGAAGCAAAATCCAATGGCCCGTGCAACCGTTGCCACCCCAATAGTGGCAACTGCAACGGCCCTACCTCAAGGGTGGTTCGAGAGAATATCTAGAATAGCCAAGCAACTACAGGAAAATAAACCTTCGCCCACGTCGATAGAAGTCTCTCCGACACCTGAGCCATAGCCAATCCCAGGAAGGCTAAGTTAGCCGGGAGCCAACCCAGCCTGCACGATTTATTGTTAGCTTTTCGCCTATGGCTGCCGCCTATGGCTGCCGCCTATGGCTGCGTTGACGCCACGAGGAAGATGCCGACTATAGCGAGCACTGCTACCAGCGCCATCACTCCGGCGACGGCAAAACGTGCTCTGCTGCCGCTACCCACATCCTTCTTTTGCACGGCTTCTTCCATCGCTGACACGAAAGCTTCGACAGTAGGGTAGCGTTCGTCTGGATACGGAGAGAGCGCGGGGCGGAGGGCGGGATCAAGGTGGGCCAGGCGCGGGGCGACCTGGGCGAGGGTGAAGGGCTTACTGGCGAGGATGCTGGTCGCCAGGGCGTTAGCTGAAGCGCCCCTATAAGGCAGCACGCCCGTGAGCATCTCGAAGGCAGTCACGCCGAGGGCGTGGATGTCCGCGCGGTGGTCGGGGTAGTCCTGGTTGATCTGCTCGCGTGGGGCATAAGGCGCGGTGCCGGGCCAACTGGTCTCGTCGCCGTCCTCGCGCACCGTAATGCCATAGTCTATCAGCACGGCCTCGCCTGCCATGTTGTACATAATGTTGGCAGGTTTGACGTCCAGGTGGATATGGCCGCGCGAGTGCAAGAGACGTAGCGCCTGGCCTATAGTGCGGATTGTATCGAGCGTCTGCTGAACACCCAGGCTGCGGCCTCCCTTCGCTTCGAGCTTGTCGCGCAGCGAGCCACCTGGTAGGAACTCGATTGCCAGGTAATAGAACGGCTCAAGGTCCAGCACCACGCTGCCCAGGTATGGGTTGGTTGCGTCCGGCCCGGCAGAAGGCATGGGTGCCTGGTGCTCACGCGGGATGGGGTAGATACGCGGCACGTTGGGGGAGTGGGCATTTTGGAGGTAAGAGAGTACAGCGGCCTCCAACTCCAACGCGCCCCGGCGATTAGAGAGGGCCACTTTGAGGGCCACCGACGGCGGATAGCCCTCGACATGGGGTGTGGCGCGGTAGACGGTCGAGTACCCGCCCTCACCCGCGGGCAAGACCTCGTCCACCTTGAAGTCGCCCACGACATCCCCCGGCTCCAGCAGATACACGATAGCCTCGTGATCCTGGTCGCAGGCAACCACGCCGGGCGTGAGCTTCAGCCCCTGCCCTTCGTTGCACTCCATACACATACGGTACATCTACGTTTGTACTCCTCTATTCTTGGGATGAGTCTGCTACGACGCAGAGGCGATTATTTTATTCCCTTCTGTATCCATGCTCGCGCGGCGGCAAGCTCCACGATGTCAGCCTCCGCGTGTTTGAACGAACCTGTAGTGGCTCGTCGCAGCCATCTCCACTTACATTCAAAGAACCTGCGCCAACGGCCCGCCCGCTATAGCTGACGGAGGTAACCAGGGGATAGCAGACATTATCGGTTGCCGGAGCGCTCATCTCTCTACTTTGGCTTTTTTGCTCGTCGGTAGCGCGGCCGCCCGTCCGTATCGGTTGGCTGCGAGGCGTGTCAACAGGCCCAGGTACTCTAGATTGTTCTGCCCTGGCAGTCTTGGTAGCAGCAACAGCAGTCGCGGTATCCTCGCCACCGGCTATATTCGTGGCTATTATAGCGAGTGCGGTCTGCTCAGCAGCCGTCGCCTTAGCTTCGGCAGTCTCGGTAGCTCGTGCATTGGCAGTCTGTTGTGCTATGGCAACAGCAGTCTCGGTGGCATGTGCGTTGGCCGTCTGTTGGGCTATGGCAACAGCAGTCTCGGTAGCTCGTGCATTGGCCGTCTCCTCTGCTATGGCAACGGCAGTCTCGGTGGCCTGTGCCCTGGCCGTCTGTTGTGCCTGGGCCTCTTCCGCTCTCTTGGTCGCATCTACGTCCGGCCCCTGTTGTGTGGGTGTGGTGACTGGCGGCACGGTAGGTGGCCCTACCGTAGGTGGCCCTACCGTAGGTGGGACGGTTGCCGGTGGCTGTGTTGGTGGCGCAACTGTAGGCAGTTGGGGCGTATCGCCCGGTGAGACGGTCGAAGGTGGCCGCGTTGGTGGCTCCTTTGTAGGAGGGGTCGTGCCTGGTGTTGGCCCGGTGGTCTTGACCGGCTCCCTTGTAGGGGGGGTCGTGCCTGGCCTTGGCCCGGTGGTCTTGACTGGCTCCTTTGTGGGAGGCCGCGTAGGATCAACTACAGTTGGGTTCTTAGAATCTGCTGTTGGCTTTGGTTCAGTGGGTTCCCTGGTAGGTGGTGGCGCAGGTGTATTGGTACTTGTTGGCGTGCTCGTATTTATGGGTGTAGAAGTAGGGATGGGCGTGTCGGTAGAGGTGGGCGTGTTGGTGCTAGTAGGGGTGGCGGTCGGCACAAGCGCCCAGGTGAACTCTCCATAGCCGCTTGCCCATGTCACAGGCTTCGGCTTATTGTTGTCATCAATCACCCTGACTATGCGCCACCTGTATATACCCGGTCCCTCCTTGAGCACATTGTCCCCTATGTTTATGCTCATGTTCCCATCTTTCGACTGTATCTTGTCCACCACAGCTGCTACTGCCCCCATCACTGCGCCGTTGGAATCAGATACTTCTATCAGATAGTACTCACCCTCCTTCAGAGGACCGTTAGTGTCTCTCCACTTGAGAGGTATGGCTGGAGTATCCTGCATGAAGATAGAGTCTCTGCTGTTAGGTTCGACAACACCAGGACCACGATTACGACTTACACCGGCAGGCGGCATGGCGAATGCCTCTCCCGTATACTCGACCCTCGCGGCAACGACAGGACTATATCGGTTGCTCAACAGAGGAGGCAAGAAAACCCCCAGCACTAGCACCGACAGCAATGCCGCCCCCGATGCGCCAAACAATAGACCGCGCCAACCCTTCCTGTTCGACCTGCTCTTCGCGGGAGGGAGGTCATCCCATTCTCGGTCTACCTCTTTAGCCTTGACCGGCTCGACGATCTTCTCTTTCTTTTGCACCTTCTTGGAGGTGGCGGCATCCAGGGCCGCCATGAACTCCTCTATCGTTGCGTATCGCTCTTCCAGATCTGGTGCTAATGCCCGTCTGAGGGCAGGATCAAGATAGGCGAGACGGTGGTCTACCTGTCCAAGCGTCAACGGCTCATTGTTGAGCACACTCGTCGCCAGCGCCGTAGCCGTGTCACCTCGATAGGGCAGCATACCCGTGAGCATCTCGAACAGGGTCACTCCCAGCCCGTGTATGTCTGCCCTCCTGTCCGGGTAATCTTGCTTGATCTGCTCTCGAGGCGCGTACGGTGCCGTCCCCGGCCATCCCGTCTGCATCTCATCTTCTCTAACCGTTATCCCGTAGTCTATAAGAACAGCCTCTCCTCCCTCATTGAACATCACGTTGGCCGGCTTTACGTCCAGGTGCATCAACTTTTCGGAATGTACGGTGGAGAGGGCTGAGGCGATACTGCGTGCTATCCTCAGGCTCTCGGCTACCCCCAGCCCCTTCCCCTTCTTGCGCTCTATTGCAGCCTTCAGGGTACGACCTGGTATGTACTCTATGGCCAGGTAATAGAATGGCTCTACATCCACCACAGCCCTTCCCAGGTACGGGTTGGTCTGGCCTGTCGCTCCTGATATGGCAGGGGCCTGGTGTGGAGACCTGATAGGATACATGCGTGGTACCTGGTGGGAGCCTTCTTGCAACCTGGAGAGGGCAGCAGTCTCCTGCTCCAGTGCCATCCTGCGGTCGGCAGCCGCTACTTTGAGCGCTACCTGGGCAGGGTATCCTGGTTCCAGGGGTTTAGCGCAATAGACTTTGGCATACCCACCGTCACCGGCAGGGAGCACTTCTTCTATCTGGAAGTCACCGATTACATCGCCCACTTCGAGGAGGCAGACGGTAGCACCATGCTCGTATGGACACTCTACGTGTCCCAGAGGCAATCTTCTACCCTCCCCGTTGTTGCATTCCAGGCATACCCTGTACATCTTTTCGCGCTCCTGTCTGGTCCCTTCTGTATCGGTGCCGACCATGTTGGCCATCAGGTCCGGGCGGCACCTATCAGCAAACCCATTGTTTCACTAACGAAATTGTGATAATTAGGCGGGCTTACTCTCCTTGTCCTCCTTAGCTACGCCCAGGAGGACAAGGTATGCATTTGCTTCTGACGTGTCACAATTTCGCTCTTGAAGTATTCAATTTCTACTGGCGTATTCCCGTCGCGCAAGGTAGACGCTTCGGGGAGGCGGCAACCCATACGTCGCCGGGCGATCTGCGTAAGACTCTGAGACTGCACATTCGTCGTATTGGCCCCTCGTAGACGTAACAAGGGTGGTGCGCCACACGTCGTGCATGTTTCGTGTGCCGGAGGTATTGAGGACCACAGGCACGCAGACGTAGTTGCTAGCACGCAAGGTAGTACCGAGCGCTATGCTCTTTGTTAGAGTGGCAGACTGGTGTAGTACCTGGCTGCCGCGTGATGGTGGCGTGGCAATAGCTGTGGGGGTTAGGGGCCTTCGTGGCAGAGGTACTGTGGATTGTTCTGCCTTGGCTGTCTTGGTAGCAGCAACAGCAGTCGCGGTTTCATTGCCACCGGCTACATTCGTGGCTATTATAGCGATTGCGGTCTGCTCAGCAGCCGTCGCTTCAGCTCGGGCAATCTCTGTAGCCTTTATAGCGACAGCAGTCTGGGTAGTATGTATGGCAGCAGCAGTCTCGCTAGCATGTGCATTGGCCGTCTCCTCTGCTTTGGCAACAGCAGTCTCGGTTATATGTGCATTGGCCGTCTGTTGTGCCTGAGCCTCTTCCGCTCTCTGGGTCGCATCTACATCCGGCCCCTGTTGTGTGGGTGTGGTGACTGGCGGCACGGTAGGTGGCCCTACCGTGGGTGGGACAGTTGGCAACTCCGTTGGGGAAGATTTGATCACAGGCAAGGGTGTCGGTGAATCAGTTGTAGGTGGTGGCGTATCCTGCGGCTTTGCCGTCTGTTGGGTTACAGGTGTCTTTTGATCTGGCGCTGTAGGCCTGGGTGTGTCCCCATTGGGCGCAGTGGGCTTAGGTGTATCTTGTGGCTTAGGTGTATCTTGCCTGGGCGCAGTGGGCTTAGGTGTATC
Source organism: Chloroflexia bacterium (assembly GCA_036399775.1). GTDB lineage: Bacteria > Chloroflexota > Chloroflexia > QHBQ01 > JADMIH01 > JADMIH01. The sequence goes on along the minus strand of DASWMJ010000094.1, from coordinate 60,550 downwards.
TTGTGGCCTGGGTGTGTCCCCATTGGGCACAGTGGGCTGTACGATGCGCGTATTTGTTGGCACCGGCGTGTCTGTCGGCACTGGTGTATTTGTACTGGTGGATGTAGAAGTAGGGATGGGCGTGTTGGTGCTGGTAGGGGTGGCGGTTGGCTCTAGAGCCCATGTGAACTCTCCATAGCCGCTTGCCCAAGTTATAGGCTTCGGCTTATTGTTGTCATCCACCACCCTGACTATGCGCCACCTGTATATACCCGGTCCCTTCTTGAGCACATTGTCCCCTATGTTTATGCTCATGTCCCCATCTGCGGAGTGTATCTTATCCGCCTTTGCTGCTGCTGCCCCAGTCACTGCGCCGTTGGAATCAGATACTTCTATCAGATAATACTCACCCTCCTTCAGAGGACCGTTAGTGTCTTTCCACTTGAGAGGTATGGCTGGAGTATTCTGCGTGAAGACAGTGTTTCTGCTGTTAGGTTCGACAACACCAAGGCCGCGATTACGACTTACACCGGCAGGCGGAGTGGCGAATGCCTCTCCCGTATCCGTGACTGTTGGGGCGACAACAGGACCTTGAGGCGTGCTCGAGCTCATGGATAGGAAAATCCCAGTAAACAGAAGCGCTACCATAAGCGCCCCGACCGGGGCGAGTATCAGGCCATAGGGGCGGGGTTTGGGTGCGCCCGTCTTGAGGACCACAGGCGGTGGCAGCGCGCCCCCGGTGGGTGGAGGCACCTCGAAGATCACTATGCTGATGTTGTCGGGGTCGTCCTGCCCCTCGCTAGTCGCGTGTTCGAGCAGGGTGCGGGCGGCCTTCTCGAGCGGCTGGTCCATCAGTGTGTCAGTTATGAATCGCTCGGAGACGGGACGAGTCAGGCCATCGGAGCAGAGCAGCACGCGATCGCCTGGCTGGAGGATCATCTCGGTGGTGTCGGCGACCACGCTGCTATGACGCCCCAGGCAGCGCGTCACGACCTTGCGCTGCGGGTGGATTTCGGCGTCTTCCGCGTCAAGCTCCCCGGCGTCTATCAATTCTTGCACGTAGCTATGGTCGTGCGTAATCTGCTCGAGTGTTTCCGTAGCCCGCCGCAGCACGTATGCCCGGCTATCACCGACGTGGGCCACGTAGAGTTGGTTTCCCCTCAACACGGCGGCAACGGCGGTGGTGCCCATTCCGGAGCGATTATCGTTACCGGCGGCCAGTGAGTAGACCTCGTTGTTCGCTTGCAGGATGGCCTCGGCTAGCCTATCACGTATGTTGCCATTACCATTGGCATTGCTGGCGGCAGCGCCAGTGCCGTTCCCGGCGATACCCGTAGCGCCATTTTTGCCTATCTTGCCATTGCCGTTGGCTAGGTAGGCCCGCTTGATCGCCTGCACAGCCGTCCTGCTGGCAACGTCTCCCGCCTGGTGCCCGCCCATACCGTCTGCCAGTAAGAATAGAGCGCCATCGTCCCGGTGCGTTGCATCCGTAGGCACCGCGTAGTCTACATAGTCTTCATTGCGCTCGCGCAGCCCCTGATCGCAAACCAGTACTGCTTGAGCCTCGCGCTTAACCGCCATCCCCTGCTCCTTTCAGGAGTTATGAGTTATGAAATTATGAGTTTTGAGTTCCTGGCAACACCAATTACAACTCAAAACTCACCAGCCATACCTCCTAACTCGTCATTACTCCCGGCTGTGATCGCCGCGTACCCACTCGGTGGTGTGTAGCTCGGAGGCGGCTACCTGCGAGACTTTGGGTTGTTGTCCTACTACCTGCGCGGCTGGAATGTATCCGCTCTGCGCGGCGACTGCTCCCGGCTGGCGCAGGCGGAAGATGGCGCGGGTCTGCCCGGCGAAGATAATGTCGCACCCGTCGCGCAACGGTACGGGCGCGTCCTTCGCCACGCGCTGGCCGTCAATATCGGTGCCGTTGGTAGCTTTGTTCTCCGAATAGAGGAACTGGTTGCGCCGGTAGAGGATTTCACCGTGCTGGCGCGACACCCTCTCACCCGGTAGCTGGATCGGCATATCGTCGTCGCGCCCCAGGCCGACATTGCGGTCTCCATAAAGGAAATGCTCCTGTGGCTTGGTGACGCCCGGTCCCTCCACAATTATCAACTGGGCCAGAGGCTCGCCCTTGGTGACACTGGCGGGCTTGCGGCTCATCACAGCCGCCACGCCACCACGCCCTCGGTTAAGGAAAAGGAAGAGGGTCAACAGTAAGGTAGCAATAGCCACCGCCCCGATGCCGAAGAGGACGTACTGAGACCAAGGGGGAGCCGGTATAGGAGGCACGAGCACTTCTATTTCCCTCGTAGGGCTTTGCCCGTTGCCGAAGTCTACTATGGTACTGACTGGCACGCGCCCACCCGTGGAGAGCGTTCTGTACTGTACGGAGAAGCGGCCATCGAGTTTACTCTTGATTAGGTTAGTGATATCGATCATAGGATCGGGCTTCGCGGGATCCGCCGAAAGAGGGTCCACTCTCTCTACAAGGAATAACGCCCCGCCCGTCTCAGTTGCCAACCTGGTGTACTCCGCTATGCCGTTGCCCAGGTTTGCACCCTTCCTGATGTCTCCTTGCCCTGGCGCTACCATCGCCAATGTGAAGATTTGCGCTCGGACATCATTTTTCAGTTTATCGATAAGTTGGGGGAGGTCCCAGGTGCTACACCCCTCGTCCGGCTTACCTACTGCGTCTCCCGTTTGATCTCCATTGCCATCGGTGATAAGCAGTATTGACTGCGAGTTAATTGCAGAGTTTGCTTTGGCTAAGTCTAGCCCGGCAACAATTGTATCCTTGATGCAAGTGCTGTTGCCGCCCGTCTCGATCTTCTCCTCTTCTAGCCTTTTTATAATGTCCAGCTTTGGCGTGCCAAAAGGCGCATACACAATTGGCACGTCGTTGAAGGTCATTACCGCCACCTGCACCGACTCGTCCAGGGAGCGAATGAACTGAGCAGCCGCCTTCTGCGCCCTCTCTAGGCGTGTGGGGTCTGGTGGGTTACTTTGATCACTCCCGCCATCTAGTTCTTTCATGGTATTACTGGTATCGAGCAAGATGACCACAGAGGAGGCGCTGCCGTCCGATGCGAGGGTGATGTTCTGAACGTCCAGGCCGTTCTCTCTTACCTTGATCTTGCCTGCCTTTTGCAGCTCATTCATCTTCTCTAGCGTCGCCGGGTTGCCTTCTGGGTCGCGCACCTTGATGTAGTATTTGACAACCCCATCGGCGCTGACCGAAGGCTCACCGTAGTAGATGACGTCAGCGGCGGCTTGCGCCGAGATCCTGCCGGGCGAGAGTGTCATAGTCAGCACCCCGGCTAACATAGCGGCTAGCAGCATGATCTGCCACCCTCGCCTCGCTCTGCCCCTACTCTGTCTCCCTGGTCTCTCTGCCTGTGACTTCTGCTTTGCCTTTGCCATAGCCATTGACCTGCTCATTAGATGCTCCTTTCCCTGTTATGCTTTGTTATGTTGACATAAGCCTAAACGCTATTGAAGCGAAAGATGAGGCGCAGGGCTGGTATTTCCAGCACGCTGCCCTCTTGTAAGGGGTGGTTCGCGCCTGGGGCCATCTCATGGCCGTCCACGAAGGTTGGATTGCGAGCCGTGCTATTACGGTGGATGTGCCACTGTCCCTCCTGGTAAAAAAGATCAGCGTGATGCTGGCTGATGTACTGGGCTATGGAGGAAGGCTCCAATGCCAGGTTGACACCGGGGAAAAAGTCAGTTGTGCGGGCCACCCCGATGCTGGTGCCCGGCGCGCTCACCATGTACGTAGCCCCTGTCGCTGAGGAGATGAGGTAGCAGACCTGAGGTTGCGCCTGCGGCTGAGCCAGTGGTGGGGCGGAGTCCGGAGGCTTCTGTGACTGCTGTGGCCGCTGTGGCTGCTGTGGTTGCTGCGTGGGCTTCGGCTCAACGTGGACGCCCCTTATGGTGGGGGTGGGTGGCAGGGGAGCAGTGCGTGGAAGGGCTGCCATCCCGCCTGGCCTTATCTGCTCAAGAGCCGCTACAAACGTCTTGGCGTCGGGCCAGCGTCGCATTGGATCGCCGGCGGTAGCCACCGCGATCAGCTTTTGCAGCCGCGCCCGCATCGTAGCATCGGTTATAGATTCTCCCAGGGGCGGGGTCTTCCCGCCGCGCAACCAGGGGGCGACCTCCGGGCTGCCGGGAGAAACGCCGGGTGCCATGCCGGTCAGCAGATGGAACAGGAGCACGCCCAGCCCGTATATATCACCTGCGGCGGTGGGTATCTGCCCGGCGCGAAGCACCTGCTCAGGTGGTAGATAGATGTGCCGGTCCTGGAACTCGGGAACAGGCGATTGCGCGCCGCCCGCGAAAAGGTCGTCCCCGAAGACCTCGGCCACCCAGGGAGTAATCAGTTTCAGGGTGGAGCCGCTCATAACAAGGCTGTCTATGTGCAATGCCCCATGTACGGCACCCCGGCTGTGTAGCGCGAAAACGCTACGGGCGGCCGCGCTACAGTATGCCAGGGCATCGGCGGGCGGCAGACCTTTGCCTGCGCTCTCCACAATTTGACGCAAGCTGGAACCTTCAAGCGCCTCTGCCGTAATATAGGGGGTAGAATTATCGAGGTTATAGTCGAACAGGGTGAGCAGGGCAGGATCGGCCTTTTGCAACAGGGGCAATTCGGCGCGCAACGCCGCGAGCATGGCACGGTCGGTGGAGGCATAGTCGGTAAGCAGCGCCACAAAAGCGGGCTGCCCCGAAAGGGTATCCGTCCCCCGGTAAACGGTCGCCATGTCGCGCTCACGCAACGGCTCGTCTATTGTATAGGGTGTGTCGTGGGCTGCTATGCTCATTAAGTTGAGGACCTTGTGCCTATGCCTGGATGTCGCTACTGTATGATGTAGAGAGATTTCAACCTATCAATAGGAACCCACATCTCATATGTAGTCTTCCACCCGGCCTGGCTCACTCGAACACGATCACCTTGCACTTCTTCAATGATTGCTACATGCCCGTAAATCCAGCCAGGACTATTTTTCAACTCAGGATGATTACGACCCCATACTAGGGCATCTCCTACTCGAATATGCTCCCTGAGGTCAGTCTCTGTGCCGTTGACTCGCAAAACGTGTCCTCTCTCTTGGTGATAATTGATAAAGTCAGCCGCTCCCTCGCCACCCGTGCCCTGCAAGTCCGGGCGCCGCGCTACAGCGTATTTTACACACCCCGTGTCGGGGTGAAAGTGGGCAGGATTGGCAGGCTTCAATTCATGTGTGGCCCCTTTGTTGACAGGTTGCGGTACTCCCGTTGTGCCCTGGCTGTTATTCGCGTGCTGATCTTGAGAGTTATTATCAACTGCTCCTGTGTCGCCTATATCCCCAGTGGGTGGTATTAGTTTCTCCAACTGCGATTTCAGGAACTTGTATATCTTCTCGGCAGCAAGCCACCCCAATGATATTCTCGTGACATGTGGCCGGTGCTTGAGGGTCTTAGTAACCGGCGTTGCCTTCGGGTGGTAGCGGCGCACGCGGGCGGGAGTGGGCACGGGTATAGGCTTGGGAGCCGGTACGCGGGCCATAAGCTCTTGAGCCAGGAGGATGCGCCGGTCGAGAGTGGAACTGAGATGCTGCACCGTGCCGGTTGTGTGACGCAACTGGTGGACCGAGCTATCGAGGTGGCGCATAGCGGAGCCTGCTCCCGATTCCCATCCGCGCGTATCCACGCGGTCGCGTATAGAGGCTACCACGTTTGTCGCAGTCTCAAGCTGATGTATGTGCTCCCGTATGGCTTGCGCCATCTGGGGCATACTGTCGGGGTCGAACTCCATACCATCACCAGGCATTTATTTACTCTCCCCAATTCTTTGTTGCACAAGACTTTCGTTGCATGCCAATTACCAAATTTATCTCTATCGTCCCAATTACGGCTTACCTATATAGACGCAAGCGCTTGTAAATACCCCATGGTTATGTGGGCGGCAGCTTACTGCTCGACGGGAGTAAACCGATGATGCGCTGCCAAACTGCTTGCGAATCGGCTGGCGTGAAGGTGACAATGCTGTCGGGAGTCACTTCCTCGGTGGATTCGGGGGCTTCTACAAACCACAAACCTCCGTCACCGCTGTCCATCACTACCATGAGCGATGTGTGTGTCGTACCTGTATAGTCGGTCCAGGAAGAAGTAGCCCGCCAACTGATACGCCGCAGATGGAGCATCCGTACCAGGGGTGCAATCCACTCCTCGTCAATCGAGGGAGGCTCGCGGAGCACACGCTCAGCGCCTGAAAGATCATTATTTGCCACCATCTCGCCCAGGCTTGCCAACCTGGATACGGCCAAAGACACTGACCCGTTGGGTGCGGAAAGTGGGCGAGGGCCGAGATCAACGATGCGTGCAATAGCCAATGGGATAAACTTCGGACTGACAGGCTCGAACTCTGCCGTCTCCTCCCCTATGCCGGTAGCTACAACTCCAAACTCGCTTGTCGCCCAGATGTAGTGCGCCGAGCCTGTATCCGTGCCTACGACCCCCACCGAGAAGGTCACTTCAGGCCGGGTCATGACGCGGAAGATATCTCCTATGAACTTCGGAACCTGCCCGACTGTGAGCACGCCCTCAGCTTCGAGAGAGTGGAGGTGCTCTTGTGCTTGGGACAGGGCCAGTCGCGGATCAGCAGGGTCGGTCACCAATATACCTGCCACAGCTAATTGATCTAGCGACAGCTTCACAGGGCGAGGCCTGGGGTCTATTCTGGTAGTATCACTCGTGGATGTCATATCAATCTCCTTCAGTCTATCCTCGAAGTTCAGGTACAAACTTACCAGGGAGTAACAGTGTCCCAGACCTTAGTGGCCGCGCCGGTTGTGGCATTCCAGGTGTCACTAGCCGCATCCTTTACTGCATCGTAAGCACCTGCGGCAGCCCTGGAGACGTGACCTGCCGCGCTCGTTACCCCAGAAAGAGTATTCTCATAAACCCATTTACCAGTATCCTGAGTTCGAACCCACACTTCGGTCGCGACATCCTTCGCGCTGTCGTAGAGATCAGATGCCCCTTCTGAGATGGTATCCCAGGCGGCTGTAGCTGCGGAACTGACGACCCTGTACGCGCTACCGACAAAGTTGGGGATTGTCTCAAAGACGAAATCTCCAAGGATCTTCCCAAGCTTCTCCGCGAAAGCCAGGCTTGCGACCACCCCTGCCGCTATACCGGCCACAGCGATACCCGCAATGATCGCGGGTGACAAGGTAACACCGGCGGCAACTACGGCAGCAGTAATAGCCCCAATAGCAGCGTATTGAACGACCTGTTGTATGCCAATTGCGGTGCCCGTGGTGATTGCCCCACGCCCTAGAGCTTCATATAAGGGTTTTCCCTCACGCCATTCCAGATACGCATGTATCGCAAAATCTATAAAGGGCGCACGCTTGGCAATCTTCCCCAGGAGGTGGCTGATCGGCCAGTGTTCGAGAGTATCTACAAATGCAAGAAAGCGCAATATTCTGGCGTGTGTTAGTTGTCGCTCAAAACGGACCAAACCCACCAGGAGACCGCTACTGAGATCGGATAGAATGAAGATCTCGAAGCTATACACAATCCGGGGCAGAGTTCTGAGTACGGGTGCTACTTTTTCCCACGCCTCTAGGCTTTTCTCGAATATGGTGAGCGTGTGTTTGACGTCTTCCAATCTCTTATCAAAGGGAGAATGCCCATGTCCCTCTGTGGGATGCTGACCGCCATGAGATGTAATATGAGGGTCCTCTACCAACGTGTGGGCAGGACCAATACGGGCGGCGATTTGTATAGCCAGAGCTCCCACTTGGGCCGATACTTCGCTCAACTCACGCACCGAACCGTCAAGATAACGAAGCGCGTTGCCAGCGGTGCCTTCCCAGCCACGCATATCCATACGGCCTCGGATAGAAGATATGGCCGTAGAAGCTTCTACCAGTTGGCGGCGGTGCTCTCCCAGCGTATTTGACATCTGCTCCAAACTGTCGGGATTAAATTCAAGTTTGTCGCCAGCCATAATGCTTCTCCCACTGTGGAACTTGCTTTATTAAAGGTTAGGTCTAAGAGCCTGATGCTTTTTATGAGTCCCCGCTTCAAGGCTCGCGCAACAGAAATGATTGTCCTTTCGCGCCATTGCATACAGGTATGCACCCCAGAGAAGTGCAGCATGCTAGACTTGTCCATTTATAGCCTCAGCAGCTATTAATGGAATGCAAGCCACAACCAAGCGCAGCTACAAGCAGCTTATATCTGTGGCCACAGAGGTTCATGGTTGCGGGCTGCCTGACCGCTACAAGCGGAAGCTAACGCACGCGTGTATAGAGTAATGTGTGAGGTCATAAAACCACAAATACTTTGCGTATGGCAGCAATATACGCTGCCCTTATAGGGGAGCTATGTTGCAAAGGATTATAGCATGAAGCCTGGACATTTTCAATACCTACGGTGGCCGATTCTTGGCATCATTTAGGCGAATTTGTAAAATAGGTATTGCTTTAGTAAATCGAGTATGCTATAATCGTCGCGCAAGACCCATCTCAAGCGCCTTACAGGTCTTGTATCTGCCTAAGCTGCGTATAGTCTTCTATATGCGCTGGGTGTGAATGGCGCTTCCGGTTGTGAGGCAGGATTGAAACTGGGTGTACCAGGCAATCTTGTTTATCATCTTCCATGCGATGGTGCGCGATGGTAAGCATCGGCCAACAGCATGGTCATTTGAAAGGAGTTGCACATGTCCGACCAGCAGGAGATGACAGTAGAAAGTCTGAGGCAATTATCCTCAAAATACAACGTGAACGCTGATAGGGCGCAGCGTGTTGCCCAATTCCTTAGGGATCAGAAAGGCTCTATGTACTGGCAGAGCGAGGCGGCTACCTCGTTCAAGAATAGCCTGCAAGAGTACATTGAGATGCTGACGCGCTTCAACCAGCACTTCAGCGAGCTTTCCAAGGAAGTAAAGGCACGCGCTGACATCATTGAGGAGTCGCAGCGCAACCCGGTCCGGTAAAGTATGCGCCCCACAGCAGACCCCTCGGAACTGATACGTCTGGCCCACCAGTGTCGTGAGCAGGCGAACCGTCTAGATGGGGCAGTGTCACACCTGCAATCACGGTCGCGCTCTGTACGCACCCACTGGAAGGGTACGGCTGCGGAATCGCTTGAAAGCGCACTCTCGGATCAGATGAACCGTACGCGTTCGGTTATCGGCTGGCTAAACAGCGCTGCCGGAGAGCTTGAGCGAGGCGCGGGTGAAGTGAGAGCGTACAGGGAAGCGGAAGCCCGGCGCGAGCGTGAGGAGAGGGAACGGAGAGAACGCGAAGAGCGGGACCGCCGCCGCTAGCTTTAGAGACGCTCACAACCAGGCAAGTATAGTAGCCCGCTCACGGAAACGGGCTGGCAGAGTAGAATAATATCTTACCACCCCAGGAGGAACTTATGTCCGGCAGAATCAGGCTTAGCGCCGAAGAGCTTGAACAACTAAGCTCGAAAACGAACCAGCGCAAACAAGATGTTGATGAGGTGATAAAGGACGGGACCACCGCCGTCACTTCCAGGATATGGCAAAGCAGTTCTGCTACTAGCTTTGAGAACCTTTGGAACCGCGACAAGGACCTGTTGAAGCGCCTCAGCGACGACTTGCAGTCCTGGAGCAACCACTGCAAAAGCCAGGCCCCTATCGCCCGCCGCGTCAACGAGCCTTTCAGAACGTAAGCATTTTGCAGGCAGGATAATAAGGGTGTGCTACCCATAAAGAGTAGCACACCCTTATTATCCTGCCTCAATTGTAAAACCTGATATAGTTTGGAAGGACATCTGTAACGCCGGCGTATACAAGCAAGCGCTACTTACGCTGTTCTGCTTCTCGCCTACGTCTTTCCTCGTCGCGACGCCGTTCCTCCCTCTCCTGTCGTGCCTTCTCCTCGGCGATAGCCCGCCGAACATCCACGGCAGCCCTCCTGAATAATGCTGCGGCGCTAGTAATATTGTTTCGGGACGAGATCATAGCTTTTCTCTCGACTTGAATAATATGGTGCAGAGACGTTGCTGCCTTACCTGTCCAGTTAGCCATAGAGTCCCCTGTACGGGCACTGAATTGACTAATCAGATTGGTGAGACGATCAGCCTCAGCATCGCATTCGCGAGCTGCATGTTCAAGTCCATCGGGATTTGAGTTAAGCAAAGATGTCATTGCTGCCTCCTGGGCCTTTGTTAAGTTTGGTATTGCAATTCCACCTTGAATAGGTCATTATCGTACCATATAATACCTCTGCACTACAATGATTATGAGCAAGATAGTTGTATTTGTTAATTAAGTAAGGCTCTGGAATTAGTTATTTCTGGTAGAGCATACTGGAGTGGAAAGAATGAGCGACCGGTTTGAAATATCCGAAGATACTTTAGCCCGACTGAGCTCAGTCTTGAGTAATAGCGCCAGCCGTCTTGAAGATTCTTCTGCTAACGCAAGAGGTATAGCGAGCCGTAGCGTGGCAAGCGGAGGTGGTAGTGCTGCTGCGGAAGCGCGCCAGCAACTCATTGAGGCTGCGCTAAGTCTAACTGCTACCGCTCACACGGTTGCCCTGCTTGGAAACGTGGCCCAGATGCGTGCTGAGCTGGTGCGCTTGCTGGGCACAGGTGGCTCATTCAGCAAGATAGCTGCCGAAATAGAACGGCGAGGGAAGCAACTGAGTGAAGTACTTCACCTTATGGAGTATGCTGAGACCCTTCGGGATACGGGTGCAAAAGTCGCCATACTTAGCGCCGTTCGGGACCAATTGAAGAAAAATAGTAAGGTTGTGAATATACGTTTGCCGGAATTTCTCAGGAAGAGATATGGGATCAATTTCAAGAACTATATTAAGAAATGGTCTGGGTTAAAGCCGGGGACTGTAAGACTAGGCCGTGATACTCTCTCGTCCGCCATGAAAGGCAAGTGGACAGATGTAAGTAAGCTTGGCGCTGCTACCGCCCTCCTCGACCTGGGATTAGATTTATATAGGTACAGGCACGATGGCACACAGATGGCAAGCGCGACTGCTGTAAATATGGGTGAAGTAGTCGTGGATGCTGCAGCCACGCATTTAGGAGGGATTGGAGGGGCGTGGGTAGGAGCCGCTATTGGCACAGCAATCTGCCCAGGCTTGGGTACAGCAGTGGGTGGCGTGGTGGGCCGTGTGGTGGGCGGGTACGTGGCGAGCGCTGTCGTGAACAAGGCCCTGGATAAAGTAGAGGACAAAGCAATTGAGTTTGTTGACCAAAAGATCATGCAGCCGGTTGCGGATAAAGTATCGTCAGTCGCTAAATCGGCCACCAAATGGGTAGGGAGCCTTTGGTAATGGTAGGAGACTATATTTATGAGTGAAACCGTGTTTCAGGTTGGTGTGGAAGAGTTAGCCTTCGCGATGGGAGTGCTTGGGGGAAATGAGATCGCGGGTGGTTTCTTGGGATCTATCCTGGGAGAGAAGAGTGCAGAGCAACTAAATGAACGCCTTATAGCCGCCAGCCATTCTTTAGCGTCACGAGGATATCTGGAAATTAATTTCGAGGATCTGGCTGTGCAGCTGGAAGGTGCTTTCGGGCGCATAGTAAGCGCTCTCATACGAAACGACTTCTCTCTTCGGTGCAGCCTCACATCTCAAGGACAGGAGACCCTGCTGAGTTACTTCTTCCACGGGCAAGCCATCGTAGAGCACCGAATTGTTAAAGTGGTCAGCTCTCGCCTTGAGATGGTCCCAACCTCCGAGGATGTCCTGGCGCGGACAAGCGGGTTTTATGGCCTCCAGGATGAAACTGAAGATACAAGCTTCAATACAGCTACGGAGCTTGCGACTATTCCAATGGACCTTTTACAGCAGATAAAGGAGTCGGCGCAAGACGCCCCAGGAGAAGGTGACGTCTCATTACTTGTAAATGCAGGGATGCCAAAGGATGTTGCCACACAAATTGTGGCGGATTTCCGCGATCCCCAATTTTCGGGCAGCGTCATCCGAGTAGAGGAGCAAGGTGGCGAATTGATCTCTAACGAGGGCTTCTTGCTCTTGAAGGGGCCTCAACGTTTGTGGATTTTTGAGATAGTCTCTCTGGAGACACCCCTGGCCAGGGTCTTTACAGGAACAAAATCGCAATACGAAGCATCGGTTCGCTACTTACTAGTACCGCCTGACGAAGTCCTGCTTGGGACATAACATACGTTTGAAGGTTAGAGGAACCTATCGTTCTCCTAGCTGGAACTCCCCTGCCCAGGCACAGCCACCTGCACTATCGTCCAGGACCGGCGTCGCACGAAGAAGCCCCTACCTGGGGGGAAGGCGCGATGGGTCATCATCGGCAGGCGCATACTCATTATGTCGCCGTCGTCGCGCAGGTTGGGAGTGAGCAGGAAGCCGGTCTGGTCGCGGCGCAGGTAGTCGCTCAGGGGATCATAGCTTCTGGCGATCTCCTGGTTTAGCCCGGCTACAAGCAGCGTCAAGCCGAGCGCCCGGCCCCTCTTCGCAACGTCTACCAATTGGGAGTGAGGGGCGGACTCGTCTAGCAGCACCTCCTCAAGATCGTCCATCACCACCAGGATGGGAGGCATCTCCTCCGCACCTACCCCTAAAGCCTGCCGGGCATCAAGCTCACCCCCCAACCACTCTATCAACTCACTCAGATCACTGCTTTTCCTGGCTACAGGCCTGACAAAATGAGAGTGCCCATCGAGCTTCCAGATAGGAGAGCGCCTGAACGCTACGGCAGCGATACGCACTTCATCGGGCGTGTGCCGGTTACTGATCCCCAGGATGGCACTCAACAAGAGAGTTGATTTACCCGATTGCGCGGGGCCTGCTACCAGGTACACAGGCCGGTCGGACCGCAATTCCAGCATGAATGGGCGAAGGCCAGCGTCTTCCAGGCCCACCGGCGTCGCGGGTCCTGCCGCTTTGGGCGCGATAGGCAGCAAGTCTTTCAGCGATACAATCTCAGGTAGCTCACGGATAGGAGGCGCTGTTGCGCCTTCCCCACCCCGCTGCCAGGAAGCATGAAGCTGCTCGCATAGCTCCTCAAGAGCCTCAGTCTGCTCTTCGCCGCTCATCCACTCTACGGGTACTTCTTGCTGGTCAAACTTGGGCCTGGGCCCGGCGGCCTGGCCGAGCAGCTTGGTACGCAACCAGGCCACATAATCTGCGCGGCGTGCCATCGGGTCGTCGCCCTCCGGGGTGAGACGGCCGGTGGCGGGCATGGCTATCTGGCACTCTAAGGTATTCGCGCCGCCAACGAAGCCACGCCCCGCAGGTAGCGCCAGATCGTCGCGCACCCTCATGCCCACGTAAGAGAAGTCCGAGGAATCGGACTGTCGCAGGGCAATTCGCATTCCTATAGCGTTGATGATTGCTGGGTAGCGTGACACCGGCCCCCACGAGTCGGCTGTGATAAGGAAGTGGATGCCTGTTGATTGACCATCCCTTATGAGGGCCGTAAGATCGCCCATGAGCCTGTCAGACAGGTCCATCTCCAGCACGGCGTTGTCACCAAAGAAGGTCTCGCGGAAGGTGCTGAAATTGTCCAACAATACGACTATATAAGGGAAATGGCGGGCGCGGCGGGCGGTGCTGCGGTACTCGGTCAGGGTGAAAACTCCGGCTTGTTGTATCTCGTGTGCGCGTGCGACCATTTCGGCCCGCAGCTCGCTCACGAAGCGCCGCACCTTCTCGATGTCGCCCGGCTGGAGAACGTCGCCACAATGAGGCAGCTTAGCCAGGGGAGCTAGCGCGCCCCGCCCGAAATCGAGGCAGTAGAGGTGCAAATCACGTGGGGAGTGCGTGAGGGCCAATGAGACGCCTGCCGTGCGTAAGAAGGTGCTCTTGCCGGTGCGCGCCATGCCGAACAGAAGGACATGCCCCACCTCTCCCAATCGCAGCACAAAAGGCTCCTGGCTCTGGCGGGCGGGGTCGTCCAACAACCCGATGGGCGCGCAAGCCCAGCCATGCGGCGGATTAGCGGACCAGGGGTAGGTCGTGCCCGAACCGTCGGGGAAGATTGAGGCGGGCGCAACTTCCCGGAGGGCGACTCCGTTGGGGAGAGGGGGCGGCCAGGGTGATCGTAGCGGTTTGATATCGTGCTGGGTTGCCACCTCAGCAATCCGCCGCACGAGCACCTGGAGTTCAGTCTCACCCCCACTTCTCATGACCATAGCGGATAGCGTACCGGGCTTGGCCGCCTTAGGAGCTTTGCTGGCCGGCTCGAAATCTTCGACGGCCACCCCGACCTGAAGGCTGGGTTGAGTGTAGGGAGTGGTGATGCGAGCCGCCTGGAAAGCCATTATCGATTCGCTAGCCACTTGGATAAAGGCCCGGCCAGGCACCGTGCTCGGCAGGAGCGCAGCGTCGGGCGTGCCGATAACCTCGGTGCTATCGCTGGTCTCGCGTACGCGCAAACAGACCTTATAACTCGTGTTGGCACGGATCTCATCCGTTACCACGCCGTTGGGCTTTTGGGTCGCCAGTAGAAGATGCACGCCCAGGCTACGGCCTACGCGCGCAATCTCTATCAGCCCCTTGATAAAGTCCGGGACTTCTTCCTTAAGCTGGGCAAATTCGTCTATCACCAATACCAGGTTGGGTAGCGGTGCCATGTCGCGCGCGGGGTTTTGAACGTACAACTCCTGGTAAGCAGAAACGCTGTCCACGCCTGCGGCCAGCAATCTGCGCTGGCGGTCTTTCAATTCGCTCTGCAAGGCCACCAGGGCGCGTTCAGCAAGGTGCTCATCGAGGTTCGTGACGAAGCCAACTACGTGAGGCAATTCTTCAAGACCCTGGAAGGCGCTACCGCCTTTGTAATCTATCAGTACGAAATTCAGGAGGTGAGGGTGGTGGGATATGGCAAAAGCAGCCACTATGCTACGCAACAATTCGCTCTTGCCCGATCCCGTCATACCGCCCACAATGCCGTGAGGTCCGCCTTCCACCGAGCCGGACTGGAGGCTAAGGTACAGGATGTCCTCACCGGCAGAGTAACCCAGTGGTATCCGTAAGTGGTTGTCAAGATCGAGCTTTTCCCAGAGCGGCCACAGGTCCACCGTAGCAGGGTCGTCCATGTCAAAGAGGTCCAGCAGGCGCACCTGGTCAGGTATGCCGTTGGTCCGGTCGGTGGCAACAAGCTGAAGCGGTCCCAGGGTGCGGGCTAAACCCTCGGCGGCACGGGGCGAGGTCACGTCCATAGTGCCGTATACGCGCTGCCCGCTGTTCACCACCCGGTAGCTGACCAGCTCATCGAGCGTATTGCCGGTGGCAATGACGGCACCACAACTGGACGGCAGCGCGGATACAGAGCGGGATATATAGATGGTAAAGACGTTGAGCGCAGGTCCTCTCGAAAGCAAGAATTCGGTAGTAACGCTATCCGCCAACAAATCGTCCCCATCCAGCAACACCACAAGATGCGGGCCGGGTATGGGAGCGTTCCCCCCGCCAAGACCCCCCTGGGCGGCCAATCTGCGCTCGCGGGCCGAAAGCTCATCTTGCAGTAAGCGGAGTAGGCCCCGCGCGCGTTCGGGCGTGCAAGCGAGCGACCGCTCTGCTGTGTCACCCCCCCTGATCGCTTCGCTGTGAGGTGCCCACCTCAACCAGTCCCAGGCATCAAGATGCATGGTTGGGAAGATGGCGAGTGTGCGTACTTCGTTGGGACTGTGATTCCCTATTATCTGGCACAACATCGAGATGACCAGGGTATTAGTGGGGCCGGAAGGTCCGGCCACACCGAGCGATCCCACCCCTTTGAAGTCAACTGTAAGAGGTACGGCCTCGAGATTGCGGAAGCGGGCGATTATCACCTCTACCTCTTTAGAGAGGTCGGTCTGCTTAGCGGGCGGCTCAAAATGCACTTCCGTGCTGCTGGGGGCCGGACCTACGCCGAAGCGCACCTGGAGGAAATCTTTGTCGGTAGAACGCCGCTCCCAGAGGCGAGAACTGGGGTGCAAAGGGTCCGCTGCCCGGAGGCATAGCTCGACGACAGGCGGGTCAATATCTCCCCGTATCTGCGTCTCTTGGGCGTTGAGATGGGCCAGGGTACGCTCGGTGGAGGTGAGTAGCTCACGATACTCGATGGTCTGCTGCTTGAATTGCTTGCGGTTTGTGAAGAACTCGTCGGATAACGTCCATATGGAGCCTATCAAATAGACCGAAGACATGGCAAGCATGGGTATTACGAAGAAGAGCGCCCCATCACTGCGGTTTGATATGGTTAAGAAAGCTATAGCTGCCATGACTATAAAGCTGAGGGCGGGCAGGCCAAGCGAACTCACTATGGTGCTCCGAGGCGTGGTCGTGGGCACAGGCGGCGAGGGCAGCTTTATGACGCTCTTTTCTATACTCTCGCGCAAACGTGGCGGTCGATTGAAGAGAAGGAAACCAGGGCGGCGGTGCGGCTGTGTCCGTGTCACGTCGGGTGGCGATTTGGTCATAAGGGCCATATGATCATACTCCTGGTTGGGCTGATATTGAAAGTTAGACCCTGGCAGGGCCAGGTGTTGAATGCTGAGCAGGGTTAATGGCCGGCATTGAATATCAGAAAGAACATGCCGACCAGCAAAGCGCCTATGCTGAGGGTAGCTATGGTTATGGCGATACTATTCGCCAGGTTGAGACGGCCTGCCCTCTTGCGGCGAGACTTTACCGGGCGAGTGGCCTGCCTCATCTGTGGAGGTGGCGCAGGCTCAGGCTTATAGGTCCGCTGCAACGCTTCCGTCGGCAGCGAGGACGCGCCTGGCATAGGGTAAGGGCGCACCAGGGTCTCAGCAGGTTGTAGCTTAGGAAGGATACTTACGTCTATGCGGCTATGATCCAGGGGATCGATAGGAAGAGCCTGCCAGCCCCTCGCGGCTACGAGGGCTGCTCGCCACTCTTCCACCGTTGGGCAGAAGTCATTGGAGGGAGCCTGCCATGCCCGCTCAAAGAGCGTTCCCAAATCGGGATATAGACTGTGCAGAAATTGCCCCATAAGACGAAACTTCTCCGGGTCACGGCTATTGCAATCTTCGTCGGTAAAAAAGCTGTCTCCAGAACTCTTGGAGCGCACTCGTTCGTCGCGCCACCCAAGCATCTCCCCTACCAGCACGGCGGTGGAGAACCTGTCGCTTGAGCCTTCCCACTGGCTCTCTACACGCCGGCGATACCCAGGTGTGCCGGTAGGTATCACCGCAGGCACCGGCGCGCCAGGCCAGTAAACTTCGTCGAAGTCAATGAGGGAGACTCTACGAGCGCCGAGATTCACCATCACGTTGCCCCCGCTCAGGTCACAGTGGGAGATGCCATTGCGCTCCAACACGCGCACCAAACGCACCAACTGGTAGGCGATCTCCCAGCTTGTTTCATCATCGAGTACGCTCGACCAATTGCTTATTACGGTGGCCCAGTTGACCCCTCCAATCCAGGGCATCAGGCTGGCAAAAAGCAGGTTCGGATAGCGTACCAAATCGGATGAGTGTTCCTCCTGCGTTACATAAACTTGCTTGCAAGCCTCATATCCAGGCAGATGAGCCAGTTGGGAGAGAAGCTCTCTGTTGCGAACTAATTGTGGTTTTCGGAACGCGGGTAGCATCACCTTCAGGGCATATAACTGGCCTGTATGCAAATCTATGAGCTGGTAAACTTGAGCGCGGCCACCCACTACGCGCATTGCTTTATTCGCTAAGACCCCTTTCTGGGATAGCGCTCTAACCCGGAAGGTATAACCAGCCAGTCTAACTTCCTCATTACCCATAGGGTTAAAAGTCATGCCCAAAGATAACATATAATCGTATTCTATTACAACGCCACCGGCAAACGTGCTGTGTTGCCACTACAGAATGGGTCTGGCAGGGAGGCACTTACCAACAATCACTTTTGGCCTCCGCGCACTACAAGATATGCGGGGCGTTTATCGCGCCCGGCTTCGTTAGCCATGATGCGCCCCGTATATACTAATCAGATAGGAAATATCTATCAATTGTAGGAAGAGGATCAGATGTCGGCTAAAACGCGTGTGGCTGTGGTTGGTGCCGGACATAACGCCCTGGTCTGCGCCTGCTACCTCGCCAAAGCAGGGCATGCCGTAACCGTTTACGAGCGAAGTTCTGGTGTAGGGGGTGCGGTCAACACGGAGGAGCTATGGCCCGGCTACCATGTGGACACCTGCTCGGTCATGCACATCCTCATCCATAAGACGGGCATAATCGAGGAGCTAAACCTTCGCAAGTTCGGCCTCGAATACATGCAGATGGACCCCTGGGGCTTCGCGCCTTTCCCGGACGGCAGCCACCTCCTCTTCCACCGCGACCTGGACCGCACCTGCCACTCCATCGCGCGCATATCAGAGCGTGACGCCGAGGCTTACAGGGCTTTCGTCCTCAAGTGGGATGGCTTCAACCGGCAGGTATTCGACCTGTTCAACACTTCACCCGCACCCGGCGCTGCCATCGGTGGAATAGCTCGCCGCACCGCTATGGAGCAGATACGCGCTCGCGGCAAGGGTGACGCCTCTATGTCGGGGCTGGAATTGCTGCGGAGGGTGCTGGGCAACTACGGCAAAATGCTTGACGAGACTTTCACCAGCCCCCAACTCAAAGCAGCGATAAGCTGGATGGCCGCGCAGTCTGGCCCCCCTCCCTCTGAGGTAGGCGCGGGCGCGCTTGCGGGCGCACACAGCCTCTACCACGACGTAGGCGCGACCCACCCTCGCGGCGGCTCCGGCATGCTCTCACAGGCCCTGGCCCGCTGCCTTGAGCACCATGGCGGCACCGTGCGGTGCGATGCTCCTGTAAAACGCATCCTGGCGGCAAACGGCAGGGCCAAAGGTATAGAGCTTGAGAGCGGAGAGCGCATAGAGGCTAATATCGTAGTGTCGGGAGCGCACGTCCAAACCACCTTCCTGCACCTCATGGAGAGTGACGCCCTGCCCCAATCCTTCCGAAAAAAGGTCGAATCGCTGAGAGTAGGCAACGGTACAGGCATGACCCTACGCTGCGCCATAGACGAGCTACCCAACTATACAGCGTACCCAACTATCCACGAAAATCACGACGCAAACTCAAAATTCAAAATTCAAAATTCAAAATTAGATTGTCATCACGCGATGCAGCTAATCTGCCCCAGCGTAGAATACCTGCAAAGGGCCTATGACGATGCCCAGCGTGGCTATCCCGCCCAGCGCCCAGCCCTGGTAGCGATGACCCCTTCCTCCGTTGACCCTACTATCGTGCCGCCCGGCAAGCACTCGCTCTACATCTGGGCGCAGTACCACCCCTACGCGCTGGCGGGTGGAGAGAGTTGGGACGATATACGCGAGCGCGAGGCCGACCGCCTCCTACAGACGCTCGCCGAGTACGCCCCCAACATAGCCGGGCAAGTCACCCACCGCTACATCCAATCTCCCCTCGATTTGGAGCGCAACACCGGCCTTCTCAAGGGCAACATCATGCACATTGACATGTCGCTCGACCAGATGTTCATGTTCCGCCCCCTGCCCGAAATATCGGGGTACAAGACCCCTATAGCAGGACTCTACCTCACAGGGGCGAGCACGCACCCAGGCGGCGGTGTCTCCGGCGCGTCGGGCAGGAGCGCGGCAAGGGCGGTCATGTCAGACCTGCAAGAGAAAAAGCGCAACTGGCAAGGCTGGGCTCTGGCCGGTGTGAGTGTGGCGGCTGCCGCCCTGGCGTTGCGCAAACGCAAAGGGGTCAGGGAACAGAAATAAGGTACGGTAAGGGTCCAACACCTGACACCCAACACCTAAAACCCAGCTCCTAACCCTGATCCCTGATCCCTGATCCCTGGTCCCTGGTCCCTATAGCCCGGCACAAAACCTGCTAACCTGCTCTAGCCGACCCTGGAACTATGTTACGTGGCATAACTGATGAGCAGCACAGGCGTGATAGGCGAATACTCGGCTGGCGGGGTGGTCTACCGGCGCACCGCGGAGGGGTACGACATTGTAGCGGTGCAGCGCGCCCGCCACGAAGATTGGTCGCTCCCCAAGGGGCATATCGAGGCGGGGGAGAGCCGCGAGCAGGCCGCCTTGCGCGAAGTCAAAGAGGAAACCGGCCTCGACGCGCAGATCGTGGGCGAGTTGGGAGAGGTAGTATACTTCTACAGGCGCAGGGAAGAAGGGCTGGTACGCAAGAGCGTCTACCACTACCTGATGGAAGCCCTGGGCGATAAGCTGGGCAATCCCAACTGGGAAGTCTCAGAGGTACGCTGGGTCCCCATCACCGGGGCTTACACCTTGCTCTCCTATGAGAACGACAAGGGCATAGTACGCAAAGCGCAAACCTTCCTGAACACTCCTACCTCGTGAATTCTAAGCCGAATATCACAATCTAAAATCCAAAATCGAAAATCTAAAATAAGCTCATGTTTTACGATAGAACTAAAATCTGGGTAAGGGCCGGAAACGGCGGCAACGGCAGCGCGTCCTTCCGGCGCGAGAAATTCATCCCCAAGGGTGGCCCCGACGGCGGCGACGGCGGGCGCGGCGGCAGCATATACCTGCGTGTCAACCCCAGTCTCAACACCCTCCTCCCTTTCCATTACAAGCAGCACTTCAAAGCCGAGCATGGAGGCAACGGAGGCAGCAACCAGAAGCACGGCAAGTCGGGCGGCGACCTGTATATAGACATACCGCCCGGCACGCTCGTCGAGATAATTGATGAAGACCCCCTATCGGGCGCGGCCTCGGAAGCTGTGCAGTACGACCTCGTGCGCCCCGATGAGACCCTGCTCGTAGCGCGGGGTGGGCGCGGCGGACTGGGGAACACCCACTTCGCCACGTCAACCCACCAGACGCCCCGCTTCGCCGAAAAGGGCGAGCCGGGGGAAGAGCGCACGCTCCACCTTGAATTGAAGCTGCTATCCGACGTGGGCCTCATAGGCTACCCCAACGTCGGTAAGTCCACCCTGCTCTCGTCGGCGAGCGCGGCCCGGCCCAAGATAGGCGACTACCCATTCACAACCCTCGCGCCCATGCTCGGCGTGGTGAGCGTAGACGATGATAACTTCGTCATGGCCGACATACCAGGGCTGATAGAAGGAGCCAGCCAGGGCGCGGGGCTGGGGTTGGAGTTCCTGCGGCACGTAGAGCGCACCCGCCTGCTTGTACACGTGGTGGATGGCTCCGCAGGGCTGTGGCGCGACATAGAAGATACTCCGTCCGGCGACTCTGAGGGCGAAGCCGAGAGCGATACCGCCGAAGAATCATCAGCCCACCCTTCCCAGACCACCGACCCCATAGCCGACTTCAAGCGCATCAACTCGGAGCTTGAGCAATACGACCCCGATCTGGCAACCAGGCCGCAGATAGTAGCCATCAACAAGACGGACCTGGCAGAAGTGCGCGACCGTCTGCCCGACCTTATCCGCCGGTTCAGCAAACTCGGCTACGAAGAGGTTTTCCCCATATCGGCAGCCACGGGCGCGGGCGTGACCGACCTGCTGCGGGCCGTAGCCTCTCGCCTGCGGGAGATACCCAGGCCGGAGCTTGAGGAAGATGCGAAGGCCGAAGAAGATGTGGTCGTCAAGCCCCAGCACGCCGCCACCGAGTCGAGGCACTTCGAGGTGGAGGTGGAGGAGCCGGGCCGGTTCCGCGTGCGTGGGCCGCGCATCCAGAGGCTGGTAGTCACCACCGACACCAACAACCCCTTCGCCCTTGAGCGCCTCGACAAAGAAATGGAGAAGATGGGCCTGTCGCAAGCCCTCCGCTCTGCCGGCATAGAGCCTGGGGATACCGTAGTAATAGGCCGCACAGAGATGGAATGGGGCAACGAGTCGTGGGAGCGCGCCGCCCAAAGGCCCTCCCGGCGCAAACGCCGAGAAGGCCCAGGCAAGCAACGAAGCTGACCTGTATTATCTTGACGGGACCTGGCAGTTGGGGAAGAATGAATTAGCTATTATCTTGCTTGCCTGCCCCCTGGTCACATCGTTGTATGGCCGGAAGTATGGCCGCACCTGGCCGTCGCAAGGCTCTCCCCCTCCACCACAAGGATAACCACCCACCATGCTCCTCGACGCGAGACGCTGTACCCACGTGTAGAAGTCGTTACCAGGTGCCACGTCAGCGAATATCTGCGCCGCTCCTGTGTCTCCCAACCCGGCAGCATTACTCACGATCTTGACGAGTTGACCCCTCGTGGCGTTGTTGGAGGGTCGAAAGTACGGGCGATTATCCGGCGGGTTGCAAGGCTCCCCCGATACCGCGCCGCATGGGTATCCGCCCATATGTCCCCTCCGCGATAGCCTGTTGATCCATTGGTAGAACGCGTTGGAAGGGTCCACGTCCTCATATATCTGAGGGTTAGGGTCTTCAGCGTAGCCTGCTGAGTTGGATACTATCTTCGCTATCTGCCCCCTGGTTACGTTGGCGTTGGGGCGGAAGTAAGGGGTATTCAGATCGTCGCAAGGCTCGCCATCTCCACCGCACGCGTAGCCTGATGCTATGCCCCTACACGCCAGGCACCGGACGTAGGAGTAGAAGCTGCCGGTGGGAGGCATATCCGCGAAGGCGAGAGGGCAGGTCGTCACGGTAGGCTGCGCGATACTGGACGTGGGTTGTACGGCTGTGCCGGTAGGCGATGTTACGGTGGCTGGCGGTATAAGCGCCGTCGGAGTGGGCATTATCAGAGTGGACGTAGCCGTCGGGATAGTTGTCGCCGTATTCGTACCCGTAGCCGTAGCGGCAACCGTTGGCGTAGCTGTAGCCGTCATGCCGGTTGGCGTTGCCGCCGTGCTGCTTACAGTGAGTGTAGCGATAGGAGTTAGCGTTGGTTGTGGCGAGGCAGAGGAGCAAGAAGGTAGATCGAAGGTCAGCATGCGGCCAGTTAGCCCGTTGATCTGGGTATTGCAAGAGTATTGAGTATATTTCGTAGCGTCGCGCTGCACGCCTATGGTGGTGCTGTCGGCCCTCAAGTCCAGCTCGCCATAGATGATATCGAACCGGCTGCTACCCTCGTACAGCCTGACCTCATAGTTGGCGTCCGTGTTGAAGCAGTCGCGGAAAATATCGAACTGGCAGGTCCTGAACTCGATGTTGAACACGCGGTTGGGTGCCGTGCCTGTGGTGGATGTATATATACCCGTATTTGTACCGGGATAATTGGTGGTCTGATCGTCCCAGTACGCCATGATCGTGTAGGTGAATTCGGGAAAGGTGACAGGGAGGCAGGAGTTAAAGCTATCCGGCTGGCTATTTGTGAACTCGATAAGGCCGTTGGAGGATACCAGCGCCGTTGTGAAGACCTGGTCGTACAACTGGAAGGGGAAGGGAAGCGTAACATTGGTTGTACAGTCGTTGCAATGGTTGCCGATGTCGGTTGTTCCTGGCACGATCGTGCCTGTAGAGGTGATTACCCCGTAGTTTCCGCCCCCGCAGGGCGTGGGACTAGGGGTAGTTGCCGTTGCAGTAGGTGGCACGGGCGTTGGCGTGTTGCACGGTGCGACCTCGGAATAGTGCATGGTCAGCGTTCCACCCTGGCGACTTCCCACGGCCCACACGTCGTCGGTGGATACAACTGCCACCGCATGGAGGTCAACGTCGTCAGGGCTGGGGACGACCTGCCACTGCCCATTGATGTAGTGCAGTATCAGTGTTCGAGTTACGTTAGCAGTTCGGGTGTATCCCACTGCCCATAAATCTCCAGGGGAGGCGGCGGCCACACTAACTAACTCGTTGGTAACTCCCCCACCGTTAGGACTTGGCACCACATGCCACTGCCCATTGGTATAATGCAGGGTCAATGTTTTGTATTCGTCACCGATATTTGTGGTGCCTACCGCCCATACGTCATCGCTGGAGATGGCCGTCACTCCATTAAGAAAGTCACCCTCCGCGCCAACCACGGGAGGGGTGACCAGTTGCCACTGTCCGCCGGTGTAGCGCATCGCCAGCGCGCCGAACCCGGCGCTCCCCTGCCAGTAATAACCTACCGCCCATACGTCGCCGCCCGGCGCGACCGACACTCCCACGAGGTAGTTGTCCCAGCCAAAACCAACATTCGGGCTGGGAACGACCTGCCACTGCCCATTGGTGTAGCGCATTGTCAGTGTCTTAGCATCAGACGTTGACAATGTTTCATAAGAGGTTCCCACCGCCCATATTTCACCGGCAGGTCCGGCGGAAACCTTCCAGAGACGGCTGTCTACTCCGATGCTAGGGCTGGGGACGACTTGCCACTGGCCGCCTGTGTAATGCATCGTCAGTGTTTGGCGGCCCTGGCTCATGCTCGTCGAACCTACCGCCCATACATCGTTTGCGGATAACGCCACCACTCCGTCGAGATAACTGTGGGTCATAGTAAGATTAGGGCTGGGGACGATTTGCCACTGGCCGCCTGTGTAGTGCAATATCTCCGTGCGATACCCGCTGCCGGCCCAGTATCCTCCCACCGCCCATATATCGTCGGCGGAAACGACCGCTACCGAGGAGAGGCTGTGCGAATCCCCGCCGGTGCTGGGGCTGGGCACGATACGCCAGGCTAACCCGCAAACGGGTAGCGGGGTCCCTGTGGCGATTGGCACGGGCAGGATATGGGAGGCGGCCACACCGGGGCGACTCGGCGCAGGCTGTTGGGCACCGGCATCCCCCGTCAGGAGCGCGAAACCCAATATAAGCACGAGCAACAGGCCTGCTATCATAGCAAGCTGTTGCTTCAAACGTAGTCCTCTTCGCGCTCCGGCCAGTTCCACGGCAGCCTCCTTCGCAGACAACAAAGGCCACACCTCGATAACCCCGAGGCTTGGTAGAGGCTATTATACCAGATTTTCGAGTTATTTGTTACCGATTAGTAATCAATAATTCGGATAAAGCGGTTAATATCCTCCCGGATGATATTGAGGCTGGCGCGCCAGAAGTCGGGGGTGCGGATGTCTATGCCGAAGCGGGCTGCTAACGTAGCCGCGTCGGCCAGGCCGGTTGACGATAGGAGATCGTCGTAGCCCGCCTTGAAGCCTTCGGGGTCTTCCAGGTAGCGCGCATACAGGCCCAGGCCGAACAGCAGCCCGAACATGTAGGGGTAGTTGTAGAACGACAGGTCGGTCCTGTAATAATGCGGCTTCACCGCCCACATATAGGGATGCAGCAGGGTCTGGTCGAGGCCGTCGCCGTAGGTCTCCTTCTGCGCGTCTAGCATCAGGCCGTTCAACTCTTCTATGGATAGCTCGCGTTGCCGCCTTCCTTCAAACGCGCCCTTCTCGAACAGGAATCGGCTGCTGATGTCCACCACGACCTGGCAGCTACCTTGCAGCGAAGCCTCCAATATCGCCAACTGCTCCTGCTCGTTGGCGTCCTTGAGGGCGGCCTGCCGCACTATCGTCTCACAAAAGATGCTGGCGGTCTCGGCCAGGGTCATGGGCGTTGATTTCTGTAGCATGGTGCGCTGCGCTTTCACCAGGTTGTGGTAGCCGTGCCCCAATTCGTGCGCCAGCGTGCTCACGCCACCGAACGCCGTCTTGTAGTTGGCGAAGACCCGCGATTCGTCCTTCCTCAGCGCCATGCAGAACGCCCCGTCGCGCTTGCCTGGGCGTGGCTCGGCGTCTACCCACTGCTCGCGGAAAGCGCGGGCCGCGAAATCGCTCATCTTAGACGAATACGCCCCGAACTGCTCGATGATAAACTGCGTGGCCTCCTCGTACTCCCATACCTTGTTCTCCTCGCCCACCGGCGCGAAGATGTCGTACCAGGACATCTTCTCCACGCCGATAGCCTTCGCCTTAGCGCGCAGATAGCGGCGGAAGTCGGGGAAGGCATCGCGGGCCGCTTCCATCATCGCGTCCAGGGTCTGACGGTCGATGTTGCTGTCGAAGAGCGCGGCGTCCAACGCCGACTCCCAGCCGCGCCGCTTGCTGACGGTGTTTACTTCCCCCTTCAGGCTGTTGAGCGCGGCTGCCAGGGGCAGGGCGGCACGCTCCCAGGTCGCAAGCTCTGCCTCATAGGCGCGCCGTCTCACGTCCCGATCTGCCTCATAAGCGAGGTTGCGGATCGCAGGCATTGGTAGCTCTTGCTGCTTGCCATCAAGCTCAATGGACACCATAAGCTGCGATGTGACGTTGTTGTGCAGCTTGGACCAGGCAGACCCACCGCTCAGGCTCAACTCGGCGGTAAGCTCTTCCTCGGCGGGCGACATCAGGTGCTCGGCGCGCACTTTGGCCTTCTCCAGCATGAAAGCGTGCTCTCTCGCTACTCCTGAACGCTCAATCAGCGCGCCAACGTCCAGCGAGCCTATCCAGGCTGTCAGGCGCGTGCCCAGCTTGGATAGGCGCACGCCCTGCTGCTGCGACTCGCTCAATTTGGCCTGGGCTACAGTATCGCGGGAATCGGTGGCGACGAAGGCGTTGATGTACGCGCTCAGCGTCCAGCGCGTTTCCAATACGGCGTTGAAGCGCGTGACAACCTCATCGAACGCCTTGACCGTCTCATCATCGAGGGGCGCTGCCTCCCGTAAAGCGATGCCGTGCCTGTCGAAAAGCTCTTCCAGTCCGTCTATATCCTGGACCGCCGATTGGGAAGCTGCCTCGAATTCGGGCGACTCAAGGCCGGGAAAGACTACGCTCATGTCCCAGTGGGGAAGCGTGCTGCTTGCGGTTGTGGCTACCATCTGTTTCTCCTGTTAGTCGGTATCTGCTTGGCTTGGGCTGAGTTCATAGCGACCGGGCCTCGCTCCTGACCTCTATTGGCCTTTGCGATATAGTGCGTCTAATTTCCTGGCCTGCTGCGGCTTCAGCCTGGCGCAACTCGTAGGACTTCTGCAAGTTAAGCCATAGCTCCGGGCCGGTGCCTAGCCATTGGCCGAGGCGTAATGCTGTATCGGCGGTGATGCCTCGCTGCCCTTTTAGTATTTGGGTGATGCGGTTGGTTGGAACGTGCAGCGTTCTCGCAAGCTCGGAGGCTGTCATATTCAGTTCCTCTAGCTCGCCTGCCAGTATCTCGCCTGGGTGGATTGGTGGCCTTGCCATAGCTATTCACTCCCTAAGTGATAATCTACTATTTCGATATTATAAGGGCGGTCCTCACCTTCCGGCCATCCAAAACAGATATGCCATTGCTGATTGATGCGTATACTGAACTGCCCCCGCCGGTCGCCGCCTAAAGTTTCAAAGCGGTTGGAGGGTAGCATCATCAAAGCTTCCTTATTCGGCGCTGCTTCAAGGACTTCGAGCCGCCTGTAAGCCTGGCGGTCAAAAGCCTGAAACTCCCGCGCCCTCTCGCCTTCTGCAAATCGTTGAGTTCTCCGGTTGCGATATTTGGGGTGCTTTGGCTTATCTTCCTCAACGTCCATTTCTGCATCCTGCTACCAATTACGGGTTACGTCAAGCGTAATTACTGGCCATTATATCATAGCGACGCGGTTATTGGGTTTGCTGACTCGATATCATGGCTGAGCTATTGGCAGAGTTGGGTTAGTAAGGTAGCGAAAAGCGCTAATCAAATTCGTGCCGGCTTCGTAATGATTAGATCACAAGGTTATGGTACATAACTTCTATTTACCTTGTATTCGTCTTGGCTGTACATATAGTGATGGCCTTCTAACCGCTCTTGAATAGATTTTGGGGCGAAATGGTGGTAGGATATTGACAATACTACTAGGATGGGGTAATATTCTATACATGCTGAGGTGACTTACTTGTTAAGAGTCGTCTGAAAGTTGTTGGGATAGGACTCCATACATGGAGCTTGATGCACCAAATATCCGGTGCAACAGGTTTCGAGGGGGTGCTAAGATATGAAGAAGCAATCAAATCACCGGGCACAAAACGTAATTATCGTGCTACTGCTCCTTAGTGCAGCCAGCATAAGCGCGATTGTATTTATGCTGGGGGTTGGCGCAAGTGCCAACTCACAAAAGAATGAAAGGGTTATACAGGCGGCTCTTGCTGGAGACGGAGAAGAGCCATCTGAGGGTCTAGCAACCCCTGTCCCTCGGAGGAAGCCCGGCGAACCCCAGGTCGGAGAAGTCCCAACCCCCACACTTATGCCGGATTATCCGGTGCCGTATATGACGCCTGTACCGATTGGAGCGGACGCTGATTTTGATCAAATTCCGACGCCAGTTGTTGGTTACACGCCGATTCCAACACCTTTGCCTGGCGACCCCATTGATGTAGCCGCCTACCCTTTCCACATCTCAAACCCACAACTCATGACGAACGTATCAATCAACGTAGTTCAAGGCACTGTTGCCAGTATTCAGCCGGCTCGTTGGTCGACTAAAGACGGTTCCCGGCCCCTAAATCCTAGAGCGCCAAATAGTACCTATGTAATCTTTAGACCTGTACTGGTCAACATTGACAGCTATCGCAAAGGGTCAGGACCGACGACTATTATGATAATGGCTCTTGGAGGCGTAGTAGGGCAAGATAAAGCAACCTGGGGTGACAGCCGGTACACGTTCTCAGAGGGGGAACACGTAGTTCTCTTCCTTAACAACTTTGCTACAAACTCGGATTTGAAAGTTGACGGGTATACTCCCTGGATGGCTATTGAGCATTATACGCTTGGAGCCGACGGGAAGGCTACAAACGGCTACCATACTATCTCGACGCAGGAATTGCTCACCGAGGTAGCGGCTGCACAAAAATGACGTAGTGAGTGATATGGCTCACAAAGATGGAGGTCCGGTCATGGCCGGATCCGTTGGCTGGGCTAGGGCCTGCTAGTCAATGATCGCAGGCGGTATATAAACAGTGAACAATGTTAAACTGCCGCATCACATTGATATGAGGAGGCGTCATATGGAATACTTGAAGCGGTATCGAAAGGCGTTTCGCTTTGCCACTGTATTATTGCTTGCGGCGGCTTTTTTCCAGTCTATAAGCATTAGCTCTGCCTTCGATGTGATCCACCACTGGGATGGTTGGCCGGCTAACGTATATTACGGCATCGAATCCAACTTCGACACCAACCTCGGATTACCTGGCGCTACTGATATCGTTGCCTACGATATCGTGCCTAAATGGAACAAAGTTACCTGGCATCATCTCACGCGCTATACACCCTGGAACTCTAACGACACGGGAATTGCGACCTGGAATCAGCCTACAGTTACAGCGCCTGGATGTGAATCTATTGGTGTTCTTGGGCCTGATCCGGCTATTACCTGTCCTGAGCCGATCTATACTAGCGCTCACACCAAGGCGCGCATCTATTTGAATACCGGGAGTTACTATGGCTTCTCCTGGACCTGGAACAACTCAGGCATCATAAACTGCTCTAGTAACCCTGGGCAGATCGATTTGAAAACGGTAACCCTTCATGAATTCGGTCATACCCTGTCTTTGGGTCATAACACAAACAACTCAGCCGAGGTAATGGTTCCGGATTGTAGGGTCAAGCAGGTCCTTTGGATGGGCGACCGGGATGGCGCTGTACAAATATATGGTCCCAAAACCAGTTGGGATTGGACTGACGGTTATGCACTAGGTGAGACTAATATTATCGCCCTCCGCAACAATGTGGCAGGTTACTTCAACAGCACTAACCCGCCGCCCGAACTGGGCAATAGGGGAAGTGAATATGGAGTAACTCCTGTTGCTGGATCGCGCATGGAGTTGCTGGCTGGATATGCTCAGGCTTCCTACTCGTATGGATACATGAGGCTCTTCTCCTTCGCTAACGATAACACCGGCCCACACAACGAGCACTATCTCACAATTGATAGCGGTACTAAGATACGCTGGTTCCAGTACAACTACCAGCAGAGCACCATGAGCATAGATTTCCGCATGTCTGATGGAACGTACGCCCGAGATTACAACAACATAAGGGACCAGAATAATGTCCCACTTCATCCTGCTGCTCGTGGTAATTACCCAACGGGGCAGTGGATTTACTTCGAGGTTGACCTTTCGCCACTGGCTAACAAGACGATTACCGAGTGGTACATCGCATACGATAACGGGAATACGCATACGCTGGGTCAATACCGCTCATACTTCGAAAACTTTAGGATTGAGTACCCCTAGTTTGTAAAGCGTAAGAGGCAGTAACCTCACCCCTTGTCATCCAGTAGGTCATGGTCCAAGTTGATAGACCGTAAAATCACCTTCCGGGGTGGTATAGGAATCAATGTTTGGAAATAGACGGTCTAGCTTGATGCGCATCGTCGTTTTCGCATCGCCGTAAAGTACCCACCAATGCACCACGACATAGCGTACATTCGCCTGGCGCAACTCGTTCAAGCCACTGCGAGCAGCTTCTTCACCGATGGGGTCATCTGCGTTAGTCGAATTCAAGAGATAGCGCAGCACAGGTGTGTCGTTGACGAAAGGATCGGGAGGTTGGCGGGACAGATAGCCACTGACAATTGGTTTGCCATGCACGGTGGCGTAGCCCATGTAAGCGGCGACAGGCGCAATAGGCAGATCTAGCACGGCAAACTTACCCGGCTCGTTGGCTATTTCGCGGTAGAAAGCAACATCGTAGGGGCGCTGCATCAATGGGAATGGCAGAGCAATAAACTCTGCTACTATCAACCCACCGGCAAGTAAGCTCGTCCTCATCTTGTTCCTGAAGAGTCGTCCAGTCCAAGAAGCAGCTAGTGCATAGCCTACCATCACAGCTAAGGCCAACATTGCCATCACCATGAAACGAGAGGGTACTCGCATTATGGACAAGAGTGGCAAATCGGCAAGAAGCTTGTAAGGCATAGGGATGTGCATTCCCCAGAATCCACTCTGACCCCAGACTTGTAAATAAGGCCCCAAACTGAGTAACCACGCCCCTAGCGCTGACCACGCCCACAGTTGTACCTCTCTGCGCTTGCGCCCTCGCCATAGGGCAATCACGCTCAACGTAAGCACAGAGTATCCGACAAACACTACACGTTCGGCAGGATGGCGACCCATATAATGAGTAGTGTTAAGCCCCTCGTATAGCTCCTTCCAAAAAGGGTGAAACGCGCTCGGCATAAAAGCATCAGTCAAGTCAGCGGAGAATAGTTCCAATTCGTATTCGGTAGCTTGAATGTACGTGGCCGACCTCGCTTCGACTATCATAGGTACAAGCAAAGGAGCTACCAGTGCCAGCCACACCCCTATCAACAATGCTAGGCGTAATAAGCTACCCCGCAAGCTACGTCGCAGCTCTCCTCCAACCCTATCCCCGCTGCCGTTCCGCACTATCCCTATTACATGCCCCCCAACAAGCCCGACGGTAAACAGGCCCAATATTACCCCATATGTCCACTCGGTATAACAGTTGATCGCCAGCCACACCCCTGCCACGGCTGCCCAGAGTCCCTGTTTGGCTGGCCTGGTAGCGCTTCCTAATGCGCCTATCTCAATACTCCCCATGTTGTTTATGGGCCAGGATTTCAATAGCGCAAGCACATAGAAGGGAAGCCACTGGAAAGAAGCCAGGTTCAGTTGGCCCAACAAATGGGCGAAATGGTATGGGCTGAAGGAGTATGTCAGGCCTGCCACGAACGCTGCGACTCTCACCCCTGTCAGATATCGGACAAGCAGGTAAACACCATACCCGGAGAACACGAAACTCACAACCACTAGCAGGTTATAGATAAAAGGCAATCCTAGACCCGCCACCTGAAAAGGGATGCTAATCAAGCCGTTGAATGGCTCAAGTGGGTGCAACAGGAGACTCACACCCTTGGGGTAGAATATGTAAGGGGTGAAGTAAGGATTGGTGTGCAAGTCCACGATCGCTCGCTTCATCCACCATAGGCCCCAGAGATGCTGCCAACCGTCACTGCCATCGGGGAGCGTTGTCGCAAAATTGGCGGCAAGAGGCCACGTAAGCAACAGAGTCAGCGCAAGGTACGATACGAGTATTATGCCTGCATCTCGTAGGCGCAATAGAATGCAGTTTTTCATGAGCTATGCGAACTAGCTGCTCGGAATATGAGGTTAAATATTTTCTGAACTCGTCGCGTTCTCCGGTTGCTGTATTTGGGATGCTTTGGCTTATCTTCCTCAACATCCATTTCTGCATCCTGCTACCAATTACGGGTTACGTCAAGCGTAATTATTTACTATTCTACAATATAGTACGGGATTTGCCTCATGTATTATAGTTGAATGGGCGATTAGCTCACTCTCATATAAGGAGCCTCTGATGCCGGAAACACTATCGCAGGCTACAATAGAGACCATCACGCGCGGTCTCAACGGCGACCCGTTTTCGGTGCTCGGCCCTCACAAGGTAACGCATGATGGGCAACCTGCAACCGCCGTGCGTGCCTTCTTGCCCTGGGCCGCGTTGGTGCAGGTCGTCACGGAGGACGGCACCCCCTATGAGATGTGGCGTCTCCACCCCGACGGTTTCTTCGAGGCTGTCATCCCTCCCGATAGTCCCTTCAACTACGTCCTGCGCGCCACCAATGCGAGCGGCAATACCGTTGACCTGCACGACCCATACTCGTTCGGCCCCCTGCTCACCGACTTCGACCTGCACCTGATACGTGAGGGCACCCACTATCGCACCTACGAGAAGCTGGGCGCGCACATACGGGAGGTGGGGGGCGTCAGGGGCGTGCATTTCGCGGTATGGGCGCCCAACGCATTGCGTACGAGCGTCATAGGCAACTTCAATGGGTGGGATGCCCGCGTTCAACCCAATGCGCTTCCACCCGGTGCAGGGCGTGTGGGAGATATTCCTGCCGGGGATAGGCGAGGGCGAGGCGTACAAGTATGAGGTCAGGTCGCGCTTCAACGACTTCTCAGCCGACAAGGCCGACCCATACGGCTTCTTCGCGGAGTATCGCCCGCAGACCGCCTCCATAGTTGCCGATCTGGACAGCTACGAATGGGGCGATGGGGAATGGTTAAGCAAGCGGCCTGAGCGCCAGGCGCTGGACAAGCCGATGTCCATCTACGAGTTGCACTTAGGCTCGTGGCGGCGCGTGCCTGGTGGGGAAGATGGCCGGGACCGCCCCCTCACTTATGGCGAACTGGCCCACGATCTGGTTAGTTACGTCAAGGATATGGGCTTCACCCACATAGAGTTGCTCCCTATCTCGGAGCACCCCTTCGATGGCTCGTGGGGCTACCAGACCATCGGCTACTACGCCGTGACCAGCCGCTACGGCACGCCGAGGGACTTCATGTACTTCGTGGACCAGTGCCACCGGAACGGCATCGGCGTGATCCTGGACTGGGTGCCCGCCCACTTCCCGAAGGACATACACGGGCTGAACTACTTCGACGGCACGCACCTGTACGAGCACGCCGACCCGCGCCTGGGCGAGCACCCTGACTGGGGCACGCTCGTGTTCAACTTCGGGCGCAGCGAAGTGCGCAATTTCCTCCTCTCCAACGCCCTCTTCTGGCTCGACAAGTACCACATAGACGGCCTGCGGGTAGATGCCGTGGCCTCCATGCTCTACCTCGATTATTCACGCGAGGCAGGGGCGTGGCTCCCCAACCGCTTCGGGGGTAGGGAGAACCTTGAGGCGATAGACTTCCTCAAGCTCTTCAACGACCTTGTACATGGGGAGCACCCTGAAGTGCTGACTATGGCCGAGGAATCGACCTCCTGGCCGATGGTCACGCGCCCCACTTTCCTGGGCGGCCTCGGCTTCGACTTGAAGTGGAACATGGGGTGGATGCACGACATGCTCGACTACATGGCGAACGACCCCATCTACAGGCGCTACCACCACAACTTGATAACCTTCTCGCTGATGTACGCCTTCAACGAGAACTTCCTGCTGCCCCTCTCGCACGACGAGGTCGTACACCTCAAGAAGTCGCTCATAAACAAGATGCCGGGGGACGAGTGGAAGCAGTTCGCCGGTCTGCGCGCGCTCTTCGGATATATGTTCACCCACCCAGGCAAGAAACTGCTCTTCATGGGCGCGGAGTTCGGCATGAGGAGCGAGTGGAGCGAGGCGCGCAGCATAGAGTGGGACCTGCTGGGGCAAGACCCACACTTGCGGCTGCTCCAATACGTGCGCGACCTGTTGCACGTTTACGCTAACAACCCGGCGCTGTGGGAGATAGACAACAGTTGGGACGGCTTCCAATGGCTCGCCGCCAACGACAACGAGAACAGCGTGATCGCCTTCGTGCGCCGCGCCAAAGATGCTGACGACATGGTCGTGGTGGTGTGCAACTTCACCCCGGTAGCGCGACAAGGCTACCGTGTGCCCGTGCCCCGCGCCGGGTACTACCGCGAGATACTCAACAGCGACGCGGGCGACTACTGGGGGAGCAACGTGGGCAACTATGGAGGCGTCGGAGCTTTGCCCGACGAATGGGCCGAAAGCGGCTACGCCCTCAATCTCACTCTGCCGCCAATGAGCGTGTTGCTGCTCAAGCCTGATCCTTTGCCTGAGGTGCCAGAGGAGAGATAGTAAAGGTGGCACCTGAAGTAGATGACAAAAATACTGGGGAACATATAGACGCCTCCATGACAGAAATAGAGAGCATCATAGAGCAGACCAAGGCTTGACACAATCCAGTCCCCGGCTTGTCAAACTCCTTGTCTAAGAATATAGTGCACTCTTCTATCTTATAGGGGTCTACATCTTTTATGGCCCATTCGCTCGGAGAAACTGGAGCAGTTCGGTTACAAACTGCACGATCTCGCGACCATAGACCATAACTACAACTATCAGGATACTGGTGATGATACCCGCTTTTTTCCTTGTGCGGCTTGTCTTTACTACTGAGCGAGTTCTGCGTTTCTCCGTAGAAATTGTGAGGATAACCTTTTCGCTCTCTTCAATGCTTATATCATCAACGACTTCGCTAATCTGCTCAATGGCTTTCGTCAGATCCTTGGGGACCAGCCTTTGCATAAGCTCATCGAAATTAACTTCCGCATCATTACCCTTGAGCTTCTCCATAAGAGTTTCTCCCTCGTTCCCTTGCTACTTCTCTCATTAGACGGTCGATAACACTGTGTATTACGTCGTCATCTTCTGAGACAAAGCGCATTGGACGAGGAGAGACTCGAAACAACATTTTCCGGGTCTGTTTAGCTGCGATGCGCGATAAAAACCATCCTACTGTCTGGCCCTTTTGGCATAGACGTGTCCTGAATGTGTGCCCCTTTACGGCACGTATTACCTCGCATCCAGGCCGCAATTGTCTTAGCAGTCTCTTCAAACGACGCCAAGGCAATGGCTTCACAGCGGGTGCTATTCTTACATGCAGCCAATCTACTAATTCCTTGAAAGCTTTAGTTGCACTACTCTCGTTCCACGTAAGATGCCTCTGCATGATGGCGAAGCTTTTCCTCAGCGTACTAGCCATCACAGATTCATCTTTTTCAGCAATCGCTAACGGCTTAAGATAGTGTGTCCTACGGTATAGACTTTCTAGCTTTGTCGATATCAGTGCCGAAAAACTTGCTGTAGTGTCGAATGCATCATCACTTCCATCATATGTAGTATATTCGTAGCAGTCCCCATATGTGAGTACTTTCGCCGCGTCAATAGCTAGCGCGCCAAGTATTGTTGACTGTGTCCATTTTATTATATCTCCTAAGTTTCGTAACCTAGGAGAATACGTTAATCCATGTCGGATATCAGGAAATAACGCCGAGTCGAAATTAATGCGTGCAACATTGAGTACATCTTCGGCACGGCATCCTGAAGCTAGAAGCCGCCTTGTCTCCCATAGGAAATCATCAAGCGAAGTAACTTCATGGACAACTTCGTCGCTCTTCACCCCCCACGACAACCAGCGCGGACTTATACCAGCAAAATCCTCAGACACTGAGAAGCGAGGACATTCAAGAGTCTCCTCCATCTCCTTATCGAAGGCGGACGAAGCAGGCACGAACCTATAGGACTCTCGCCTCACGCACTCTAGCCCACTTGCATCCTTATCGCAATCTGAAATGTTATCGTAGCTTTTCACTCAGCTCACTGCTCCAGCATCTACTTTGCTCTCAATCAGGAAACCAGAACAACCTCGCGCTCTTTGTCTCCCTCGCGAATAATGAGGGCCGCATTGTCATTTTCGTCCACTTGGATCACAAGGAACCCTATCTTGATAAAGGTCTTTAGTAACTCTACAACTGTCATACCACGATTTCGCGCTGTTTCCTCCAATTGCGCAAACATATCTTCCGGCAACGCTAAAGAATATCTCCTTAGTTCTCGTGCAGTCCTCGGCATCAGCCATCTCCTTGCTAGAGCTTAATCTGTTATACATATAATACATGCATATCTGGTCTTTGTCAAGCATATGGGCAAAGTTTCTTGTAATTCGGTTTCTTCTATCTTGGATTACAGCTACATCCCTAACCCCACACGATTACGGTATCAACGATATGGAAATCCAGGCGACATCTACCTGCACCTGGGCGTTCACGGGGTCGAAGCGCAAACCGTGCAGCCCATTCTTTACCTCATCTGCCCGGATATACGTCCAATAGGTCCTCCACTCCGGGTTGGCATCGAGCATAAAGGCGCTATTGCGCTCGCCCGACCATTTTGCGGGCTGTTCCATGCTGCCCCAGAACCACTCTCCCCGTAGTCCCTCGTTCCCCCCTGGTAGCCGGGCCAATACTGCCAACCGCACCCATCTAGCCCCCGAAGGGTCCAACGCCAGATCAGGCAGGTTGATGTTAGGGTCGGCTGTC
Organism: Chloroflexia bacterium; assembly: GCA_036399775.1. Lineage (GTDB taxonomy): Bacteria > Chloroflexota > Chloroflexia > QHBQ01 > JADMIH01 > JADMIH01. The sequence goes on along the minus strand of DASWMJ010000094.1, from coordinate 24,043 downwards.
TTGGGTTGGAGGACCGCGTAAGAGGTGCCGGGGAAAGGCGGCGTGTCGGGTGTTGCTGCGCAATCGAAGGCTGCCATGAAAGGCTGCCATTCTACTTGCTCTGAAGGTCCCCCTTCGCCGCACTTTGCATAGTCCCAGGCGAGCTTCGCGCCCGGCGGTGGGCCGGTGGGCACCGACATGCCGCTTAGCTCGCTGACATGATACAGTTCGTCTTTAGGGTCAAGAGAGAAAGCCAGGTTATAGTTCCCACCGGACCTCCTATCCAAAGGTTCGGCTAGAGCCTGAAGGTCCAGCGCACCCACGCTTTTCACCTCGGTGGTCTGGTGGTTGAACGTCTCCAGGGCATCGTTGAGGCCATTCCAAAAAACGTAGGCCCCCTTGTACTCCGCAGGTAGGTCCTTCACGTTGAAGTGGAGCACCTTACCGGGCGCAGGCTCTACCAGCCCTCCTATCTCCTGGAGGAGGTACCTGGTTTGGCGGGACGCTTGCTGCCAGGGATAAAGCTGTATCCAGGTGGCAGGCACCGCCAGAGCCAGCATGCCGCTCACGAGCGCCCACCCGATGTAGCGTCTCGGCAAGGCGTCCAGCAACCCGGCCAGTATTACGGCGAAAGCGATGCAAAAACCCATCAGGCTCATATAGATAAGGCGAGAGCCTGACCGCGTCGGGTTATCCAACGCGACCAGGTTCATAACGGGGACCATGAACGCCAGCCACCAAACAGCAGCGAGCAGCACCAACGGCCACCGTTTCCTACCCCATGAGAACAGCCCCACCAGGAAGAGGCCCGTCATGAACAGCCCCGTTACCTGTACCGCCGTTTGGCTGAAGACCAGGCGGTTCAGCGGCATTAGCATCTGTAACCCAATAGCGACCATGACATCCCAGAAGAAGTGGTTGTAATCGGCCCTGACCCCGGTATACCCTCCGACGCTGCCGTATGTCGCCAGGCGAAAGCCCGCGAAGAGCAACGACGGCATCGCGTAAGGCACAGACCAAAGCAATATACGCCGCCCCAGCAAGAGCCAATCGCGCATACCGGCGGGAGCAGCTATTTCACCCTTTGTAGGCACGCAAAGCTCGGTTGCCAGCGCAATAAAGGGGATAACCAGGGCTAACGGCAGGATGCTCTCCTTCATAAAGACCCCGGCCAGGGTGATCGCGAGGCCCGCCGCGTAAGGCCGCCAATCACGCCTGCGCCAGGCAGCCGCAAACCCCCACATGCCCGCTACCCCGCAAGCAGCCGCCCACAGGTCCCACTGCGCGGCCAGCCAGGCTACAGGCTCGGTGCTCAACGGGAAGACGGCAAAGATTGCCCCGGCGATCCACCCTATGCGCGCTTCACCCGACACAACACCAACCAACCGTGATAAGAGCCAGGCTATCAGGGCGTGCAAGGCCAGGCTGACGAGGTGGTATGGGAGAGCATTCGTGCCGAACAGCGAATAGCCCACGTTCCAGATCAAGATGCCACTGAGAGGTCTGTAAAAGAGGTTGATAACCCAGGTGAAAGGGGTGATGCCGGGCAATCGCTCCTGCCAGTGCAGAAGATTGAAATCATCACCCACAAACCACAAGGATAGCACCGGGCCATAAGCTGCCAGCGCCAGTAACGGCACCAGCGCCCAATACCAGGAACGTAACACCCTCGAACGGGCCGAAGCGACGTGGGGAACCGCCTTACTGCCGGTATAGACTTCAGCGCCGCCACCTACCAGATCGCGTTCTATCACGGGGGTATTCATAGTAGCAAAATAGCACGGTGTAACGGCACAGTCAAATAAACTCTAGTCCACCATCCTCAACCTGCAAGGCGTGGGGTCGACCGATACCATCAGGGGGCGGGCCATGTGGGTGAACGACACAATCGCCTGGCCGGGGGCGAGCGCGGCGAGGCGTCGCCACTGGCTCTCGTCTATGCCGGGCACGGTCTTTTGGAGGCGCGCGGTTACTGCGGCGTCGGTGATCTTGTGGATGATGTAATTGTTGATGAGGCCGAAGACCTGCGAGGGGAGGTGCTGGGGCAATTGCGTCACGAATACCAGCCCCAGCCACCGCTTGCGCCCGCGCTTGGCGATGCGCGCCACCTGCCCGAAGAGCACCGGCATCTTCTCTATGCGCTCCGCCGATAGGAACTCGTGCGCCTCCTCGATGATTATCAGCACACGCGGCAATTCGCTGCCGCCGCGCACAGCCGTCTCGTACAGGACGTCCTGCTCGTCCTGCACGCCCCGCAGCAGGTCGGCTATCACCAGGTTGTTGAGGATCGGAGAGTCGGTGTCGGAGAGGTCGAAGATGCTGACGCTGCCCGGCCTGAGCAATCTCTCATACACCATCGGCTGCACGGTCTCGCTGTGCGAATCGAACACGCCGATCCGCTTTAGCTGCCACAGCTTGCCGTACAGGGCGCGCCAGCTAGGGGGGCTGTCACTCTTGACGTTGCGAATGCGCTGCATCACCTTATCCACGTCTGCCCCGAACCGGCTGTCGAAGAAGTCGGGATCGCCGGGCTGCCTGGTGACGACGTGGAGAAACCCTTTCACTATATCGAGCATATGCTGTAGGGTGAGGCGCGGGTACCCGCGCTCGAACTCGTCTATGTCGAGGGCAAGCTGCTCTTGAGCGCGATTGCCTCGCTGCGGAAAGATGTCGAGATCGCGCAACGCCAGCTTGGCAACGTCGTATGCCATGTCAAAGCGCATGGACTGGGCTTCGGTCAGGTCGAGTATCTCTTTGACGGCATAGGGAGAGAGGCGGGCGAACTGCAAGTAGAACTGCCTGCGCCTGGGGTGCGCCAGGTTAGAGGTGTCGCGCCCCACCAGGTGGTAGATGGTGGTATTGGGCACGCCGCCCGCGACCAGCCCGCGTTCCTTGAGAGCATAGAGCATGCGCACATCGCCGGTCGGCTCATTTATCTGCGTGTACTCGCCTTCCACGTCGAGCACGATCACCGCGTAGCCGTTGGCTTGCGCCTCGGAGATGAGGCGCGCCACCGTGGTTGACTTGCCCCCGCCTGTCGTGCCCAGGATGCCCGTATGGCGGGGCAGCACGCTCTTGTCCCCCTTCGGCACCCTCACTTCTATGTTGTTATATCCGACCACCAGGCCGATGCGAAGGTCGCCGTTTACCTTCATCACGGTGGCAGTCTCCTCCTGCGAGAGCAGAAAGACCGGGCTGTTCGGCAGGGGCCGAAAGCGTGGGGGGACGAGGCCGCCGCCCACCTCTTCTCCCAGCACTTCCACCTGCACCCTGCCATGATAGGGCGGGGTCAGCACGCCGCCCCTGGCGGCAGTGGTGATTATCACCGGCGCATCGCCGCGCAACCCGTCCGGCTCGGCGAATGGCCCGGCTACCACCACAGCCAGGTAGTCCCGGCGCACGGCGGCTGCCTGCGGGCCGCTATCCGCCGCATGCTCGGCCAGCCTTACGCCGCTCTTGATCCGCACTATGGACTGAGAACCCAACGTGCCCTGGGCTACGTGCTCTTTCGCCAGCACTACGGTTATCTGGTTGTCCTGGCTGGAAGGCAGGTCGAAAGTAGTGCGCCCTACCGCCCCCGCGTACTCCGCGCTCTCCTCCCAGGGGCCGCCCACAGACTCTATAGCTTTCTCGATTGCCGCCAGCGCCGACTCAGGCACAGGCCGAGGGCCAACCGCCAGATCACGCCTCACCTCTTCCGGAACCTGCCCCGACAACCCATCCCCACTCTCCCTCTCAACCTGCCTATCCATATCCCTCCCTCGCCCAAATAAAATACAAGCATCAAAAGTCCGCAATCCGAAATTCCAGGTTCGAAATCGGTCTATCCTTTCCGCATGTGCCGGTCCGGCAGGTACTCGAAGGGTACTCCTTGCGCGGCGTACGCGACATCCATCTGGGTCGCCAGGGCTTGCGCTCCGAACGTGCTCGCGCAGATGCGGTCGGCCAGCTCGATGAGCATCGGGAAGCCCCTGTGCTCGTGCATGGTGCTATCGGCGAGGGCGATGAGGGCGGCTTCGTGCGCGCATTCGGCGTGCGCGTAGAATACGTAGGGCGGGGACATGCGCGACGCCCTGTAGACGCCGCGTACTATCTGCGCGCCTGCCTCTTCAACGAAGGCGCGCACTTCCGCTTCATAGCGCCTCTCGTATGAACCCGCGTCTACGGTGCGCATCATCTTCTCACGCGCCGTCTCTACGATTGCATACTCCAACGGATTGAGGGCCTGTCCTATGGTCAACAGCAGCAGGTCCCTGGGCGCGCTCGGCACGAATAACCAACGCTTGTGCCCAAGCAGCAGGCGGCGCAGCAGGCTCAAACTATGGGTCAGCAGTTCCATGCTGCCGACTCCGGTGAGCATTTCAACCGGCGCGGGATTGCCATGCCCCATGCGCCAGGGAGCCGCGCATTCCTCCAGCAGCACGGCCCTCTCGGCGTAGGCCATTATGCCCCGGCGGGCCAGCCTGGTCAGGTTTTCCTCGTCGTCCGGGGTATCAAAAGCGCTCCGGTGCATTCTACGGCTGAGCAGGTCGAAAATGCGCTCCAGTTCGCCGGAGAGTCCCGCCCGCAAGTCACGGCGGAACAGACGATGCACGTACGTACCCTGGTCGCCCTTGTAGGAGATTGTGCAGACGCCAACCTGGTTTACCGTCAGAGGAATAGTTTCATGGGCGAAGTGGGTGCCGTCTGCTGCCTCTACTCCCCCCGTGAAGAGCAGACCCTTATGGATAAGCTCTATCTGTTGGAGGGTAGCCTGATAAACGCCCGCGCCGGGAGGCGCTTCTTTGCGTGTGGTGAACTTTGAGAAGACGTATTCGCGTATGAGGGGTTTTGTGCTGGCCTCGAAGCGCACCGCTTCGGCCACGATCTCGTCACCCAGGCGGCCATATAGCTCTTCCAGATTGAGACCTGTCTGCCAGGTAGAGAGGTCCAGCACGCTTGATAGCGGCTCTCCAAAGGCTTCCGCGAACTCAGCGCTGCCGAGCGGCAATGCCTCAACCTCTCTGCTCCCTGGATGGCCCCCACCAACCATAGCTCCACCTCACGCTCCCCTGACTCGTTTATTCTAATAACACAGCATTGTAGTAGACCAAGTTCACTATTCTTAAGGCTCTATTCTACCAAATACAACTATATCTATGATACGAGTGAATTACATAAAGGGCGCGCCTTCAGAAATCAAGCGAGTTCCATTGGCTTTCAGCGCTACGGGTTCGAGAGCATCACAAAATAAGGTAGTGGGCGTCGCGATGCCCACTACCTTATTTTGTAACTTATATCTCTGGTCTGTTACTTCTTCGGTGCTACCGTGGGCGCGATAAGGAATATGAGCGCGTCCCAGGCCGAATGGCTGACGATAAGCCCGCCCATAGGCATGCCTGCCGCCGCCAGCCCGCCCCAGAACGCACCCGCCACGCTCGCCGCCCCAATCAGCGTGAGATTGCCCGTTACGAGGTGCGCGCCGCCGTAAGCCAGCGTCGCCAGCACGTAACCCGGCCCTTTGCCAAACTTCTTCGCGAGGCGCGATTGCACCAGCCCCCTCCAGAAAAGCTCCTCAGCAGGGCCGATAATGAGCGCAAGCCTAGCGCCCAGCAGCGCCCGCGAATGCTCGGCCTTCAGGTCGTAGATGGCGTCAATCTCGCTCGCGCCTTTGGGCAGGATGATACGCGCCAACCTATCGCCTACCTGGAAGATAACGTAGAGCGCGGCCATCGAGGCCAGCCCGGAAGCTACCTCCTTTGGCCCGATGCGCGTGCGGCGCAGTTCCGGCTGCTTCGCGAGGGCCAGGCTGCCCAGCGTCAGGCCGGTCAGCGTCATGCGGTTCCAGAACTGCGGTTTCGGCCCGCGAAACGTAAGGGCGAACGCAGGATAGGCCATACCTAACCCCACGACGAGCACGCGGTCCCCGGCGAATCGCTTCAGCGACTTCATACTACCACCTGCTGCACCCACGCCAGCACCAGGCCGAGCACCAGCAGCAACCCAAACGAGGCGTGCAACTGCGCCGTCTCAAGGTCTATCTTGGCGATGGCGCGCTGTTGGCCCGCCGCACCCAACTCGGATGCGCGGATGGCACGCACCAGTAGAGGCATAGAGAGCATCGCCATCAGACTCATCGTAGGCAGCCAGCCCATGAGCACCGCCACGCTCAAGGCGAGGTACGCTCCCACCACGAGCGACACGTAGCCGTAGTGGGCGGCTTTGCGCCCGAAGCGTATGGAGAGGGTAGCCATGCCCATGCGAGCGTCATCGCTGATGTCGCGCCACTCGTTGCCGTGCAGGATGGCCGCTACCAGCAGTCCCACCGGCACGCTCAACGCAAGCGCCTGCCAGCTAAAGAGGCCCGTGACGGCGTAATAGCCGCCGACCACCATGATCGGCCCCATCAACAGGAAGACGAGCGGTATCCCCAGGGCGCGGTACTTGTATTGGAAGGGCGGGGCCGTATAGCCGTACCCGGCGACCAGGCCGAGCAAGCCGAGCGCCACGATAGGCCAGCCCCGCTCGATGATGAGCCACACGCCGAGCGCAGCCGCCAGCGCGAATACCATGCCCACGATAGCGAACGCCTCCCGCTCGCTGAGCCGCCCTTTGAGCAGCGCGTGGCTCGCCCTGGGTGAGGTAATGGTGTCAACGCCCCGGCGAACGTCGTATATTTCGTTGGTGACGTTGGTGCCGATGTGCAGCAGCACGGATGCTATGAGGGTGACGACGAAGAGGGGCCAGTTGAAGAGGCCGTCCACAGCCGCCAGCGCGCCCGCAGCCGCGACGGGTGCGACGGATGCGGTGAAGCTGAATGGGCGGGCGATCTCGAACCAGGCGGCGGCATGGCGGCGCAAACGCGAGCCGAGTCCCATGCGCCGGTCGTCTGCCAGCCCGCTATGCGCTTCCACCTCTTTAGGCTGGTCGAGGGTAGCAGTCGTTAGTGTGGCCGTGTTGGCGGTCACCGTCTGCGAAGCACGCCTCTGGCTGCCGTAGAGCACGGCAGCGTCCAGGATGGCGGCGATCTGCTCGTCGTCCTGCACGACAGGCTGTAGTACCGGCACGTCCATGCCCGCCTCCCGGTAGCGCCAGGCTTTAGCCGCCACGTCCTCGCGGGTGCCGCAGAGCATGAAGGCGTCGAGCATTTCGTCGGGGATGAGGTTGGCGGCGGTATGATAGTCCTCGGCTCGCCAGGCGGCGGCTATGCGGTCGCGCAATTCCTTGTCGAAGCCCACCTGCTGCAAAGAGAAGTCGGACAGCACACTCATCATGTAGATGACGAACGGCTCGCGCTTGGCCCGGTTGAGGGCTTCCCGGCGCGTCTCGTCAATGAAGGTGAGCAGGTAGCCTGAGACCTCAACGGCGTTCTCGGGTCGGCCCGCGGCCAGGGAAGCGGCGCGTATCTTGGGCACCATGCGGCGCAGGTTGGCTACCGACTCCGCCGGGCGCGCAAGGTAGCCCTCGGCCTTCTCTCCCGCCAGCTTGAGGAACGCCGTGCGGTAGGCGGCGATAAATATAGGTACGTGGTGGACGGGCGGGAACATCGGCTGCACGGGGGGCAGGTTGGGTGTGGCAGACGGTATACGCTGGCCCGCCCACAGGGCGCGCATAGTATCAATCGCCTTGCTGACGCCTTCCACACCACCGTCCGGCGTGTAGGGTATGCCCATCTGCGCCAGGCGCAACGGCAGCCCCGTGCCCATGCCTAGTATGACGCGTCCGGGTGCCATTTCGTCAAGGGCGCTGACGGTCATGGCGACCAATACAGGGTGGCGCGTGAAGGGGTTCAGCGCGCCCAGGGCCACCTTTATGTCGGGCACCTGCGCCGCGATTGCCGAAGCGTAGGTTACGGCGTCGCGCTCAAAATAGGAGTCGTGTACCCATACAGAATCCAGCCCATGCCGCCGCGCGTCGTCGGCATACCTGACTACATCAGAGACCTCGCCCCTGGCCGCCAGCCCGATGCCGACACGTTGTACAAGCTCGCTCATGTGAATACTCCTTTGAACGAGAGCTTACAGAGAAACAGACTTTGTGATTTGAATCACAATATATTCTACTTCTATATACGAAGTTTGTCAATGGCCGGATTGCAGAGCGAGCATATGGTTGCGATATTATTGGAGGGTTAGTGATATTAAGTGAAAGCGAACAATCTCCGGACCCATGCTACGAAACGCCTGGCATGTTCGGCATCAGGGTCGAGGTACTTGGAGTTGATTGCCTGCCCCATACGCTGACCCGGCTGTTCTTGCCACGCCAGCCACGTATGTACGTGTGCCTTAATGAGATGTATCGTGGAGAAATGCCTTTCCTCGGTTGGAATCTGTGCTACACACTCCTCGGCTCTACTCCATAGCAGATCGTCCTGTGGAACCAGAAACTTTATGAAGTCTTCCAACGACCCAGGAACTTTATTGTCCGGCATTATCCAGATACCGACTATAGGATAGCCTTCTTGTGTGATTATCGTGCCGTCCGGCGCAGGGGCACGCGGAACCCGGCTCTTATCATAGCCCGATCCAATCAGCTTGTTCCTGAATGATTCCCATCGCCCCTGTAAATTTGTATCGGCATCTATGACAACTCCAAGCCGTTCAATGCCGCTACCCTTGAGATGAACAGGGAGATTAGTCAGAAGGTTCTCTATCCCGTTCTCGTCTCGAACCTTTATCGCAGGCGAAGGAATTTCATAGTCTACACCGGGTTCCTTGACAGGTATTTGATGGTAGGCAGCCAGATGGACGAAAACATGCACATCGTCCTGGCCCTCAACAAGCAGCACATGGCGATGTGCCCTCCCAGCCACTCTTAGCGGACCTCAATCTGACTGCGAGTGGCAATCATCAACTCTTCCTCAGTAAACAGAGTAGCGTCTATATCCCCATCACGCTCTTCCAACCGGATGAGCATACCTTCTTCCTGCTTTTCGTCGTTGGCAACTTTTTGAAACGCCTCTATACAATCCCAACTGTGTGAGGTAGCAAAAACCTGGACGTTGAGTTGCCGCGCCACGCGAAAGATAAGCTGCCAGGCATCAGGTTGGACAGAGTAATGTATACCGTTCTCGATCTCGTCTATGAGCAAGAAGCCATCTTTAGCATTCGCTAATGCCAGGGCAATGCCAAACAACCTATTCATTCCCTCGCCCATGCTTTTTAGAGGTACAGGCGCGTCGAGCCCCACTACCCGGACTATTGGAATACGCTCTTCAACCATGAGACCCACACCTGTAACAATGGGCGCAATTATTTTCAGCGCATCAAGTACGTCTTCCTGTAAGCTGGTCAAATTAATCGCATCCCAGAGACTACCAACTTCGTTCTTATCTAACCCATTTGCTGAAATAAAGACATTAGGTATCTCTTTGAACCTCTCACCAATTGCGTTTCTACGCCAATTGCGAGCTGCTGCTTCCGGCTCAAGAGGAACGATAGCACTTCGTAATCCACCTATAGATATGGCAAGTATGAAGGTATGAACATCGAGTGCATCATCTCCATCGGTCTCTGTAGATGTCGGAATCAGCTGACTACTTCTAGGAAACCTCTCCTGTAGCAAACCTACCTCAATAGTTATTGCCTTAGACAATACTTTTGTCAGAGACTTAATCGACCCAACTTGTATAGACTTACCAGTATCTATTATGTCCTTCCGACCAAAAAATAGGTATCTGATGGCTTCTAAGGCTTGTTCTTCTTTATCAATACGAGTAACTAGGCGGTTTGTAGACGGGGCACGTCCAAATGGGCTTTCGTCACGTACGTCTAGTAGTTCCCAAATAAGATTAGGCGAGCCTCGTTGTGCATATAACCTCACCGCTTCTAGCAAAGAGGTTTTCCCAACATTGTTCTTCCCCACAACCAAATTGACAAGCCCCAGCCTGCTTATTTGCAGGTGCCGAAACCCGCGAAAGCCTTGAATTTCCAAGCTGTCTAATTGGAGGTCTGCCATAGCGCACTCTCTTCTTTGGCTACCAACTGTGAATACCCCAAGCCTCTACTCCATTATAGATGATAACACCCCCGTAGGAAATAGCAGAAGACCCTCCTCACGAAAGGGAGGGTCTTCTGTCGAGGTGCACTGCCTTAGCTACGACGTATTACCGCCTCGCAGGAGTCTGACAGGCGGGATAGAAAGTGTTAGCCACTATCTTCGACGTTTGCCCCCTGGTGGCGTTGTTATTGGGACGGAAGTAGGGGCGGTTGCCGGACTTACACGGCTCGCCTCTCCCTCCGCACGGGTAGCCACTCATTATGCCTCGCGAGGTCAAGCGCTCTATCCACACGTAGAAGGTGTTGGTTGCGGGCACGTCCTCATACGTCTGGGCATGCGGCACGTCATTGTACCCAGCAGCCTCCGAGACTATCTTGGAGATTTGGCCGCGTGTGGCGTTTGCGTTGGGCCGGAAGTAAGGCTTGCCCGAACCGCACGGCTCCGACACCCTACCACACGGATAGCCGCCAATAATCCCTCTGCCCGACATCCTCTCTATGTATTGGTAGAAGGTATTAGTGAGCGGCACGTCCTCGAAGGTCTGGCCCGTCACAGGCTCGTTGAACCCGGCAGAGTTGGCGACGATCTTGGATAGCTGCCCTCGCGTAATGTCGTTATTGGGGCGGAAGGTGTGGTCTGAGTAGCCGCCCATAATGCCCCGGCAGGCCAGGCACCGTATGAACACGTAGAATGTGTTGTCGGGAGGTACGTCGGTGAAGCCGACAGCGCAGGTTGTCGGGGTGGTCGTAGCTATCGCAGGCAGCGTAGGGCTGGCTACGACTGGCGTGTTTGTAGCTGCCGGTGGCGTGCCCGTAGCCGCTATCGTCGGTTGGGTCGTGAATGTGGGTTGAGTAGTAGAAGTAGAGGCGACCTGGGTCTGCGTAGGTTGGATCACTACGGTGCTGGTGGGCAGCACAGGTGTCACCGTTCGTGTATTGGTTGCCGGTATGACAGTAGAAGTAGAGGCAACCTGGGTCTGCGTGGGTAGCGATGTAATGGTAGGTGCTACTACCGTTGATGTGCGTGTGACCGTTGGCGGCGCTGCGGTCAGCGTGACCGTAGGTAGCACGGTTGTAGCAGTGCGCGTCATGGTGGCGGGCACGATAGTGGTGGTAGGGGCAACCGGCGTCTGGGTCGCCAGAGGGGTGACGGTGCGCGTTGCTGTAGGCACCGCGGCGGTAAGCGTGGGCACGACAGGCGTCACGGTGGGTGTGGCTGTAGAGGGAATGATGGTGGCTGTAGGGGGAACGGTCGTCTGAGTAGCTATAGGGGTGACGATGCTTGTGGCTGTAGGCACCACAACGGTGAACGTAGGCGGCACAGGCGTCATGCTGGGGGTAGATGTAGAGGGTATGATGGTGGCTGTAGGTACAACTGGCGTCTGGGTCGCCAAACGGGTGGCTGTAGCCGGAATTGATGTAAGCGTGCTGGTCGGCAGCGCAGGTGTGGGGGTGCCGGTAGCGATTGCGGTAAGGGTGACCGTAGCCGTCGCTTCCGGTGGTGTAAGGGTTGGCGGCACGGTGGTAGCAGTCGGATCTAATGGTGTTTGCGTGGCCTGGACGGTTGAGGTAGCGGCAGGGGTAGCAGTTTCAACGGCGCACGCGGGCAGGGTGAACGTCAGCATCAGGTTGGAGGTTAGGCTGACGGTGTTGCACGCATACTGGGTGAACGCTCCCATATCCCTTTGCACGCCGATGGTAGCGCTTCTGCCCGCGTCAACCACGTTGCCGTATACGAGGTCGAATTTGTCCTGGCCTTCGTACAGCCGTATCTCGAAGCGGGCCGCCGTATTGACGCCCAGCACCTGCGAGCGCCACTCCACGTTGAAGATGCGATTGGGCGCGTCCCCGATCACAGAGGTGTAGATGCCGCAGTTAGGGCACGACGTTGTAAGGTCGTCCCAGTATGCGACGATGCCGTACTCGAAGATGGGCACGGGCAGGCAGGCGTTGCCGTAGGCGAAGTCGGTGGTCACAAATTGCATGTTGCCGTTCGAGGCTATCGTGGCGTTATTGAAAGTCTGGTCGTACAGTTGGATCGGGAAGGGTAGTGTGATATAGGTCGCGCAGTCGTCGCAGTGGTTACCTATATCAACGGTGCCCGGTTCGATGCCGCCCATACCCGTAGTGTAGGTGTAGTTCGAGCAGGCGGTAACTGTAGGCAGGGCCGTGCCTGTAGCCTGCGCTGTTGCGGTGGCTGTGGGCGGAGTGCCCGTAGCTGTGGCTACAGGCTGCCCGCAACCGGGGAACATGAACTTGCCCACCCGCGTCCGCCAGTTGTAGGGGCCGCTGGGTGCAAAGTACTCTGTCGTATAGTAGAAGGTGCAGTCATCCGTGGGGTCCACTATCATGGCGCTGTAGTCGCCCCAGCGGGCGGTGCCGGTCTGCGAGCCGGTGCCTGCGAAGAGTGTTGCTTCGCCCTGAGCCAATACCCCAAGGGGGTCGGAAGCCAGCCGCCCCGCGTAGCGTATCGCCGGGAACATGGTGAGTTTCGATGCGCTGTAGCCGATGGCGAGGTTGCCGTCCCGGTCCTGGGCCGCGCTACCCATCCAGCGATGGGTGGTGTCAGGGGCATAGGTGCCCTGTTGGTAAATAAAAGGACTGGCGTTTGGGCTGCGTACCTCGTACCAGCGTATGCCCGCATGGTCGCCGCCCACGTCTACCGTATGGTTGGTCACGAGCGACTCATGCGTCCCAAAGTTGCGATAAGCCAGCCTGAACATCGTGTGGTCGCCCAGCGTATCGAGCTTATTCGTCGTGCCTTGCTGCGGCACGCATGGCCCGCCACCGCACAGGTTGGGGTCGTAAGGCGCTGTAATGAGGTTGCTTGGGCCGGTGAAGCTAGACATGGCGGGATTGCCCCAATCCACGTGGAACTTCCAGAGGCGGAGGCGGTTGTTGCTGCCGGAGACGGTAGCGAAATAGTTGGGCGAGCCTGGGGGCGGGGGCGTGGCGCCGTCCATATCGGATGGCAGTAGCATGCCGTAGAAGTTGCCTGGGTTGAACTCCTGGAAGGTAGCCGCCTGGCCTTGCAGCATCTTGTCGCGGTCGAAGGCTATCGCTGACGGTTTCAGATAGGTCTGAGCGTTCGCAAAGACGTTGGCGGTCATGTAATAGCCGTCGGGCCACACGCCGTACTTCTGGTAGTCGTAGACGTCGGTGGCGCTCATGAGAAAGGCGTAGCGGTAGTACGAGCCGGTGGGGTCGGGCGTGGTAGATATGGCGGTACACTGGTAGTAAGGCGGCGCGAAGGTGAACTGGTTGATGAACCACCTGTCGGCCATGGAGTCGTAGAGCACGATGGGGTCGCCGTCATTTCGCGCCTCGCAAGGCCCACCGAAGCCTGTAAAGATGGTGTTGATGTTCCTGGCGGCCTGGATGGAAGTGCCGCTCTTGTTGAATACCTGGTAAGCCGCGTTGACCACCTGCACGTAGTGATTCGGCCCCACGTCGCCATTGGTGTCGGGGGGAGCGCACTGGCAAGCGCTCGTCGTCACGCTGATACCCTCGAACGTGAGGATGGGAGTGGGCATGGCGAGCGCGCCAAAGTATCGCTGAACGACAGGGTCCTCCACCGGATCGCCCTTCATGAGGAAGGGTGACGGGTTCTCCGGCCCTTTGTCCCGTCTGGGCATGGGCGGACCTGCCGGTATGTCGCGTACCGGAGGCGACGTGTCGTGCTTGACCTCCTGGACCACCCTCACGCCGTTGGGATAGGTCTTCTCGGCAGGTTGGACCGCCTCCCCGATAGTTACGGGCGGGGGCGCTGCTCCATTCGGCGCGGCTATCTGCGGGGCGTATCCTCCGTTCAGCACAGTCTGCGGTCCCTGGGCGCGTAACACCCACGCGGCAACACCGACCAGGAGCAACAGCGCCACCACCGGGATTATAGCCAGCCACCGGCGTTGGTCCGTTCCAGGTGCCATGTTCATCCTCTCCCCCGTACTGCAATATCCATGGCCCTATCAGATCACTACGGAAAATAGGTCACGCAACCGCATCCAGGAAGCACCCATAGAAGGCTGTAACCATTAGCAGACCCACCATCCCATGTCATTCTGAGCGTAGCGAAGAATCTCGCTCCTCGCGTAGATGTTTACGCAGGGTTCTCAAAGCAAGATTATACGCGAGGAGCGAGATTCTTCGCTACGCTCAGAATGACAAGGTCCAACTTGGTATCATCCGTTTAGATGCCCTTGCCCTTGCAAGCTGGCAAGTATGCGCTTCCCAACAGTGTGGGAGGCGCTGGGAAGATCCGCCGGTGCTTGCATTATACAGGCCATCGGGGCAGTCGGTAATTAATCCGACTGCCCCGATGTGCATCCTTACCTGGCGGCTATATTTAGCGCCTGGCGGGCGTCTGGCAATTAGGGAAGAAAGTGTTAGCCACTATCTTCGAGGTTTGTCCCCTCGTAGCGTTGTTATTGGGCCGGAAGTAGGGACGGTTGCCGGACTTACACGGCTCACCTCTCCCTCCGCACGGGTAGCCGCTCATGATGCCTCGCGAGGTCAGCCGCTCTATCCACACGTAGAACGTGTTGGTGGCCGGTACATCCTCATAAGTCTGGCCCTCCGGCACGTCATTGTAGCCCTTTGCCTCGGAGACGATCTTGGAGATTTGCCCTCTCGTGGCATTGGCGTTAGGGCGGAAGTACGGCTTGCCCGAACCGCACGGCTCCGACACGCCCCCGCATGGATACCCACCGATGATGCCCCGCGAAGCCATCCTTTCTATGTACTGGTAGAAGGTGTCGGTGGGCGATACATCCTCGAAGGTCTGCCCGCTCACAGGCTCGTTGAACCCGGCAGAGTTAGCCACGATCTTGGACAATTGCCCGCGTGTGATGTCGTTATTGGGGCGGAAGGTGTGGTCGGAGTAGCCACCCATGATGCCCCGGCACGCCAGGCACCGTATGAACACATAGAATGTGTTGTCGGGAGGCACGTCAGTGAAGCCGACGGAGCAGGTTGTTGGCGTGGTCGTAGCTACCGCAGGCACCGTTGCGCTGGGTTCTACCGGTGGCGTTCCCGTAGCCGCTATCGTCGGCTGGACCGTGAACGTCGCCTCGGCGGTGGAAGTAGAGACAACCTGGGTCTGCGTGGGTTGGATAGTTACAGTGTTGGTGGGCAGCACAGGTGTCACCGTGCGCGTAGTGGTCGCCGGAACGACAGTAGGAGTGAGACCACCCGGCGTCTGCGAGGGTAGCGATGTAATGGTAGGCGCTACTACCGTTGGTGTGCGTGTGATCGTCGGCGGCGCTACGGTTAGTGTAACTGTAGATACAGCAGTGCGCGTCATGGTGGCGGGCACGATAGTGGGGGTAGGGGCAACGGTCGTCTGGGTCGCCAGGGGCGTGACGCTACGCGTGGCTGTAGGCACCGCGATGGTAAGAGTAGGCAGCACAGGCGTCACCGTGCGTGTGGCTGTGGAGGGAACTATGGTGGCCGTAGATACAACTGGCGTCTGGGTAGATACGACTGGCGTCTGGGTAGTTACAACGGTGCCCGTAGCCGGGACTGATGTAAGCGTGCCCGTCGGCAGCGCGGGTGTGGAGGTGCCGGTCACTATCGCGGTAACTGTAGCAGTCGTGCCCGAAGGGGTAAGGCTGGGAGGTACCACCGTAGCCGTCTGGCCACTGGGTGTTTGTGTAACTACGACGGTCGAAGTCGCCCCCGGTGTGGCGGTCCCGCCGGCGCACGCAGGCAGGGTGAACGTCAACATCCTGTTAGGCGTCACGCTGGCGGTATCGCACGCATACTGGGTGAACGCTCCCATATCTCTTTGCACGCCGATAGTCGCCCCCCTGCCCGCGTCAACCACGTTGCCATATACGAGATCGAATTTGTTCTGGCCCTCGTACAGCCTTATCTCGAAGGGGGCCGACGTGTTTTGGACGCCCAGCACCTGTGAGCGCCACTCTACGTTGAAGATTCGGTTGGGCGCGGTGCCACTCACCGAGGTGAAGATACCGCAGTTGGTGCAGGACGTTATCAGATCGTCCCAGTAGGCCATGATGCCATACTCGAAGATAGGCACAGGCAGGCAGGCGTTGCCGAAGGCAAAGTCAGTGGTGACAAACTGTAGATTGCCGTTAGATGCTACAGTCGCGTTGTTGAAGCTCTGGTTGTACAGTTGTATCGGGAAAGGTAGTGTGATGAATGTCGAGCAATCATCGCAGTGGTTGCCGATGTCAGCGGTGCCCGCTACGATGGTGCCGGTGCCCATAGTGTAGGTGTAGTTCGAACAAGCTGTAACTGTAGGCAGGGCCGTGCTGGTGGCCTGCGCTGTCGCGGTGGCTGTGGGTGGGGTGCCCGTAGCTGTGGCTGCTGGCTGCCCGCAACCGGGGAACATGAACTTGCCCACCCGCGTCCGCCAGTTGAAGCTGCCTGTTGCAGCGTAATACTCGGTCGTGTAGTAGAACGTGCAGTCGTCGGTGGGATCTACGACCATATCGCTGTAGTCGCCCCACCTGTTGCTCGTGCCGGTCTGCGAGCCGGTGCCCTGGAAGAGCGTTGCTTCCCCCTGGGCGAGCACGCCGAGCGGGTCGCTAGCCAGCCGCCCCGCGTAGCGTATTGCCGGGAACATGCTGCTGCTAGATGCGCTATAACCCACCGCGAGATTCCCATCCCGGTCCTGGGCCGCGCTACCCATCCACCTATGCACGGCATCGGGCGCGTATGTGCCCTGCTGGTAAATGAAGGGGCTGCTGTTGGGGCTGCGTACCTCGTACCAGCGTATACCCGCATGGTCGCCGCCCACATCCACCGTATGGTTGGTCACGAGCGACTCGTGCGTCCCAAAGTTGCGATACGCAAGCCTGAACATCGTGTGGTCGCCCAGCGTATCGAGCTTGGCCGTTGTCCCCTGTTGCGGCACGCAAGGCGCGCCACCGCACAGGTTCGGGTCGTAAGGCGCTGTCGTGAGATTGGTTGGGCCGGTGAAGCTCGACATGCCGGGATTGGCCCAGTCTACGTGGAACTTCCAGAGGCGGAAGCGGTTGTTGCTGCCTGAGATGGAAGCGAAGTAATTGGGCGACCCGGCGGGTGGGGGCGTCGTGCCGTCCATGTCGGCAGGCAGTATGTTGCCGTAGAAGTTGCCGGGGTTGAACTCCTGGAAGGTAGCCGCCTGGCCTTGCAGCATCTTGGCGCGGTCGAAAGCTATCGCCGAAGGCCTCAAATAGCTCTGTGAGGCGCTGAATACGTTGGCGGTCATGTAATAGCCGTCGGGCCACACGCCGTACTTCTGATAGTCGTAGAAGTCAGTGGCACTGGTCAGGAAGGCGTAGCGGTAGTACGAGCCGGTGGGGTCGGGCGTGGTAGAGATTGCCGTACACTGGTAGTAGGGCGGCGCTGAAGCGGTGAACTGGTTGATGAACCACCTGTCGGCCATAGAGTCGTAGAGCACGATGGGGTCGCCGTCGTTTAGCACTTCACATGGGCCACCAAAGCCTGTGAAAATGGTGTTGATGTTCCTGGCGGCCTGGATGGAAACGCCGCTCTTGTTGAATATCTGGTAAGCCGAGTTGACCGTCTGCACGTAGTGGTTCGGCCCCACGTCGCCGTTGGTGTCGGGAGGGGCGCACTCGCAGGTACTGGTCGCGTAGCTGATGCCCTCGAAATTGAGGATGGGGGTGGGCATGGCGAGCGCGCCAAAGTATCGCTGGACCACAGGGTCCTTCACCGGATCGCCCTTCATAAGGAAAGGTGACGGGTTCTCCGGCCCCTCGTCCTGCCTGGGCATGGGCGGACCTGCCGGTATGTCGCGCACAGGGGGCGACGTGTCGTGCTTGACCTCCTGGACCACCCTTACCCCATTGGGATAGGTCTTCTCGGCAGGTTGGACCGCCTCCCCGATAGTTACGGGCGGGGGCGCGGCTCCATTCGGCCTCAATATCTGCGGGGCGGATGTCCTCTCCGGCGCGGCCTGCGGTGCCTGCATGCGTAACACCCAGGCGGCGACACCGACCAGGAGCAACAGCGCCACCACCGGGATCATAGCCAGCCACTTACCTGCGTTTCCTCTAGGTGCCATGCTCATTCTCCTCTCTTGCTGTAATTACTGGTGTAACGTTGACAATCCTGTCAAGTCTCTGCGGGGAGATTCCATTACCAACAATACGGGAGGTGCTGGGAAGGCGTTGTTGTGTCTGCAATATACGGACCACCAGGACATGGGATTGACTCGCCCATGTCCTGGTGGTCCTTGTAGCCTGACCCGGCAGCTATATTTAGCGCCTGGCGGGCGTCTCGCAGTTGGGGAAGAAGGTGTTAGCCACTATCTTGCTAGCCTGCCCTCTCGTGGTGGTGTTCGACCACCTGAAGTAGGGCTTGCTCCCCGGTCCACACGGCTCTCCCACACTGCCACACGGGTAGCCTCCCATGATGCCCCGCGAGGCCAGCCTCTGTATCCACTCGTAGAATGGGTTGCCGGGCGGAACGTCCTCGAAGGTCTGCCCGGTCGGCGGGTCGTTGTACCCCTTGGCGTTGGAGACTATCTTGGAGATCTGCCCCCTGGTCGCGTTGGCCCCAGGCCGGAAGTACGGCTTGTCGTCCTCCCCGCACGGCTCGTATACGTTGGTGCCGCACGGATAGCCGCCCATGATGCCCCTCGCGCTCATCTTCTCTATAAAAGAGTAGAAGGAGTGATTGGTAGGCACATCCTCGTAGGTCTGCCCGCTCGCAGGCTCGTTGAACCCGGCAGAGTTGGCTACTATCTTCGATAGCTGCCCTCTCGTAACCTCGTTGTTGGGGCGGAAGGTGTGATCCGAGTACCCTGAGATGATGTAGCGGCACACCAGGCAGCGTATATGCCAGTAGAAGTCGTTGCTGGGCGGCACGTCGGTGAAACTCATGCCGCATGGGGTTGACGTAGCTACGGCGGTGGCTGTGAAGGTGGGTACCACGCTCGGCCCGACCGTGGGCGTGGCCGTCGGCGCAGGCCCGGTGGCAAGCGTCACGGTGAATGCCCTGGCTACGTCTACGTCGTCATAGAAGTCGGGGGTAGTATCGCGCGTGCCGAGCGTATAGCCCGTGATGGAGTAGAGGGACGCGCCAACGGGCGGATCGCCCACGCCCGAACGCGGCACCGTTATCTCTATCAGGCCCGTTGTCGGGCTGAAGGTGCCGGTTGTGGAAGTGGCGAGCGGAGGCACCGATGGGTATTGCAGCAGCTTGCACGTCTGCGGCGTGGTCTGGGTGCAGCCTACGGGCGAGCCTTCCATCGCCTGCGTGCTGCCGTAGAAGAACGTCGGCGCGCCACCCCCGGTGGACCTCGCCCCCGCGTAGTAGATGCGATAGCTCTCCTCGCCGTAGTCGCCCAGCGCCTTCGCCTGCCAGCGCGTCAGCCACAGTACCGACGTAGCGCCGGGCAGCACCCTGGTGGCGTTCAGGTCGGAAATGGTCATCGTGACGGTGATGGTCGAGGCATCCGACAAGATGCCCACGCCCTCTATGTCGAGCGCATCGTAGTTGGGGCCGGGGCCTGTAGGGCTGAAGTGCGGGTACTGCGCGTCATCCAGCGTATCGGTCACGGGGTTGGTAGCCGCGACGTTCGACAGAGTAGAGCCGAATATCGAAGGCCCGGCAAGCTGGCGCACTTCCATGACCGATGCGCCGTGATGCTGGTTAGTGGTGTCGTTATAGATAATGCTGAGCGCGCCGTCGTGGTCGTGCTGCAACGTCAGGAAGTCGGCCATCGTGCGGTCGCCCCCTGTGGCTATGCAGAGGGTACCCGCCGTGCAGACCTGCCCGAAGTTCATCGGGTGCTCGGTAGCGCGGTCCTGGTAGATGGTCGGGCTGGAGGTGTTCGCGCCCGTGACGTAGTTCACATAGAGGTGCCACTTGACGGTGGTGGAGCCTATCTTGTCGTTGAACCAGCTTGGAAAGTCGTTGGGGTCGCCGTTGTTGTTCGGCCCCCGGCTGTCGGTGGCGATATAGGCCACAGCCACGCGCCCGTCAGCCCCCGCGTCTATCCAGGGGAAGACCGCCGTCCGCGCCTCGTTGCCGTTCAACCGCACAGGATCGCTCCACGTCTGCGCGTGGTCGGTAGAGTAGACCAGATATACGTTGTGGTCCGCCGTATCCACGTAGGCCACGTATACGTTCCCCGCCTCGTCCACGTCGAGCGTGGGGAATAGCTCGCTCGTCTCGCCGCCCGCGTTGCCCGCCATCGTGCTGGTGAAGACCAGCCCTGTGCGCTGCTCCGGGTCAACATGCGTCCACGCCACTTCCACCTGGTTCGCCCTGCCGCACGGCAGATAGAGGTAGCGGTCGGTGGGGTCGAATATGAAGTCGCCGCAGGGCGCGCCATTATTTATAGCGTCCGCAGGATTGGCCTGCGCGGGCAGGAACGTCTGGCCGTCGGTGGAGTACTCCACGAAAGAACCGAGGGCCGCCTGCCGCCATGTGAAGAACTGCGTGTTGTCGCTCGCGCCTCCGGTGAGGCCATTGTCAATCGCCATCCACTGGCGGTCCACCGCCGTCTCATAGGAGGCGATTGAGTTGCGCGTCCAGGTGTTGCCGCCGTCTGTGGAGCGCGCCGCCGCCAGGTTGAGCAGACCCTCAAGGTCGGTGAAGTAGACGAAGTTCTGGTCGTCCGTTTCGGTGGTGGTATCGCCGCCTCCGGGGCCAACGTCGGGCCTGATCCTGCCGATCGTGTGATAGGTAAAGTCATCAACCGACTTCCAGGCGTAGGATTGGTTCGTGGAGGTGCCCCAGGGGCCGCTGGCGTAGATGTCGCCGTTCTGGCTGAAGACGATGTCAGGCTCGCCCACCTGCCTCTGCAGGTCCACGACCGTGCTCGTATTGAATACCAGCCCTCCCGACGCGCGAGGTGGGTCTGCCACCGGCACGTTCGGGTTGCACGTAGTACCCGGCGACGTGTTGAGCGTAGCCTCACCGAAGTAGGTGCCCGTCGGCGCGCTTGTCACCAGGTAGGGTACCACCTGCACGGTATAGGTGACGTTTAGCTGCGGGCAAATCAGGGTCGCCTGCTCCCTGCCTCCCATGAAGCCGTTGGAGCTACCCGCCGTATTGCCGTTCGGGTCGAATATGTAGAGGTCGTAATCGTCAAGCTCATTCTCCCAGGTTAGTACGACCGTGACGCTGACCTGCTGGGTGACCGTGTAACTGCTCGGCAACTGCACGTAAAGCTGGTACTCGTCGCACAACCCGGTCGAGTTGCACAAGGCCCTGTCCTGCACATTGGTACCCACCGGGTAATCAGGGCCATGCCAATTGAGCGTGCGCACGCTATCGGTGAGCCTGCCGCCGGGCGGTTCCGCCGCCAGCGAGCGTCCTGAGTTAGCCACCAGGCCACCGCAAACAGCGACCAGCGCGAGCATCAGGCCCGCCAGCATCACCCACTGCGCGCGCCGCCGCACGATTATCATCGAAAGTCCTAGCATACCTGCCATAATTCTCCCTCCCCTTCTTGCATTGGAGTAGTGAGCTTCTTACACCTCCTGAATTGACACACAAGCCAGTCGGCGCTAATAACGACATGTAAGAGTGTGCGTAGACATGAAAAGGCGTGCAAGAGTTGGACCACAGTTTGGAATGCATCGTGTGAAACTCTATTGACAAAGCGCAGGCCCACGCCTATAATGAGCAAGCCTGGATATAATCAACCCCCCATCAGAGGAGTGATGCCGGAGTGTAGCGCACTGCTCCATGCCTATTCGGTCTCCGCGTGCGAGGCCACCATATTTCCCCTCCCTATTTTCTCTCAAGACCCAAGCTTATATAATCTTAGATTTTGGATTGCCGGTTTTAGATTGGCGGCGCAACGGAGTAATCTAAAATCCGGGTGCCCCCTGGGCGACCAAAATCCACAAGATGTTGGGCATGACAGAGAACCCAAGAAAGGAACGAGAGACATGATAAAGCGTACCTGGCTATTTTTGGCTGTGGCGCTATTGATTATGGGAGCCGTTGGGGTATTCGGGGGCGCAGCCAGCGCCGCTCTCCCCGGCAGCGTGGCGATGTCCGCCCCACCTTCGGGAGGCACCCTGCAGCAGGTAGATAGCAAGCAGGCTGCCGCCGATCCCTGGGGCATACAGAATTTCGACTGTTCACGCATTGAAGAACTGCATATCAACCAGCAGATGAACCTGCGCGCTGCCGCCATCATGGAGCATTGCAGCGGCAAGAAGACTGCCCAGGCCGGGCAGAAGGCGAGCAATCCGGTCGGCTCGGTCTTCAGCCAGCTTCGCAGCCCCCTGGCTTACGGTGGCCCGGACAAAGATACCATAGTGGGCGAGTCGAGCAACATCCTCCAGAGCGAAAGCTGGGTATGGAGCAACGGCAACACCGTGGTCGCTACTTACAACGACTTCCGGGGCCTGAGCCTCAACCCGCGCTCCCTCTGCGGCGCATCCACCTCAACCGACGGCGGAGCGACCTTCACCTACCTCCCAGTCACCACCTTCAGCGGCCTGGGGAGATGCGATGGCGACCCCTTCCACTACTATAGCGCGCGCGCTAACAAGTGGTTCGCCGGGTTCTTCGCCGCCGGTACCGGCGGCTGCGGTGCCAGCGGCATTGGGCAATGGGAATCGGTGGACGGCATCAACTGGACCACCAGTGGCTGCACCCACACGGGCAGCAGCGACGACCGCTTCTCCGGTTGGGTGGACAACAGGGTGGGCAGCCCCTTCTTCGGCTACCAATACGTCATATTCTCCAATTTCGCGCTCACTAACGCGCCGCTACAGGTGGTAAGGTCCACCGATGACGGCGTGACGTGGAGCGCGGCCATCACGCTCTCAAGCCGCACGGGTGGCGGGGCTAACCGTCCCGTGCAGTTGACGGGCAGCCTCGGCACAGACGGCACGGTCTTTGCCCAGTCTATGGACGAACAGGGCGGCGGGCTAGCGAACCGCATCAACTACACGCACCGCACCACCGACGGCGGGGCCACCTGGACGCAGATTCAGCAAGGGCCTGCCTTCCCCGCCCCCGGTTCGGGCACCTGCCCGGCCAACGCCTTCTTCGCCATCATCCCCGGCCCCTGGCGGCACCAGGGTTGGGGCCAGCCGGGCGTCGGCCCCAACAACGTCGCACACTACGCTTACGCCCAGCACGGCGCGGGCGCGGACCAGGGCGACATCATGTACATTCGCTCGACCGATAACGGCTCAACATGGTCGAGTCCGATCAAGCTAAACACGGACGCCACTACGCGGGCGCAGTGGATGCCCAGCCTGTCGGTCAACTCGCAAGGCTCGGTCTTTGTGGGCTGGTATGACAGGCGCAACACCGCGGACAACAGCTACGAGCGATTTGGCCGCGCCTCGACCGATAACGGCGTCACCTGGCAGGCCGACCAGGCCGTCAGCGACATTATCATCCCGCAGTGGGCACCCGATCCCAACACCGCAGCCTGCTACGGCGGTGACTACGACTACGCTATGGCTAGCGATAGCGGCCAGGGCACCGACTTCCTCCAGACCTGGAACGACGGGCGGGTCGTGCAGGGCGGCGTCAACCAGATGAACGTCTTCTTCGACAAGATTCCACTGATTGGCGGCACGCCCACACCTACGGTGACGGGCACGCCTCCCACCAATACCCCCACCCGTACCGCTACTATTACGCCCATACCTACCAATACTCCCATACCTTCAGCCACGCCTTGCGCTTTCACCCAGGTAATGAACGAAGGCTTTGAGGCAGGCACGCTGGGAGTGTTCACCCAGACGGTGATCATCACCTCTACAACCACACCCGTACCTACTCCCGGCTGGGCGTCTGTGGCCTCTAATCCTCACTCAGGGACACGATCGGCTTTCGCTCCCGACCCTGACAAGACCACCGACTCTCGGCTGACCACCATCAACAACATCAACATACCGGCTGGTGTGAGCACCGCCACCCTCACCTTCTGGCACCGCTTCGCCTTCGAGAATACCTTCGACGGTGGCGTGCTTGAGGTATCCACAGACGGCGGCACCACCTGGACGGATGCCGACGCGAACATACAACAGGGAGGGTATAACGGCCTCATCACGGTCTTCCAGGGCTGTGTCACCGCAGGTACCCCACCGCCCTTCCCTGCGAATAAGAGGGTATGGACCAGCAGCCAGACC